>DATFYM010000198.1:0-62783 GCA_035315065.1 Terriglobia bacterium
CTCATCCTGGAGCGCATCCACTCCGCCTTCGGGGTCGCCGTCGACCGCGAGAGTCTCGTCTCTTCCCTTTCCAAAAAGGTGGCCCGCGGCGATCGCTTCACCCGCACCGAGAAAAACACCTTTGCCCTGCGATCGGAGGCCCGATGACCCTCTTGCAGACCTTCCTGGCCCTCACCCAATCCTGGCGCAGTGTGTTTGCTCAACAGCGCACTTGGCTCCGCGCCCAGCGTCAGGCCCTCGGCGCCCTGCTGGTGTTGGGTCGAGCCACCCTGTCCCCCATCCTCTGGACCAACCGCCGCCAACAACACTCTTGGTCGGGCGAGTACTTCTTGCGTTCGCGCGCCCGCTGGTCGCCGCAAGCTCTCTTTGCCCCGCTGCTGCAAGAGGCCTTGCGCTTCTGTCCCGGACGCTTGCTGGGGGTCGCCGTCGACGATACCCGCTTGCGCAAAACCGGCCGTGCTATTCCCCAAGCCGCCTACCATCGCGATCCCCTCTCCCCGCCTTTTCATACCAATCTCATGCTGGGGCTGCGCTTCCTCCAAGCCTCCTTACTCTTACCCCTGCATCGTTCCGGGCCCTTTTCGGCGCGCGCCATTCCCATCCGTTTTGAAGAAGTCTCCACCGTAAAGAAGCCCGGCAAGCGCGCCCCGCCCGAAGCCTGGAAGCAATATAAAGAAGACTGCCAACGCTTCAACCTCTCGCAACGCTTTGTCCAAACTATGGCTCAGCTCCGCACCCTGCTCGATGAAGCGGGTGGCCCAGGCAAGATTCTGGTCATCGCCGGCGATGGCAGCTTCTGTAATCGCACCGTGCTGGCCACGATTCCCCAGCGAACCATTCTGATCGCGCGCGCCCGCAAGGATGCCCGCCTGTGCTTCGCCGCTCCTCCCGGCAGCCGCCGCGTTTACGGGCCGCAAAAGTTTACCCCCGAACAAGTGCGCCAAGACCAGAGCCTCCCTTGGGAAACGACCAAAATCTTCTACGGCGGCAAGCGCCGCAAGGTTCGCTATAAGGAGGTTCCCCGAGTGCTCTGGCAACGTGGGGCTCGCACCCGCCCGCTCCGCGCAGTGGCTAGTGGCGAGTGGTGAGGCGCGAGTGGTGAGTGGCTAGAGGAAACGACAGAGCGCGCTCTTGCTAACCACTAACCGCTAGCCACCCGTGAAAAGCGGACGACTCCGTCGTGTCCCCGAGGCCCTGCGTCCCTACATCGATGGGCTGGAAATAGTTTGCCGCTAGTCCCTAGTCCCCTAGCCCCGCAGCGGGGCGGCGCAGCCGCTGGCCATTGTCAAGAGTGTCAGATGTTATGTTATACGGCACTGGCACAAAGGTGCTATCCGGCAATAGCACCTTTGTGCTATTGACATGAACCTTGCTGAAGCTTAACTTCCAGAACGGTCGGGCCAGTTCTACTTCAATTTGCGACGAGGGGACCGCGATGGCACCCGCTAAGGGTAGGTCGTCTAGTTCTTCGGGCAAGGGAAGCCCCCATTCCCTTCGGCACTCTATCGCTTTGCCTCGTCGAGTTTCCTTAACTAACTTACCTGTTCTCGGCCCCGGCGGGCGCCAGTGCTCGCGCCATCGTCTTCGCGGCTGCCTCGGCAGCCGACGGCTTCCCCAAAAGAGACAATCGTCATGAGACGAAATTGAGCCAGTCGAAGCACTGGCTGTGGCTCACGTTCCTAAATCTAGTTCGAAGCTTCCCGCAGTCCTGTTAAAACGAAAGGAGCACGCTCAATGTCAGGAAACAATGAGTCCTCGCATGGCCCGTTTCGGTGTGCAAGTTGGAGCCAACGACGGGAGGGGCTTTCCATCGCATCCACCTTGCTACTGTGTGCCGGCCTCTTATTGGGCATCCCCGATGGCGCCTACGCCGACTCGATTGCCAGTAGCACAATTTCCTTCTCCAACATTCAGATTACCCTCCCGACCGGAAACCCGGGGAGCATTGTGTGGCAAGGCGCCGCCCCCCCGGGTACGAGCTGCACCGGCGTGGCTCCGGCGTGGTGCTCACAAGCATACGCCGAGCCGCAGAACGGCCTCGGGGAAGATATTCCTGTGTTCACCTCCAACACCGGCGCCGCTTCGACGGCCTCAGCAACGGTGACCTTTGCCAACGCTTCCGGGACTGCCGATGTGTCGTCCCTGAGCGGCACAGCCTCCGGCAATGCTAGCATTCTGGGGACCACGGCGCAGGCAATAACGTCCAGCACCAGCAGCCTCTCCAACTCTTTTGAGATCACGGGGGGGACAGGATCGGTGGATGTAGCGTTTTCCACCGACTTTAACGGCCAGGTGCAGGTCGCAAACGATCAGAATGGCGTGCAGGCAACAGCCGAGGCCATCTTTAATTTAAATTTGGACGGAAGTCCGGTTCTGTCTTTCGACTCTCCCATTTCGGTGGGCTCCAGTGCCTCTCTGGTCTCGCCGTTTGGTCAGACTCTTACAAACACCGTACCGCTCAATTTCGATACCTCTTACCCTCTCTTTATCCAGGCGGATGCCGAAACGTCGGCATACAATGTCCCGGAATATCCGTCGGTTGTCTTATTGACTATTGGACTTCTGGCCATGGCGGCTTATGCCTATGCGGCCGAACGGCGTTCGGCCCTTCGCAGTGCTCAGGGCAAGCTCTAAGACGAGCGCGGCTCGCCCCGACGACGAATGGGAACCACAAACCAAGTGCCGGGCTAAAGCCCGGTGCTACAAGGCCCGAAACAACCATGCGACGAGCATGGACGACAGCAGGAGGACAATCAAATGACGAGGAAAATACACGGCTTCCAAGGTCTCGTTGGCGCTGGCGTTGCACTTCTTCTTCTGCTGTTGCCGGGCGTCATGCAAGCAAAATATGTGGGCGCCGAGCCGCCTCCCTGCCAGGGATGCAAGTGTAAATGCGGCGGCGTGACCAGCCCCTCTTCGAGCTGCGAGGGGGGCTCCATTGGAAATTGCGTCAGCAACACGGAAGGCAATCAGTCCGAGCAATACAACGTATCCAATGTGAGGAGCGGATTCGGGCCAGCCCTCAGTTTGTCGCTGACCTACAACTCCTATAACGCCGACGGTTCCCGGGCCCAGCTTGACACCGGCATGGGTTACGGATGGACGCATTCCTACAACATCTTCCTGTTCAGCCAGCTTGGCAACATGTTCCGCATGGATGGCCAAGGCCGGGTCACCAAATATCAATACAACCATGGGGGAACTTATACTGCTGCTCCCGGCTATTTCGAAACCCTTACTAACAACATGAACGGCACTTTCACCATCCGGCAAAAGGACGGAACGACCTTCCTTTTTGGGCAGATTCCCAACACCCCCTTCCTCGTCTTCGGACCCGTCTATCGCCTCGAAAGCATTACTGACCGAAACAACAACGTGACCACCGTGTCTTATGATAGTCACGGGAATCTGACTCAAGTAACCGACACTTACACCCGCAGCGTGACGTTTGTCTACAACGCCCAGCATGAGCTGACCTCGATTACCGACCCGGTAGGACGCGTCACCACCGTTACCTACGATTCGTCGGGCCGGAGAGTGTCCCAGATTACCGATCCGCTCGGGAGGGTGACTCAATATAGTTACAACACGCTCTCGCAAATGACGCAGAAGGTCGACAAGGATGGCCGGGTTTTCACCTACAGCTACACCCAACTGGAACCTACGGGTATCAACAATGGGGGCAGCCTCTTTAGCCTGGCGAACCCCAATAACTGGGCAACTAGCAATACAATGCTGGCCGAATATCAAACTCGGGTTTACACTCCGTCGACCACCAGCAAGACCGATGGCAGGGGCAACGTCTGGAAGTACACCTACGACTCCAACGGCCATGTGACCAGCGCGGTGGCGCCCGACGGCGCGACGACGAGCTACACGTATGATCCGGGCACGTTAGAGGTCGCCAGCATGACCGACGCTAACGGCAACAAGACTAGCTACCAATATGATTCCGAGGGCAACCTCCTCCAGCAGACGGACGCGCCTATTCCGCCCGCGACTCTCGGCTTCGTGACCACCTTCACCTACGAGCCGACGTTCAACCAGGTGACTAGCATGACCGATCCCAACGGGCGGATCACCCGGTACTTCTACGACGGGAACGGCAACCGCATCAAGACCATGGACCCGCTCGGCAACTCCGAGACCTGGACTTACGACTCGCATGGCAACGTGCTCACTCACACGGACAAGAACAACAATCAGACCACCTACACCTACGACGCCAACGGCAATCTGGCCACGGCCACCGACGCGCTGTTGAACGTCACCACCACGCTCTACGACACCGAGGGCAATCTCACCTCGCGCACGGACGCGAACCACCACACCACCACTTACACGTACGATGACCTCGACAGGGTGGTCACGGTGACCGACCCGCTGGGGAAGACCACGACCACGGTCTATGACGGGCAAGGGAACGTGGCGCAAGTCACCGACCGCGACGGCCACGTGACGAAGTACCAGTATGACGTGCGCAACCGGCTCATTAAGACTACCGACGCCCTCGGCCACACCGTCACCTCCGCTTACGACAGCAACGACAATGTCGTGTCGACTACCGACCAAAACAACCATACGACGCAGTTCTTCTACGATGCCCGAAACCGCTTGATCAAGACCGTGGACGCGCTGGGCGATACCAGCACGACGGCCTACGACGCGTTCGGCAATGTGCTGACAACCACCGACGCTAACCACCACGCGATTACTTACACGTATGACGCGCTCAACCGCCAGGTGACCAGCACGGACGCCGTGGGCAGCGTCACCACGACCGTCTACGACAGCACCGGTCCCAACACCGGTCCCTGCACCGGCGTCTGCACCGGCCCCACCGAGGGTTCGAACCTTCCCAGCAAAGTGACCGACGGCGACGGTAAGGTTACTTACTACAAGTACGACGGACTCGATCGCCGCATCCAGGAAGTGCGCAAGCAGGGCAGCACTGCCGACGTCGAGCCTCCCGTCACTGACGTTGACGCCGTCACTTCCACCACCTATGACGCGGTGGGCAACGTGTTGACGGTGACGGAGCCCGACGGCAACACGACGACGAATGGCTACGATGCCGACAACCGTCGTATCAAGGAAACCGACGCGGCGGGCGATGTGACCACCTGGGCCTACGACGGCGTGGGAAACGTCACCTCGACGACCGAGCCGACCAGCAACGTCATCAACAACGCGTATGACGCCGACGACCGGATTATTACGGTGACCGACAGCATCGGCAACGTCGCGAGCTATACTTATGACGGCGTCGGAAACCAGCTTACCTGGGCCGATGGCAACGGCAACACCACCACCACCACCTACGATGTCATCTACCGCGTCACCCAGGTCACCGATCCGCTGGGCCAGAACACCACCTATTCTTACGACGCGGTTGGCAACCAGCTCACGGTGACGGATCGCAACAGCAATGTGACCAGCTATGCCTATGACACGATCAACCGGCGCATCAGCACGACGGACGCGCTCGGCAATACCACCGGGTATCAGTACGATGCCGTCGGCAATCGGACCGTTCTGACGGACGCGAATAACCATGCCACCACGTACAGCTACGATGCTGTCAATCGCGTCGTCAAAGAGACCTATGCCGACGGATCCTCACGCGGCTACGCCTACGATTTCGTGGGCAACCCGACGTCGCGCACCGACCAGAACGGCGTCACCACCAACTACGCCTATAGCGACCTGTATTTTCTAACCTCGCGGGCCTACCCCAGCACCACCGACACATTTACCTACGACCTCTCCGGCCGGATGGCCTCCGCTACGCACGGCTCCTGGACAGTGAATTTCACTTATGATGGCGCCGACCGCGTCCTGAGCGATGTACAGAATGGCCGGACCGTAAGCTACATCTATCAAATTCCGGCTCCCACCACGCGGACGCTCACTTATCCCGGCAGTCGCGTGATTACCGAGAGCATGGACCTCCGTACCCGCATTTCCCAGATCAATGATGTGTCCTCGCCACCCATCGTGACGTACACTTATGACGCCGGCGATCGCGTGCTGAGCCGCAACTACCGCAACGGCACCACCGCCGCTTACACCTATAACGGCAACGATTGGGTCACCAACTTGCAGCACAGCTTTGGGGTGACACCGATTGCCGGCTTCGCCTACGTCTACGACAACGAGGGCAACAAGAAGTGTGAGAATAAGCTTCAGAATCTGGCGCAATCGGAAGCCTACCAATACGATGCCATCTACCGGCTAACCCATTACGCGGTCGGGACCCTGAATGTGAGCCCGCCCACCTGCACCGTGGCAGGCGTGCCCAGTACGCAGACCCAATACACGCTCGACCCGGTGGGCAACTGGCAGCAAAAGGTCACCAATGCCATCACCGAGACTCGCGTCCACAATGCGGTCAATGAGATCACCAGCATCACCGATACGCCGCCCGGCACGGCCGCATCGCTGTCGTATGACCTCAATGGCAACCTGACGGCGGATAGCCTGTATACCTATGCTTACGACGAGGAGAACCGGCTCACTTTGGTGACGCGCAAGTCCGACTCCCGCATGGTGGGGCAATACCAATACGACGCGCTGTCGCGGCGGGTGCAGAAGATCGCCGATCCGGCCACCCCTTCGACCCCGACGACGACCCAGTACTTCTACGACGACGCGCGCGTTATCGAAGAGCAGAACGGCGGCGGGACGCAGGCCACCTACGTCTATGGCAACTATATCGATGAAGTGCTGACGATGGATCGCCCCGCCGGCACACCTTACTATTACCACCAAAACGAGCTCTGGTCGGTGGAGGCGGTTACCGACAGCACGGGCACGCCCGCTGAACGCTACAGCTACGACGTCTATGGGTTCGTAACTGTAACCAACGGGACGGGCACTTCGATTTCCCAGAACGCGTGGAACACGCCTCACAGCGCCATCGGCAACCCGTGGGTATTTACAGGGCGGCAGCTTGACGAGGAAACCGGACTCCACTTCTATCGCGCGCGATATTACGACCCCAACAAGGGTCGTTTCCTCCAGAGGGATCCCGTCGAAGACGAAGACTGGATGGACCTGTACGAGTATGTTTCCGATATGCCGACGTTTGCCGCCGACCCGCTGGGACTTCTTGCTCCTGCCCACGGGCCCAAGCAAGGGCACGCCGGGGGACCACCGGCACACGGCGGTGGGGGACATGGCGGCGGGGGACATGGGGGTGGGGGACACGGGGGCGGGGGAATGCCAGCCCGGCCGCAGCAGCCAAGGCCCAATCCGCGAGTGTGGTTTCCGGTTGCGGGTTCGGCCGTTCCCGCTCCAGCCCCGCAGGGCCAACAGATCGATTGCGATTCGGTTGTACCGGCCCTCTTTCCCAATCTAAAAGCTGGGGAGTGGAGCATCACCGGTCCGGCGATCCCGGAGTATAACTGTATTGCCTGGAGCGTGGGAGTCACCAATCAGTGGGTTTGGCCGGGTAACACCGAGGCCGTCTTCGACAAGTTGTACAAAGAAGGGCTGACGGTGACACCGAGAAACCGCGCCGGACAGCCCATCGGGCGGCCTGTCCAGATTGGCGGGGGATATAAGGACTCTGACAACTGCGATCCGGAATGCCACAAGAGGAAAGTCGCCTTATTCGTCGACGAAGCTGGTGTCCCAACCCACGCCGCACGTGAAGTTGAGGATGGAGGGGTGTGGGAGAGTAAGTTGGGCTCCTTGTGCAGAATCAAGCACAAGCTAACACAGCTCGAAGGCGCTACGCAAAAAGGCAGGCCCCCGGGTACCGCCTATGGTAAGGTGAAGAAGTGTTACGAAAAAGACGATCCGACGGCGAATCAGGCCCTGTGCCCGTGCCCGGGCTAGCGGTTCGCGGGGGAGGCGGTGATCAGTGCAGGTCGGGGTTCGGGATTCGCGGAGAGCCGCCGCCTTTTGGCTCCCTTCTGCGAACCCCGAATCCCGAACTCCGAATCCCACTGTCTTCCCACTCTCCGGGGTTTCAGTATGGGTTCCCAGGGAAATGGGTTGGTCGTCTGGTGAGCTTGGCAGCGATAGTGGGGCTCTTGCTGACGCCTGGGTGGAGCCAACGGGACGCGGCGAGGGCAGCACAGTCTCAAGGTACGGCCCAACCGATGCATAAAGGAGTTCGGGACCAACAGAGCGAGTTGGCGAAGAAATATAGGGAAGCCCACGCGCGTTGGGAAAAATACATCCAGCGGCCCGAGATCCAGGTAAGCTCGCGAACATCAGACTACACCAATAACCCCCCCTATGACGACATCGTTGCCTTGGGAAAGGGCGCGCTGCCCTTCCTCATGGCTGACATCGCCAAGGGAGAGTTCTTTCTGAATGACGCTGCCCGACGAATTACCGGAATCGATGTAGTTAAGCTCTTCCCCGGAGAACCAGTCATCGGAGAACAGGACGTGTCGAAGCTGTGGCTCAGGTGGTGGAAAGAGAAGGGCCAGGAATTCATGCGTTCCGGCAGGTAGCGTCGACCCTATCCCCTACGCGCTACGATCAATGAGTCGGGGCTTAAATGCGGCCAGCAAGCCCACCAGGCATGACCTGACGGCCAAGTGCATCGGCAGCGTGCATCTCGAATTCTTTCACTAATTATGCAATTGGCGGTGCGGATGTATTGGACGCTCCGCCAAATGAAGGCTGCGACGTCGCCGGTTCGCATGTCAGGTAGCCCGATGCAGAGCTTGGTGGAAGAAGCCAGTCCATCGTTTGACAGATCGCCCCTTCCACCTTCAAGATATCCTCAGCCGGTGAAGCGTGTCTTTTCGGCAAGTCTGCGTATTTCAAGCGGTTTCAGCGCTTTGCTAGTCTAGTAGGCGCCGTTGCAGAGGGGCAAGTCTTCGGTTGACGTCATCGACTGAGAATGCCTCGGGATCGAAATCGCCGCCCATCCATTCCGACATTTCCTCGTGTCGATCGTGGGTGGGATCGCTGATGGCCTCGAGCAGATGGTAAAAGCCGGGGATACCGCCGCAGTCTTCGGGTGGAGCGTGGAGTTTGCCGCTCACGCAGGTCGGATAGGAACACCCGGCAGCACTTTTTCGACGACGATCGCATGCTTCCAATTGTCGCCAAAGTCGTACGTATACACAGCCTTCGCACCGACTTTATCGAGAACGGTGATCAGCCGCACCGTGCGTTCATTGGCGACAGTGGATCGACCCATGAGTCGGTCGGGATCGGGCCGCCCGAATCGCCTCTGGCCAATGCGGAAGTCATGCAAGTGGTCGTCATCCCACCCCATGGCCTCTTGCAGCACGCTGTGTAACTGCTCCAACGTCATGTCCGCGGGCACTGACAGACGACGCCAGATGGGTGGGGTCGTGCCCAGCAGGGTAACCTTGATTTGGACAATCTCCGGTGGCACGGGCATGTTCTTCGTAGGCATTTAAGTCCCCTTTGAAGTCAGAATCCGGCGCACCGAGGTACGCCCAATCTGCAGGTGCCGGGCGATCTCGGCCTTGCTGACGTGGGCGCGGTATAGCTTCCGTACTTGGTCGGCCTTGAGGGCTGCCGTTCGGGGCCGGCCCAGCCGCTGGCCGTTCTGCCGCGCCTGGGCCAATCCCGCCCGAACCCGCTCCCGCAGAATTTCGTGCTCGAACTCAGCAAACACGGCTAACATTCCCGCCATGGCTCGCCCGCTGGGCGTGGTCAGGTCCAGGGCTTCGGTCAGAGACACAAAGCCTACTCCGAGATGGCTGGTTCTTGAAGGGTGGCCACCAGGTCGGCCAGAGACCGTCCCCAGCGGTCCAGCCGCCAGACTATGACCACGTCGATTTAGCGGCGCCGCGCCGCTTCCAGCAACTTCTCCCGCAGTTCCCGCTCGGAGGCTCCGGAGCCGACCTCTTTGATTTGCAAGGCGAGCGGACAACGGACTACCCATTAGCTCCTCACCACCCACGCGCGCTACTGAGGGAGTATGAACGCATCCACCCGCAGGCCGATTGGCAGGTCGCGACCGTCGTCCAGTTCTACGAGCGTCTCAAGTATCTTCGTATCCACCCGCTCGGTGGGCTCGTCCGTGCGGATGTTCTTCCTGCCCAGTTCCTCGCCCACTCGAACCACATGCCCCCAGAACTTGCGACTGCCGAAAGCATCAGCGGTGACGTAAGCACGCTGCCCGAGGCGCAGCTTGTCAACGTCCGTCTCATCCACGTCGACGCGCACCCGCAGTCGACGGGTGTTACCGAGGGTGAAGATGGGATCGGGAGCGTTGAACGAATTGGTGACGCTTTCCCCTAACCGATGGTACCGGCGCAAGACGACGCTACTGAGCGGCGCCCGGATAAACGTCTTTTCGTAGCGGGCACGATCAGCATCAGCTTGGGCGCGCGCTAGGGCGACCCCAGCTTCCGCCTGGGAGCGGTCTTCCTCGCGTGCCGGCTCGTCGATGAAGGCATGATGCTGGACGGCTGCGTCGTAGCGAGCCTTGGCGACGTTGTACTCGCGCTCGTAGCCCTCCGCCTCCGACCGCGAGATCACGCCCTCACGGGCAAGCTGCTGGTGACGGTCCATCTCGGTGCGGGTGTTCTCCATCACCGCCTGAGCCTCGTTCACGGAAGCCAGCGCCTCGCGCCGCTCTTCGGCGCGGGCTCCGTTGATGACCTTGCGCGACTCCGCCTCCTTCTCTTTGACCTGAGCTTCGTCGGCGGCCAACTGAGCGCGGTAGTCATCGTTTTCGAGCACCGCCAGCACCTGCCCCTGGCGCACGCGGTCGCCTTCGTCCACCAGCACGGCCTTGAGCTTGCCGTTCAACTCCGATCCAACGTTAATGTCCTCGGAACCGGGTTCGACGCGCCCCGGGCCCGCTATCATCGTGGCGTCCTCAGCGCGCGTGGCGATCTCGGCGTCTGGCTGGCTCGGTTGGCTTGGTTGTCCCGGCTGGCCCGGCTGAGATGCCCGGCCGTGCGTCATGGCGAAGAAAGCAGCCGCGACGCCGAGCCCTGCCAGCGATGCGATCCAGACTGCGCTTTTCCTGCTCATCTCAACCCCCTGAATCGCGCGTGGCCCGTTATCCCTGGTCCGACTGAAAGGCCAGGATCTCATCCGCTTCATCCCCCGGGTATTCAGCAGCCCACGCGGGCTCGCAGCCGGCATCGTGGTGGCAGAAGTGGTTCCCGGCACACTATTCTCTTTGATCCGACCGTCCTCGATGTGAACAATCCGGTCGGCAAATTCGAACGTGCGGTTGTCGTGGGTGACGATCACCACCGCGCGCCCTTGCTCGCGGGCCAGACTCCGAAGCATTTCCACCACCACGCGGCCGCTGTGCCAGTCGAGCGCGCCCGTCGGTTCGTCCGCCAGGATGATCTCCGGCTCGCCGGCCAGCGCCCGCGCGATGGCCACGCGCTGCTTCTGGCCGCCGCTCAAGTCGGAGGGGAAAGTGTGGTACTTCTCGCTCAGACCCACCTGCTCCAGCAGTTCCCTGGCGCGGCGCCGGGCCGCCTTGCTGCCGACGCCCTTGAGATCGAAAGCTACCTCCACGTTTTCGCCGGCCGTCAGCGTCGGAAACAGATTAAATCCCTGGAAAATGAACCCAATGTGATCCAGGCGGACCCGGGGCAATTCCTTCTCCTTCAGGTGGGCCACCTCGCGGCCCAGGACCCGGACGCTGCCGGAGGTCGGACGCAGGATGCAGCCCATGATCGAGAGGAGCGTGGTCTTGCCGCTGCCGGAGGGACCCATCAGCAGCACCACTTCGCCGCTCGCCACGTCGAGATCGATATGACGTAGCGCGTGCACCGCGGCCTCGCCCCTGTCGTAGGTCTTGGTGATGCTACGAACCGAAACTGCCTTGTCCATTTTGATTGCGCCAGACAGCTCTGTCATTGGTCCCTGATCCCTGGTCCGTAGTCAGTTGCAAGAGGCAATAGACTAGCCTTTGAAAACCATTGCCGGGTCGATGCGCGTAACCTTATTGATGGAAACGACGGCAGCGATGATACACATAAAGAGCGTCAGCCCGAAGATGCCCACGCCCATTGGCCACGGCACAACGATGGCCGCTCCTCCTTTCTGGCTGCCATGTACGACGAAGATGCTCACCGCCATGCCCACTACGTATCCGAGCACGGCGCTGATGGCGGCCTGCTTGATGATCACACTGTAGACGTAGCGGTTGGGCGCGCCCATGGCCTTCAGCGTTCCGTACTCGCGCAGGTGGTCCACGGTAGTGGCATAGATCGTCTGGGCCACCACCACCACGCCCACCACTAATCCCAGCAACGCCGCCAGCAGCACCGCGATTCCGGCGCCGGTGGAAAACATCCAGTAGAAGCTCGTCATGCGGCTGAACTCAGTGGTGGTATACACATCCACGTTGCTCACTCGCTCCGCTAGGGCGCGCTTGAGTTGCTGCAAGTTGACCCCGGGCTTGGCTTTGACCAGAATAAAGAGGGTCTGGTTCTCTTGCAGGCGGGTGTAGCCTTGGGCGTTCTTGAAGGTGGTGAACACGTACGGCGTGGTGGTAAAGGCACGGATGCCCCAGGTGAAACCCACCACGCGCGCCCGGCGGCCCTGTATCTCGAACACCTGCCCGATACCTGTCACTCCCAGCGTGGCGACATAAAATTGATCCACCATCACCGCGTCCGGCTGCTTGAGATCCTCGACCTTCCCGGCTATGACATTCCACGGCGCCCCGAATTTCGACTCCGGGTTGAAGCCGACCACCTGTATCCCCTCGTGCCCGCCGTCGGGACGCTGCCAGTCAGCGAAGCGCACGATATACTTCTGCGCCTCCTCGACGCCCGGCGTCGCCAGCACCTGGTAGAACTTGCGCTCGGAGAACGGGGTGGCCTGCTCGAGGTAGGGGATGTGCCGGGGACCGACCCAGAGGTCAACGCCCGAGTGGTCGATCAGGCCCGAGGTCGTCTTGGTAAAACCGATGAAAAGCCCAAGCTGCACCACGATCAGCACCACGGCAAAGACGATGCCGGTCAGGGTCACAGCCAGCCGCACCTTATCGTGCGTCAGATTGCGTCGTGCGAGAGGGGGCATGTCAACTCTCTTTCCGGGAGTCAACATCCGTGGCTTTCGTTCTTAGCATAAGCCATTGATAAAAATAACCTTACCTTGGTGTTTCGCTTGGCATATCCTGCCTTCCAACCCTGCCCGCCCAAATCCGCAATGTAGAGGTCTGAGGATTTGGTAGTAACGTCTCGGGAAACGAGGCTAATATCGCCGTAACCGAATGATTTCAAAACAGTTAGTCATCGTGGCTTCGTTTCCCCTGAATCTAGCATAAACTACTGATAAAAAACAACTTGACGCTAGTGGCTTCGTTTGGCTTCGTCTTAGCTCCTACAGCTCCGGACGCTGCCATCGGCCCGCGGCCGACGCTAGTGTGCTGTAACACTTAAGTTTTGACACCCCCTCACCCCCGGCCCCTCTCCCCCAAAGGGGCGAGGGGAGAAAAGGATTTCACGTAAATACCTTGTATTCACTCTCCCCTCGCCCCTTTGGGGGAGGGGCCAGGGGTGAGGGGGTGCCAAGAATTGGATGTTACAGGACACTAGGCACTCCGAACTCGCCACCGTTACGCTCCGCTCCCGCCATCGTGGCCCTCATCTACGCTCCACCCATCACAATCTACTGGGCACCCTTAGCGGCAAATGATCTAGCTCACCGATGAACTAAAGTATAGGGCGAGGTATCGAGTTTGTCAATAAGGAAAAATGGCCCGTTGTTGGTCGAGCGGGCTTGCCCGCCGGAAGCCGCGAAAATCTTGAAAGGAAAGGCCACAGACCCCGGAAGCGGGGTCTGCGCTACCTTTGCTTGTGAACGCGTGCGAACCTGAGACAATAAACCCCCGGAGTTTCTGGCGTCGAAAAAGCCCAATCAATGTCGAGCGTCGAAAGAGCCTAATCAAAGTCCTGGACCTCGTCAATAGCACAAACGTGCCATGGTAAATAGCACAAAGGTGCCAGTTTAGCTATAGTCAACAACCAATGATTCGGAGTGAGACCCCATTGGCTTGTGCGAGGGAGCGATTGGGAACACCAAGCAGTCCGGTCAGGACCATATATGGCGACAGAAGTGGGTTCGCATGTAGGGGGGTACGGCTTGCCGTACCCTCTTGGTTCGGTTGCGCACCGTGCAAGAATTAGGGTACGGCAAGCCGTACCGGTACGGCAAGCCGTACCCCTACATGCGAACCGACTTCTGTCGCCGCGAGAGATGAGAAATCGTCAAACGCCAGAGTCGAGAGGCGCCGCGGTCAGAACAGCACCGGTCGTCGTATTCCATGTTTCGCGGCATTATGGTAAATCGGAACGGGAATATGAAAGCTTCCGGTCAGCTCCGGGAGAACGACGGCGTTCTCGCGCTCCAGGGGGCTGTTTGTCCACGCCACTTCGCTTGCCTGCAGAGTATTGAGCCGCACCACTAACTCTTGCTTCTCGGCGGGAAGCGGCAGCGCGCCCAGGTCGAGGAGCCTCTCTACCCCATCCGAGCGCCGCTCGAACCGGAAAACGGGCACGGGGCGAATTTCGGAGGCAAAATGACCGCCATGCTCGCTCTCGTGGGTGATGGTCATGGTTCCAAGGGACGGTTTGGAGCGTGACAGGGACAGGTGTACGTCCCAGCGTTGCGCGTGGCCCCCCACCTGGACCTCGATGGGACAGCAGCTTCTGAGTGAAAGGTGTACCAGTTCGATTTCAGTTGTCCCGCTTCCGGGAACGGACTTTATCGTGACATCCTGTTTGCGGAAAACCATCGTGTCCGTCGTACCGGTCTTGTGCTTTTTTCCGGTGCGAGGGTCGGTAAATTCACGAATCGGAACACCCTCGAATCGGATCGTTCCCATGAAAGGGTCAGAGCCCTTGTGGAAGAAACCCTCGGGAATCGGCATGCTAGTGGGAAAGAGGAAATTTGCTTCCCCCGGAATCGTTTCAAACAAGTCATAACCTGCGGTGATGGTCGGCATAATACCTCCTGGAATGGTTTAGTAGCCGGATTCAATTTCCCGGCATTAGCTAGCGTTATAAACTTTAATCGCTCGGGCGCGAGGCTGCTTCTCCCAGATTGCGAATCTTCGCAGTCCTCAATCCAGCAAGATCGGCAAGGCAGTCAGTATCGGCGGATCAAAGGGTCCCACGGGGCGCAGGGTGAGGTCATGAACCTGAAGCGTGCCACCCTCCAAGGTCTCACAAGCGAGAGGAGTGGAGGCCACGAGAACGTCATCCGGTGAAGGGAGTAAGTAGCTGATCCCATTTGAGTTCGCTGGAAATCCGGCTGCCATGAGACAGCAAGGCCCGTGGCTTCGCTCCAGCGCCAATTCGAATCGCCCTTGATGCAAGAGCAGGGTGCCGTCGACGGGTTGCTGCTGAGGTATAGGCGATGAGAACGCGCCCACGAAGACCACGCCGTCGAAGTCCGCCGGGCCACGCACTGATCCGGAGATGATTCGCTTGGAGCGCAACGGAAACCGGCGCCGAGAATAGCTCGTCATCGGAGCCTCGATGGAGCGACCGGCTAAGGCTTCGATTAGCTTTCGAAATGAACTCGGGCTCACTCCGACGCAGTCGGTGAACAACCGGGTAAAAGTGCCTAATGAATTGTAGCCAACCTCGAAACAAATCGCGGTTACAGGCATGGATGTCTCGAACAACAGGCGTTTCGCTTGTTGCATCCGCAAGGCTGCCAGGAAGCGGCCCGGACTGATATGGGTGGCTTCTTCGAAGACGCGCAAGAAATGGTAACGACTCATGAAAGCGGTACCCGCCATGCTTGCGAGGTCGTGCGGAGCGCTCGGGTCCTTCCGCATGGTATCAATCACTCTCAAAACCGCGCGCCGGTGGCATGCCAATGTTTCCGTTCCATGGGGCATGCACTTCGCGTCCGCGCTTCCAGGGGACGGTGCTCTCGATGATTCTATATCGACAGGAATGTAGCCCATGTCGTCCTCCACCGAACACTCAACGAAGTACTCGCTCGTCACCTCAGCAGGCGAAGCGAGCTGAGAAAAGCCTGAACGACGCGGACTGGCTGTCCCACAGCCCGGGCCTTTTCGCGGTAGCGCGAGATGCGTCATTGCGCAGCATATCTCAAGAGGGTCTGCCGCAACTGTTCCGGCAACTGGGCGGCGACTAGGTGCCTTCCGTTTCGTCGCATGGAAACCACCTGCTGCTCGCCTCGTGCGACGAGCTCCTCGTCACCGCCGTTTCGCCGCCAATACTCAAACCTCAACAACACTCGGTTCTGTATGAGTTCCCCCAGGCTCATCCGGACCACAATCTCATCGAAGGCCGAAAGTTCCGCCAAGTACTCGCAGGAACATCGGGTGGTGATGAGGCAGAGGCCTTGAGTCAACTCGGTAAGTACTTCTGGCGCATGATCTCGGAGAAAAAGTTCTCTGCATCGTCCCTGCCAGCTTAGATGGTTTACGAAATAGACGTTCCCCACCAGGTTCGTCTCTTCGAAGCCTACGACGTGTCGGTATTCATAGGCGGCCATCACAGCTCCCAGCAAGCACAGCGAAGGCGAGCCGGGCCTCGGCGCTGTGTACCGAAGTCACCAGTGTCGCGGCAACGGCTGATCCCGTGCTCATCACCACCCAACCGCCCGAAGCGGCGGAGGTTAAAACCAGAGGTCCCCTGGCGATGGCTCCTGTCTTTTTCAGGCACTCCTCAACTGCCCACACTCGGGTTGCTGACGTATCCAAGTCCTCGCTCGCCTCGCGAGCGACTACCTCTGCCAAAGCGAACCGGTCCGGACCAAGCAAATCCCGCCAACCCCCGACAGGCCGGGCGACGACACATTCGACGTCACAGCCGACGTTTCCGGGGCCGGCCACTGCCAGGGTGATATCACCGCTGTGGGCCGCCGATACGTGCCGGTCCCCGTTGACGTGCGGCTTGCCATCCGGGCGCCGCCAGACCTTGACGCCTTCACCCAGCGCTCGTTGGATCGCCCGATCGCTGCGTGCGCGGCGCTCCCCACCGTGATCGAGATCCACGGCTACAGATACCGCCACTCCGGGGATCAGATCCTCAAGCCTTCGCTCCATGTACGGTCCCAGCAAAGGCTCCACCCACTTTCTCTGACCGTTGCGGTTGGCCTTGCCGCTCATGATCCGAAGCTGTAGCCCCTCCCAGCGTTCAAGCAGGCCTCCCTGCGCGTCTGTTACCACAAGGTCGTAGGTGAAGGTCTCGTTCTCCCGCATGCGCTCCACCGCATGGACGAGCCGCGGACCCTGCGCATCCGCTGCGCCAAACGAGATTCGATCAACCCCTATAGGCAGGATCACGGCGTTGGGCACGCAAGCTTGAATAGCGTGAATCACGGCATCGCGCGCACCCGGATCACCAAGAGCCAAGGTCGCAGGTAGATAGCGGGCGAACCAGGCGTAACCGTCATTCTGGTCCGTCGAAGCAATCTCCGCGATGCACTCCTTGGCGGCAAGCCGCCGGTAGCATTGGAGGCGGCGAAACCGACCGGCCTGGAAGAGTAGTCCACCGTACAGATCCCGTTTTGGTACAATCGGAACGCGTGGCAGGCTCTCGACCGGGCCGGGACGAAAATCGGGTTCCGGCGTCCCTCCTCCTTCGAATCGGCACGTGGCCTTGAAATGGTCCACCTGGAAAGCGGTCTCGGAGCTGCGCAGAACAACGTCGACCCGGCCGGGTTCTCTTACCAGCGCGGCAGTGCGTAGCGTAAGAGGCGTACTATCCCCGACGGCGATGGGTCGCGAAAAGCGGACGTCCTCAAACACGAGGGAAGTGGGTTTTCCCGTAAGGAAGGTAGCGGCCTCCGCCATGGCCTCGAGTCCCATCACGGCTGGAAATAGCTTCTGACCCTGAAAGATATGATCATCAAGATAGGGGTCGGTATCAGGCGACACCTGCGAATCAACCACCAACTCCACTCCGGGATAATAGACACGCGGCCTTTCCAGGAACCGCAACAGGGGGAGCTCAGGGCCGTCCACCGCGAGCGTTGGGGCCTCTCCGAAGCGACCGGTCACAACCACGGACGTGGCTGGCAGCCGCTGAGACAGCAGGTGGCGTAGCACTCTAGTGCCATCATCGGGCGAAATGGGAGTAATTCCCTGCTGCGCAAGGGCGTCGACCCGACCCAGCCGTTCGCCCATTCCGACTCCGGACCACACGGACCACTCTACGGCAAGGCAACGGCAACGTGGATGCTGTGCCTGCCAGCGTTCGGTAAGACGAGTGAGCCACTCGTTGGCCAGGGCGTAGTCGGCTTCGCCGCGCATCCCGGTGCGAGAGATGATCGAGCCAAACATCACCAGCAGCCGCAAGCGTGCTGGATCGACAGCGGCGAGGACGTTGCGCGCTCCTTGGACCTTGGTCGTGATCGTCTTCAAAAACGCCGCTTGGTTATGGGTGCGCAAAAGTCGTGGAACATTGGTCCCTGCACCGTGCAGGATGGAGGTGACGTGGCCCAAAGCCCTTTCGGCTTCCTCGATCGCAGCGCACACTGCGCGGGCATCCGTCACATCGGCAACTACGTACCGGAAGCAGACACCGGCTGCTGCCAGCCTCTCGAGATTGGCAGCAAGTTCAGCGTCAGTCGCCGGTCGGGACCGGCCCAGCAGTGCCAGTCGAACACCCGATTCCCTGGCCAGTGAAAACGCACACTCAGCCGCGATCCCCTTGCCACCGCCGGTGACTAAAAGGACGTCCGAGGGGCCGAGCGGCAGCTCGCTGATATCACCCTGCGGGAGTAGCCGAAGGAATGGCTGGAAACGTCGTCCTGTTGCATCGTAACGCGCCTCAACAAAGTTCGAGGCTGCCAGCGACTCCGCGATGATCCACTCCACAGCCTTCGGGTGGTCAAATGGAACATCGACCACGCAAGTGGTTACTTGCGGCGCCTCGAGGTGCAGAGTGCGAGCGAAAGATGCCGCGCCACCATCCTGCTGCACCAGAATAAACCGTGTGGGGCCCACCTCCAGGACCTTATCAGCACCTTGGAGCAGTATGCTGATGACAGAGTCCGAGTCCGACTCATCGGCTTCCGGTGGCAGACAGACCACCGTTCCACTGCCTTCTCCGCAAGCCGCGAATGCTCGCTCCAAAGGGGCGGCAAGTGGATGGGCAGGGGACGCAATCACTTGCCACTTGCCTTCGTCGGAAGCGGCATGGCCGTGCGTCAAACTACGCTCCACCAGTTCGATGGTGAAACTCCGTAACCAAGCGGCCACTCCCTTGGGCACGCTATCGGTCTCGTGCGAGGGTCCGGTGGCTCCCGTAGCCTGCAGAGTCTGCAAGGCCCGAGCAGCCTCACCTACCGTCACCCCAGCATAATCGGTGGGGGCGACGGGGGGCGCGAGACCGAGATGGCGCGCCGCCTCAGCTACTAGACGGCCCACCGTTATCGAGTTCAAATGCAAATCGTCAAGCATACGGCTATCTTCTCTTACAGCAGCCGTTGGGAGTTCTGCTTGCTCGGCAACGAGTTGCCGGATCACAGCCAGGGCGTCGTTCGCTTTGGGCCCCGATTGATCGTCGGGGCGACGCGCGGGTGCTGGTTGGGTCGGAGAATCCATGCCTGCGCGGGCCGTCGGGGCATTCTCGATTGGGCGTGGGGAGACGGGAGCCAATTCGCACGGATTTACGAAAAACTTAGGATGCCAGTTGAGATCGAACGGCCGGGTGAAACGACTAGCGAACAGCTCTTGATGTCTTACCGGCGTTCCTAAAGCGAACGCTGCAGCGGCTGCTCTGAGAAGTCCACTCAGCGAAGACCCGCAAGCGTCAACGGCCACGCCGGGCGTCTCCACACTCTCGCCAGCGAGCTGGGAGAGAACGTGCCCGGGACCGACATCGATGAAGAGATCCGTCTCGTCAGCCGCAGCGACCAACGCCTGAGCGAACCTGACCGGCTCAGTTACCTGGCGGCAAAGCAGCCTGCATAGGTCCTCGCCGCGGCTAAGCTGTGAACCGGTAACAGTCGAGATAACAGAACGCCGCAATGGCAAGAACTGCTCCTGATCAAGATGTGCAGCCAGCGATTGAGCTGCTGGCGCCACGAGAGCAGAGTGGAATGCATGGGTTACCGGTAGTCGGACAGCCTGCCAGCCACGGGCCTGGGCTCGGGCCACGACTACGTCAACCGCGGACACCTCTCCCGAAACAACTGTTTGCTTGGGCGAGTTGAAGCACGCCAGCGTGACAGCCTGATCCTTTAGTAAGCCCTCAACTTCCGCCGGCCCCGCTCCGATGCTTGCCATTGTGCCGCCCGGTTCACAGAGGTCCGCCATCGCTCGGCCTCTTGCGGTAGCGATTCTCAGCAGCGATGCCTCATCGAGGGCACCGGCCCAATGGAGGGCGGCAAGCTCGCCCAGACTGTGCCCCACGGCCGCGGAGGCCATAATGCCGAGGCGATCCAACACGCGCAACGCCGCCAGCTCCGCGGTGATGATTGCCGGCTGTACGGCCGCCGCCGAGATAGTCTCTCGATCGGTTGGGAAACATGCCTGCGCGTACAGATCTCGCACAAACTCGAAGCGACGGCGCATCAAGCCGCCGGTTGGTCTTGTTGGGGAACCTTGACCTGGGAACAGAAACGTGATGCGCGGGGCGCCGGAACCGGCGCCGAGGAATATACCTGAGCCAACGTCCAGGCGCTTGGTCAGTCCACTTGCAAGCCAATCCGCCAGTTTTCCCAAACTCTCGGCGAGGTCTACGGGCTTCCTGGCGACGATTGCGGCACGCACCTCGCGCGCACCCAGTGAGCGCGCTAGCTGGGCTGCCAGGTCACCCAGTTCGCCGACTGACAATTGGCGCGCTAAGGTGAGGATGTGCTGCAACTGATGCAGTAGATCCGCAGGATC
The DNA here is from genome assembly GCA_035315065.1 of Terriglobia bacterium. Taxonomy (GTDB): domain Bacteria; phylum Acidobacteriota; class Terriglobia; order UBA7540; family UBA7540; genus DATFYM01. The sequence continues at coordinate 20,801 of DATFYM010000198.1, forward strand.
TGATCCGCCAAAGAAAAAGATTTCAGCGTCCTGAAACGATGAACTTAAGTGAATTTCATGCGCACACAGGGCACTGCGACGTGTGGCGGCAACGCCTTCGAGCACCACATGAACGTTGATTCCTCCGAAACCCATGGAGCTGACGCCGGCGCGCAATGGTCGCTCGGGATTCCAAGCTTCCGCCTGGAAGAGAAGTCGTAGAGTGGAGCCGGCACGACTAAGCTGGGGATGAAGGGTCTCACAGCCGGCGCTGGGAGGCAGAACTTGGTTATGAAGGGCTAGTGTCGCTTTGATGACTCCGGCGATACCAGCCGCGCCTTTCGTGTGCCCGATGTTGCCCTTGATTGAACCTATCACCGCCGGCGGGCTGTCAGGCCGTGCCTCAGAGCGAGCCGTTGATAGTGCTTCGAGCTCCACTTCATCCCCGACGGCGGTGCCAGTGCCATGCCCTTCGAACAAGTCCACCGTTCCGATACCGAACCCGGCTCGGTTATAGGCCCGGCGGAGTGCCAGGCGTTGCCCCTCAACCTTGGGACGAGTCAACCCGCCGCAACCATCGGACGAAACTCCCCAGCCACGGACGAGCGCGTAAGCTCGGAGGCCGAGAGCCATCGCGTCTTCATGACGCATCAGAACCAGGAAGCCACACCCCTCACCGGGCCAGAAGCCCTCCGAGTGAGCGTCGTACACGCGCATTTCCTCCGCTGCCAAAGCCGCGCTCTTGGCGAATCCCACGAGTTCAAAGGGGTCTATGCTGAGGTCAACTCCTCCGGCCAAGCCGACATCGATGTCTCCCGCGACCAACGCGGAGCAAATATCACCCACAGCCAAAAGCGACGAGCAGCATGCGCCGTCGACGGTGTAACCCCCACCCCGTAGGTCAAAGTAGTTGCAGATGCGCCCAGCGATGGTGTTTGAAAGCCCTCCGGCGAGTGTGTCCTCGCCGACCGGCGCAAACGGTGCCTTGAACTGGACCTCGAGATCGTCAAGGAACGCTTTCCGCTGGATTGGCTCCCACTGTCTCGCGGTGAGGGCGGCATCGACCGTTCGGCGCACATAGGGCCAGCGCAGGCGCAAAACGCTGGCTCGGGAAAATTCCCCCGTCAGAGTGTTGCCGACGATTACTCGCGTTGCCTCACGGGGCAAACCCTTACCATCGAGGAATCCCGCATCTTCCAACGCCTGTGAAGCGACATTTAGCGCCAGCCAATGAGTCAGGTCGGTGGAACGGAACGTGCTCCCGGCAATCTGGAAGCGCGCACGGTCGAACTCGTACCCCTCGATTAGCGCCGCTTGCGTGGAATAGGTGCAATCGGGCGTTTGACGGTCGGAAGACCAGTAGTCCTCAAGACGGAGCCGTTCGGGGGGGATACGTCTGAATGCCCGGCGTTGCGCGAGCACGTTCTCCCACAATTCGATCGGTGAATGTGCGTCAGGGTACCGGCACGCCATTCCCACGATAGCGATTGAGGGTGTCATGGGTCGACCCTCTCGAGCATTGCTGCGCCGGGAACCGGCAAAGGGGCTGATCGCCCGGTGACACCGCCCACTTCGAGTCTTGTCGCCGGTGCCCCAACCCTCAGTGCGCCGAGCACGTAAAGACCAAGGAGTCGTAGCCCGCAGACGATCATCAATGCAAAGAAGAGTCCGAAGACGATATGAAAGAGCACGAGCAGACCGTAAGCAATGCTGACTGCTGCTCCGAATACCACCTGGGACCAAGACTCGCTGGGAGTTGTGGCCGGATCGGTCACCATGTAGAAGGTGAAAAGAATAAAAGCCACGCCGGTCATCGGCAATAGAGCCGCTATGACCGGCGTGTGGAATATCAGGCTCCTGACCAAGGCTTGCAAACTGAAGCCGCTTACCCAGGCCGCGATCAGCGGGAGCCGATGCGTGAACCGTGCGTTCAAATAGGTTCCGGAAAGGACGACCACTGCCGGCAGAAGCCAACGGCCAACGGCGGGAAGATTCTCTGTGAAGTGATAAGGAGGAGCAATACCCACCCAGGGAAACAGCAGGAGCGTCAGCGCGATGCCGAAGTTAGAAGGATTGAAAACATGGCGCGTGCCCTTGCCTGCCGCCACGCGAAAAACCGACTTGGAACCAACTGCGGCAGCAGAGGCGAAGATGGTCGGCCAGAGCCGCGCATTGGAATACAGCAGCATGGCCACCGCCAGGCCGGTTATGTGAGGAGAGAGAAGAAAGTCGACAGCGGCTTGTAAGCTTCCCAGAAAACGAGGTCTACGGCCATTCACACGTGCATCGACGACTTCGAGCAATATCTCCATCCCATAAGCAGTGGCCAAGGAGCACAGCGGTTGTGCATAAGACTGTTCGAAGCCGAGGAAAAAATGACCCGCGAGGTTAAGAACCGTGATGGCAACAGCGAAGCGCCGCAACCCCCCGAGCCGTTCCGATCCCTGCCACTTGTCGCCGCCGATCATTGGTTCCCCTCCTGTTCTCGCGGCCAGGCGAGCAGCACCGTGTGCCAACCGGATCCCAGACGAAACTGATCTTGATGGAGCCGCCCGGCGGGGTCGCGCCAGGAAAGATCGACGGGAAGCGTGGTTTCAGAAGGAAGACTCCCCAAACCGAAATGAAGATCAGAGCTACGCTTCCCGGAATGGCCGTTCCCCCCATCTACCTGTGCTACCAGCCGCCGGCCATCGGGAAGATGAACGGTTGCCGTGGCACCGATTGCGGGGCGACCCGGGGTATCAACACCGGGGTGACCTGCGCGCACGCTGGTCGTCGGTACCTGTCCTAGGCGGAGAGGAAGCAGGAGGTGCAGTCCCAGAAATGCGCCCGGGTTCGGACTTTCGTTGTGGAAAAGATAGGAGGTCTCCCACTGGTTGGCTACTGCGAAGTCGAGGCGGCCATCACCGTCGACGTCCGCAGTCGCAATACCGCGGCTCACCATAGATTGGTTGAGACCAAGCTCTGGCGCGATGTCATAGAAGCGGCCATCTGCAGCTCGCACAAAGAACGGGTTATGAGTTCCGCCGCTTAGATCGTCACCCGCTTGAAGGCGTGGCCAGGAGCTGGGATTGCTGAGCAGCTCGTCGTTTCCCATCGCCAATTCTTGTAACTCCGGCCAGCGATACACACCGCCCTTAATAAAGCCTGTCGCCTGAAGCGCCTCAAGGCCCCCATCATTGTCAAAGTCACCCAGTCGAGCCTCCCATGACCATCCGCTTCGCGAGAGGCCCAAGGACTCGCTGCGTTCAACGTACGGTGCGACACCTTGCGACATCCAGTTCAGTTCGCCCGTGCTGAGAAAGAGGAAGTTGCTTTCCTCGAGGGCATACGGAAGGGTGATGTTGCTGACAAAAATGTCCAGTAAGCCGTCACCATTCACGTCGCCAAAGTCAACTCCCATGCCCTTGAACGAATCTCTTCCCAGCACTTCGGAGTTGGGAGTGGTCAGAGTTTTCCTACCGTGCAACGGGACAAACTGAAGTTTGCCCGGTCGGGAAAGATTGTGAAGGAGGTGGTCGGGACCGAAATCATTGGCAATATAGACTTCCGGACGCATGTCCCTGTCCAGATCAGCGGCCCCGACTGCCAGCGTCCATCCGTGGGCAGTCGCCTCGTCCAGGACGTTCGTGGCCTCCCGGAACCGGACGGTGGGATGCTCCCCAACCGTAGCGCCCGACCAAAGCAGGAATCGATCCCCGCCCCCGTTGTTAGCTCGGGACATCGAGTGCTGCATGTGTTCTTCCCCGGTCGCCTTCGCATCGAGGATTCGCGCTCCGTCCGGAAAGTAATTGCCGATAATCAGGTCCGCGTGCCCGTCACCGTCGAGATCCGCCGTGGTCGCGGCGTTGGTGTACCACCGCGCTTGTTCGGGAACCACTTCGATCGGCACGTACATGCTTGGCGCTAACCTGACAGGCACGCCGGGAAGATGATCGCCCTTGCGCAGAAACGCAACCGGAGTCCGGCCCCAATAGTACACGAGGATATCCATCAGCCCATCCTCGTTGAAGTCCCCGGGCAGGCATCCCATCGGGGCCATCGTGGCCGAATCATAGGGGAGGGGCGACGGGTCCAATGCGAAGGGCTGATAGCGCTCTGGGGTTCCTGGCGCGGGTGCCACTATCACCTGATCGGTTCTTGGATCAACGTAGCAAACATCATTCGGCAAGCCATCCCCGTCGAGATCGTTCAAGGCCACGGCGGCGCCCACGGAGGAGATCCAAGCCGACATGTGGGCCAAAGCCGGATTCACCGCCCGCACGCTCCGCCTGGAGTGGCCGGGTAATAAGGGCAGTTCTGGCAAGGGGAGCTGCGTAAAGTGAAAGCGGGCGGCCAGCGCCGCGCGTTCCGCTTCAGGCAACTTGGGTAGCTGAGCCTGGTAATAAAACACAGTAATCAGCGCGATTGCCGTGAAACGCCGGGAATGGCGGCGAACAAATCCATTCACGATTTCAACTCCCCCACTTTCTCTCCCGCAAATCGAGCCTGAATGCGCCGTTGCCAGACCTCATAGGCTGGCTCGGGTCCATCTTCAGGAAGGCTCACTAACGCTGCATCGGTGACCGCAGCAGCCTCGGCGGTGGAGACTCCACACAGAACCTCACAAGCGATGTCCGTGCACTCCGCGGGATTGCCAGCGCGCTCGCGCGCCTTGGCAGCGAATGCGGCTCCCTGCGCCAATTGCGGAGCATATGGCTTAGCCACCGCGGCCAATGCGTCTACGACCGCGCGACCCACGCCACCTGCATAAGCGCAGGCCAGACCTACGCCCCTCCAAAGGTCCTTACGTCGTGGGGGCTGGAACGTAGCGATGGTTTCAGCAATGTAGTCAATGTCGGCGCCGCCCACGAACCAAAGGGCGCGGCCCAAGCCCTGGTCGAAGACCCGACGACTGTAAGGAGATAGCGTTCCGCGCAGGGAGTCACCTCCGAGGCACCGCTTCCAGTGGAAGTAACCTTCGTGGAAAGCGTAGCCATCCAGCGCCAGCCACTTCAACAAGGGATCGAGCTGGGTGAAGCGTCTCTCTACCCAAAGTCGCGTCCAAGGAAGTCGCGCTAAGGCCCAACCGGCACCGACATGCAGCATGTAAACGTGGGGGGAGCCCGGACCGTCCAAGAACCGCTGCAGCCGGTGTTTGTCCCACAGCGTGAGGTGGTCCAGAAGGCTTAAACTCATCGCGGCACCCTCAAACGCGAAGCCGCGGAGATTGGCGTCAATCGAATTCAACCGGCAACCAAGGGCATCAAGCTCGTCGCAGGCGAGGGCGGCGTTGTAGCCTTCCAGAAAAGTGCTTCCGATCTGCTCGAGGTGCCGTCTTGCTTGTGGGTCTCGCCCGTGAAATCCTCGGCTTGCAAAAGTCGCTTCCCCTGGTGCAATTCCGAGCACACACGAACGGAAGCTCCTCATCCGCGCCTCCACGAGTGGCGGGTATGACCCGTCACAGGCTAGAAACCAAGGCCGATGCTGGCGCCGAACGCGGGCGGCTTGAGAGAAGGAGAAGCGCACTCGTACATGCTGACGACACCACCGACGACCACGCCCGGCGGCGCGCGTTAGGCGCGAGACTCACCGTGGCCGTAGCTTCATCGACGGCACGGCGAGCCAAGTCTGCGTGGCATTCCTCAACCGACCGCCCGCGAATCAAACTCGGGGTCGGGGCGTTTGCTCCCGACCGTCGTCATCAAGATCAAGCGGCTTGTGAAAACTTCCTCGCGAGCATCCCTAACCCTAGGAGCGCCGTGCCCATGAGGACCACCGAGCTGGGTTCGGGTGTGGCCGGATCGACGTAGTGGCACCCGTTGCTTTGAGAACACTCTTGGACAGGGGCGGGGCCAGGGAAGAAATCGACTAGGTTCGAGGGAAGACCGCTATGCAGGTTCGCCGCCTGATCCCCGGCCGGGCCCGGTACAATGACCGCGTCGGGCGGCGGCGTTGGAGACCAGTTTGAGCCTCCGTTGCTCAGCGCGATGAATCCGCCGAATATCGGTTGGGTCCCGCCCCCACAACCGACGCCGTTGGCGCTGGGCACCAGGCACACGTCAAAGAACACATTGAGAGATGAGGTGAAGGTGCCGCCGGCCAAACTCCCGCCAATACTGATGAACCCTGTGTCGTTGGCCAGATTGTTAGGGTCGAGCGTTATAAACAGGTTTGGATCACTTGGGCCGATGACCACCGGTACCGTGCTCTCCAAGGATAGGGCCACGATTTGAATCGGTGCTGCAGGGCCATTGATGATGGCATCCTGCTGGCGTTGTATGATGGTATCCGTTGCCCCTGGCCCAATCGGGTTACCCTTCAAATCGACCATGCCAACTCCTGGAAAGGTGAAAAAGGTTCCCGGCTGCGTCGCGAAATAGTCAGAACCAAGCGCAACGCAGTCGATCGCGGCCCCGTTCGGACCGAGACACGACGGACTGGACTGACCGCGAGCACTTCCGCAAAGCCCCAGCGCCGTGACAGCGATGAGGAACATCCGAATCTTTCTTGCCGTGTTTAGCTTCATGATTCGCCTCCTCTAGGTTAGTCACTCGTCTCGACATTCTCTCTCGAACCATCCTGCTGCAGCCCTGCGGGGTCAGCATGATGCTCTCCTCTGGGTCACCCTGATCCAGAAGCGCCGACCAACAGATTTGCGCTAGAGACAGCCCGACGAACCCAGCTATCCTACCTATTTCCCAAACGCTGTCAATAGCACAGAAGTGCCATACGTAATTAGCACAAAAGTTCTATATACTAATAAGGTACTTTATCTTAATGAGTGAATAGTTTAATAGTTACAAAGACACCAGCCGCCGTTTTGGCTTTCTGCCTCAAATCGGCAACAAACGACCATAAAAGAGATTAGGGCCGACCAAGCCGGAAAAATGGAGTAGTATCGGGTATCTTACGCTACCGCGGACTCGGGTCGTCCGTTTTGGGAGGGAAGCACCATGAGACCTTTGCGTGTTGTTCCGCTGTGTGTTTTGCTCGCAGCCCCGCTCCTCGCGTTCTCGCAGGAGCCGGAAGCCGCCGGAACGCCGCCAGGCGAGGCCGGGAAGAAGAACGATGGCGCTTCGGCTTTTGCCGGGCTTGCGCTGCGATCTCTGGGTCCGGCGCTGATTTCCGGGCGCATCGAGTCTCTCGCGGTCGACCCGGAGAATCGCGCGCACTATTACGTCGGCGTGGCTTCCGGCGGCGTCTGGAAGACGACCAATGATGGCGCCACATGGACTCCGGTGTTCGACCACGAGGGATCCTATTCCATCGGAACGGTAGCGCTCGATCCTCGGAACCCGTCGGTGGTCTGGGTCGGGACCGGCGAGAATAACAGCCAGCGCAGCGTGGGGTATGGTGACGGTGTGTATCGCTCCGACGACGGCAGCCACTCCTGGAAGAACACGGGTCTGAAACACTCGGAGCACATCGCGCGCATCCTGATCGACCCGCGCAACTCGGACGTGATCTACGTGGCATCGCAAGGGCCGCTCTGGGGGCCGGGCGGCGACCGCGGGCTGTTCAAATCCACCGACGGCGGGAAGAACTGGAAGAATATTCTCTCCATCAGCGAGAACACCGGGGTTACCGATGTCGTGATGCAGCCGGATAACGCCGACGTGCTTTACGCGGCCGCTTACCAGCGACGGCGGCACGTTTGGACGCTCATCGATGGCGGGCCGGAGTCCGCCATCTACAAGTCCACCGACGCCGGCGCCACCTGGACCAAGCTGAAGTCCGGCTTGCCCACCGTAGACCTGGGCCGCATCGGGCTGGCCGTGAGCCCGACGAACCCCGATCTCGTTTACGCCATCGTGGAAGCGGCGGAGCGCAAGGGAGGGATTTTCCGCTCCAGCGATCGCGGCGCCACCTGGGAACGCCGCAACGAATACGAAGCGGGCGAGATGTACTACGCCACCCTCTTTGTGGATCCCAAAAACGAGGACCGCATCTACGTGATGGGCACGAACATCCAGGTGTCGGACGACGGCGGCAAGACGCTGCACGTGCTGAACACACGCTCGAAGCACGTGGACAACCACGTGATCTGGATCGACCCGAATGACACCCATTATTACCTGGTGGGCTGCGACGGCGGACTCTACGAAAGCTTCGACCGCGGCGACAACTGGACGTTCAAGTCCAACCTGCCTCTCGGCCAATACTACGACGTGGCCGTCGATCACAACGCGCCATTTTACTATGTCTACGGAGGGACCCAGGACAACGACAGTGAAGGTGGACCTTCCCGCACGCGCAGCGCCTCCGGCATCGTCAACTCCGACTGGTTCATCACCGCCGGCGGCGACGGGTTTCGGTCTCAGATCGATCCGGACGACCCCAACACCGTCTACGCCGAATCGCAGAACGGCGGGCTGATCCGTTACGACCGTCGCACCGGCGAGCGGCTAGACATCGTGCCCGCGGAAATGCCGGGCGCGCCGCCGCTGCGCTGGAACTGGGATTCGCCCATTCTCATCAGCCCGCATTCACACACGCGGCTGTATTTTGGCGCCAACATTCTTTTCCGGAGCGACGATCGTGGCGACTCCTGGCGGGCCATCAGCGGCGATTTGACGCGGCAGATCGATCGCAACTCACTGCCTGTGATGGGGCGCGTGTGGGGGCCGGAGGCGGTGGCGAAGAACCAATCCACGGCTTTCTATGGCAACACGACCGTGATCGCGGAATCGCCCGCCAAGGAAGGGCTGATCTACGTGGGCACGGACGATGGGCTGATCAACGTCACCGAGGACGGCGGCGCCAACTGGCGGAAGATCGAAACGTTCCCCGGGGTGCCGGAGCGCACCTACGTCAGCCGCATCCTGGCTTCGCGGCACGACGCGAGCACGGTCTACGCGGCTTTCGACAATCACAAGATAGAGGATTTCAAACCCTACCTGCTGAAGAGCACGGACGCGGGAAGAACCTGGACTCCTCTCCAAAGCAACTTGCCGGAAAATGGCGCCGTGCTGGCCCTCGCCGAAGACCCGGGCGACGCCAACCTGCTGTTCGTGGGCACCGAATTCGGGTTCTATTTCAGCAATGACGGGGGCCGAAAATGGACCCGCCTTCGCGGTGGATTGCCTACCATCGCCGTCCGCGATCTGGCCGTCCAGCCGCAAATGAACGATGTGGTGCTGGCCACGTTCGGCCGCGGCTTCTACGTTCTCGACGACTACACCGCGCTGCGCCAAGCGACTCCGGAGACGCTTGCCAAGCCAACGGGACTGTTTCCGGTACGCGACGCGCTGATGTATATCCCCGCCGCACCGCTCGGCGGCAGGGGAAAAGCGACGCAAGGCGAAGGCTTCTTCACCGCGCCCAATCCGCCCTTTGGCGCGACCTTCACCTACTACCTTAAGGAGGCGGCGAAGACGCAGAAGGAGCGGAGAATCGAAGCGGAGCACGAGGCGGAAAAGACCAGCAAGGCGCTGCCTTATCCGACCCTCAAGGAACTGGATGAAGAAGCGCAGGAAGAAGCGCCCGCCATGGTCATGACGGTGAAAGACGCCTCCGGGAATGTGGTGCGTCGGCTCGAGGGACCGGTGACGGCCGGAATGCATCGCGTCACGTGGGACTTGCGCTTTCCGGCGCCCACACTGGCGCCGCCGCGCCCACCGGGTAGCGAGGAGGAGGAGGACTTTCGCCGACCGCCGGAGGGCCCGTTGGTGATGCCCGGAGCCTACACGGTCACCTTAGCGGAGCGCGTGAACAGCGTGGCGACAGTCGTCGGCGACCCTCAGACATTCCATGTGGTCGAAGACGGCGTGCAGCAGATGTCGACGGAAGACAAAGCCGCCCTGATCGCCTTCCAGCAAAAAGCGGCGCGGCTGCAGGGAGCGGTGGCCGGCGCGCTCGATGTCGCCAATACCACGGAGACGCGGCTGGATCAGATCCAGAGGGCGCTCGACCAGACGCTGGCCGCCGATCCCAAGCTGCGCGACACAGCAAGAGACTTGCACCACCGGCTCGACGAGATCCTCGTCGCGCTGCGTGGCGATCCGGTGGCGCGCCAGCATGAGGTGAACACGCCGCCCTCGATTTCGCAGCGCGTGGGCGAAGTGGCCGGCTCAGGAAGAATGTCGACGGCGCGGCCAACCGGGACCCAGCTCAGCAACTACCAGTACGCAAGCGAGCAGTTCGCGCCGGCACTGGCGAAACTGCGCAACCTGGTAGACGTGGATCTGACCAATCTGGAAAAGGCGCTGGATGCCGCGGGCGCGCCGCACACGCCGGGCCGAATTCCCGATTGGAAGCCGGAGTAGGCCGGCCACCGCCGGACGACCGCAGCCTGTCCTTGCAAAGGGGCACCACTGACCGAACGACGCCCTTTTTGGCCCATTACCCTGCCTGCCACGGAACACACGCCAAATGAGGCGAAACCGTGGTATCCTAACTAGAGGGGCGAGCCGACTTTCATTGACGATTGCCGATTGACGAGACCTTTGGATCGTCAATGGTAGTACCCCCGGGAAGAGGACCGGCGGCGAAGGACACAGGGCCGGCCGGCGGTGAGGACACCGCCGCTACAAAGGAGATTCCGCCTTCGATATTCTTGGTGATCTTGCAGACCAACCGCGCAACTCGCAAGGTGCAGTCGGGTACGAGCGTCGAAGTTTCAGTTCATCTCCAAGCGGCACCTCGGATTCCATGACCAGCTTGAGCAACCGTCTTTCCCAACTTAAACAGATCCTGGACCAGCGCATTGCGATCCTGGACGGCGCCATGGGCACCATGATCCAGGCCCACAGGCTGGGCGAGGTGGATTACCGCGGCCAGGAGTTCGCTCATCACCCCAAAGACCTGCGACTCAACAGTGATGTGCTGAACATCACGCAGCCGCAGATCATCGAGAGCATCCACCGCCAGTACCTGGAAGCGGGCGCCGACATTATCGAGACCAACACCTTCAACGCCAACGCCATTTCGCTGGCGGAGTACGGACTCCAGGACCACGTCTACGATCTGAACCGGGCTGGCGCGGAGTTGGCGAAGCGCGCGGCGGAGAAGTTCATGGCCGAGCATTCCGAGCGCCTCTGCTTTGTTGCGGGCTCGCTCGGCCCCGCCAGCCGGAGCGCCTCGGTATCGCAGGATGTCGGGAATCCCGCCGGTCGATCCGTCACCTTCGACCAGTTGCGCGCCGCCTATTACGAACAGGCGCGGGGATTGGCCGACGGCGGCGCCGATCTGCTGCTGGTGGAGACCATCTTCGACACGCTGAACGGCAAAGCGGCCCTCTTCGCCATCGACCAGTATTTTGAAGAGTCGGGCAGGCGCCTGCCGGTGATGGTGTCCGTGACCATTGTGGACCAGAGCGGCCGCAACCTCTCCGGACAAACCACCGAGGCCTTCTGGATTTCGGCGTCGCACTTTCCCATGCTGAGCGTCGGCATCAACTGCGCCCTGGGCGCGAAGCAGATGCGGCCCTATATCGAAGAGCTTTCCCAGGTGGCGCCGGTTTACATCAGTTGTTATCCCAATGCCGGGCTGCCCAACGCCTTCGGAGGGTTCGACGAAACTCCCGAGCGCATGGCCGCCGATCTGCGTGAGTTTGCGGCCAACGGTTGGCTGAACATCGTCGGCAGTTGCTGCGGCTCGACTCCGGCCCACACCAAAGCGATCGCGGACGCGGTGCGCGGCCTGAAGCCGCATGTGCTCTCGACGCCGGAGCGCTACACCCGATTCAGCGGGCTCGAGCCGCTGGTGATCCGGCCCGACACCAACTTCGTCAACATCGGCGAGCGCACCAACGTCACCGGTTCGCCCAAGTTCGCCAAGCTGGTGTTGAACGGCCAATACGAGGAAGCGCTGGCTGTGGCGCGGCAGCAGGTGGAAGGCGGCGCGCAGATCATCGACGTCAACATGGACGAAGGCATGCTCGATTCCGAGCAGGCCATGACCACCTTCCTGAATTACGTAGGCTCGGAGCCGGACATCGCGCGCGTGCCGATCATGATCGACAGCTCGAAGTGGAGCGTGATCGAGGCCGGGCTGAAGTGCATCCAGGGCAAAGGCATCGTCAACTCCATCAGCTTGAAGGAAGGCGAGGAGGCCTTCCGGCAGCGCGCCCGGCTGGTGAAACGTTACGGCGCCGGGGTCGTGGTGATGGCCTTTGACGAGAAGGGCCAGGCCGATACCGCCGAGCGCAAGGAGGAAATCTGCACGCGCTCGTACCGGATCCTCACCGAAGCCGGCATCGCGCCCGAGGACATCATTTTCGATCCTAACATCCTGACCATTGCCACCGGGATGGAGGAGCACTCGAACTACGCGGTGAATTACATCGAGGCCACGCGCGCCATCAAGGCCACTCTGCCTTACTGCAAGGTGAGCGGCGGGGTCAGCAACATTTCCTTTTCCTTCCGGGGCAACAACGCGGTGCGCGAGGCAATGCACTCGGCGTTTCTCTATCACGCCATCCGCGCCGGCATGGACATGGGAATTGTCAACGCCGGGCAGCTTGGCATCTACGAGGAGATTCCCAAGGACCTGCTGGAACTGGTGGAGGACGTCCTGCTGAATCGCCGCGCCGACGCTACCGAGCGGCTGTTGGTGTTCGCCGATTCAGTAAAGCAATCGGCAAAAACGGAAGTGGAAGAGGACGCGTGGCGCAAGGGAAGCGTGGAAGAGCGGCTTACCCACGCGCTGGTGAAGGGCATCGTCGATTACATCGAGTCAGACACGGAGGAAGCGCGCCAGAAATACAGCCGGCCGCTCTCGGTGATCGAAGGGCCGCTCATGACGGGCATGAACATCGTCGGCGATCTGTTCGGCTCCGGCAAAATGTTCCTGCCGCAGGTGGTGAAGAGCGCGCGCGTGATGAAGAAATCCGTCGCTTACCTGCTTCCCTTTATGGAGGCGGATAAACTCGCGGGCGGAGGGCGGCAGGCCGAGGCCAAAATCGTGATGGCCACGGTTAAGGGCGACGTTCACGATATCGGCAAAAACATCGTGGGTGTGGTGCTCGGCTGCAACAACTACGAAGTGGTCGACCTCGGGGTGATGGTCCCCTGCGACAAGATTCTGAGGACCGCGCGCGAAATCGGCGCTGACCTGATCGGGTTGAGCGGGCTCATTACTCCATCGCTCGATGAAATGGTCCACGTGGCCCGGGAGATGGAGCGCGAGGGCTTCACAGTGCCGTTGCTCATCGGTGGGGCTACCACCAGTCGTGTGCATACGGCGGTCAAGATCGCGCCCGGCTATAGCCAGCCGGTGGTGCACGTGCTTGACGCGTCGCGCGCCGTCGGCGTGGTTGGGAAGCTGAAGAGCCCAGAACTGCGGGCTGAGTTCGCAGAGGAGAATCGCCAGGAGCAGGAGCGCGCGCGTGAAGCTCATCGTGGCGCCAGTGCGCAGAGGCTGATCACGCTGGAAGAGGCGCGCCGCCGCCGGCCCGTTTTCGATTGGGCGAGTTACACGCCGCCTCGGCCTTCGTTCACGGGCGTGCGAGTGTGGGACCCGGTGCCGCTGGAAGACATCGTACCCTACATCGACTGGACGCCGTTCTTTCACACCTGGGAATTGCGTGGAGTCTACCCCAGGATTTTCCAGCACGAAGACGTCGGCGCCAAAGCGAAGGAGCTGTTTGACGACGCGCAGAAATTGCTGCATCAGATCATCGCCCGGAAGCTGCTCATCGCCCGCGCGGTGGCCGGATTTTTCCCCGCCAACGGCGTGGGGGATGACATCAACGTGTATACCGACGAATCCCGCGGCGGCGTCCTGACGACGTTCCACACCTTGCGCCAGCAACTGGAAAAACCGGCCGGCGAATCCAACTATGCGCTGGCGGACTTCATCGCGCCGGTTGAAACTGGCCTCACCGATTTTCTCGGCGGTTTCGCCGTGACGGCGGGCATTCAGATCGAGCGATTGGTGGGAAAGTTCGAGAGCGACCACGACGACTACAACGCCATCATGACCAAGGCCCTCGCGGATCGGCTGGCCGAGGCGCTAGCCGAACTCACGCATAAACGCGCGCGCGACGCCTGGGGTTACGGCCGTGACGAGAACCTGAGTGGCGAGGACCTGATCCGCGAGCGTTATCGCGGTATCCGCCCGGCGCCCGGCTATCCGGCGTCGCCGGACCACACGGAAAAGCGCCAATTGTTCGACCTGCTCGAGGTCGAGCGGAACACTGGCATCCAACTCACGGAGAACTTTGCCATGCTCCCCGCAGCGTCAGTGAGCGGCTTCTACTTCTCCCACCCGAAATCGAGATACTTCGCCGTGGGCAAGATCGAGCGCGACCAGGCGCTCGACTACCATCGCCGCAAAGGGATGGATTTGGCGGAAGTTGAGCGCTGGCTGGCGCCCAATCTGAATTACGAGCCGGAGGCGGTCGCGGTGGCCTCGCTGTAAGATCATATTTTGTGAAATTTTGTGATTTAATTCTGCGCCGCTCGTACTCGGGTCGGAATTGCCGATTGCCGATTGCCGATTGAAAGAGGCGTCGATTGTCAGTGGTCAGTTGTCCGTTGTTGTCCGTTGTCTGTTGCCACTCATCTGGGGTCTGTTGCTGCCACTGACGACTGGCAACTGATCTTCTCAGGCTATAATGTTTCGCAGGAGACCGATGTCAATGAGCCTCACGATCGCGAACGAGCCAGCGCCTCTTCGGACGACGGAGGACGGTGTGGTCCGAGTGGGCGGAACCCGGGTAACGCTTGATACGGTGGTCGCAGCTTTTGAGGATGGGGCGACGGCCGAAGAAATCCTTGAGCAGTACCCGTCGCTTGATCTTGCTGACGCCTATGCCGTGATCGGCTATTACTTGCGCCATCGCTCTGAGGTCCGAGCCTATTTGGCCGAGCGCCGGGATGACGCAGGCCAAGTCCGCCGAGAGAACGCGAGCCGCTTTGATCCGAGCGGGGTCCGCGCCCGTTTGCTGGCCCGTCGTGCCTAGTCAGGGAGCCTCAAGCCATGCTCGCCTTGGCTGCCGACGAGAACTTCAACAACGACATCGTGAGGGGAGTCTTGCGGCGGAATCCCGAAAACCTGCTAAAGAAACAACCCATCGAGGTCACGGCTGCCGTGAACGACGCGCAGCACCTTGACCTCCTCGGCTTCCGTCAAGCGGTACAAGATAATGTAGTCACCGAGCGGAAAGCTGCGATAGCCCGGTCGAAGGTCCTCGCGCTGCCGCCCCAGATAAGGATTTCTCGCGAGTCTGGAGAAAAAGGTGGCGAACCGGTCGAGGAAGTGTTCGGCGCGCTCGATGCTCTGGCTCTCCCTGGCGATGTGGAGCCAGATCTGGTCGAGGTCCACTTCCGCTTGGGGAGAGATGAGGAGGTCGGCCATCTAAAATCGGCGGTCAGAGCGCCATATCTATGTTGCATTTAGGCGAGATCGGCCTCGCCGCTTCACATCCTCGATAAACGCGGCGACTGATTCTGGTGTAAGACGCCGGCCTTCGCCGCGTTCCAAAGAAGCCTCTGCCGCGTCGAGTTCAACCAGAAGTTCCGTGCGACGTCGCTGGTGCTCTTCCCATTGGCGGAGTGCTTCGCGCGCCGCGTCTTCGGCCGTCGCGAAGCGGCCGCTGGCGATGCCTTCGCGGATGAAGGCTTCCTGTTCGGGAGTGGGAACAATTCGTACTTCCATGGCCTTAATTGTAGGCTCGCCCTTGCCGTTTGTCAAAGCTCGCACTTTTAAGATCACCTTTTGTGATCTTTAAGGTCGCATTTTGCGATCTTAATCCGAGCGGCGCCCGCCCGAGGAATTGCGAATTAGCAATTGGAAGAGACGCTTATTCATGCTTGTGGATGGCCCGTTTGGGGGCCACGTGGCTTGCCGGCTCTTCTCTTTCAATCGGCACTCGTCAATCGTTAATCTGCAATTCTTCTCTCGCCACTCGCCACTCGCCACTCGTCACTACCCACTCGAATTGATGATCTTGAGCAATCCCTCCAGCGACTCGCGCGTGCTCTCCAGCTTGTTGCCGTCGGGGCGACGGTAATGCGTCTCGAGCGACATGGTTCCGTGGTAGCCGTCGTCAATCAGTGCTTTGATCTGCCCGCGCCAGTCGATGAAGCCCCCGCCCACCGGAGCCCACACCAGCTTGCCGGTCTTGGGGTCCTTCTTCGCGTCCTTCACGTGCACGTGCGCGAAGAGGCCGCGCACCTCCCGGTAGCCGTCCGGGTAGGGCACCTCGCCCAGCATGACGGCGTTGCCGGCGTCCCAGTTGCCGCGCAGGTTAGGAGAATTGACATCGCGCAAGATGCGGCCGAGCTCCTTGCCGGTGCCGACGTTGCAGGTATGCTCGTTCTCCAGCACCAGCACCATCCCGTTCTGGCTGGCCAGGGCGGCTGCCTTGGCCAGGCGGTCGCGCACGTAAGGGTACGCCTTCTCCGGATCGTCAACGCGCGAGTAGGCAAAGACGCGCACTTTATTGGTGCCGAAAAATCCCGCCAGCTTGAAGGATCGACGCAGCAGGTCGTCCGTATCCTGGTCAGTGAAGTTGGCGCGGAACGTGTCGCGCTGCTCGGGGCGCGCCGGCATCTCCGGCAGGTTGTACTTCATGACGGGCGAGGCGATGTCGCTCACCTTGAGGTGATGACGCTCGATCAGAGCCTTGGCGCGGTCGAGGTCAGCCTGGGACGAGTTCATGATGTTCTTGCCCCACATCTCGCGCAGCTCGCAACCGGGAAGCGAGTAGCTTGCGATGAAGTCGAGAGCGTCTTCGAGCTTCCCGGAGATCTCGTCGGTGATAATTCCGAGTTGGAAGGGCAGTGCCTTCGAAGGCATGGCTCTTCCCTCACCGGCCTCACCGGGACGGAAGATAAGCCCAAGCCCCAGCCCCGCCAGTCGTGACGAAAAACCCCTTCGACTGAGAATGTCACTCATACGTCGCTCCTCGCATTGTCGATGTATTTCACAATTCCGGTGACGATGCAAGCGGGATTCGGGATTCGGGGTTCGCAGAGAAAGCGGTTCGCGGTCAGGATTTCGCGTTTTGCAGGGCAGATCCTCGAACCCGGATTTTTCTCTGCGAATCCCGAACCCCGAATCCCGAACCCCGCTCTTTTTCCGGCCGGCAAACGAAGGAAGGAGTAGAATAGGACGCTTGGTTGGTCGGCGAGGGAGGCGCCGGCTTCGCCATCACTTGAAACGTGCCGCCCTGAAGGGCGCCTCTACAGGGGAACTACATGAAGATCCTGCGGCGACTCATCTCCGTCTCCATCCTCGGCTTCACCTGCGCCGCCATCGCTCAGCAAATGCCGGAAGGCCGGCTGATGCGCTTCCCGGATATTTCGAAGGATCAGATCGCTTTCAGCTACGCCGGCGACCTGTGGCTGGTTTCGCGGGAGGGCGGCGTGGCGCGCCGCATCACCACGCATCCCGGCCTCGAGCTCTTTCCCAAGTTCTCGCCGGACGGGCGCTCCATCGCCTTCACCGGGCAGTACGACGGCAACTACAACGTCTACGTCATGCCGGCGGAGGGCGGCGATCCCAAGCAACTCACGTTTCATCCGGGTGGCGGCCCCATCAGCGAGCGCATGGGAATCCACAACGAAGTGCTGACCTGGTTCCCGGACAGCAAGCGGATTGTGTATCTTTCGCGCCGCGACACGTTCAATGACTGGTTCGGACGCCCGTTTGTGGTCAGCGTGGACGGCGGCCTGTCGGAACGGCTGCCCATCGATAAGGGCGGCCTGATGTCGTTCTCGCCGGACGGCACGCGCATGGCCTACAACCGCATTTTCCGCAATTTCCGCACCTGGAAACGCTACACGGGCGGCATGGCGCAAGACATCTGGATCTACAATTTCAAGGCCAACACCATCGAGCAGATGCCCCATACCGAGTGGACCGACACTTTTCCGATGTGGCACGAGGACACCATCTACTTCGATTCCGACCGCGGTTCCGAGCACCGCCTGAACCTTTACAGCTATAGCCTGAAATCCCACGAGATTCGCCAGCTCACGCACTTCAAGGACTTCGACGTGGAGTGGCCGAGTCTGGGTTCGGACGCGATTGTTTTCGAAAACGGCGGCTTCCTCTACGTATTTGACCTCCAGACGGAGAAGGCCAAGAAGCTCACCATCTATCTTCCCGGGGACCGCGAGTTGGCGCGCAAGCACTGGGACAACGTCTCCAAGCTGATCACCGCCTTCGATATCTCGCCCGACGGCAAGCGCGCCCTGCTCACCGCCCGCGGCGACGTTTTCACCGTGCCGGCCAAGGAAGGCAGCATTCGCAACCTCACCCACACCCCCGGCATCCGCGAGCGGGACGCCGCCTGGTCGCCCGACGGCCGTTGGGTGGCCTATCTTTCCGATCGCACCGGCGAGGACGAGATCTACATCGCGCCCCAGGACGGCATGAGTCCGGAAACACGCATCACTTCCGACGGCAGCATGTTCCGTCTGCCGCCGACCTGGTCGCCGGACAGCAAGAAGTTGCTCTACGCCAACAAGGACTGCCGCCTTTACTATGTGGACGTCAAAGAGAAGAAACCGGTGCTGATCGATCAGGATCACTACGCCGACCTGAACGAATACCTCTGGTCGCCGGACAGCCGCTGGGTAGCCTACGGCAAGAGAGCCGCGAACTTGAACGAGGTTCTCTATTTCTATTCGCTCGACGACTCCAAGATCACGCCGGTCACCACCGACTTCTATAATAGCCACAGCCCGGCGTTCGACCCCGACGGACGCTACTTTTACTTCCTTTCGGAGCGGGACTACAACGAGGTGTTGGGCGTTCTTGATTTTGAGTTTGCCAACCCCAAAGCCACTCGTGTTTACGCCACCACGCTCCGCGCCGATGCCCCCTCGCCCTTCGCTCCCCAGAGCGATGAAGTGACGGTGAAACCGCCGGAGACCCCCACCCCAGTTCCAGGAACTCCTCCGGGGACTCCCCCGGTCAATCCGCCGGCTGCTCCTCCAGCGCCTCCGGCGAAGCCGGCCGCCGAGGAGTCGAAAGGGGCCAAGCCGGAGACTGCTGCCACCGAAGAGAAGGAGAAAAAGAAGGAACCTTTCCGCGTCGATCTGGCCGGTATCGGCAATCGCATCGTGGCCCTGCCGATTCCGTACGGGAATTACGGCAGCGTGTTGGCGGCGGCGGACCGGGTGTTCTACGTCTCGGCGCCTGTTTTTGGACTCTCGGGACCGCTTCCCGGTGAGAGCCCCGCCATCCACGTTTTCGACCTCAAGGAACGAAAGGACCACGTGCTGGTTGAGGGGTCCACCAACTACGCCCTGTCGTTCGATGGCAGCAAGCTGTTGTACTCGGGACCCGCGCCCGGCGGCGGAGGGAACACCTACGGCATCGTGGACGCCAAAGCTCCCGAAGGCGCTGCGCCTGCGCACAAGGTGGGCGATGGGGCGCTGAATCTTACCCATCTGGAAATGGAAGTCGATCCGCGTGCGGAGTGGAAGCAGATGTTCAACGAAGTCTGGCGCCAGGAGCGCGACTACTTCTTCGAGCCCGCCATGAACGGCGTGGATTGGCCGGCGCAGCGCGAGAAGTACGCGCAGCTTTTGCCTTACGTGGCCGATCGCTACGACCTTACTTATGTTCTCGGCGAGATGATCGGCGAGCTGTCGAACTCCCACACCTACGTCGGAGGCGGCGACTCTCCGGACCTGCATCCGGTCAACATCGGCCTGCTCGGGGCCGACTTCGAAGCCGACACCGAGCACAGTCTCTATCGCTTCAAGAGGATTTACCCGGGCGAGAACTGGAATCCCAACCTCCGGTCGCCGCTCACGGAGCCTGGGGTGGACGTGAAACAAGGTGATTATCTGCTGGCCGTGGACGGCCGTCCGCTGCGGGTCCCGCAGAGTCCGGATGAGGTCTTCCTGAACACGGCCAACCAAAATGTGACCCTCACCGTGAACGGCAAGCCTACGGAAGACGGCGCTCGCCACGTGGTGGTGAAGCCGCTTTCCGACGACTACGGCCTGCACGAACTCGACATGATTGAGACCAATCGCCGCAAAGTGGACGAGGCCACCGGCGGGCGCGTGGGCTACGTCTACCTGCCGAACATGGGCGGGCCGGGGTTGGACGAATTCGTCAAGCAGTTCTTTCCCCAGATTCGCAAAGAAGGCCTCATCATCGACGTCCGTTACAACGGCGGCGGCTTTGTGGACCAGCTCATCTTCGAGCGGCTGCGCCGGGTTCTCGCGGGCATGGGATCGGCGCGCAACTTCGAAAGCGGCACGGAGCCCGCCGTCGTTTTCTACGGGTCGATGGTGTGTGTCACCAATCACTATGCCGCGTCGGACGGCGACTACTTCAGCTACTTCTTCAAGCAATACAAACTCGGACCCCTCATCGGCGAACGCACCTGGGGCGGAGTGCGTGGCATTCGCGGCGAGATCGGCCTGATGGATGGCGGCTACATCACGCGCCCGGAGTTCTCGCTTTACGGGCTCAATAGCCAGTGGCTCATCGAGAACCGTGGCGTCGCCCCGGACATCGAGGTCGATAATCGGCCGGACTTGGTGATGGCCGGCCGCGATCCGCAGCTTGAGAAGGCCATTGAGGTGGTGAGGCAGGAAATCCGCGAGCACCCCAGGAAGCTGCCGCCGCGGCCCGCGGATTTGCCAGCCTACCCCCCGGGTCCGGGACTGTAGGGATAAGGAGGGCTTGCGGTAGGCAGAAGGCGGTAGGCAGAAGGCAGAAGGCCAGTAGAGCAAGAAAGGCAGAGGGCAAAGGGCAGTTGGCAAAAGTCAGGAAACTGATGGCTGACGGCTGAATGCTGAGAGCCTTTTGAAATGCAGGAGGAGGTAACGAAGTTATGAGGAAACGTAGAGTTGGAGTCGTCCTCGCGGGCGTGCTGATGCTGGCACCGGCGGTAGGGCGCGCGCAGGACCTGGCATCGCTCGAAAAGCGGGTGACGGTTAAGGTGCTGGAGAACGGCCTCACCGTGATCGTGTGCGAGCGGCACGAAGCGCCCGTCTTTTCCTTTTTCACTTACGTCGATGTGGGTGCGGACCGCGAGTACCCGGGTATCACCGGCCTCGCGCACATGGGCGAGCACATGGCGTTCAAAGGGACCGACAAGATCGGTACCAAGAACTGGCCGGCGGAGAAGGAAGCGCTGGCCAAAGTCGAGACCGCCTATGCCGCCTACGACCACGAGCGGCGCCGCGAGTTCGGGCGGGACGAGAAGAAGGTGGCGCAGTTAAAGAAGTCCTGGCAGGACGCCATGGATGCGGCGCAGAAGTATGTGGTGCCGCACGCCTTCGATACCATTGTGGAAGAGAACGGCGGGGTGGGCATGAATGCCTTTACCAACTCGGAGGAAACCGCCTATTTCTACTCGTTCCCCTCCAATCGGGTCGAGCTATGGGCCTACCTCGAATCGGAAAGGTTCATGCACCACGCCATGCGCGAGTTCTACAAAGAGCGAGACGTGGTTTTTGAAGAGCGCCGCATGCGCACCGACAGCAACCCTACCGGGCGGCTCATCGAGCAGACTCTGGGCGTGGCGTTTCAGGCCCACCCTTACGGCAAACCCGTGGTAGGTTGGCCGTCTGACCTCCAGACTTTCTCCGCCACCGACGCCCAGCACTTCTTCGACAAGTACTATGTGCCGGCGAACATGACGGTGGCAGTGGTGGGTGACGTGACGGCGGCCGAGGTGTTGCCCTTGGCGGAGAAGTATTTCGGGCGAATGCCCAAGCGCCCCAAGCCGGAGCCGCTGGCCACCGTGGAGCCGCCGCAGAATTCGGAGCGCCAAGTCATCCTGCACGAGGGTACTCAACCCGTGTACCTCGAGGCTTATCACAAGCCGAGCGCGCGCGATACCAAGAGCGAACCGGCGTTCGACGCCTTGCAGGACTTGATGTTGAACGGGCGCACCTCGAGGCTCTACCGGTCGCTGGTGCGCGACAAGAAGATTGCCGCCTTTGCGGGCGGCTTCAACGATTTTCCCGGCGCCAAGTACCCGGACATGTTCGTTTTCTTTGCCTTCCCGACTCCAGGTCACACTCCCGAGGAGGTGCGGGATGGCATCCGCGTCGAGATCGAGAAGCTTAAGAAGGAAGGGATCACCGACGACGAGCTAAAGATGGTGAAGACGCGCGTCAAGGCGGATCTGATCCGTGGTTTGGGCGACAATTCGGACCTGGCGCAACAAATCGCCAGCTCGCAGGCCCTTGTCGGTGACTGGCGCGACGCCTTCCGCGAGGTGGAGCGCATCGACAAGCTGACCAAGGATGATATCCAGCAAGCAATCAACAAAACGTTTGTGGACTCGAATCGGGTGGTGGGCATGATCGAGACAACCGCGGCCGGTCCCGCCGCGGGTGGACAGGAGGCACAACAATGATCGCGCGAAAGAACTTCATCTATCTCTTAGTAGTGATGGCCCTCGGTCTTGCCTGCCTGCCGCGGGCGAATGCACAAGTGAGCGACTGGAAGCAAATTCAGTTTCCGCCCCTGCATCCGTTTAATCCGCAACAGCCGAGCCGCGTGGAACTGCCCAACGGCATGGTGATCTTCCTTCAAGAGGATCACGAACTGCCGTTCATCCGGGGCACGGCACGCATCCGCGGCGGATCGCGCGAGGAACCGGGCGCCAAAGTTGGCCTGGTGGAGATCTACGGCGAGGTCTGGCGGACGGGCGGTACTAAGAGCGAGACCGGCGACCAACTCGACGACTACCTTGAGGCACACGCGGCGAAGGTGGAGACCGGCGGCGGCATTGACTCCACCACCCTCAGTTGGGATTGCCTCAAGGACAACTTTGACGACGTC
The DNA here is from genome assembly GCA_035315065.1 of Terriglobia bacterium. GTDB lineage: Bacteria > Acidobacteriota > Terriglobia > UBA7540 > UBA7540 > DATFYM01. Next base: position 43,475 of record DATFYM010000198.1, read on the forward strand.
TTCAAGGTGTTTGTGGAGTTGCTCCAGGCGCCCGAATTCCGCGAAGACAAAATCCCCCTGGCCAAGAATCAACTCAACACCAGCATTGCACGCCGCAACGACGAACCGATCGGGATCGCCAGCCGCGAGGCCCAGAAGCTGGGCTACGGAGGGGATTCGCCTTACGCGCGCGAGCCCGAGTACGCCACGGTGGCTGCGGTGACGCGCGAGGATCTGGTAAACTGGCACCAGACTTACGTCCACCCCAACAACATCATCCTGAGTGTGGTGGGGGACTTTGATTCCAAGGCCGCCGAAGAGAAGCTTCGCGCCGCCTTCGAGTCGTGGCCCAAGGGTCCGGCGCCGACGCCGATCGAGGTTGCATACAACGGGCCCAAGCCAGGCGTGTACTTTGTTCAAAAGGACGACGTCAACCAGAGCAATATCCGCATGGTGGAGGCTGGGACGCGGAGGGACAACCCTGATTACTACGCTATTGAGGTGCTCAACCAAATCTTCGGTGGCAGCTTCACCTCGCGCCTGGTGCAAGAGGTTCGCAGCAAGAAAGGACTGGCCTACAACGTCGGCGGGGGCGTCGGCACGGCCTTCGACCACCCGGGCCTGTTCATGATCAGGATGGGAACCAAGAGCGGAACCACAGCCGCGGCCATCGAAGCACTGGACGAGGAGATTGACCGCTTGAAGTCCGCTCCTCCCACCGCCGAAGAGCTGAAGAAGGCGAAGGACTCGATCTTGAATTCGTTCGTCTTTCAGTTCGACTCCAAGGAGAAGGTGCTCAGGGAGCGTGCGAACTACGAATTCTACGGATACCCCGCTGACTTCCTGGAGCGCTATCGGGCCGGCATTGAGAAGGTCACGCTGGCGGACGTCGAGCGCGTGGCGCAGAAGTACATCCACAAAGACCAGTTGGCGGTCCTGGTGGTGGGCAAGGCATCGGACTTCGATAAGCCGCTTTCTACCTTTGGCCCGGTCACCAGCATTGACGTCGCCATTCCTCCCCCCGGCGGAGCTTCCACCAAGCCAACCTCGGCCTCGAATCCGGAGGGCAGAGCATTGCTCGCCAAGGTGATTCAAGCCATGGGTGGCCCTGAGAGACTGGGCTCCGTGCACGCCGTTCGGCTGAAGGCCGCAGTGGACGCCAAGACGCCCCAAGGCGAATTTAATATTGGGATGGAACGCCTCGTGGCGTTCCCGGATCGGTCCTGGCAGAAACTCGCCACCCCCATGGGCGAAATCACCATCGTCACCACCCCCTCGGCGGCGTTCATGGCGGCGCCCCAGGGCACGCAAGACTTGCCCGAGTCACAGAAGGAAGAAGCGATGAAGGAGATAAGACGCGACGAGATTTTCGTCGCGCAGCACGCGGACGATCCCAAGTACACGTTCACTGCCTCGGGCACCGCCAAGGTGGGCGACGTGGATGCGCAAGTTTTGGATGTGAACGCTGACGGCGCTCTGGTCCGATGGTATGTCGATCCGCAGACTGGCAGGATTCTACGTAGCTCCGCAAACATCGTCGACATGGCAGGCCCCGCGGAACAGATCCTCGACTTCAGCGGATGGAAGGAATTCGGAGGCATTTCTTTCGCCACCAAGGGGAAAATCACCCGCGATGGCCAGGATGGCGGCTCGGTGGAGGTGGAACAAGTTGAGATCAACCCCACCGTAGACGCTAAACTGTTTGACAAGCCCCAGTGAGAAGAGAGTTGAAGGTCGAAGGTGGGTGTAATGACATTAGAGTGGGAGGAATCCACAGATTACGCAGATTACACGGAAGGAAGAGCGAACACTCAAGAGACGATCTGGTTGAGTACCGCCGATCCCCGTCTACTAATCTGTATAATCTGTGAAATCTGTGGATTCCTCTTACTTTTTGTGTCGCACACCCTTTGAAGATCGAACGCTATGCGCTTCCTCAATCAGAAACTCGGCAAGCGTACGAATCGCAAATTGGACCTGCTGAAGTCCCGCCTCAGCGCCGATCGGGTGCCGAAGAACACCCGGCCCAAAGTCGAAAAATCAAAGATCAGGAAGCCGGGCTAGCGGTGCAGGGGCCGTGGCCGAAGCCGTCGGGACGGAAGGGTTGGCTACTTATATAGGCTCTTGAATGAGCCACCCGAATGGCAGCACGGCTACGACTGAAACCAGCTTTCGGCTTCAGCCGTCAGCTTTCAGCAAGCAAACGTCTTATGGCTGAGGCCTGATGGCTGATGGCTGAGGCCTGATGGCTGAGAGCTGATGGCTGAAAGCTAACTCGACTCTTCGACCTGTTTCACCGCAATCACGGTCCGCGACATCCGGTCGTGCCACGTGAGCGTATCGCTGTCGAATAGACACCACACGAACCCGAGGCCGAGAGCGGCCAGCGAAACGAGAATCCCGAAGGCGCGTAGCAAGGCATCGGCGACCGTTGGACGGCCACCGTCCATGCGCCGGATTTCAAACCCCCTGGCGAGGAGGCCGGGAGTGGTGGAGGCCCAGACGACGTTGACCGCGAAATAAGCGGCCAGCAGCAGGACGAGAATTAAACCCATCACCGCGAGTAATCCAGGCTGGAGTGACACTCGGCCGCCGGCCCGCCAGAAGGCCGCCGCGAACATTCCATATCCCAGCAGCAGGATGAGGGCATCCAGAAAGCCTGCCACGAAGCGACCCGAGCGCGGCGCGAGCGTAAGCGTCTGGGACACCAATTGCCCGGCAACCGCATCTGAAACGGATTGAGGTACTCCGAGCGGAATCTCGAGAGGCCCGGCCTCGACGGCCGCTGAGGGGTCCGATCGAAGCTCAGGTTCGGGAGTCTCGCGGGGCGGCGTCGCAGGCCGCCCTTCGTCATCCACCCGTTCGCCGACTTGGCGCCACCAATCCTCAGGAACCTTCTGGGAGTCGGAGTCGAGAACGGGCACTGACTTCCCGGAGACGTCCACCTCCTGGGGAGTCGGCTCCAAGATGCCGGTCACCTTAGGTACTTCCAGGAACTCGGCGGAAACAGGCTTAGGCCGGCTGATCGGGACGTCGTCGAAGTCAAGCTTGAGAATGCTGTTCGGATCAGGCTTGCGTCGCGCGCGGGCACGTCGGCCGCGGAAGTCATTCACTCGCGCCGTGAGTTCCGACCGCCAGGTTTGCTGAGGTTTCGGGGCGGGCGTCGGATTACGATTCGGCTTGGACTCGGGGCGCGAATTCTGGGGTTCAATGGGAACCGAATCGAGCAACTCCGCAGCCGGGTTTATCCGCGCCGGCCGAAGCTCGTCGATTTCCGGGAACTCCGGGAGCTCGGCCGGGGGGGCCGCCGCGAGCGGGATTTCCTCCGCCGCACTGGCTCCGGAAGGCTGAGCCCGCCCCGACGCGGTTTCATCGGGCGCCGCGGGCGCAAAGCGATGTCCACACTTCTTGCATTGCTGTACGCCGGGAAAACTAATGGAACCGCAGTTGGGACATTTCACTGCACAACCCCAACTGATTCTAACAAAACCATGCGGCCGAGTCGAACGCAAACAGGGAGTAGGGAGTCGGGAGTAGGGAGTCGGAAGCTCCGCCTTGCGCGACTCCCGACTCCCAACTCCCGATTTCCGTTGCTGGTTGTGGCCGCACTTTTGCCCTGGGTCCTTTTGTCTGCGACGAGGCCTGCGGCGGCGGCGGATGGTAAGACTTCCCGGTCGCCCGACTCCACTGCGACAACCGAGCGCGGCTGCCCGGCGGACGCTCAGCAGGAGCCCGCGAGGGCTGCGATTCCGCCCGAGCTTCAGAACCCGCAGACGACAGCGACCATCAACGCCGACCAACAGCAAAAGCTGAAGGATGTCTACCATCTGATCGGCCACGCCCAGGTGACGTACCAGGACATGAAACTCCTGGCCGACGAAATCACTTACAACTCAACCACCAGCGACATCGTGGCGCGGGGGCACGTGGTGTTGACCAACGCCGACGCCCACCTGGAGAGTGACGAGGCGCACTACAATGTGCGCGAGCAGCAAGGCTGGTTCCTGAACGCGCGCGGCTACGTCCAGGCCAAGGTGCATCCGCGCGGCCGCGCCCTGACCACGGAGAATCCGTTCTATCTTCAAGCCTCGCGCGTCGAGCGCTTCGAGAACGATACATACGAGATCCGGAACGCCCGCGTCAGCACCTGCGATAACCAGGCCCGGGGCTGGTCGATCTCCACGGGCCATGCGCTCATCGACCCCGGCGTCAAGATCGTCAGCCACGACGACGTCTTTCGCTTGGTGAGCGTGCCGGTGTTCTATTCGCCTCTGTTAGCCGATTCGATCGCCCACAACCCTCGCCAGACCGGGTTCCTGCTACCTTTCGTGGGCAACTCGACGCTGAAAGGCTACACCCTCGGCGACGGCGTGTTCTGGGCCATTAATCCCAGCGTCGATGTCATGCTGGGCGTCGAGGACTTCAGCAAGCGCGGCATCGGCGGCATCGGACGATTCCGCGCCCGCCCCAGCCCTACCAGCGACCTCACCATCGACTGGTACGGCATCGACGACCACGGCATCATTCAGAGTGGAAGCTTGTTCCGGGCGCCGGGCAATGATGTGCGCGCCACGGGGAAGGCCCAGGACTTGGGCCACGGCTTTCGCGGCGTCGTGGACGTCGACTACCTCAGCTCTCTGGCTTTTCGAGTCACCTTTACCGACAACTTCACCGAGGCGGTCGCCTCCGAGGTCCATCAGACTGGTTTCCTCACCAAGAACTTCGATGCCTACAGCCTGAGCTTCTACGCCTCGCGCTACCAGGACTTCCTTACCGCCACCCGGGCGCCGGGCAACTCGATCAGCATTCGTGAATTGCCCAGCACGTCCTTCTCGGGCATGGACCGGCAAGCGGGGGGTTCGCCCTTCTACTTCTCGTTCGATCTTTCGGCTACCGGTGTGGGCCGCACCCAGCCCGATTTCAAGACTCCCCTCATCTCTGACCGCTTTGATTTCCATCCGGAAGTGCTGCTGCGCTCGCCAAGCTTCTGGGGCTTTCACCTCAGCCCCACCTTCAGCGTCCGCGACACGTACTATGGCACTAGCCTTGAAAGCCACAACGAATCCATTAACCGCGTCCTGGGGGAGATGGGTCTCGACCTCCGGCCGCCCTCCTTTGAAAGAGTTTTCAACTGGTCCTTGTGGGGACGCCGCTTCAAGCACGTGATCGAGCCCGACATCCAATACCGCTTGGTCCGTGCCACCGACCCGGAGACCATCAACGACGTGATCCGTTTCGATGAGGTCGACATTCTTGCCGAGACCGACGAAATCGAGTATTCCCTCACCAACACCTTGATGGCCCGGAAAGACGTGCCCGAAGGAGAGAACCCGCCCCAGGCGCAGGATTTCCTCTCCTTGCGTCTTTCCCAGAAGTATTACTTCGATCCCACCTTCGGCGGCGCGCTCGAGCCTGGCAACCGGATCGTCTTTGACCCCACCCTCTCGCTCACCGGCTTTGGGTTTGCGCAAGGGCGGCGTCTCTCGCCTGTCGTGTCGGTGTTGAAGGTCGCGCCCTTCTCCAATTACGATACCGAAATCCGCGCCGATCTGGGGCCCAGCGGCGGAGGCGTGCTCGACGCCGGCATCACGTCGCACGTGAAGCGCGGCCGGACGGGACTGGCGTTCACGGACTTTTACATCAACCGGACGGAAGCGCTGCTTGCGCCGAGGTCCCCGTCCACCTCCGCTTCGCAGTTGCAGTCGTTCCACCTGCTGGGCGGTATGTTCACCTACGGCGATAACAGCCGCAAGGGCTTGAGCGGCGCCTTCGGCGTCGACTACAACATCGCGCAGCGGATCGCGCACCAGGTGGTAGCCCAAGGGAGCTATAATTTCGGTTGCTTCGCGCTCAACGGCGAGTACCTGCGGTTCGCTCTGCCCAACTTGCGGCAGGAGAACTCGTTTCGCATCGCGTTGTCGCTGGCCAACGTCGGAACGTTCGGGAACTTGAGGCCGCGTTCGCTTTACACCGAGCCGCTGAGCCCCACCGATAGCGGACACCCGTAGAAGTTCGGATCAAACTGTAATATGATGGCGGCGTCCGGTAATAGGTGATGTGGTGGTGGGATGAAAGTGCGTTGCGGCCGCGCAACGACCTGTGGAAGGGGATCGTGAGCGAGTTGCTGGCATCACTCTTATGTTGTGCGCCCTCGGTGCTGGTCGGTTGCCTTAGGGATGTGTTGGTCAGTCCCTGGTCTCATCCCGTCCGGCCCGCCCGCGTTCACCCTTGACCGGTAGGCTCCAACCGTCTAACCTAAGAGAGGGTCCATGAGGAGAGCGTTTTGGCTGATCTAACGGTTCCAGAGGCGCAACGACCTATATTGAACAGAATCCGCACGATGTCGGAGGATTCCGTGCGGGCTTTGGTTTCGGCCTTTGAGCTTTCCCCCGATGGTGGTTCGTCCGAGCAAGGGTTGTCCTCCAAGGAAACTGAAGCGATCCGAGAAGTGGTGCTGGAGCTTTACCGTGTACGCGAATTCTTCGGGATGGAAGCTCCGGAGTTCGCGTCAGAGATTGCGCAGGCTGTGCAAGAAGTGCAGCCCTTTCCTGCCGACGAACTACCGTCGTTCAGGGACCGTCTAACAAGGCTGCTGACAATCGAGTCGGTAAACATCGCCGTGAAAGCGGCGTCTTTGAAACTTGAATACGAGCGAAGATTTTGCACCGCGCGGATTCTGACTGATGCTCGACCAGTCTATGCTGTCGACCCTTCCCGACCGCCGAGTGCGGCGATGATTATGCATACCTTGAGAATCAGCTACCACGACGATACGTCAGAATTGCGGGAAGTTTATATCGCGATGGATCGTGACGATATGACAACTTTGCGGGATCTGTTAGATCGAGCAGAGGAGAAAGCAAGCTCTTTAGAGTCACTTTTGGCAGAAGCAGGGGTCAGGATAGTGGCTCCATAGACGCGAAGGAAAGTTTTATCATGATGCAAGATGCTGCGACATCCTCATTGCACCTGTGGCTCGGCTGTCCCCCGCGGCCTCGTGTCGTCGAAGATTACGTCCGTAAGCTTCCTAAGGTCCTTAGGTGCAAGTACGAGTTCGCATCGTCACTAAGTCCCGCGAAGACGACGTCTGGCACTTCGCGGCACAAGCGCGACAAAGCAATCCAAAATTGGATCGTAAGGGCACAATTTGAAAACATTCCTGTTCAGCAATCTATCGCGGTTCAACCGAGACCCATCGAGACTAGATTTCATGAGCTCGCCGACAATTGGTCGCAGAACACTTGGCACGTTTCGTCAATTACCGATCTAAGAGCGCATCCTAGTTACAAGAAGATAATCGAAATGGGGTGGGATGTTGTTCCGCTTCTTCTCAGGGATTTGCAGCAAACTCACCGGTTTTGGTTTCCGGCCTTGAGCGAAATAACAAAGGTCCGTCCGTTTGACCCCGGAGATGCAGGCAACGTTAAGAGAATGTCCGATGCTTGGATCGCATGGGGAAAGAAGAAGAGACTTATTTGACAGGTGCGATCCCTTCTCCTAGAGAGGACATTCCGTAAGCTGTTTGCAGCCGGTTATGAAATAACCAGCCCGCAAAGTACGGACTACAACTGTATCGCCTGGGCTGCGCATGATATCCACCACAAGTGGTGGCCTAACGATTACGGATACTGGCCGGGCTGGGTGAAACGCGAAGAGACGATTCCGTCTTTTATAAGGGCGTTTCGACTCTTAGGATATCGGGAATGTGGCGATTCCTGTCGTCAATTCGGTTACGAGAAGGTCGCCGTGTACGCGATCGGGAAAGCTCCAAAGCACATGGCACGCCAGCTTCTTGATGGATCGTGGACAAGTAAATTGGGTGACGCTGAAGACATCACGCATTACACCCTCGATGCGGTGGAATCCTACGGCCCTGCCCCCTTTTACGGTGAATATGGCGCGCCCGTGGTCTATATGAGACGCCTACTGGTTGTCTCTTGGGTCGTACGCTTCATCCAGTTTGTTTGGTGGAAGGTACGCTAATCTTGGAAATCATTGCGATAGTCGTTTGGCACACGGCACGGCATTACCGGTGACTTGGTTACACCTTTTACGGCGATTGGGCAGAAGGATCACGCTATCGCTCTGCGAGTGGGGCTTCGCCCACTATTGGCGATGCTATGGGCACAGCAATTGCTTTCTTGATTGGCCCAGTCCGTGAGTTCTGTTCCCCAAGGCCTCGAATGCCGTGCGTGGCGGCGTTAAGCTGGAACCCGAAGCCTTCGGACAACGGACAAAGGCCCAAGGAAAACCCATGCCTTTCCCCATTCATCGCCCCCGCCGATTGCGTCGTACCGAACCGTTGCGCGCCTTTGTTCGTGAGACCGAGCTGACGTTGCGCTCGCTGATCTATCCGCTTTTCGTCTGCCCGGGCGCAGGCGTAAGGGACGAGATCAGCTCCATGCCGGGCAACTACCGCTGGTCCATCGACCTCCTGGTGGAAGAGTGCCGCGCCGTCTACGACCTGGGAATCCCGGCGGTGATCCTGTTCGGCATCCCCGAGACCAAGGACGAGGTCGGCTCGGGCGCCTATGCCGCCGACGGCATCGTGCAGCGCGCCGTCCACGCGGTGAAGAAGGCGCTGCCGGACCTCATGGTGATTTGCGACGTGTGCCTGGACGAGTACACCAGCCACGGGCATTGCGGCCTCGTCAAGAACCACGAGATCGACAACGACTCTACCCTCGACCTTCTGGCGCGCACCGCCCTCACCCAAACGCAGGCCGGAGCCGACATGGTGGCGCCCTCGGACATGATGGACGGCCGCGTGGGGCGCATCCGGCAGGAACTCGACGCCCACGGATTCACCCAGACTCCCATCCTGGCCTACTCCGCCAAGTATGCCTCGGCGTTCTACGGGCCGTTTCGCGAGGCGGCGGACTCCGCGCCCAAGTTCGGCGACCGCAAGTCCTACCAGATGGATCCTGCCAACCAGCGCGAGGCGATGCGCGAGATCGCGCTCGACATTGAGGAGGGCGCGGACATCATCATGGTGAAACCCGCCCTGCCTTACCTTGACATCATCGCCTTGGCGCGCCGCCAGTTCGACGTACCCATCGCCGCCTATCAGGTGAGCGGCGAGTTCTCGCTCATCACCGCCGCCGCCCGGTTGGGCTGGGTGGACCGCGAGCGCATGATCCTGGAGACCCTCACTGCCATTCGGCGCGCCGGCGCGGATATCATCCTCACCTACTTCGCCAAGGATCTCGCCGGACTGCTGTGATGGGCAGCGCTCAGCCGTCGGCGGGGTAGCCGTCAGCTCAGCAGACGACCGGGCTTGCTTGCTGAGAGCTGATGGCTGACGGCTGATAGCTCGCCCAACGATCTCTTTACTATCTAGCCATATCGCCAATATAAACATCGCTTAGTTAAGGGAGCTTAGAATGCTGCTTCCCCTGTCGGCCGGTAGTCAAAATATGGGGATGCTAGTAGTCATAATTCGGAATAATGGATATGAGATTTAGTAATGATCTGAGAAGCGGAAGATGGCAGAAAGTTCCATAATATATTTTTCTTACAGTTATGGCCAAAAACCCACTAGGCTTGTGGCCTTTAGCTTGCACGGAGGGAGAGTGCGGCTGTCCGGGCCGCACCCTTGACCATCGGAGGGGGATCGCTCCCCAACCGAAAGCTCTGGTGGCAGAGGTAGTCATTTTTCAAGACAATTTAGGATGGGAGGTTCACAAATGAAGAGAGCAGTACTGCTCCTTGGATCGATTCTCTTGTTATGTGCCACCGCCTTCTGTCAGGACACGGCCTCAATGGTAGGCACGGTCACTGACTCCAGCGGTGCGGTAATTCCGAACGCCAAGGTCACAGTTTCAAACCCCGACAAAGGATATACCCGCGAGTTGGTCAGCAACTCGGCCGGTGCTTACTCGATTTCGGCGGCGCCGATCGGCAACTACGTGGTGACCGCGGAAGCGGCGGGCTTTGAAAAACTCGTGCGCTCTGGAATTACACTGCAAGTCGGCCAGGTTCAACGCGTGGACTTGCAACTCACCGTGGGCCAGGTAACCCAGGAAGTCAGCGTCACCGGCAACGTCGTCCAGGTCCAGACCGAGACGGCTGCCCTCTCTGACGTGGTTACTAGTAGCCAGATTTCCAAGCTGGAACTGAACGGCCGCAACTGGGTAAGCTTAGCTCTCCTGGTTCCCGGCGCGGCTCCGTCCAACGGTCTCGACACGCAGCACGTAGGGGTCGCTGGCAACAATAACATTTCTTTTAACGGCAGCCGTACTCAGTACAACAACTGGGAAATCGACGGTGGCAACAACACCGACGAAGGTTCGGCTGGGACGTTCAACACTTATCCCAACCTTGACACGATTGCCGAGTTTCGCATCTCCACCTCGAACTACGGCGCCGACCTGGGCAAGCACGCGGGTGCCACCATCGAACTCGCCACCAAGTCGGGCACCAAGGATTTCCACGGCAACCTCTCGGAGTACAACCGCAACAGCGACTATGCTGCAGCCGACTTCTTCACCAACCGCTCGAACCAAAAGATCGGCTTTTTGAACCAGAATGAATACGGTTATACCCTCGGTGGACCGGTTTGGATCCCTGGCCACTACAACACCGATAAGTCCAAGACCTTCTTCTACTGGTCGGAGGACTGGCGGAGTATTCGCCAAGGGCAAACGTTGGGCGGCAACGTCGCCACCCCGCTCATGCGTCAAGGCGATTTCTCCCAGTGCGATTCCAAGTCGCCCAACTACAACAGCGTTGCGGCCAGCGGATGCACTCTGCCCAGTCTGGGGGGGCAAACCTTTGATAACATCGCGCAGGTGGACGCCTATCTGGAGTCACCAGCAGGTGGCTCCGTCCCCGCAGCCACCCTCACTCAAGCCTTGACCAACGGCACGGATCTCATCAACGCTTACATGCCTTTGCCCAACGTCCAGTCCCCGGTGGGCTGGTTCACGGCCTCCAGCTCCGCCACCAACTGGCGCCAGGAGCAGATCCGCGTTGACCAGAACATCAGCGACAAAACCCAGGTCTTCATGCGTTACACTCAGGACGCCTGGAACACGGTGTCGGTGCCGGCTCTGTGGAACTGGGCCAGCTACGACACCATCAAGACCCCCTTCAAGGGGCCTGGCAAGAGCGCCGTACTGCACATCACCCATAGCTTCTCGCCCAGCCTGATGAACGAATTCATCGCGGCGTATACCGTCGACCACATCGCCCTCCAGAACCAGGCGGCCGATTCCGTCGCCGGCTCCATCAATCGTCCCAGCAGCTTCGTGCAGAACCATATGTTCGCCCAGAACGACAGCAACCCGCTGCTGCCGACGGCCGGAACCTGCATCGGCGATCCCTTCTGCTGGTATGAGGATGCCGGTAACCGCCCGTGGTTCAACTCCAATCCCATCATCACTTGGAAGGACAACGTGAGTTGGATCCACGGCAACCACACCACCAAGATGGGAGTATACCTGGAGAACTACCGCAAAAGCGAGCAGTTCGGTACCAATACCCAGGGTATTGATTATTTTGGTGGCGGCTCCCTGACCACCGGCAATGGCCTGATCGACATGTACGCAGGCCGCTTCCAGTATTACACCGAGGGCACGCAAGCCGTCGCGGGCGTTCCCGTGGGCGGCTATCCCAAGGGCCACTGGCAGATGACCGACTTGGAGCCCTTTATCCAAGACGACTGGAAGGTGAACAAGAACCTGACCTTGAACCTCGGACTGCGGTGGTACGACTATACCCGCATTCACGACGTCTCACGGCCTACCATCGATTCCGGGTTCATTCCCGCCCAATACAGTCTGGCGAATGCAGCCCTGATCGATAACAACGGCAACATAGTCCAGGGCACCGGGAGCTTCTGGAACAATTACGGCAACGGCTTGGTGGAGTGCGGCCATGGCGGGATCGCCCCGGGATGCAATAAGAATAACACCTTGTTGAATTTTGCTCCTCGCTTCGGGTTCGCCTGGGATCCGTGGGGCACCGGTAAAACGGTTATCCGCGGCGGTTATGGCATCTACTTCGAGTCCGGCAACGGGAACGAAGCCGAGGCCGAAGGCGGCGAGGGCAATCCCCCGGCCGAGCTGGGCCTGACGGCTTACAACGTTAATGGCTACTCGAGCATCGCGCCGGGAAACTTCCCCACCGCCGGCTACACCAACTGGCCCTACAGCCAAAACTGGCCCTATGAGCAGCAGTACAGCTTGGGCATTCAGCGCCAAATCACCACCAACGATCTCATTACCGTGTCCTATGTCGGTAATCTGGGTATCGATTTGGCCCGCGCTGTCGCCACCAACCAGGTTCCGGACGGCCTGACCACGGTGCACGAGCCGGCCGTTACCGGACTCGTGAACATTTCCAAGACGGACAAGAGCGGTCTGGGGCTGAGTCCTTCGTGCGATGCCTCGGGCAATTGCAACGTGCAAGCGCTCCTGATTAACCAGTACTATGCGAACATCTACTTCGTTCCGTACCGTACCTACAGCGGCATCACCACCAAGGAAAACACGGGCCATTCCACCTACAACGCGTTGCAGTTCAACTATCGCCACGCGTTCAGCCACGGCCTCACTTTCCAGACCGCCTACACGTGGTCGCACGCCATCGATAACTCCACCAGCACCTATGAGCAGAACTTCCAGATCGATGACACCAATCTGAGCCGCTGGAAGGCCACCTCTGATAATAACCGTGCCCAGGTGCTGGTCCTCAACTATGTCTACGACCTGCCGTTCTTAAAGAACAGCAGCAACCACTTGGCGAAGAGTATTCTGGGCGGCTGGTCCGTCAGCGGCATCAGCACCTTCTTCACGGGCACGCCCATTGATTTCGAGTGCGCTCCTCCCTCTGGAATCAATACCGGAATCGGCGGCACAGCCAAGTGCAACCCTGTCGGGGCGATGAAAATCAAGAAGGGCACCTTTAACGATCCCAGCTATGGACCGACTCCGACGTGGTACGACTCCTCCGTCGAGAACCTGCTCACTGCCCCGCAGTTGCTGGCTAACGGGGAGGCAGGCATGTTCGGCTACGAGGGCCGTAACCAACTGACCGGGCCGGGCCGGAACAGCACCGACTTGGCCTTCATCAAGGACTTCGAGCTTCCGTGGTTTAAGGGTGAACATTCCACGCTCGAGGCGCGGGGAGAGATGTTCAACGCCTTTAACCATGTGAGTTGGCAAGGGGTCAATACCGGCTGTGCCAACAACAACAATGTCGATGGAACGCTGGCGTTTGGTCGAACCTGCGGTTTCTTTACTCAGACCGCGGCGGGCGGCGCAGTGAGCCGGTACAACAGCGGCACTGGTGAAGTCAACAGCGACTGGGGTCCGAGAGTAATTCAGTTCGGCCTCAAGTTCGTGTTCTAGCTTCACCTTGACGGCGACCCCACGGTTGCTCTCAACCCTTCAACCCTGGCCATTCGCGCAAGCGGGTGGCCAGGGTTTTTCTTTTGGAATAGGCATCAGCTATCAGCCATCAGCTCTCAGGAAGAGATGGGCCTTCTTGCTGAGAGCTTACGGCTTGATGACTGAAAGCTGTTTTCAATCGTCAACCGGCAATCTATTGACCTTAGCTTCTCGCTGCTGGAGGATCCCAGGAGGTAGGGAGTTGGTCAAGGCAGACGCTGGTTGTCTCCCAGCCAAATCAAGACGCCAATGGCGAACACGAAGGCCTTCCGCGAGGTCGGTTTCCGGCGTATACTAACTTCATGGCCGCCCTTCGTACAAGTTGCGCCACACGCGGCGTCTGGCGACCTGCGGTGGAAGGTCTTGACCGATGAAGGACACACGCATTTGAAGGTTCGAGATGTCATCAAGTTGCTTGAGCATGATGGTTGGAGGCTCGTGCGCACTACCGGAAGCCACCGCCACTATAACCATCCGACGAAATCAGGAACCGTCACGGTGCCGGGACACCCGTCGAAGGATTTGCCGCCCGGGACCCTCCACAGTGTCTTGAAACAGGCAGGTTTGAAATGAAGGAAGCGCGAAAATACGCCGTTGTGTTCGAAAAATCCGCAACGGGCTATGGCGCTTATGTGCCCGATCTACCGGGTTGCGTCACCGTTGGCGACTCTCTGGAGGAGGCGGAGCAGAATATTCGCGAGGCTATCGAAGGCCACCTCCAAGTGATGCGGGACCATGGCGAATCCGTACCGGAGCCGACCACCAGCGTCCAAGAGATCGCTGTTAAGATTCCGGCATGACGCATGGGGGAAAGGGAATAGGGAACAGGGAAGAGGCCCTACATCCTACCCCCTGTACCCTGTCACCTGTACCCTGTCACCTGTTTTTGGGCAGCGAGGTTTTGGGGAAAGGCTTTGAGGTATCTTTCGTAGGTCTGCCGAGTTATGGCCGCGTCGCCGGCTTCGGAATAAATCCCGGCCAGCTCGCGGTAGGGCTGCTCCAGCAGCGGATCGAGTTGCAATGCTTTCTCGAGGTTCTCGATAGCCTTCTTGCTGTCGTGTGCCGCTTCCCAGGCCAGCCCCACATGAAGATAGTGCACCGCGACGTCCGGCTCGATCTGAATAGCCTGCTCGAACACCGGCACCGCCTCTGCCCCGTGCCCTGCCGCTAACAAGGCGCGGCCGATTTCGGTGAGTACGGCGGCGTCATGGGGAAAGTTGGGCCAACAGTCCAGCAGCAATTGAAACCCCTGATTGACCAGGGCAGGTGACTCCAGCCGGTCGCCGACCCTCGTTTCCGCAAGGCCAAGATTGCGCTCGGCGAGCGCCGGCGGAGGGTCGTGCCAGGCCACCAACGACTCCTCCGGATGTAGTGCGGGCGTCGAAGAATTGACGATTGATCCCGCCCGGCGGGAACGATTGACGATTGGAAGGCCGGATCGGCTCGCGTCTTCTCTTTCAATCGGCAATCGTCGATCGGCAATCGGCAATTCCCCGTCGGCCGCACTCCCAGGCCGGCGAGAGATATGGTGATCGGTAAAAACTGTGTGAGCCCCGTCCGTCACCGGGCGGCGCGGCATATGGCAGCCAATACAGTCGTCATTGGGTTTGGGCCTGCCCTGAGCGGAGCGAACGGGCCTGTCCTGAGCGGAGCGAACGGGATGCGTTTTCACCAGGGCGGCGCCGTGGCACGCCAGACAACGAGCGCGAAAATAGGTCTTGGGGTCGGCGGGCTGCTCGTGCGGGTCGTGGCAGCTTCCGCACCACATCTTGCCGCCGCTCTCACGCGCACACCGGCTCAACGCAAGCTGCTGCACCTGGCTGACAACCCTTAGGGAAGTGGACCCCGCCAAGTCCCGCGATGCCGCCGAAACATACACGGAGTAGACGTCTTCCAGGTTCTCGCCGGGCTGGAAGTCCGCCAGTTGTTTGCCGGGATTAGGAACTCGCTCATCGCCAACGAGGTGGCACTGCTCGCACACGCTGTTGCGGGCGCGGGTCGGCAGGTTGGCGGGATTGACGATCGAGCCGGGAACCGGGTTGTGCAAATGTGCTTCCAGCGGCCCATGGCAGCGCTGGCAGGTGATAGCCTCGGCTTCAAAGGGAGGGCTCTCGAAAGTATTATAGGTTCCCGGTACCGGCCTAGTGCGCCCGGAATGGCAGAACAAACAGTCCTGCGTTACCGGCCGGTAGAAGTCGGGAGCCTTTTGAGTTTCGTAGCCGGGCGACATGTCCCAGCCGCGCCCGGCGAAATACCCGAGGGGCGACTGGAAAAGATGACCTCCTATCTGGATGAGGTAAGCAAAGGCATGGGTTCCCGACCCCACCTGGTAGGCTATCTCGTACTCGCCCTTGACTCCGCCGCGTTCCACCCGTTGGACCATCCGCGAATCCGTGGACTCGATGGAGAACCGCGAGTTCGACGCCTGGTGAACGAAGCTTCCCGGGGGCTGCTGCGTGGGACGTCCGAGAGAGCGTCCCATCTGCGTGGCGGCGAATCCCGCCACTTCTTTCGGGTGGCACTCGGCGCAGGGGTGAATGGACCAGGCTGGCGACGCCACGGTCGCCATCACGACTAGGGCCGCCAGGACGGGAGAATTGCTGATTGCCGATTGCCGATTGCCGATTGGCCAGCGAACGAAACTCGAAATCCGAACCTCGCCAGCGGGATCCAGTTTCGAGCTACGAATGTCCGCGTCTGGGTTCCGAGCAATCGTCAATCGGCAACTGGCAATCGGCAATGCTTACCTCTTCCAATCGGCAATCGGCAATCGGCAATCGTCAATTCTCACTGCGGCTCCGGCGTGGGAACCTGGTGGATCGTGTCCTTGACCTCGGTATTGAACAGTTTGAAGTCCGAGTAGGTGTGAACGTTGCGGAAAGTCCTGCCCCACCACTGCACTGTCACGTCCACCTGGCTGGGCAGCCAGGCCACCTGGCCCGCCTGTTTGAAGTCGACCGGATCGTAGGTGATCTCGGTGGTCTCTCGCAGCAAGCGAATCTGGGACTGCGGTTTCAGCAAGTCAGTCCGCAGCCGCGTGATCTTGTAGGTCTCCTTATCAATCCAGGCCACCCCCTGGTGTAGCACCAGCACCGCCTCGCCGTTGCTGTTGAACCGTTCCACCATCTGGGCCTTCTCGGGCTTCTGGGCGAAGGCGACCACGTAGCAGTCCCGGCCTTTCACGGACTGGGTCCCCAGGTACCGGAAAGTGGCGCCGGATTGGTAGGAGGGGTGGAAATGCAAGGACGCGGAGGCGAATCCCGAAGTGAGCATGAGACCGGAATCGAGGCCGGTGGGCGTGGTTTGCTGTCCTCTTACGTCGGTCCGAAACTCTTGCAGCCCCAAGCCCCAGCTTTCCGACCGGGCAAGAAGAAGATAGTGAAACCTCTGGTCGACGGAGTCTTTGATTTTGCCATCCTTGGCCAGCCGCTCCTGATGGATCTGCTCCGTGGATACCGTATTCTGGAAGCCGGTGAAGAAGGATCGGACGTTCTCACCCGTTTTCTGCAAAATCGCGGCGAGGTCCGCCTGGCCGGTCTCGCCAGCCTGGCTCGACGCCGGCCGCAGGTCGCGCAGTTCCGGCACGGTCTTGATCAGGGAGGGCAGAGGTTCGCTCACCACCGACGCGGCCTTGCCGTAAGTGCGGAGTTTCATCCGCTCGTCGATTTCACTGGCCAGCACGCGGACGGGCATGGGAAAAGTCTTGAGCCCCGCATCGCCCACGTAATCCTTCATCATCCCGTCGGCGGCCTCGGTATCTCCTTCCTCCAGCAGTGCCCGGGCGCGCAGCAGAGTGGCATCTTTCGAGGCGCCAGCCACCTGCGCGCGATGGAGATAGTCGTCGGCAGCCTCCCAGTTCTGTTGCAGAACCAGCGTCCGTCCCAGCTCTTGCAGGACAAAGGCATTCTTCGGATCGAGCTGCGTGGCCTGCATCAGGAATCCCGCGGCTTTGTTGTACTCGCCTTTCCAGTTCTCGATTTCCGCCAGAACCAGGAACGAGTCAATCTTGTCCGGATTGCTGCTCCCCGCCGCAAGCTTGGCGGCCTCGCCGAATTCACGCGAAGCGCCATTCCAGCTTCCGGCATCGAGCAAGGCCAGTCCCAGCAGGGTGCGACAATTGCCGCAGGCGGGATAGCGCTTCACCACCTTGGTGAGGTTGGGGACGGCCTTCTCTGCATCGTGCTGATCCAAGAACTCACTCGCTCCTCGCGCCAAGTCTTTCTTGGCAGCGCCGATCGCCGCGTCGGATTCCAGACTGGTGCGCAGAGTGGGAGCCAGGGTCGACACCAAGGCCGGCACGGTGAGCTGGTCGTCTCCCACGGTATCAGGCCTCATCGCGACATCGATTTCCCAAGTCTTCTCGCCCGCCCCATAATCCACAAATTCGTGGGCCGGAGCGAATCCCTCGCGGCTCACCAGGAGGTTCACAGAAAGCCTGCTGTTGGTGGACATGTCCAGTGTGTACTCGGTCCTGAATTCGCCCTGGGCATTCGTGGTAAGGTCCTTTGAGAACTTGGCGCCCATACCGATATCCACGTGGACGGCTGCGGCGCGAAGGGGTTCTCCCTTAAAATCCGTGATCTTGCCAAAGACGTTCCAAGTGACCTTGCCAACGGTACGAGTGTCTCCCCAAGTCCCATGGCTAGGAATGCCGCCGCCGATCGGAATCTGCGAACGCAGCGAGAAAGGAATAAACACCATCACCAACGAGGGAAGAATCAAAAGGCGAGCGGTTTGTTTAGGCATGATAGTTCTCCACAACTCTACTCCTATTAGATACGCGGCACGGCTCCCCGGGCCCGAGGAATCGGCAGGCCATTACGCGCTAGAGGGCTTTATTGCTGCGCCTAATATACACCCAAAGCCCGTGCGATGAAATAGTCCTCCCACTACTCGATTTTCGGCTCCCTTCTCCGAGGTCGGCGCGAGACTAAACCAGGAGCCGCAGACAGCGCGCCGTTGCCGGCAACCGAAAAGAATCTCACCAAAGTCGCCATCAAGCCTGGGAGTGCGGGCGCCGCCCTTCATTGCCGATTGATGAGGATTGACTACTGGAAAGAGTACTGCATGGGTGTCACATGTTCGGAAAGCGTTTGCCGATTGACGATGGGAAGGCTCGCAGGGGCGCCATCTTTGCCTTCAACCGGCAATCGCCAACGAAAAGCGGGGAAGCCTGCCCTGAGAGAAGCGAAGGGGTGGCCGCGGACTCAGGTCCGCCAGTGTGGCAAAATGCCACACTTTTTTCATTTTTGGAGTGCGGCAGCTTGCTGCCACTTTCCGCACCTGAGGGCTTGCGCTGTTGCTCCGCGGCGCCTCGCCCTGCATTCCTTCCGTCGAAACGCCCGCAGCAACCTGCGGAGGATAAAGCGGCAGCAAGCTGCCGCACTCCAAAGCCACCGTCAGTGTGGCAAAATGCCACACTTTTTCGATTTTTCGATGTTGGGGACTGTTTTTGCCATCCTAAGTCGTTGATTCTATACGGCATAATAAAGTGTCTCATTTGTCTCATTTGTCTCCATTGTCTCATTTTGGGGTGCTAGCGTTGACTGGTAAGGCTCGAAACAGCACCGTTTTCGGTCTGCCATCGAGCCCGTGAGGAAGTGGCGAGTGACAAGTGGCGAGTGACGAGTTCCTTGGGATGGCGCGCCAGTGTTGGGATGGCGATGCTGGCCCCCGGGGACTCGCCACTTGTCACTCGCCACTCGCCACTTCGAGATGAGGAGACTAACATGAAGACTAGGACTAAGCCTCTCACAGAGAGGGAGAAAGTAGCACGGCAGGAGAACTCGAAGAAATCAACCGGTCCCCGCACCGAGATGGGCAAGGAGCGCGTCCGCGCCAATGCCGTCAAGAGCGGCTATCACGCGGACAAGATCGCCTACCAAGCCATGATCGCCTTGGGCGAGGACCCGCGAGAGTACGCCGCCACCTACGCCCTC
>DATFYM010000199.1:0-37543 GCA_035315065.1 Terriglobia bacterium
TCCTGCACCACCTGCACTCTTTGATTTTCCAACTGAGGAATAGACTCAGTCATAGGCCTCCTTATCCTAACGTCTATATACGTTAGGATTGATACCACAAAAAAAGAAACTCTTCAATTCCAACTTCTATGTCGTGCACCCCAGACAGACAGACAGACAATCGCCTTGATTGGAGCGATAGTATGAAGGTAAAATGGCACCCAGCGCTGAAGGCACGGCTGAGGGAGAGGTGGAGCATGGGCCTTCCGTCCGGCGAAAGCACTCAGCTACTCGCGAAGGCTAGGAACGGCCGCCCCGAGGGTGCGGCGGCGTTGGCCCCTCTCGTTTACGACGAACTGCGGCACATTCTGGCAGGTTACGCTCGGGCCAGGCTACCAAGGAAGTGCGGCGGCGCTCAGCGGACGATCTCGTTGGGCTTGCCGTTGCTTTCTCTCCCGCGCCATCGGGCAGTTGCTGGCGCGGAAGAACAAGCTCTCGAGCGGCTTTCCCAACATGACCTGCGGCGGGCCACATTGCTGAGCGGCGGGCTATCGGCCTCAGCGAGGAGGAGGTAGCCGGAGTGCTCGGCATTTTCATTCGAACCGTGAAGAGCGACGGGAGCACAAGAGCATGGCTTTTTTGCGAAATGAACCGGTAATGTGACACCAAGGTAAGGGCGGCACATGATCGACGACAAGCATCCCGAGCAGGCCCATGGGGCTGCGGCCGTGCGGCTGGCGGAGTCGCAGAGTGCTTCCTCGATGACTCCCGAACGTTGGGAGCAGGCCAAGAGACTATTCGAGGCGGCGCAGGAACTCGACCCGGGTGAGCGTGCCTCCTTCCTCAATCGAGCCTGCCCCGACGACCCGGCATTGCGCGGCGAAGTTGAGTCGCTGCTCTCAGGTGATCGGCGCGCCGGAGACTTTCTCGAGAAGCCTATTCTTGCAGATGGCGCGCCAACTGAGAACGTTGCGATTCGCGTCGGCGCACTCACGCTCGGCCAAGTGCTCTCGGGCCGCTTTCGAGTGATCCGCTTCCTTGGGCTGGGTGGAATGGGCGAGGTCTACGAGGCCAGGGACCTCGATCTGGGCGAGCGCGTCGCCTTGAAGACCATCCGGCCCGAGATCGCCTCCCAGCCTCTCACCATGGCGCGCTTCAAGCAGGAAATCCAATTGGCCCGGCGCGTGACCCACCCGAATGTCTGCCGGATGTTCGACCTGGAACGCCATCGACCCCCACCCGAGACCGACCCCACGGCCGGTGTGGTCACCTTTCTCACCATGGAGCTGCTGGAGGGCGAGACGCTCGCCGCCCGCCTTCGTCGCGTGGGCCGCATGACGCCGGCCGAAGCGCTTCCGCTGGTTCAGCAAATGGCCGAGGCTTTGGCCGCGGCCCACGATGTGGGAGTGGTCCATCGCGACTTCAAGCCCGGCAACGTGATGTTGGTGCCGTCGAAATCCGGCGATGGGAAAGAGCGAGCTGTGGTTACGGATTTCGGCTTGGCCAAAGGTACCGCGGCCGCCGATCAGGCCGTCGGTGAAGGTCCTGCATCCGCTGTTACAGCCAGCGGCCACATGATCGGAACCCTCGCCTACATAGCGCCGGAACAACTGCGAGGCTGCGAGGCCACGCCCGCTTCGGACATCTACGCTCTCGGTCTGGTGATGTACGAGATGGTTGCCGGCAAGCGTCCGTTCTCAGACATCGCGCTTCTTGGTGGAGCCTACCAGCGCGTGATGCAGTTGCCTGCGTCGCCGCGCGCCCATGTGCCTGACCTCGATCCGCAGTGGGAACAGGCCATCCTGCGCTGTTTGGAAGTCGATCCGGCCAAGCGCTTCGCCAGTGCCAGGGGCCTAATCATTGCTCTCAGTACTCCTCCGGAGACTATCTCTCATTACCGGATTGTGGAGAAGTTGAGTGGCGGCGGGATGGGCGTGGTCTACCGGGCCGAGGACACCAAGCTGAAGCGCGCGGTGGCTCTCAAATGTGTGACTCCACGCTGGCGCGCGGACGCTCGCTACCGCCAACGCCTGCTGCTGGAAGCTCAGCACGCCTCTCCGTTGAATGACCCGCACATCGCCAAGATCTACGACGTGTTCGAGGAAGGGAACGAGCTTTTCCTGGCGATGGAGTATGTGGAGGGCGTGTCGTTGCGCGAGCGCCTGCGCGGGCCGCTGCCGATGGAAGAGTTCGCTGACCTGACCATTCAGTGTGCGGAAGGGCTGGTAGCGGCGCACGAGAAAGGCGTCCTCCACTGCGACATCAAGCCCGAAGACATCATGCGTACCGCCGACGGCAAGGTCAAGATGCTCGACTTCGGCGTCGCGAAGCTTCTTCCTGATCCCGGCGCCGACACCAAGACTGAAACCCAGCCAGGCTTCGCCTCGGGTTTCAACGGCACCCCAGGCTACATGGCTCCCGAGGTCCTGCTCGGAAAGGAACCCGACGGACGCGCTGACGTGTTTTCGCTAGGGGTGGTATTTTACGAAGCTCTGACGCATCAGCATCCCTTCCGGGCGCGGAGCTTCGTGGCTACGTGCGATCGCGTCTTGCATGAGGATCCCGCGCGCCCCTCGACCCTGAACCCCTTGATCCCGCTTGAAGCGGAGCGGATCGTCTTGAAGATGTTGGCCAAGGACGCTGGCGACCGTTACGCCTCGGCGGGAGAGCTTTTGACCGACCTACGGTCGCTTTCCGGCGTGGCCCGGAACCACTGGCTTGGCAGAGCGGTGGCGATGGCTGCCGCCGCGGTGGTGCTGATCATGGCCCTGATCCTGTGGCCCCGACCGAACCCACCAGTCTCCAACATTCCGCAAGAGCCTAAGCTGGCCCTCCTTCTATTCTCGAGTGCGGACCAGAGTCCGGACGGCGAAAGCATCGCTCGTGGCATTCGCGGGACCCTGGGGGCTGACCTCACGCAACTGAGCCGCACCCTCCACGTCATCCCCCCGGTTGTACCCTCAGGCACCGTCAACGGCGGCTTCCAGGATATCGCGGTCGATTCGCCGGCCGTCGCCCGCCAGGTCGGCGCCAATCTTACCTTGCAGGGCAGCGTGAGCGTCGCGGGAGACCGGGTCCGCGTCAGCTACGTGTTGGCCGGCATGGCAACCGACGAAGTACTCGCCGGCGCGGTGATCAACGGCGACCGGAGGGACCTGTTCGATTTGCAGGATCGAGTAGCCCGCAGTGTGATCGCCAAGCTCAAGCTGGTGGCCAAGACTCAGGCGGCCGGGGGAGTGCAGGTTCCGGCGCCGAGCGTGCACGCCGCCTACGAGCCCTATGTGCAGGCTCGCGGTCTACTCCAGAACGCCAAGACCCCGTCCGACGCCGACTCGGCGGCAGCGGCCTTCCGGCACGCGGTGGGCATCGATCCCGAGTATGCTCCGGCCTACGCCGGTCTGGGAGAATCCTACTTGCGGGAGTATCAACTGACGAAAAAGCCCGAACTGGTTGCCAGGGCTATCGAGGCCTGTCAGAAGGCAACGACCGTCCAGGACACCCTGGCCGAGGGCCACACCTGCCTGGGACGCCTTTACCGGGAGAAGGGCCAGTATGAGGACGCGGCGCAGCAATACAGGCATGCTGTCGATCTCGATCCGACGAACGATGACGCTTACTTGGGCCTCGGTTTCACCTACGAGCGACTCCACGATTCCAGGAGGGCCGAAGAAACCTATCTCCGGGCCGTCAACTTGCAGCCCCACGACGCAACCGCTCACAACTGGCTCGGCATGTTCTATATCAAGCATCTTGAGTACGACAAGGCTGAAGCTGCGTTCCGCCAGGCGCTGGAGTTCGCGCCGGACGACCCCCGCCTTTACTGCAACTTGGGTTGGGCCTATTTTGAGCAGGGGCTTTACTCGCAGGCGGCGTCCATGTTTCAGCGTTCGGTGGACCTTCAGCCCACGGGGTCTGCCTACTCTAACCTGGGTACCGCCTACTTTTTTATGGGACAGTTCACCGAGGCGGCGCGAGTCTTCAAGGAAGCTTCGGTCCTTGAACCCACAACTTACGATGTGTGGGGCAATCTGGGCGATGGTTACTACTGGGCCCCCGGAGAGCGGCCGAAGGCTTCCGACACCTATCAACACGCCATCGCCCTCGCTGAAGAGGCGCTTGAGGTTAACCCCAACCAGCCGGATGCGCTCGGCTACCTGGCGCAGTACTACGCCATGGTGGGCGACAAGAAGAAAGCTCTCGATTGTCTTGACCGGGCCCTGAAGCCGGACGCAAGGGACCCGGACTCGCTTTTCGCCGCGGCGCTCGTTCACCAGCAGTTCGGTGAAAAGGATGCCGCACTTCATTGGCTGGAGAAGGCGGTGGCCAGCGGCTACCCGCGCAATCAGGTGCGGGACCATCCCGCCTTCTTCAATTTACGCAACAACGGGCGATTCAAAAAGCTCATTCAGGGTCGCCGAATCGGGTGAAATCTGAAGGTGCCAGTCCAAAAGGAGGAGTTCATGCCAGCAGCAAAGAAAACCAGCGCCAAGGGCGGAAGCGCGAAAGGGCACGTGTTGCAACCGGTTACCATTAGCATCATCCTGGGCGAAGGCCGCACCCCCCCCACCGTGGATCCACCCGTGGCAGTTGTTCGCGACAACCAACGGATCCACTGGATCCCGAGTGGTAAGGTTGACTGGTGGGTGGTGAAAATCGAACCAAACCATTCGGTCGACGATGGGCACCGGGGCTACGTCTTCTCCAACTCCCCCGGCAAGGATACCACTGCCCCTCTCCACTACAACAGGCCCGATATTATCAAGTACAGCGTGGCAACCCCGAGCGGTGTCTTCGACCCCCACATCATTCCGATGCCATGAGGGCGTGGCTCGCTTTGACTGGCTTTGCTTCGGCCCATCGACGCTGCCCGGTCGTGACCCGCGATGACTACCTGCCTGCCGCGTGCAGCCGCGGCAGGCGATCCTCCACGGGCGGCAGGGGTGGAAACGTTCCGTGGGGCTCGGTCTGATACCAGTAGGCTACCGAATAGTAGTTGTCGGCGCGGTCGTCGGCGGTCCCGTGCTCGATGGTGGCGCGCAGCGACTTGGTGAAGGTGACGGGCGAGTCGAGATGGAAGCGATAGACGGACCAGCGCGAGCCCTGGCGCTCCGGGCCCACCTGCGGCGCGCCGAAGAGTCCATACGCAAAGGGCTTGCCGCCGAAGTCCCAGGCGCCGAGGAAATAGTCCTCCGTCCCGGTGCCATTGATGGAGGGCAGCTTTTCGCCGTCGACGAAGAACATGTCGTCGCCCTCGCCCCACCAGCCGTCGGCGTTTTCGAGTACGGACATAGTGACTCCGGCGAAGTGGCCGCGGCCTGTCGCCTCCATCCAGACGTAGTTGTTCTCGCCGGTAAGATTCTTGCCGTCGCTCTGGATGGCGGCGCACGGAGTACACTGGCGATACTGCGCGTGGAAATAGAGCGTGCCCTCCGGCAAAGGCTGCGACAGGGAGCGGTAATCGATGTTGAAGTAGAAGGCGTCCACCCTAACGCGCCCTTGGTTAGTCACCGTAATCCGGGCGTGCTTTTGAAAGGGCATGGGGAAAAACGAGTTCAGCGCGTTATCGGCTCCCACGGCCAAAGGAATCGATTGATAGAGGAAATAGTCTCCCAGGCCGAGCCCGAAGAAGTCGCCGATGGGCGCCTCGACACTGGGCGCCGCCTCGTCGTCCCAGTAAATTCGCAGCACCAGCTTCTTGAGATGAAAGCGTTCCGAGCTGGCGATGGTGACCCACACGTGCGTCACCACGCCCGGCCCTGCCGTGTCGAGCAAAGTCAGCGACTCGCCGGGCGCCACTCGGCGATAGTCCTCGTTTCCGCCCGTGCGGTCGTAGCTCGAGGAGCGCTTCTGGACGTAGTCTTTGGGTTGCGGCAGGCTCGCCAACCAGCCGCTCAAATCCTGAGCAGGTGCGGATGCAGCCAAGGCCGGGAAGGTGACAATCAGCATCAACTTTCGCATGGGGTCCTCCGAAAGCACAAAGAGTGCGGCTCGAAAGTGTACCACGTATCCGAAGTTCGAAAATCGAAATTCGAAGTTCGAAAATCGAAATGCGGCCCCTCCCCACCTTGTCATTCCGAGCGAAGCGAAGAACCCCTCTTCCTTCTCAAAATGGAAAGAGAGCTTTTTCGCTTCGCTCAGAATGATGTTGTAGAACAGCGATGCCTCCTCGGATCCAGTAAACTGGGTCTGGGGCTGAATCCAAACGAGGAGGCAAGGTCATGATAGCGACTGGAGCCGACGTGCACAAGCGCAGGTGCACGCTGGCTGTCAGCCTCAAAACGCGGTAACCGGCCAAGATCACCTGGATTCGTCTCGGCCCGGGATGTGATATAAGTTGCCCTCTTGGAAAAGGGGGTTGCGGCATGAACGCCATGAACGCGAGTCGGGAGCTGAAGACAAAGTGGCGACGGAAAGTCGCCGCTACGCTGTTGGTCTTGGTAGCGGCAGGGCGTGCCTTTGCCCAGAGCCCTGATGTGGACCCCAAGATCTTCGAGCAACTGAAATTTCGGTTTATCGGCCCGGGCGGGAATCGAGTCAGCGCGGTGGCGGGCGAGCCCGGCAATCTGAACGTCTACTACGCCGGCGCGGCCTCGGGCGGCCTCTGGAAGTCAGAGGACGGCGGCACCCACTGGAAGCCGGTCTTCGACAAGGAATCGGCGGCCTCCATCGGCTCCGTCGCCATTGCGCCCTCGGACCACAACATTGTGTGGGCCGGCACCGGTGAGCCCTTCATCCGCAGCAACGTCTCGATTGGCGACGGCATCTACAAGTCCACCGACGCCGGCAAGACGTGGACACATGTAGGCCTGGAGAAGACAGGCCGCATCGCGCGCATCGTAATCGATCCGCACAATCCCGACGTAGTTCTCGCTGCCGCGGTGGGCACCTGCTACGGACCGCAACCGGAGCGCGGCGTTTATCGCACCACCGACGGCGGCAAGACGTGGCAGCGCGTCCTCTTTGTCAACGAGAACACCGGCGCCTCCGACGTGGCTATGGACCCTGCGAATCCGCGCATCCTCCTGGCCGGCATGTGGCAGATGGAGATCAAGACCTGGGGCCAGAATAGCGGCGGACCAGGCAGCGGACTTTGGATGTCGAGGGACGAGGGCGCGACTTGGATCCAACTGAAGGGTCACGGGCTGCCGGACCCGCCGCTGGGGAAGATCGCGGTGGGCATCGCGCAGCGCAATCCTAATCGCATGTATGCTCTCTTCGAGACCGGCGGCAACGGACGCGGCTCGCTGTGGAGGTCCGACGACGGCGGCGAGGAGTGGCGCGTAGCAAGCTACAGCCGGCTGCTCAACGAGCGTCCACACTACTACACGCGCTTGATGATCGCGCCCGACAACTCCAACGAAGTTTATTTCCCGTCGAACGAGTTGTGGGGCACGCTGGACGGCGGCGATACCGTAAACAACATGCACTGGGGCGGCGACAATCACGACATGTGGGCGGACCCCACCAACGCCGACCGCATGATGATCGGTGACGACGGGGGGGTGCTCATTACCACCAACCACGGCAAGGGCTGGCACCGCGTGATCCTGCCCATCGGCCAGATGTATCACGTTGCGGTCGACAACCAGGTTCCGTACAACGTGTACGGCAACATGCAGGACGACGAATCGGTGCGCGGGCCCAGCAACGCGCACACGGGCGAGATTCCCTCCAGCCTCTGGAGCACCACGGCCGGCTGCGAGTCGGGCTTTTCATACCCCGACCCGGTGGACACGAACATCGTGTGGGGCGACTGTTATGGGGGCACGGTGGAACGCTTTGACCTGCGCACCGGCCAGACGCGGTCGGTAAGCCCGTGGCCGGAGAAGAGTCTGGATTCGCCCGCCGGGGTGCTGAAGTACCGCTGGAACTGGACCCAGCCTCTCGCCATATCGCCACACGACCACAACACCGTTTACGTGGGGAGCCAGTTCGTGCACCGCACCACCGACGCCGGCCAGAGCTGGACGGTGATCAGTCCCGACCTGACATTGAACGATCACTCCCACATGGGCATCTCCGGCGGACTCACGCCCGACAATCTGGGCGTGGAATACTGGGGCACACTGTTCGCCATCGCCGAGTCACCGCTCGAAGCTGGTCTGATCTGGGCGGGATCGAACGACGGCCTCGTCCACGTGACGCGCGATGGCGGTGCGCACTGGGAGAACGTCACCGCGAATATTCCCGACCTGCCGCCTTACGGCACGGTGAGCAATATCGAGCCCTCGCGTTTCGACGCCGGAACGGCTTACATCAGCGTGGACTATCACCAGATGGACAATCGTGATCCGTTCATCTATAAAACGGCCGACTACGGCAAGACCTGGAAGAAGATCAGCTCCGACATTCCCAAGAGCGTCTTCAGCTATGTGCACGTGGTGGCGGAAGACCCGGTGCGCCAGGGGTTGCTCTACGCCGGCACCGAAAACGGGCTCTACGTTTCGTTCAACGACGGCGCCCACTGGATGCCGTTGCGGATGAATCTGCCGCCGGCGCCTGTTTCCTGGATCGTGGTTCAGAGGCAGTTCAACGATCTGGTCCTCTCCACGCAAGGCCGCGGCTTTTACATCCTGGACGATATCGGCCCGCTGCAGCAACTCAAGCCCGAGGTGCTCGATTCCGCCGTCACTTTGTTCAAGACACGGCCGGCGTATCGCTTCCATCGCGTGAGCGAGACGCGCGGCGTTCCGGACGATCAATCGGTCGGCCGCAGCCCGGCCTACGGCGCTTCGATCAACTACTCCTTGAAAGCGGCGCCCAAGGGCGACGTCGACGTCACCATCCTGGACAGCAAGGGCGAAGTGGTGCGGACCTTGAAGGGGGCCAAGCAGGTTGGGATCAACCGCGTCAACTGGGACCTGCGCTATCCGCCGGTGAAAGAGATGGAGCTGCGCACCACGCCGCCCGCTTATCCGCAGGTCTGGATCGACACGCGCTTCGTGGGCAAGAAGACCAGACCCATCTACCACTGGGGATCCGAACATCCACGCCAGGGAGCCCTGGCCACGCCCGGCGCCTACACCGTGAAGCTGACTGTGGATGGCCAGTCGTTCACTCAACCGCTCACCGTGATCAGGGACCCTCACTCAGCCGGAAGCGAGGCCGAACTCGAGCAGGGCGTCGCTCTGTGGCGGAAGATCGACGCGGACATCGATGAGGTGGTCGAGATGGTGAATCGAATCGAGCACGTACGCAAGCAGATTGAGGACATGCCGGATTACCTCAAGGGCCGCGCCGACGCGGAGCAGATTCTCAAGGACGCCAAGGATCTGGACACCAAACTCGCAGCGGTGGAGGACGAACTCCTGCAGAAGTATCTGGCCGCGGGCGATTCCAAGACTTATCCCGACGATATGAAACTTTACATGAAGCTTCTCTGGCTGGCGGGCGAGGTCGGCGACGGCGCGGGTGATATCGCCGGTAATCCGGACTTCGCGCCCACGCGCCAGCAGACCGAAGTGTTCGAGATGCTCCACCAACGACTGGAAAGCGGGCGGTCGCAATACCGCGAGCTGATGCAGAAAACGATTCCCGCCTTCAACGACACGCTAAAGGCAAAGAAGGTGCTGGCCGTCATCCTGGAGTAGGAGCGGGACCATGATTCACGGAAGGCGCATGTTATCTCGCTTTTTTTCGACAGTGCCGCAATGAAAGAGCTTGACTTCAACGCTGGTCTTGCGTAGAGTCACCTAACTACGATGTCGTTCTTACAATCTTACGGGAGAGAGGAGCAGAAGCATGTTGACGAAATCACAGGTGGTCGCGCATTTGGCCGAGAAGACGGCACTCCAGAAGAAGGAAGCTGCCGCGGTGCTGGAGGAACTTGTCACCCTTGCCACGAAGGAGACTAAGGGAGGCGGTCAGTTTGTAATTCCAGGGCTTGGCAAAGCGGTGAAGGCCAATCGCAAGGCTCGCATGGGACGAAACCCGCAAACCGGCCAGGCGATCAAGATTCCGGCCAAGACGGTGGTGAAGTTCCGCCTGGCGAAGGCGTTCAAGGACGCCGTGGTACCCCCCAAGAAGACGAAGTAAATGACCTTGCGCCAGCGGTGGTGAGGCGGACGTCCCCTTCCCGGCGTCCGCCCTCAGTTCGCCGGGCCGACTCGACCGCCTCGGTCACATAGGCTACATACTGTCGAGGCGATGCGGAGCCTGCCTTCTGCTTTCCGCCTCCCGCATGCCACTAGGGGGTGGTGGAAAACTGGAAAACCGTGATCTGGTGGTAGGTCTCGCCGGGCTTCAGCTCGGTGGACGGAAAGCCGGAGTGGTTAGGCGAGTCCGGGAAGTGTTGCGTTTCCAGACAGAACGCGAACCGGTGACCGTAGACTTTGCCTCCCTTCCCGTGAATCGTCCCGTCCAGGAAGTTACCGGTGTAGAACTGTATTCCCGGCTGGTTGGTTTTGACCTCAAGCACCCGGCCTGACTTCGGTTCCACTACCCGTGCCGCCAGCGTCAAGCCCGATCCCTTGCGGTCCAGCACGAAGTTGTGATCGTAGCCGCGTCCCAGCTTCAATTGCTCGTCGTCGTTGTCAATGCGCGCGCCGACCGCCGTCGGCTGACGGAAATCGAACGGCGTCCCTTCGACGTTGCGCAGCTCGCCGGTGGGGATCAGGGTCGCGTCAACCGGCGTGAACCGGCTGGCGGCGATCATCATTTGATGCTGAAGAATTTCGCCGTTGCCCTCGCCAGCCAAATTGAAGTACGAATGGTTGCTGAGGTTCAGCACCGTATCCTTATCGGTGGTGGCGCGGTAATCAATCCAGAGTTCGTTGTCGTCGCTCAGCGTATAGGTCACCTTCACCGACAAATTGCCCGGGTACCCTTCCTCGCCATCCTTGCTGAGATACGTCAGTTCGAGCGCGGAGTTCTGTTTGGCGAGCTCAGCGGTTTTCCAAAGCACCTTATCGAAGCCCTTCACGCCGCCGTGCAGGCTGTTGGGTCCGTCGTTCTGGGCCAGCTTGTAGTCGACGCCGTCGAGCGTAAATCTGCCCTTGGCGATGCGGTTGGCATAGCGGCCGACAATGGCCCCGAAGTAGGGGTTCGCGCCGAGGTAGCCGTCGCCATTGTCGAAGCCGAGGACCACGTCGGCCATCTGCCCCTGCCGATCGGGGACCCGGATCGACACCACCCGGCCGCCGTAGTTGATAATCCCCACTTGCACGCCGTTCTTGTTGGTCAACGTATAGAGATCGATCGTTTGTCCGTCGCTCATTTTTCCGAATGTGCTCCTCTTGATACCAGGTTTGGTCTTTTGTCCGCTTGCCCCCGTTGCCATCGCGAAACCCAACAGCAAAGCGAGCGAACCAACGAACAGCTTCGAGCCCGTCATCATTCCTCCCTCGACCGTAGCGCAAACACCCAGGCTCCCTCGGGTCCCCTCATTCCGGCAAGCGGGGTTCGGGATTCGGGGTTCGGGATTCGCAGATAAAGATTGGGGTTCGGAGATTTGTCTGCGAGCCCTTAAACCGAACCGCGAATACAGGTCTCTCTGCGAACACCGAACCCCGCTTGCATCGTCACCGTATTTGCGAAACTCAGCGCTAAACGTTTTCCTTCTTGTGGCAGTCCATGCACTTCGTCGGCGCTTTCTTGCCCTGAGCGTCCTGCAGCTTGTGGCAATCGATGCAGGTGCCCGCGGTGGCTCCGGGTTTGTGGAATGCGTCCGGGAGCCCGACCGTCATGCCCGCCTGCGGCGGCTTGGTGTGGCAATCCATACAGGCCTCTTGCGCGGCCTTGAGCGGTCTTTCCGGCTTGGACGCGTGATGACACGTCGCGCACTTTCCCTCCGCCCGCGCCTGGTGAAGCTTGTGCTCAAACTTCACCCCACCCATCGGTGAGCCCTTCAGGATGTAGGTGTCTTGCGGCTGAACTCCTTCCACCGGGCGCGCGCCTGCCAGCGCCAGCAGCACTCCCGACGCGACCATGGCACCCACCACCAATACGTGCTTTGACAGGACCTGGTTTCTCATGCTACCTCCCGTCAGGAGACTGTGACACGGGCAGCGCCGTATCACCTGGATGCTCAGTGACCGCTATCAAGGAGCTCCGTTGTCGGCCTCCCAAGCGTTTGCTATTATACGACATCTTTGTCAAAGAATAGGTTGCACCATTTGCGACTCTTCCGTTAAGCCGTCAGCTATCAGCCGTCAGGAAGAAGTCGAAAGTCGAGAGCGGAAGAAGCAAGCCCGGTGCCCGTTTCCAAAGAGTCTCAAAGGCGTCTCCACTTTCGACCTTCGACTTTCGACTTTCGACTTCTTCCTGAGAGCTGATGGCTGAGAGCTGAGAGCTGAGGGTCATTCAGAATGACAAGCCGGGATAAGACTCGAGTCGAATCGTGAAAAGGAAGTTCCAGACCGCGGCCGTATCTCTCCCGCTTATCCTGGCCGTCGCGCTGGGCCTGCGACTGGGTTTCGCCTGGCATTACCAGAGTCAACGGCCCACACAAGCCCTCGCCGTTATTCCCTTTCTGTTTGAATCGGGCAACATTGCGTCTTCGCTGGCGGCGGGAAATGGATTCAGTTCGCCGTTTCGAGTGGACACCGGCCCCACGGCGTGGATGACGCCGGTCTATCCGCTGCTGCTCGCGGGGGTCTTCCGACTGTTCGGCGTCTACACCTTCCATGCCTGGCTGGCGGCCGTTGGCCTGAACATTCTTTTCTGTACGGTTGCCTGTGTGCCGATTTTCTTCGCCGGCAAGCGAGTGGGAGGACTGGGAGTAGCCGCAACGGCAGCGTGGCTCTGGGCGGTTTTCCCCAACGCCATTCTGATTCCGGCAGAGAGCATGTGGGAAGCGTGCCTCGCCGCGCTGCTGGGGGCAACCCTCTTGTGGGCCACGCTGGCGCTCGCCGGATCGCAGCGGATACGCGACTGGTGCGCTTACGGCCTGCTGTGGGGCGTTGCTTTGATGACCGAAGCCACGTTCGCTTCCCTGCTGCCGCTCCTCTTGGGTTGGCTGGCGTATCGCACTAAAAGCCCATTCGTAAACCC
This sequence comes from Terriglobia bacterium, assembly GCA_035315065.1. Classification (GTDB taxonomy): domain Bacteria; phylum Acidobacteriota; class Terriglobia; order UBA7540; family UBA7540; genus DATFYM01. The sequence continues at coordinate 12,970 of DATFYM010000199.1, forward strand.
TGAGAGCCAGGTCGGGGTTCGGGATTCGGGGTTTGGGATTCGCAGATCTGCCGCCGGTTCGGCGTTTTCTTCTGCTAACCCCGAACCCCGAACTCCGAAACCCGCCGACTTCCCGCTCTCCGGGGTTTCCGGACGGGCTCCTGGCAGGGATGGAGACGGACTCCCCTGGCCCGCCAGGTCGGCGCTCCGCGGGCCGGCGCTCGCTGGAGCCGTGGCCATCCTCTGTTGCGTTCCCTGGACCGTCCGCAACTACGAGGTGTTTCATCGCTTCGTTCCCTTGCGCTCCATCCTGGGCTTGCAGCTCTATGTCGGCAACAACCCCCGGGCACGAGAGATCTGGCTGGGCGAGAACCACCCCATCCACGACGAGGCTGAGCGTGACCGGTATACCGAGTTGGGCGAAATCGCGTACGCGCACGAGAAGCTGCAGGCGGCGCTTCGATACATGCAGACTCATCCGCGCCGTGAGGCTCACTTGATCGCCTATCGGTTCGTCGCTATCTGGGCCGGAGGCACTCCGCACCCCGTGACGGACTTCGTTCATGACCGTTCTCCGCAGTTTCGCGCTGTGCTGCTTTTCAATCTCTTCGTTGCCGTCGGCGCCTTATTGGGGATCGTCGCCCTTTGCCGAGCGCGTAGCGTGTACGCGTTTCCCATAGCGGTCTTCCCCATCGTGTATCCCTGCGCGTATTACCTCACCCTCGCTTTGCCCCGCTACTCACTCCCCATCGATCCCATCGTGATGCTGTTGACGGCGGTCGCGTTAAGATCAGCCATCAGCCGTCAGGTGTCAACGGAGACACAGACAAGAGACAGCGGAGGATAGGAAAGATGTCTCTGGTTTCCCAATGCTTCCCATTCTTCTCTGTAGCACTGGTCGCGAGGCTCTTCTCAGCGCGCGAAGAAAAAGAGCTCCAACACAGAGTTAGCAGAGGGCTCACAGAGGCCACGGAGAAGACCAAGAACAGCGCGCTTCGGGGCTTTTTTCCCTGTTCCCTCCGTGAAGTCTCAGTGACCTCTGGGTTGAGGTCTTCTTCTTGGTTGCGGCCACAGGCCGCGCTGTGTTCAATTCTTCACGCGTTCTCTGCCATCGGATTGAAACTCCGCATTCTCGCTCTGCTACTCATGGCGCAGCGCGACCATTGGGTCCACGCGAGCTGCGCGCCGCGCCGGCACATACGAGGCCAGCAGCGAGACGGCCGCAATGGCGCCGCCAGCCAAGGCCAGTGGACCGCTGCTCTCCGGTTTCAGATCCTGGACCAGGCTGGCTGCCAGGGGCCTGCCCCACAACACCATGCACGCTCCAACCACGAACCCGGCGCACAGCATTCCAATCGCATCTCCCAACACGAGGCGGCTTACGTCGCCGGTTGTCGCGCCCAACGCCATGCGGATACCGATCTCGTTGGTCCGGCGCGCCACGCTATAAGCCAGCAGTCCGTAAAGTCCGATCCCGGCGAGCGCCGCTCCCAGGACCCCGAAAAATTCCGACAAGGCAGCGATGAGACGCTCGGGAACAATATCCGAATCCACCTGCTCGGACAGCGTCTTGACCCTCGTCACGGGCGCCGTCTTCAGGACCTCCCCGACTACCCGCCGCACCGTGCCGGCCATTGCCGCGGGGTCGGCGCTGGTGCGGAGCTCGAACTGATCGAAAAGGTGGTTCTCCTGAAACATGTTGAAGTAGATGCTGGGGTAAGGAGGGTCGTGAAGCTCGAACGGTTTGACGTCGCCGGCCAGACCGATGATTTCGTAAGGTCGATCGTCGCCGAATGGGAAAGGGAACGGGTCGTGGACAATCGTGATGTGCCTGCCGATTGGATTCACACCCGCGAAAAAGTGCCGGGCCACCGCGGCACTGACGATCGTTACGCGCGGCCGCCCCACATCCCGCAGGCTGAAATCGCGCCCGGCCAGGAGCGGGATGCCGAGGGTCTCGAAATACCCGGGCGTCACAAACGAGATCGCCGGCCGCTGGCGCTCCACGGGCGCCTCCACATGCCCCTCTGCGATCAAATAGCGGGCTCCCGACCCGCAACCTTGGATGGGAGTGCAGCCGCTGATCGAGGCCGAGCGGACCCCGGGAATCGCTTGGAGCCGCGCCAGCAGGCGCTGGTACGGCGCGGCTAATTGTTCGCGTTGGTAACCGCTGCCGGATGGATCGATGGTCACCAGCAGCACGTGGTCGCTGCGAAAGCCCAGGTCGAAATTCCGCAACTTCGATAGGTGACCCAGAAAGACGACGGCTCCGGTCACCAGAAAAATCGATAGCGCCACCTGGGCAGCCACCAGGCCTCTTCCGAACCAGCGCCAGAACCATGTATCGCCGGCCGCTCCAGTCTGCCGCATCGCCGACGCCGGCGCAGAGCGGAGGGCGTACCATGCCGGCGCAAGTCCGAAAAGCAGGCCGGTGAGCACCGCGATTCCGGCCGTGAAGAGCAGCAGATTCAGGTCGGGCTTCACCTGAATCTCGACGTGCTGGTGTGGTTGGGCGCTCGCCATGATGCGCACCAGGACGCCGGTTCCGAAATACGCCAGCATCAAGCCCACCAGCGTGCCGGCTCCCGAAAGCAGCACCGATTCGATCAGCATCTGGCTCACCAGGCGGCCGCGGCTGGCGCCCAGTGCCACGCGCACCGCCATTTCCCTCTGCCGTCCCGCCAAACGTGCCAGCAGCATGCTCGCCATGTTGACGCAGGCCAGTAGCAGGAGCAGGCCCACCACGCCCATCAGCAGCACCAACGACTTGCCGTAGAGATCGCGCACCCGCGCGAGCCCGGCGCCAGCCGGTTCTACTTCCACCTTTCTTTGCCGGAGCTTCGTGTTTTTCTGGGTGGCGTCGTTCTGGTCCACCCAGGATTGATACAACACGTTCATTTCGGCCTCGGCCTGCCGGAGTGTGACGCCCGGTTTCAACCGTGCCAGCATCCGGACAGCGTCCTTCTGATACGGCTCCCAGACATCGGTCCGATCCCCCACCCGCGGCCCCGTGTACGCACGCGGCGCTACACCGACGATGGTCTCGGGGTTGCCGTTCACGTAGATCCGCCTGCCCAGAATTGCCGCGTCGCGATGGAACCAGCGGTTCCAGTAGTGCCAGCTCACCACCACCACGCCGGCATCGCCGCTCGCCGGCACATCTTGCGGAGTAGTCAGACGCCCGATGGCGGGCTTCAGTCCGAGCACCTCGAAATAATTTCCCAGGACGTTCTCGACGATCAGGGTCTCCGGTTCGGATCCTTCGGTGCTCACACGAGCCAGATTGTCGAACGTCATGCCGGTGAGAGCAGAGAAGACGTGGTTATGATCGCGGATGTTCTCATATTCGTCCCATCTCCGGTAGCCGTCGTCCCGCGGCCGGCCGGGGTCCTTATACAGGAACTCGACGAGCTGTTCGGGGTGTGCAACCGGCAGTTGGTGCAGCATGACGGTGTAGAACAAGCTGAAGATGGCGGTATTGGCACCGATGCCGAGCGCCAGGGAGAGCACCGCCACAACCGTGAAGCCGGGGTTGCGCCGCATCAGCCGGAGACCGTAGCGGAGGTCGTTCCAGAGCATAATCCTTAGACTAATTAGACTGGGCACGCGCTCCGGGGTTACGCCGAAGTGCGGAAGAACCGATGGATCTTATCCGGTCCACGACTCTTCAATCTCTTCGAGAGTGCGCCCCTTGGTCTCGGGCACCATGCGCGCCGAGAAAAGCAGGGCGGCGCCGCACGCCACTGCGTAGAGCCAGAACGAACCTCTTGCTCCCAGGACTTCGACCAACGTCAGGAACGTCATGGTCACGACCAAGTCGGAAATCCAGATCACCACGGAAGCCAGCGACATTGCCTGTCCGCGCACCGTAGTAGGGTAGATTTCGGAGATCAGCAACCAGAATATCGGACCCAGTCCGATGGCAAACGAGGCGAGATAAGCGATAACGTCAATCAGGATGGCGTTACGCGGAACGTGACTGGCGCCAAATAGATAGCCCAGGTGGATTAAGCTCAGGCCCATCCCGGCGATGCCCAGCAATAGCAGCGGCCGGCGTCCAACGCGGTCCAGCAAGAAGAGTGACAAGATCGTGAAAGCGAGATTCACGCCGCCCACCAGCACCGTGGCGAGTATCGCACTGGAAGCGCTGTGAAATCCTGCCATTTGCAGGATGGTCGGGGTGTAATAGATGATGGTGTTCACCCCGGTGATCTGCTGGAAGATCGCCAGGAGAACCCCCACCAAGAGAGGCCTGCGAAACCGGGGGGCGAAAAGGTCCCGAAACCTCAGATTGTCTGTTTGTGTGACCTCCCGGAGCTCCTGCAAGTCATGTTGGGCCTCTTCGGGCGTTTCAACCCGAGAGAGGATTCCCAGCGCCTCGTCAAGCCGCCCGTGGGCCGCCAGCCAGCGCGGACTCTCGGGAAGAAAGGCCAAGGCAACCAGTAGGATCAACGAGGGTACGACGGCGCTGCCAAACATGGCCCGCCAGTTGCCCGTTCCCGAAAAGACGTAGTCTACGTAGTAGGCCACCACGATGCCGGTAACGATCGCAAGCTGGTTGAGGGTAACAAACGCGCCGCGGATCCGCGCCGGCGCCACCTCGGCGATGTAAAGCGGTGTAATCATCGACGCGACACCCACGGCCACACCCACCAAAAAGCGCGCGACGAGGAACACCGCCAGTCCATTGGCCAAGCCTGTGACCACCGCAAACACTCCGAAGATGATCGCATCGACAATCAGCACCGGCTTCCGCCCGAACCGGTCCGCGAAGTACCCGGCAACCGCGGCTCCGAGCGCCGCCCCGCCCAAGACAATGCTCACCGCCAGTTCGGTCCCGGTGGAACTGAGCTGAAATAGTTGGCGCACAAAGAGGATAGCCCCGGAAATGACGCTGGTGTCGTAACCGAAGAGCAGGCCTCCGACGGCGGCCGTGACCGCAATCAACAGCGCATAGGCACTGCTACCATTGGCGGTGGGTCTGGTACGCGCTACCCCGAACGGCCCCTGACGGCTGGACAAGTTCATTTTGATCCGTAAACACTCACGCTGCGCTGCGATGTCAAACACGACGATAGACGACAGGATGCACGGATCTCTCTACCGACAGAATTCCTTGCGAGATGCCGCGCTCGAGGTGACCCAGGAATGCGAAGCTGAGCTCCCTGTGCCCGCTGGCCGGCCATTCGCCCAGCTTACCTCCCAGAGATTCGCACAGTTCGCGCAGAGTGGCTCCGGAAGGGTGCTGCGCCAGGTAGTCGTGAATAAGACGATCAGCCGCTTCTACGAAGTTCCTGGAAGAGGCGCAGAACTCGTGTATCTCCTGTTCGCCTTGCCAGATCGGCCAGTGACATCCCACCACGCGTTCCGCACCAAGATGCTCAATGCGGCTGATCGTTTGCAGGTAGGCCTCCACGTAGAGGTAGGTTGGGCACAAAGCCCATCCACCCTTCAGCGACCGGTACCCTCTTCCCTGGATCGCGTCGCCATAGAAAAGCACCCGATGCTTGCGATCGTAGACGCCTAAGTGCCCATGGCTATGGCCGGGCAGGTGTAAGACGTCGAGAAGGCGGTCTGAACCCAGGCTCAGTGTCTCACCGCCCGTCAGGCCGAGAAAAACCGTCACCCTGCCGGAACACGAATCCCGGATGGCAGCGGCGGTCTGCTCATCGTAGAAGATACCGTGATCCCGACGATAGTGATCGTAGCGAATTGAAAAGAGGCGCGCGGGTGATTCGATCAACGGCCGATCGGCGGCGCCACAGGCAATCCGGAGGTGGGGATATCTCCTCACCATTTCGCCGGCGCCGCCTGAGTGATCCGTGTCGGGGTGGGTGATCACCAGCAAGGTAAGAGCTTCCCCTTGCAGGCCTATCGTCGCGAGATACTGGGGCACATCCTCGGCGGCGTGGAATCTTGTACCGCAATCGAGCAGTAGCGCCTCTCTCTCCCCAATGAGCAGCGGCAGATACAGGGGCCGGCCGCCCATTTCACATTCGATCAGGTGTGCCCCAGGATAGATTTCCATCTTGTTCCTACCAGTCGAGAATAGCGCCATCCTCCGCCCGGATCGTCGTGGAGTGCATCACCTCTTGCTGGAATGGATGCTTGGCCGCTTCCTGCTCGTCGACCTCAACCCCGAGGCCCGGCTTTTCGGATTTCAGCCAATAGCCGTCGCGAGTCTCGAGCGAGTGTCGCACCACTTCCCAGCGCCACGGCACGTCACTGAGCATGTCCTCCTGAATCAGGAAGTTCGGAGTGGACAAGTCAAAGTGGAGGGCTGCGGCGTTGGCCACCGGTCCTAGCGGGTTATGAGGAGCCACGCCCATGTAATACGCCTCCGCCATGGCGGCGATTTTCTTGCCTTCCATCAATCCGCCGCAGTGGCACAGGTCGGGCTGAATCACGTGGCAAGCCTGTTGCTCGAAAATTTCCCGAAACTGATGCCTGGTCACCAGGCGTTCGCCGGTGGCGATGGGCACATGCACAGCCTGCCGGACTTCGCGCATTGCCGCCACGTTTTCGGGCGGCACCGGTTCTTCACAGAAGAAGGGGTCGAACTCAGCCAGAGCGTTGATGTATTGAATCGCCATCGCAGGGTAGGCGCGGCCGTGGAAGTCAATCATGATATCTACGCTGTCGCCGACGGCGAGGCGCAACTTTTCCATCAGCCCGCGGAGTCGCTTGACGTAAGGAACTCCCATCAAGGGCTCAGAATAGGGCACGAAAACCACCTTCAGGGCCGTATAGCCCCGCGCCACCACTTGCTGAGCCAGATCAATGAGCGGCCCAGGGTCGAAGGTCTCATACACGGCTTTCATGCCGCCGCCACCCAGGTGCGTATACATTCGCACCCGGTCGCGCACGGCTCCCCCCAACAGCCTGTAGACCGGGACGCCCAAAGACTTACCGAGGATATCCCAGCATCCCTGCTCGATGGCGCTGATCCCGCTCATGCCAATCACGCCCAGCCGCCAAAACGATTGCCGATAGAGTTTTTGATACAGGTGCTCGATTCGAGTCGGGTCCTCGCCCATCACCATCGGGGCCAAGTCTTCCACCACACCCACCACGGCCCGTGTCTTCCACTCGAGAGAAGCTTCTCCCCAACCGAACAATCCAGCTTCGCTGGTCTCCACCTTGACGAAAACCCAGTTGCGCATCTCGGCATTCACAACGACGGTCTTCACGGCAGTGATCTTCATATTTCAGTCCATGGGGTAGAGGCTGCAGCCTCCGTCCACCAGCAGCGTGGCCCCAGTCATGTAGTCCGACGCTTCGGAACAAAGAAAAACAAACGCTCCCGCAACCGACTCCGGCGGTTGCATGAATCCCAGAGGAATGGCCCTCTCGGCCCGGCGCCGATACTCGGGTTCGGTATCCCACTGTCGCTTGGCCATACCCGCGGCCACGATCCCCGGGGCCACGGCATTGACCCGTATCCCCTTCGGCGCCAATTCGCGCGCCATGCCACGCATGAGCATGCTCATCCCGCTCTTGGAAACCGTGTAAAGAGTGATTTCGGGCCACGGCACGTCCTGGACCCAGGAAGATGTGAAGACAATTTTCCCTTTCGTTTCTTGCCGTACCATGGTCTGGGCCGCCGCTTGTGCTACCAGGAAAGCACCCTTGAGGTTGACGGCCATTACCTCATCCCATTCCTTCTCGGTGTACTCCAGGACGGGACCAGAAACGACGATTCCGGCGTGGCACAAAGCTACATCCAGCCGGCCAAAGCGGTCCACAGTTCTGGCAATGAGAGATTTTACCTGTTCGGGCTTCGTCACGTCGGCACGCACGTAGTGGCAGCGTTCCAAGGGCCAACCCGCTTCTGCTATCTGTCTTTGCGCGTCTTCCTCCGGCAAAAAGTCATTAACGGCAACCTGCGCCGCGTGGGCGAGCAAATGGGCGACCACGACTTTGCCAATCGCGCCCAGTCCACCGGTAATCAGAATGGTCTTGCCGGTGAGACAGTCCCTGCAAAATGGGGTCATAGGACTCTTTCTATTTTGGATTTTGGATTTTGGATTTTGGATTGAAGAGAAGAGCGACCCTAGCCCGTTCTTCAATCCGAAATCCGAAATCCAAAATCCAAAATGAAGACACCATCACGACACGACGGCATCATCCACGATACCCAGCACGCTCCCGCTTCTTCCTCTCAGCCTCAACCTGATCCGGTTCAGTCCTTCTTCCAGTGGGAGCGAGCAATCGAGTTGGCACGCCGCCAATGGACCACAGGAACCAAGAGTCTGCACACCTCCCACCTTCCCACTGTGGAAGACGCAGACTAGTTCCAGGAGCCCGACCTGGAAGAAGCCAAATGATCCCGTTATCCGCACTTCCTTTCCGTGGCGCCTCGCCATTAAGCGGTTCCCTATGCCTGCGAAACGATTAACTGAACTGATGGTGTCCACGTCGATTGAAGTGCAGTGCCACGAAGTCTGAAAAGCGTACTCTTCCCTCGGTTGGAGCTGAACCAGCGGGCTCAGCACTTCGGTTTCAATGTAGGGGTCGCATCCATTGGGGTCCTGTTCTACATCGATTCTCTCGCCCTGAATGGTAAACGAGCCGTGGCCGTTTACCCAGAACTCAACGGCAGCGTCGTCAGGATAAGGCGATGCCGGGAATAGCGGAAAAGTCTCCGCGAGCGCGACTGCCCGGCGTGTGTCGAGGGTAGACAGCCACCCCTGCTCCGGTATCATCGTGAACTTCGCTACTTGGTCCACGTAGCGCAGCCTGCAAAGCTGCTCCTGCGGATCGAAGCTTATCCCCTCGTACACCCGGTCACCATACGTCTGGCGGTAAGCGTGACTGGGCACGAAAACCGAGAGGTCCCGGTGTGCGGGCTGCTGGGTCACCTGCCAGACTGCCCAGCGGACCGGCCGGCTCGATGTGTTCCGCATCGTATGCCGGATTTCGATGGTGGATGAGTCCTGGAAGATTCTAATCGTCCTTGAAAGCGTGAGGCCGGTGTACTCGTCCGGCTGGCTCTCCAGGCGCACCGCCGCGGTCGCTTGTTGTTCGTTAAGAACCTGGCATGAGTAGGGTCCGCCATCAAGGACCGGATCGGGGGGGCCGGGCCATTCAGCGTTGCCCGACCACCCCTGGGGAGCCGGCCAAACCTTACTGCCTCCGTAGTTCTTCCAGCCCAAATCGAGATTGTTCTCCTCCGGCGAGAACACGCGGCCCGCGTGGCGACGGTTGACGTAAAGAAGGTCCGAATCGCCGATTCGCAATTGGATGACCCGACCCCCGATCTCCGGCACGACAAACAATTCCATGATCCCGTTGGCCAGGCGGACCGATCTCCAACCGCGATAGTCCTCCCTCGTGACGGTGCAGGGGAAGCCGGCAATCGATTGCTCGGCAATAGTACTCATCGTCTTGCGTATGACCTCGGACGTAGATGAAATTTTCGAGAATTCCGCCTTCGATGCTCGTCATTCACCACCCAAGGCTGATGTGAACGCCGGGCGACTCGTCCGGCCGGTTCCTCCGCTTGCCGAAGACAATCCGATCTAAGTCGGCGTCTCATAGCACCCGCCCTGCCAGTTGCAGATCGCATCGGTACATCCTCGACCCCTCGATCGGGATGCGCCACATCTCTCGCGCCTGGTAGGGCGACTATAGCGTTAACGAACACGCAGTGCAAGGTCTTTCTTCGGCGTCAGCGGTGCTGCGGAGGCGTGGTTCATGTCAGGACCTGCATCGCTTTTTGACATAATTCACTCCGCCTATCTATACTTCATCTCCGGGACAGGACCGTGCTCGTATGCGGAAAATCGGAATAAGCGAAGTCGCTAAGCTGGCCAACGTATCCATCGGAACCGTTGACCGTGCTTTACACGGTCGCGCGCGGATCAGCGAGAGCACGCGCAAACGAGTCCTCGAGGTGGCCCGGCAGCTCGGCTATAGGCCGAACCTCGCCGCTCGAGCGCTTTCCGTGGGGAGTGGGAATATCCGCATCGGTGTCTGCATTCCCCGCGAGATACATTTCTTCTACGACCAGATTCGCCATGGCATCGTGGCCGAGGGACATCGCTACGAACACCTGGGGCTTGACTTCGTATATCGTCCTGTCGACCAACTGGGCGCGAGTGAGGTCGAGAAGGTCAAGGAACTCCTTGCCGCCGACATCAAAGCGCTGATCCTCACTCCCGGCGATCCCCGACGGCTCAGCCCTCTCATCGATGAAGGTGAAGAGAAGGGAATCCGCGTGATTTGCGTTGCCACCGACGCACCCGCCAGTCATCGGTCGACAGTGGTTTCTGTAGACCCCGAACTTAACGGCAGGCTGGCTGGCGAACTGCTGGGCAGGCTACTGGCGCCGAAGTCACAAGTGGCCATTGTCACGGGTATGCTGCGAACCGAGGATCACCGAAAGAAGGTTCAGGGATTCTCGGAAGCCCTCCCGCAGACGTGCGCGGGTGCCAGGGTCGCGCAGGTACTCGAGGGCCATGAAGATGAGGACGAGACCTTTGTGAAGTGCGTGGACATGCTTCGTAAGCTCAGACGACTGGCTGGAGTCTACGTCAGCACCGCGAACTGCCTGCCCGTCTGCCGTGCGCTCGGCGCCCTGGGGCTGGCCGGCCGAGTCAAACTGATCACAACCGACCTTTTCCGGGAGATGGTCCCGTACTTCGAGAAGGGCACAATCGTGGCCTCAATCCATCAGCGGCCGTACGTTCAAGGGCAGACCGCCGTGCGGTTGGCGGTGGATCATCTGGTCAGCGGGCGTCCAATCCCACCCTCCCACTATCTGAATCCAGCGATTGTCTTACGCTCCAATTTGCCTCTGTTCCGCGAGATTCGTGAGGTCGAGTTTCAAACACTCTGACCGCCAAGACATCGGGTTGTAGCGGGGCGTCTCGCCCGCTGTGGTGGGAGCGTCCCGCTCCCGTGCAAGGAGGGCCAAGCACCTTAGAGGGAAGGCAAATGTAAGCTGTGACGGGTCGGCCTGCGCGGGCAGGATGCCCGTCCCGCCAAGGCGGGAGGCGGGACGCCCGCGCTACCTCCAATGGTTCGCTTCTCACTTTTATGTCGCGCGGCCGTTACGACGCGTCCAATGATCCAAAAGCGCGCAAAGATTCTTCTTGACAATCACAAATTGGTCATGATATGCGGTAGTGCGTTAGCGTTAACGCAATTTGCGCTGGAAGTCTTATTGGGACCGCGTCGGGGGATGGGAACTCAAAAGGAGGTACTCAACATGGCCACCGTTGTTTTGCTTGCGCATCAGGTGTTTGGAGCCTGCTTGCGGGAGAGGAATTTTCGCGTCAATGGCAGAAGGGTTTTTGGAGCGAGGTTCCTCGCCATATCCGTTGTCGCGCTGATGGCGATTGGCAGCTCAAGGCTGGCGCAAGCGCAGACATCAGGGACTATCACCGGAGCGGTCAGCGATGAATCTGGCGCTGTGATTTCGGGCGCCGCCGTCACGATTACTAATGTCGGCACCGGCGTAGTCGCACGGACGATTTCCACTGGATCGACCGGGCTTTACGTGGCGGAGGCCCTTCCGGTCGGGACCTATCAGGTATCCGTCACAGCTAGCGGCTTCCAGACCGCCGTCAGTTCCAATCTCCTCTTGAACGTTACCGATCGTCTGGAAGTTAACTTTTCACTGAAACTGGGGAAAACCAAGTCGACGGTTGAGGTGACAGCCGTCGCTGCACAAGTGCAGACCCAAACCGGCGAGATGAGCCAGACTGTGTCAAGCCAGCAGATCTCGCAGCTCCCCATTCTCGACCGCAATTTTATGGAACTTCAACAAACGGTCCCGGGAGCAATTAAGGTGGCTGGCGATGAGTTGGGCAAGAGCTTCTACAATACCAAAGGGTACAACGTGAATGGCTTCGACCAGAGTATGACCGGCTACCAGCTTGATGGAGGGCAGAACACGGATATGGGGAATCAGGTTTCCCCGATGACGGCTCCGCCCCCTGACGCACTGTCCGAATTCAAGGTGCTGACGAGCAACTACAGCGCCCAATACGGAACTGCGGGTGGTGCCGTGCTTCTCGCCGTAACCAAATCGGGAACGAAAGAGTTCCATGGTGACGCTTACGACTATGTTCGAAACGACGTCTTCGACGCCAACAATTTCTTTCTTAACTCGGCCGGCGCCTCCATTCCGCCTTTCCGTTACAACGATTTCGGATACACTATCGGCGGCCCGTTTTACGTCCCGGGCCATTACAACACCAACAAAACCAAGACATTCTTCTTTTGGGACCAGGAGTGGCTGCGAGAGAGGACCGCGTCAACGATCGTCGCCGCGACGCCGACCACGCAGATGCGGACCGGTGACTTCAGCGCGGTGGGTACGCTGACGAACCCGACCAACCCCGCGACCGGGAAACCCCTCACCACCCCAGGCGGCGCCCCTTGCGTCGTGGGAACCCAGATCAGCTCAGCCTGTATCAACAACAACGTCAGTTTGCTCCTGAGCCAGGACTTTCCATCCCCAACCACATCCGGATTCTACAATTACGTGACCGGAGCCCGCTCGGGCCAAAACTGGGGAGAGCAGATCATCCGGGTAGACCAGAACATCTCCGACAAGGTGAAGGCCTTCGTGCGCTATGTCCACGATAGTTGGTTAGAGAACGATCCCACCGTCGCGTGGTCCGGAGATGCCTTCCCCACCATTCATTCCCAGTTCAATGTCCCCTCGCGCGCCTTAACGGTAAAACTCACCACCATACTTAGTCCAACCCTGTTGAACGAAATCGCGTACAACTACAACAGCAACTACGGTTCATCATCACCACCGGCGATGACCATCCACGGAGCCTACCAACTGCCGTCCGGGTATAATGCCGTCAACCCCGACAACCCGGGCTACAACGTGGTCCCCGATATGAATTTCAGCCAAGGCTACGGTGGAATCAGCAGTTTGTGGGGCCCGTGGTGGGCGCATCACAACCTCAGCCAGGCATCGGATGACTTAAGCAAGGTGGCCGGCGCCCACAGTCTCAAAGTGGGAGTCACCACCATGTTCTCCATCACTCCCGTTCAATCTCAGACATCGCCCTCACTTCAGGGTCAATACACCTTCGACGGTTCCTTCACTGGAAACGCCATCGCCGACGCCCTCCTCGGGCTGCCGGTCAACTATTCGGAGCTCAACACCTTTCGAGAACCGTATTACAACTTTCATCAGACCGAGTTCTACGTACAAGACGATTGGAAAACAACGCGCAGGTTGACGTTAAACCTCGGTTTGCGTTGGTTTTTTATCCCCCACGTCTACGGCCAGAACCTAAGCACGTTCTCGCCGGGCAAGTACGATCCAAGCCAGGCGCCGACCGTCACGCAGGGGGGCCAAATTGTGGCCAATTCAGGAAACCTGCTCAACGGGATCATAGTTGCGGGGAAGAACGGGGTACCCTTAGGACTAGTTCAGAATCACTATATGACGCCCGCGCCGCGCTTGGGCTTCGCCTACGATCCTACGGGAAGCGGGAAGTGGGCTGTTCGCGGCGGATATGGAATCGGTTACCATCGCATCGAGGGAAACGATGCGTACGGACTGGTTGGAAATCCCCCATTTTCGAGCATCCCCACATTCTTCGACCCTCCCTTCAATAATCCTTCGTCCGGCGCTGCGGCCCCCCTCACACCGCTGTCTATAGGGTACCTTGACCCCGTTTACGACATACCGACGGTGCAAAGCTGGAGTTTTGGTGTTCAGCGCGAGCTTCCCTCGAATACCGTAGCCTCGATCGCCTACGTTGGTAGCCGTGGTACTCACCTGGAGTATGGGAACAATATCAACCAGCCCTTGCCCGCCATGGGATATGCCTTTGATCCCCGCATCGCCTGCACCTCCACGACGCCGTTCCCCTGTACGCAGCGCGTCTCTACGGACTACGTCCGCCCGTACCAGGGGTGGTCATCGATCTCGGGTACTGTTCCGGTGGGGCACTCGACTTACAACTCACTCCAGGTCAGCCTTAACCGCCGAATGACGAACGGACTGTCCTATGGTGTGGCCTACACGTGGTCGAAAACTTTGGGGATCAGCAGCTATCCGCAGAACGCCTACAATGAACGGGCGGACTATGGACTAACTTCGTTTAACCGAGCCAATGTCCTGGTACTTAACTATGTCTATGAACCGCCCATTTTCCGCAGTATGAATGGAATAGCGGGCGTCGTCTTGAAGGGCTGGGAGGCAACCGGCCTGATCACATTCGAATCCGGTTTTCCGCTCACCATCGGCTTGTCCACCCCGACCCAGGGTTTGGCCAGTCGCGCTGACGTTGTGTCCGGCCAAACCGCTGCCGGGCCGAAGACGGTTGCCCAATGGTTTAACACGAATGCCTTTACTGCACCTCCTTTCGGGTTTTATGGGAATGCCGGAGTCAACACGGTGACGGGCCCTGGTCTGAACAAGTGGGATATGGGGTTTTTCAAGAACTTCGATATTCACGAAAGCTGGAAGATCCAGTTCAGGGCAGAGATGTTCAACATCTTGAATAGGGCGAACTTCAACTCGGTTGCCACCACCTATGGCACCGGAGGATTTGGCCAGGTGAATGGAGCGTGGGAACCTCGAATCATGCAACTGGCGTTGAAGCTCGTGTTCTAGCTCTTGCCTATTCTGCAGGGCTTCGACTCAGTTCAAGAACGGGAAGATTCTATCGGGGAACGAATGAGTATCTCCCGAACGGCCGGAATGAAAGGTCAGGTTCACACCGTTATCCTGAGCATGTATCGTGCCGACCGGTGGAAGCAGTGTTTGGCGGAATCAAGCTGCTTCCACCGTCCGGCCTATCAATCGCATACAGCCTTCCCCGCCGGAGGATAGAACTTGCAACTTATACTCCACCTAGGGATACTCTGACCAGAATGCCAACCACGACACGTTGCGAAGGGGAGAGAGGAAGAATCAGGGTAGCTGCGAGAAGGCTGCTGATTCTTCTCTGTGCCACCGGTTGCTTCGCGTTCGGTTCAGCCGCTGACGATCCACAGCGCCTTTTCACAGAAGCTCGCCGGCTTCAGCAAAAAGGAGATCTGCGTGGCGCTGAACAGCTCTATCTCCAATATCTCCACCTTGAGCCGAATTCTGCCGAGGGGCACGCTGACTTGGGCATCGTATTGGCTCATGAGGGTAAACTTGATTCGGCCATTCATGAGTATAAAACGGCCCTGAGCATTAATCCCTCGCTTCACGGCGTCAACTTGAACCTTGGAATCGGGTACTTCCGGAAAAACGATTATGGCGACGCTTTAGATCCTCTACAGAAATTCCTCTCTGTGAATCCCACCAATTCTCAGGCCCGTGAACTGCTCGGGATCAGCTATGTTCAGTTGGACCGCTACGAGGAGGCAATTCGCTACTTGGCGCCCTTGCAACCCAATGGAGATCCTGGCGTCCTTTATGCATTGGCTGCCTGTGACGTGCGATTGGGGAAAATGAGTGAAGCAGAAAACACGATCAAGAGCCTCCTGAAAAATGAACCGGACTCACCACGTGTTCACTTTTTGATGGGTGAAACCTACGCCGGCCTCAACCAGTTTCCGCAAGCCTTAGAGGAGTTTGAGCGGGTCTACGCGGCCGACCCTCATTGGCCACAAATCAACTTTCTTCTAGGGGCGGTCGAAGCCAGGCTGGGGAAATTCGCGCCAGCCGAAGATCATCTGCGGGCCGAACTGCGCGGGGCCCCGCAAAGCTTCGCGGCCCGGTTTGCTCTGGGTGCTCTGCTGAGCAAACAATCCAACTATGTCGAGGCCATTCGCGTTCTTTCCGAGGCACATGGGTTAAACCCCGGGGACGCTGACACGCTTTATGAATTAGCTCGGGCTGAATGGAAGCAAGGTCACGTGGACGAAGCAGTGAACCATGCGCGCCAGTCGGTTAATATTGACGCAAAGAACCGGCAGGCACACTACCTGCTCGGCGAGATCGCCAAGCAGGCTGGAGACAGCAGCACCGCGAACCGTGAGTTCGCCATTGCCAGCTCCTTGAGCACATCAGAATCTGAACACGACATTCTCCGTTTGACAGAGCGCAGCCAGTTGACAAAGAAGTGAGATTCTCAGGCAGTCTCAAATTGGGGACGTGATGATGAAAAACTTTCAACGTATTGGACGGCGGGAGTTTCTTCGTGACTCGGCTCTTGGTTTGGGGGCGGGGCCGTGGATGGCGCGAGAGGCTCTTTCACCGGAAGGCCGCTCGGACACACTGCCAGGCGGGAGGGCATCCGATTCCAATGGTCTGAAGATGCAGGCCAGGTTCGGATCAACGGACACGGTGTGGATCATTCGCGAGGTGCAGGCTGGCTTCCAAGAGAGCTTGGCCTCCCGTGAACTAGCACGTGGCTTGCGAAATCTCGGCCTTGCCCGCGAACCGATCCAGGCGCTCACGTCGGACGCTCAGCCTGGCCCCTCAGATTCAGTGTTCCTCCTGACGGTAAAGAAGGAGGATTTCAAACATCCGGAAGCATCTGAGATCGTTCGAGAGGCGGCGGAGGGCCAACCGCTTCGTGTGCGCTTGACCGGAGCCACTCCACAGGCGGTTCTCTATGCAGTATTCGACTTTCTGGAGCGACAGGGAGCGTTCTTCGGGTTGGAGGGAGAGGTCTACCCGCTCGATCCGGCGACCGCACTGAACCTACCTTCACCGAACCAGCCCTGGCAGGCCCAGCCTCGGTTTAACACGCGCGGGTTGCTGCCGTGGCCGGACTTCCTGAACTGCATTACGGTGTTTAATCGAGAGGAACATCGGGCCTATCTCGAGGCCATGTTGCGCATGCGCTTCAACACGCTGGGCATTCATGTTTACTCCGGCGCCGAACAGTGGACCGAATCATTTCTTTCGTTTGAGTACGCGGGCGTCGGCCACCTGGCCTTCACTGACACGAGTGCCACGAACCGTTGGGGCTACATACCGGAGCGCACGTCGCGCTTCGGCATGGGCTCCCCCGACTTTTTTGCCGGTGAGGTCTTTGGGTCCGAGGCAACGACGAAAGCCACCAGTTGTTGGGAGGACCAGGAATTGGCCCAGCAGCTCTGGAGTGAATCGTTCCGCTATGCCCAGAAGCTGGGGATACGAACCGGGGTCGGTTTTGAACCCTACCAGATCCCCGACGAGATCTTCAGGGCTTGCCCGCCGGAAGCCCATTACGTGTCGCCAAAGCCTAAATTGCCTGGGCCGCGCATCGATCCGGAGTCAGTGGCGGCTCGCGACATTCTCGAGGCA
This sequence comes from Terriglobia bacterium, assembly GCA_035315065.1. Classification (GTDB taxonomy): domain Bacteria; phylum Acidobacteriota; class Terriglobia; order UBA7540; family UBA7540; genus DATFYM01. The sequence continues at coordinate 30,158 of DATFYM010000199.1, forward strand.
CGCTTGGCGCAGCTCCTGGAGACCTACCCAACGGTGGACTACGTGTGGCTGTGGGAAGACGAGCAGATGAACTGGGCCAGCCAGAAAGAGAACGTGCCGCTTTCGGTTACCCCCTTCCAACAAGCCCACGATTTCCTCAAGAAGCATGCACCTGAGAAACGCCTGGTCATTTCCGGCTGGGGAGGTGTGGTGAGGCACTTCGCATACTTCCACACGCATCTACCGGAGGACGTTATCTTCACCTCCTTGAACGACAATCTCGGATGGGATCCCGTGAGTGAGGAGTTCGGAAAGCTGGGAGGGCGGGAGAGGTGGCCGATCCCCTGGCTGGAAGACGACCCGGCGATGTGGCTGCCGCAGTTTCATGTGCACCGCGGCGCCGAAGACCTCGACCGCGCCGAGAAGTTCGGATGCCAGGGACTGCTGGGCATACACTGGCGCCACCGCATGATGGATGCCGACGCCGGCTTCCAGGCAAGACGCTCGTGGGACGGATCGCTTAAGCCCGGCGACTACTTTCGACGATTCGCTGCCGTCCAGGCGCGCGGCCCTCGGGCCGACAAACTGGCCGAGACACTCGAGCGTACCGATCGGGACCGGCTGATTCTCTGTTCTTTCACGGGCAAGATCGAGAAAGGCCACCACGAGATCCACGAATTTACGGGCGACTACGATGAGGCGTTCCAGTTCTGGAACGAGCTACCCAAGACGAAGCACAAGCGTCACGGTGCAAGCAGCTACGAGCCGCCGGAGGAGGTTAAGGCTTCGCAGAGCGCAGTGGCGCGGGATGTGCGTGGCTTGGCTGACAACGCATCGAGTGCCGCCGAACACGAGCGGATCGACTACTTCGCGCGCTACCTCGAATTTCTGCCACCTTACTCGGAATCGTGGTCGCTGGCCGTTCACCTCAACTACGTCCTCCAGCAAGCTCAGGGCCTGAAGAAACAAGGGAAGACCGAAGGAGCGCGGCAAACGGTGATGACCGAGGGCGTCCCTTTATGGCTTAAGCTGGCTCCGCTGGTCCGCCAGGCCCTGTTGGGATACCAGGGCGCTGTCAGTGAGCGAAATGAGCTGGGAGCACTCGCCTCGATGCACAACAAGTACGAGCGCCTGGCCTTGTTTCGACTGCGCGCCTCCATTAAGGAACATCTCGGCGATCTACCTTCCGAGGTTGAAAGCCTGTTTCAGGAACTTCGCAAACCGGACCCCAATGCGACGCCGCGGGTATTCGTTCCCACGCGCCCCTCGCTGCTTGCCACGGGAGAAGCAGTGCGGGTCTTTGCTGTTGCTCCCGGAGGTCAAGAAACGTCGCGCGCCACGCTCTTCACCCGCACGGGCGGCTCTGAAACTTGGCATGCGGGACCCATGGACTTGGCCGGACGCCGCACCTTCGTGGCTGAGCTTCGTGCGGCATCAGGCCCGAGTCCGCTGCTTGACTATTATGTCGAAGCCGAGTTTGTGGGGCCCCAAGGCAAAGCCCGATCCACGGCGCCGCTGGAAGCTCCAAGCCGCTGGTACGTCGTCACCTTGGTGTGAATTGAGGCCATCTGAATAACGACAACTCAGACGCCGAGAGCCGCCGATGCTAGAGGACGGGCAAGGACGACTGGAACAAACCGGGTTGGAAGCTGAAGTGCGAAGAAATGTGCCAGAGTCCGCGACAGCCGTCGGTTTCGCCTTATCGGCGACGCCGAGGCTCGCCGTTGCGGGTCTGGATGACTTCCTTTTCGGCAGGGCACCGCGTCCCCTCGACTGTGGACGGGGTCTCGAAATCGGCAAAGGGCAGGTCATACCCGAAGTCAACTTCACCCTCCCGCCGATTGAGATCAATGAACAGAACTGGCAGGAGATTCGGAAGCAGTACGCAGAAATGATTGAGGGTGTTTGCCAGCGCGCCGTGGAACTGGAAGTACCCGGACTCCTGGTTGAATTCGAGACCCTGCCGGAGATGACCACCAAGCCGGAATGGGGACTTGAGATCACCAGTGTGCTGGCGGAGACGTTGAGCAGATTCCACGATAGCCGGGGCCTCAAAACGGCCCTTCGGCTAACCCCCAATGACACTCGCGAGATGCGCCGCCCTCCTCTGATGAGAAAAGGCGAGTACTGGGACGGGATGCTGAAGTTCTTCGACGGTGCCGGAAAGGCAGGGGCTGATCTGCTCTCGATCGAGTCGACGGGCGGGAAGGAAGTCTCGGACGAAGCTTTGCTCAACGTTGACCTTCGCGTTCTGGTCTTCGCCCTTGGCGTTCTGGCGGCCCGCGACATGCAGTTCCTCTGGCAAGTGATGGTGGCGGCCTGCCGGGACAGCAGCGTAACACCGGCGGGTGACACGGCTTGTGGCTTTGCCAACACGGCCATGGTCTTGGCTGAGCAAAGTCTGGTGCCGAGGGTTTTTGCGGCGCTGGTCCGGGTGGCCGCCGTACCACGCAGCCTCGTTGCCTACGAAATGGGAGCCGTTGGACCAAGCAAGGACTGCGCCTACGAGGGTCCGTATATGAAAGCCATCGCGGGCGTTCCGATCTCGATGGAAGGGCGGACGGCGGCCTGCGCCCACCTCAGCCATGTGGGAAACATAGCGCAGGCGGTGTGTGACTGCTGGTCGAACGAGTCGGTGCAGAATGTCCGGCTGCTGAGCACGTTTGCTCCGACGGTGTCGCTGGAGCAACTGGCCTACGATTGCCGCCTGCTGAATACCGCTGCCCGCGATGGGGAGGATGGCGTCCGGCGTCTCCGTGACTGGCTGGTAGAATCGGACGCGGTTCGCGATCCGCAAGCCTGGGTTCTGCGGCCCGACGTCGTGCTCCGGATTTCGAAACAGATTGTCGAGGAGCACACATGCTACAGGCAAACCCGCCGCGCGATTCTCGCGGCGCTGGCCGAAATCAAGAGTGCTCATGATGCGGGTCAACTCAGAATCCCGGCCCGCGAGGTGAAGTGGTTGGGCAAGCTCCAGCGGGATGCGGAAGCGCTGCCGGATAGGGAGGAGGAACTCCTCCAGGAGGTGCTTGGCACGGCTCTCGCCGCCAAGTTCCTGCCGGAATCGTATGGCCTGGATGTTTAGAGATCCATCCGGAAACCTTCAGAGTGCAAGTCGGGTTTCGGGATTCGGCGTTTGGGATTCGCAGAGAGCCGCCATTGGCTCGTCATTTTCTTCTGCGAACCCCGAACTCCGAATCCTATCGGCTTCCCGTTCTTCGGGGTTTCCGGACGGGTTCCTGGAGGAGTCGTCTTGTAATTGGCTCGCCGTATTAGGAAGCCCGCAGGACGCTCGCCCTACAGAGCTGAAGTCTTAGAGTGAGGAGCAGGGTATGGACAAGTTCGCAGAGCTACAGCAAGCGATTATTGATGGAGCGGCGCCTCTCGCCAAGGAACTGACCCGGAAAATGCTGGACGATGGGGCCAAGCCGTCGGAGTTTTTTCCCAAGGCGATCATACCGGCGATGGATGAAGTGGGCCGGCGCATGCGCGACTGCGAGTTCTTCATCCCGGAAGTACTGATCGCGGCTCGCGCCGCAAGGGGGGCCACCGATATACTGCGGCCTCTTCTCGTGGGAGACGAGTCCGTGCGGTCAGCGGGTACGGTGGTTTGCGGGACCGTCAAAGGCGATCTCCACGACATCGGCAAGAATATCGTGGCCATGATGCTGGAGAGTGCCGGGTTCCGCATCGTGGACCTGGGAGTGGATGTGGCGCCGGACAAGATCGTCGAAGCCGTCCAGCGCGAACAGGCGAACTTTGTGGCTTTGTCGGCGCTGCTGACGACCACCATGATGAACATGAAGGGAGCCATTGAGGCGCTCACTGCCGCCGGCTTGCGTGACAACGTAAAAATCCTGGTGGGTGGAGCCCCGGTCACCGACGCCTGGGCGAAATCGATCGGCGCAGACGGGTATGGCAAGGACGCCCCTGCCGCCGTTGAGTTGGCGCGGAGCCTGGCCACGTAGAGCCTGACCATCGAGGGAGCAACCTGGTAGAGGCCGTCAGACGGGCATACCACTCAACCTGGTGACGAGCTCAAGCCCGTTTCGGCGAAGATTGAGGGGAAGAAAGCCATGACCACTTCACGAGAACGTGTCCATCTGGCCCTTCAGGGCCGGGAGGCGGATCGAGTTCCCCTGGACCTGGGGGGCAGTGCCGTAACCGGCATGCAGGTGGACACCGTCTATCGCCTTCGCCAAGCCTTGGGCTTGGATGGACCGGGCGTCCCGGTGAAGGTAACGGAACCCTACCAAATGCTGGGCGAAATTAAGCCCGACCTCATGGACGCGCTGGGAGTGGATGTCGTCGGCTTGGGGAAAGCGGCCACCATGTTCGGCTTCAAGAACGAAGGCTGGAAGCCCTGGGTCACTTTCGAGGGCACACCGGTGCTGGTCCCGGAGCGCTTCAACACCGAACCTGACTCGAACGGCGACATCCTGCTGTATCCGGAGGGTGACCGTTCCGCTTCACCCAGCGGCCATATGCCCAAAGGCGGATTCTATTTTGACGCCATCGTCCGACAGCCGCCGCTGGACGAGAGTCGCCTGAATGTTGAAGACAACCTCGAGGAGTTCGGCCCTATCTCCGAAGAGGATCTTGAGTATCTGCGCAACGAAGCCCAGAGACTCTACTCCGAGACGGACAAAGCCATCCTCGCCAACTTCGGAGGAACGGCTTTCGGTGATATTGCCTTGGTTCCGGGGATGTGGCTCAAGAACCCCAAGGGAATCCGCGATATCGAAGAATGGTACATCAGCACCAAGACGCGGCGGGATTACGTCTATCGTGTGTTTGAGCGCCAGTGCGAGATCGGCCTCGCTAACCTCGAGAAGATCCATCTTGCGGTGGGCGATAAGGTCACAGCCGTCTTCGTGACTGGGACAGACTTTGGAACGCAGAATGGCCCCTTTATTTCGCCGACTTCCTACCGCGAACTCTACCAGCCGTTCCACAAGCAGGTGAATCGTTGGATTCACAACAATACGACCTGGAGGTCGTTCATTCATTCCTGTGGCTCCGTCAGGGCTCTCATTCCGGACTTCATCGAAGCAGGCTTTGACATCCTGAACCCGGTGCAGTGCTCGGCGGCCGGCATGGTTCCTGCCGAACTGAAGAAGGAATTCGGTAGTCGCATTGCGTTCTGGGGCGGCGGTGTCGACACCCAGCGCACGTTACCGTTCGGATCGCCGGACGAGGTACGCACCGAAGTTCGCGAGCGTCTGAAGATTTTCGGCGCTGGAGGAGGATACGTTTTCAACACCATCCACAACGTCCAGGCTCGGGTGCCGATCGAAAATGTGCTGGCCATGTACGAGACCGTGCGGGAGTGCGGCGGTTATTGATGCTGACAGGTCACATTTTCATTAGATGAATATTATGCAGAGACTGAAGTGTCACTTTGAGCAAAACTTTCCCGGAATAAACCTGGTTTTCCTTCCCGAGTCCCTAACCCCGCGTCCCGTCTTTTCCACTTTCCAGTCTCCATTCCCAGGTTTGTTCTAGGTTTGTTTTGGGGCGACTTCCGTTCTAGAGCACTTACTAGGTTTGTTCTAGGTTTGTTTTCTGTGACCACTCGATTCTAAAGGACTTACTAGGTCTGTTCTAGGTTTGTTCTAGGGGTCATGTTGATGATTCTAAAAGATTTGTCAGGTTTGATTGACCAATTTTTTCCATTTTTTCATTTTTGGGGGCCCAACGGCGGCGGTTGAGTCCCGTTTTTCTTCGCGAGTCCCGAACCACAAACCCCGAGTCCCGAGTCCCGGCTATTGGAATCTCTCATGCGCAACTCCTGCTTTCCCGCTCCAGCCGTTGGTCAGTTTCGACACGGGCTCCGGTTTCGACGGACCGTCCGCACCGCGTAGTTTCCTTCTGCGAGTCCCGAGCCCGGAGTCCCTCTTCGCTTTTCTCAGCGAACCCCAAAACCCAAGTCCCGAACCCCGTTCAAATCGAGCTCGAGCAATTATACTATAACCAAGGAATGGCTGTCAAGAAGAATATTTAAGAGCCCGATACGACCAATTGCATATCTCCGACGGAGGTTCTCTCATGGCGTGCCAGATTGCTTGCTTTGATTAAGGGTGGGGACGTGGACCAAGCCGTTATTGTTGTGGCTGGGTTTGTCGCAGAGCAACATGACTGGGATTTGGCGGGGGAGGAGTGGAGACAAAGTACCGGTACGGACGACTTTCACATGAGCGGCCTCGGCGCGGCGGAGAAGGACGCGGCGCTAGAGAAGTTAGTACCCATCGCACGCAACCATCTGCTTTTGCCCATCGATACCGGAGTTTACACTAAGGCATTCGCGGAGGCTGCCCTCGGTAGTGCAAAAGGCAGGATCAGGGACCCGTATCGTTTGTGCTGCCTAAATTGCATCATTGAGGTCTCGGAGTGGGCTAGGAAAGAAAACGAGCTTCCCATCGACCTCGTTTTCGACAGGGACGGGAAGTTCGCCAGCGAGACTTCTGAGCTGTACCTCTTCGCTACCAAGAATCCCTATCTACGTGAGAAGTACAAAAGTGGAAGCATAATCCAGAGCGACCGCAAACACGCTCGTTGCCTACAGATAGCAGACGCTCTAGCGCATGCGCTGTTTAGTTATCACCGAGAGCGGATGCTAAACCCGAATCTGCCGCCGGGTCCACATTTGAATTCTATTCTTGAGAAAATGCCCGAGAATGGCTGGCTGTTTACTAAGCCCGAGGAAGTGGAGCACTGGGCTCAGGCTTTGCAGGCGGCCTTTTGAGACTGCAGGCCTCCATTGGATCGTTGCCATCCGGGGAATCAACAGCCGTTTCTACTTTGTCCCCTGTACCCAACGCGGACCCCGGGGTTCACCCTCGCCGACGATGGCTATCTCTTCCTCGACCAAGGGGAGATCTTCTGGGGTTCGGATTCGATCCCGTAAGGCAGGACGATCGCGTCGCTCACCAGCCAGGAGGGACTGCTGGTGCGTTATCGCGTCCGGATGAAAGAAGACCTGCCTGCTTCCCTTCACCAACCTCACCGCTCGCGAAACGGTTGAATTGCTGGGCGTACAATTGAGGAAGAACGGCTGCCAAGCAACGGAAGCCCGCGTCCTCGATCTGGTTGACCAGCAGCCCCCTTCATATTGGTCTGAAGGGGTCTTTCATTCTCCATTCCGAGACCGCGAAGAAGAATGGAGGCGATTACGACTTCGACCAGGTTTGTGTGGTGGAAGGCAATCGTTTCCCGCTCTTTGTGGCGGACCGCTTCTGGTATCGCGAGCGGAAAACGAACCCGAAGGGGTAGCGCGTCTATAACGGCGTCGGCCGTGTCAAGACCCTTGTGGGCACACGTCTTCTTCCGCGCGCCGGAGGCGGGGTCAAGGGCGCCCGGCGCTTTTTGCCGGGCGTTCATCGCAGACCCTTGACGCCGCCTCCGGCG
>DATFYM010000200.1:0-41985 GCA_035315065.1 Terriglobia bacterium
CTGAATCGCAGAGCTACGCTCGGCGTCGGCCGCCCCTCTACTCTTGCTCTACTGGGGTGGAACCGTGAGCTTGAATACGGCGCCGGGCCCCGACGAGTGTTCGATCGTGCCACGCAGTTGTTCCGCCAAGCCACCGATGAGCCGCAAACCCAGCGACTCGGTTCGGCTTTGGTCCAGGTCTTTGGGGAGGCCAACACCATTATCACGGACCGTCAGGGTAAACCCGCCGGGTTCGCAAGCGTGGAGTTCTATCGAGATTTCGCCTTGCCCGTCGTCCATCTGCCCGGCTTTGAACGCATGCTTCAGGCAATTCACAACCAGTTCGTTCAGGATCAAACCGCAGGGGATGGCCGTATCGACGTCCAGGGAAACATTGTCGAGGTCCAGCTTGGAAGTGATCCGACGCGGATCGACGTCATACATCCGGAAGAGTTCCATGACGAAGCTGGCGACGTACTGGCCAAAGTCCACCTTCGCAAGGTCGCTGGAACTGTAGAGTTTCTGGTGGATGAGAGCCAGGGAGCGCACGCGGCTCTGGCTTTCTCTCAGCACTCCCAGGGTATCCTTGTCCTTCACCGATCCTGACTGAAGCGTGAGCAGGCTCGAAATCAACTGGAGATTGTTCTTGACGCGATGGTGAATCTCCTTCAAAAGCAACTCCTTCTGGTGCAGCGAAGCTCGAATCGCCTCTTGCGCCTGCTTGCGAACCGTGATGTCCTGTACGACGGCGATGAAATTGGTGATCGCTCCCCGCGAGTCTCGCACCGGCGCGATCGACATGTTCACCGAAACGGAAGTGCCGTCTTTACGTCGATCGATCAGCTCGCCGTGCCAGGCTTGCCCAGCGAGGATGGTGCTCCACAGGTCCTCGTAGAATTTCGCGTCCTGCTGGCCCGACTTGAGGAGGCGCGGATTCCGGCCCACCCCTTCGTCTCGCCCGTAACCCGTAATGGCACTAAAGGCGGGATTGGCGTAGAGGATGGTCCCGCTGACGTCCGTGATTTAAATGGCTTCCGCAGTCTGCTCAATCGCCGCCGCCAGACGTGCTATTTCGGCTTCCGCCCGTTTGGCCTCCTCGCGCAACGCCTTTTCTTCGAGCGCCATTCGGACAGCCTGCGGGAGCCGCGCCAAGTGCTGCTTGAGAACGTAATCTGCGATGCCGCGCTTGATACAATCGGCCGCGACCTCGTCGCCCACCGCGCCTGTCACCAGGATGATGGGGATTTCCCGCCCTTCCTTCTTCAACAAATCGAGGGCCTCGGCTCCGGTCCAGTGGGGAAGCGCGTAGTCCGCCAAAACGACGTCGTAGGGCTTCGACCGGACCTTTTCGAGGAACTCTTCGCGCGTTTCCACCACGTCGGCGCGCACTTCGAACCCATTCTTTTTGAGTTGCCTTATGGAAAGTTCCGCATCCGGTACGGAGTCCTCGATGATGAGCACGCGCAGGCTATGCCCGTTTGTAATCGGATTCGCGATCTCAGGAGTGTTCATCGTTGCACCTCGACTCGGGCGCCGGGCGGCGGGGTAGGACACTGATTGACCACCAGCCAGTACAATCCCAGTTGCTGCACCGTGGAACGGAACTTCTCAGAGTCCACGGGCTTGCAGATGTAACTGTTGCAGCCGATACGGTAGCCGCTAATCAGGTCCCGCTCTTCCGCGGACGATGTGAAGATCACCACGGGCAGCAGTCGCGTGCTTTCGGCGGCTCGCACCTGCCTCAGCACCTCCAGGCCATCCACCTTGGGTAATTTCAAGTCCAGCAGCATCACCGCGGGCAGATCAAGCGGGTTGCGGCCCGCATAGGGTCCCCGGCCAAACAAGTAGTCCAGAGCCTCCGCGCCGTCTGGCGCCACCACCACATGAGTGAGGATGCTGCGTCCTTTCAGCGCGCGGATCGTCAGTGCCTCGTCGTCGGGATTGTCTTCAACCAGCAAAATGGTTCGTTCATCGTTACCCATCGTATTCTCCCAAAAGAGTCAAGAGTCGAAAGTTGAAAGTCGAAAGTAAGCGCAGAGAAGATGAGGGTCCTGTTGCTTTTGCTTTCGACTTTTGACTTTCAACTTTCAACCTTTTCCTTCGACTCTCGACTTTCGACTGCTTCTCCCAGCGTGAAGTAAAAGGTTGCTCCCTGCCCCACCATACCCTCGGCCCACACCTCGCCTCCGTGCTTGCGCACGATGCGCTGTACCGTTACCAACCCGATGCCGGTGCCCGGAAACTCGGTGGCCGCGTGCAAGCGCTGAAAGGGAGCGAAGAGCTTACCGACGTAGGCCATATCGAACCCCACCCCGTTGTCCCGCACGAAATACACCCTCCGGCCATTCTGCTCCGCCAGCCCAAACTCGATTCGAGCCGGGCACTGGCGGGCGCTAAACTTCCAGGCATTCCCCAAAAGGTTCTCGATCGCCACCTGCAACAGGTGCGGGTCGCCCTCCGCCTCGACACCGGGCGAGAGCACAAACTCCACCGCGCGTTCCGGCACCGACCTCTGAAGGTCCACGACGTAGGCCAGCGCCAGGCTGCTCAAGTCAACTTTTTCCCGGTGCACTTCCGCCCGCGAAATACGCGACAGGTTCAGCAAATCGTCGATAAGCTCTCCCATGCGCAGGGTCGCCGCCCGAATGCGGCGAAGGTATTTCTGCGCCTCCTCGTCCAGCTTCGGGCCGTAGTCTTCCAGCAGGGCCAGGCTGAAGCCGCCCATACCGCGTAGGGGTGCCCGCAGATCGTGAGCCACGGAGTAGGTGAACGCTTCCAACTCCTGGTTGGCTCTGGCGAGTTCAGCGGTGCGCTCGGCGACACGGCGTTCCAGGGTGGCATTCAGCTCCTTGATTTGCTCCTCTGCCCTAGAGAGGACTCCTGGGAGCGCGGGCATCTTGCCCGCTCCTGATCTTAAAGCACTGACACAGAAGCGAAGAGCGGGCAAGATGCCCGCGCTCCCAGGGTCCGTTCACACCTTCTCAGGACTGGCCGTCGCGCCGGCCGATCTTCAAGTTGAGAATGTCCAGCGCCACGCGTAGCCCCTCAGCGAGCGACGAGCGCGTGACGACGTCGCTCAAGCTGATGCCCAGGTGAGCGAGCGTACGGGCAATCGACGGCCGCACACCCGTCAGGACTGCGTGCGCACCCAGCAAACGCAGGGAGGTAATAGTCTCGATGAGGTGCTGTGCCGTCCGCGTGTCGACGGCGGGGACTCCCGTCACATCCAGCAGGGCGACCGAGGAGTTTGTCTCCACGATGCGCTGAAGAAGGCGCTCCGTGAACTGTTCGGCTCGCTGCGTGTCCAGCGTGCCGATGAACGGCGCCACCACCACCCCTTCCCACACCTGCAAGACCGGCGTGGAAACCTCCAGGATTTCCCTCGCCCGCTGCGTCAGTGCTTCACGCAGCCTCTTTTGTTCTGTAATGTCCCGGGCCACCGTCGAGGCGCCGACGAGCTTCCCGGAAGCGTCTTTGATAGGGGCGACGCTCAACGAAACGTCAACCTTCTCACCGCTCTTCCTCACTCGGACGGTTTCGAAGTGATCCACCCGTTCGCCTCGCCTTATTCTGTCGAGGATTTGCGGCACCTCGTCCTGGCTGCTGGGGGGCAGGAGAATGCTGATCGGACTTCCCACAATCTCCTCCGCCGAGTAACCATAGATCCTCTCCGCTCCCCGATTCCAACTGACAATGTGGCCATCCAGCGTCTTGCCGATAATGGCGTCGTCGGAGGAGTCCACAATCGCCGCCAGGAATTCCTGGGTCCCGAGCTCCTGGATTTCTGCGGTCGTCCCTACGCCTTCAGATTTGCTCTTATTTGCCATCACCTTTCCTCTCTCTCCTCATCTTGGTGAATGAAACCGCCTTCATTGGGTAGGCGAAGCGAATCACGGAGCAGATCATGTGATAATCTACTCTGCGTAAACATGTTAAGCTCTTGTATACGGTGCTGAGACCGCGCTGCGGTCAACGTGACCAGTGCCCGTCCAAACCCGGCCATGATCTTCTTCTCGAGCGACAATTCCTTGGAATGTTTCGTCAAGAGGGTCACTGCTTTTCTTAGGTCGACAGTTCGTTCTTCAGGGCCGAAATGGCCGGCATGAAGAAATAAGCTCCGCCGGTGGCGATCACAAAGTCCTGCGGCGCTTGCAGGGTGCTGCGGACGCCGCCGCTGGAGTAGTTCGACACGGGCTCATCCATGGTTCGCACCCGGTTTTGGCCGGGCGCACTGTTTTGACCGATGATGGGGTCCCAGCCGACGGCGACGGGCGTGCCATCAGGGTGGGTTTTGCCGAAGACGAAGCCCGGATTGTTAGCCCAAGTGGCCTGAAGAAACTCGAACTGACTCGCAATAGAGGCCTGGTAGCAGACGAACATCAATCCGCGCTGCTGCTGGGTCTTTCCGGACGCCTGCTCGTCGGGGCTGACCTCCGGCCCGAAGGGGATTCCCGCACGAATGATCCGGCGCGGGTCGACGCTGGACTCCTGGGGCGCAAGGTCCTGGCGCGGGTTGGTCTTGCGGATGTGGGCGCCAAACGGGCAACGGCGCTGAGCCTGATCGTCGGAGAAGTCGAAGTTGTTGTTGCGGAGCGGGTCGTGCCCCAGCGTAGTATCGTCCTGGCTCGGGGTCAACGCTAGAGGGGCGCCGCTCTTCCAGCGTCCCATGAGGCGAGCGCCGAGCAGCACCGGGTCTACTCCCAGTCTGCCCGCTTGGTCGAGCAGGAACTGCTCGAACTCGGGGACCAGTTGCACGAGACGACGGAACACCATAAATGAGCCATTGCTCATCCATGGGATGGGGGGTGCGGTGGTCCCACTCGGCTGGCCGGGGTAGCCGAGAACGAAGCGGCCGGGATCGAGCAGCCTTTGGCCCGGCAAGGCAGTCGTCAGCCCGCTGATGCCTGGCTGCGAGATGCCGTCCTGCCAGCCGAAGTGCTCGTGCCCTTTTCCCGAACCCGGGCGGACACTGCCCGTCTCGTCGTAGACGACGGAAACGGCGGCGCCCAGAATCGCGAGTACTTCATAGGCTTCACAGTTTATGGCGTCCTGGGTTCCGCCGGTAATCAGGAAGACGCCATCGATGTTGCCGGCGGCGAAAGCCGCGAGCCAATTGGCGGGAACCTGTCCGTTGATCGGATCACCCAACGCTCCGGCTTGCGCCGCCGCGCCGGCGGCAAACGAGGTGTCGTTCAGATTGGCGCCCGCCACCAGCTTTTGAATTCCGCTTTGGGTGAAGCCCAAGTTCAGCCCAATGTTCGGCAAGACATCCGCGCTGCCCTGGTTGGCTAGATCCTGCAGTTGAGCTTCGCGCAGTTGTACTGTGGTGGTGCTGGTGACCCGGCGAGCGAGTCGGGTTCCGAGGGCTGCCTTGAATGCGCTCGCGTCCGCAATCTCAAAGAACAAGAAGCGCTCGAAGAACTTTTGCAGCCCGAGTAGGACATCGCCCTGGATTTCGTCGAGATCGAGCGCCGGCGTGCCGGGCGCGGTGCTAAGGCCTGCCGATGCTTGAAGTACTGTCAATGGGTTCGACATAGGTCTCCTTTGCGTAGTGATGTTGTTATGGGGCTATCACTACGATTGGCGGTCCGCTCGGCCCGGCCTCCCATAACCAAAGAGACGAAGCTGGCCAGAGGCCAACCAGGGAGTCCCGCTATGAATACAGCCGCCATTCTTCAGTTTCCGTTTTACTGTCGGTCTCACTTCGAAGGTCTTCTGAAGCGCACGCCACTGCCTCCGCTCAGTGCGCCGTCCCTCCCGCAGATACCCCTACGCTCGAACTGCTGGTCGCGTTTTGCAAGAATTGGACAGCAGTCGGCATCGCCGTACCCGACTCCGCGCCATAATCCACTAAGCCATTCGCGTAAGTTCCAAAGGAGCCTGTCCCCCAAGTCGTGCTCCCACCAGGCATAAATAGATCGGTGACGTGGCCGGACGCCGTGCCAGGCCCAGACTGAGCAAGCACAGGCTGTTTTACGCCGAGCGCGGCCCAAGCGGTGTTGAAGGCAATGGAACCTTGCACTGGCGGAGCGTTGATGTCGGAATCGCAGGTCGGAGGATCGCTGCACCCATACTGGGTGAGCAAGCGCGTCCCCAGCCCTAGGGTGCCGCTACCCAGAAAGCTCACCGGGCTACTCGACTCATAGAGAGAATTGCAGGCAGTGCCCGTTTTCCCAGCACAGCCCCAGGCGATCTCGTCGGCCCGCGCCTCAGAACATGCCCCGGAATTGGGGTGCGCGGGGCAATACGTCCCGGTCTGCCAGACATACTCGGTCCCCAGATCGGTGTGCGGGCTATTGGCCACCGCCCGCGTCACCTTATAGACGCCACCAGAGAACTCGCATCCGTTCTTGACGCCCGCGACGTTATTCCCGCTCACCAGGTTCGCGCCCGGATTCAGAAATTCGTAAGCCGTTAGGAGCCCGCCGCTCGACTCTCCTATCAGTCGAATGTCCATCGCGTTGCCCGCGCCGGTGGTGTTGGCAAGATACTGCATGAAGCAGTCCACGTCCGCAATCTGCGCGGGCCACATCGCGATTTCGGGGACAGCGTTTGCATACTGAGCGTGGGCATATACTGTGGGGCTCGCCAGCGTGAAAGTCCCCGTCATCGGCGGGCTTGACGCCTCCGAAGTGCAGGAGGGTGAACAGGCGTTCCCCGTGACTTCCACCACCTCCTGCGTGCTTAGAGTCCGGTCCAGCATCACGTAAAATGGGGTGCCCGCCACTTGCCCCATCGATGTTGAACCATAAGCCTCGTAGCTCGGCGCAGTGGTCCAGTTCAGCGACGTAGCCCCGGAGCTGTAGCCGGAGGCGAGAAACATCCCGGCCGCAAGCTGGTAGTTGATGGTGTAGAAGACACCGCCTGTTGTGTTCACCACCGCAACCGCAAGATTGGGCATCCCCGTGCCCTGGACCTCTTTGTCCCGGTTCATCAGGCTCAGGCCGCCGCCGTGGATGTAGACGGTAATCGGGTGCGTACTGTAGTAGGCTGCCGTGCCGGAACCGGGCGCGCCGACTGCGTGGGGATAAAACACATCCATGAGGCGGCAATTGTTGTGCTCTGTGGTCCAGGTACAGGCCTGGCCTTGGCTGCTCCAAGTCTGATTGCAGAGCACGTCCACGGCAGGGCTCGGGTTCGTCGAGAGCGACGGGAAGTTGGTCGGCGTCACCGAGCCCGTGGTACAGAGCGAGGTCTGGCCAAAGCAAGGGGATAAGGAACAAGCGAATAAGAAGAGAAGCCAGATTGCTGCTTTTCGAAAATTGTCCATTTTAGTTGACCCCCAACCACTGCGGCACCATGTCACCCTGGACAGCATCTTCGGTCGCCGATCCTGTGTTGTACGTGATGCTTATCCAGAGCGCCCAATTGGCACTCCCGTTGCTCAGTGAAGTGGTGTACATCGAAATGTTTACAGGAGCGGTCCGTGCCAGGTTAAAAACGTTCACGGCGTTGCTGCCAGCAGCCATCACGACGAATGCCAACGGTTCAGGAGCCCACACAGCACTTGCCCCACCCAACGCGTTGGAGGTAGACCAGATGGTGGTACGGTTGTTGCATGTTCCGCTGGAGAAGGTGGAGCAGGCGTTGAGTCTGATCGTCAAAGTTGAACCGTTGTTATAAATCTCTAGCGGAATATAAATCACAACCCCGGCATGAATCCCATCCAAGGTCGAGGCTGTCGATCCGCCCAAGGTGAAGGTGATGCCGTGGCTAAAGTAGGTTTCGGTGGTCCCGACGCCGCCCTGATTGCAGGCAGCACTGCCGTAGGGAGCTGGCAAGGTATCACCCGATTTGTCGCAAATTGCGTCGAACGTGCTGGAGGTGTACTGGAATCCAGCGGGGCCGTTCTTGGTGGTGCCTCCGTTGCTGTTGATGGTCCCGTTGTTGGTCAGAGTGCCGCCGCTGGCGACCGTCAGATTGGTGCCGTCCGACGTGATGTCGGCAATCCCACCTAGCGTCGAACCTCCATTGTTATACTGGACTTGAGTGCTCAATCCCCCTGCTGATGCCGAAGGGTTGCCCCACGTCATCGGGGAAGACCCACCACCAGTCGATAGCAGCGCTTGCCCAGTTGTCCCTGGAGTGGTTGGCAAGTTAAAGTTGTACGCGGTTGTTGCCCCGAGGTTTTGAACCGTAACCCCCGCGCCGCTGCCACCGCCATTTTCTAAGACAAGCTGTCCCGTGGCGCTTGCACCGACGCCTATCGTAAGGGCTGGAGAGACCCATGTCAGGTTCGCACTTCCGCCAAAGGCGCTTGAACTGTTGAATTGGACTTGAGTGTTTGATCCTCCCGGTGATCCACCGCCCCCGCCGCATGCCGCTCCGGTGATGCCGGTCCCATTGTATTCGAGACACTGCCCGGAGGTCGGGGCCGTGCTGGTGGTTGGGATATCGGTCGAGCCAAAGTGCATCCCAATCACGCTCTGGTTGCTGCTGTTACCAGAGAGATCGCCGCCCGCCGAGAAACTTCCACTTGGAGCGGCCACCCACGCCGTGTTTCCGGAACCATCGGTCTGGAGAAGAAACCCGCTGGTCCCGTTAGTTGCAGGCAGATTGAAAACCGGGCTTCCGCTTGTTGCCTGGGTCGCCTTGAGAGTCGTGGAGACGCCAGACACTCCACCATTGGCTAGCGTCAATGCTCCATTGACCGACGCGTTGGTCCCCAGCGTCGGGGTCGCGGTACATGCCGGGCTCGCACCAGCCATGACTTGTCCTGCTGCACACGTCAGCGAGAGCGTATTCGCAGAAAGGCTTAACGGCGCACTGAAGGTGGCAGTAAGGTCGCTGATGGCCGGTTGCGTGACGTGAGGCACCCCCCCTGGCGGAATGTAATTGACCCACTCATGTGCCGTGCCCGAAGCCTGCACTCGCACGGTGGTATCCTGATTTCCCGAAGGGTCCCAACAATCTAATTGCTCATCAGCGCTGGATGCAACACATCGCAGAGTGCCGGCCGGAGGCGTGGCGGCGCTGCCTGTGGGGTTGGGCTGGGTCGCCGCCAGCGCATATCCGGTGGTCGATGCGGGGAGAACGTGGCAAATTGAGTTGGCTGCATCGTACTTGCACGAAAATACCGTCGTGGCGTTTGGCTCCGGCACCACATTTGGAGGCCCAGGGGTGGAAAATAAGCTCGGCCAAGTCATCGTATAGCCGCCCGTGGCGTTCTCGGTGGCAACCACCGTGTAGGTCTGCCCGTCCACTAGTGAGGCTGTAAGCGCCGTCACCGTGTTACTGGTGACATTCGCCGCCAGCGTGATGTACCACGTCGTGCAGGACGCGGCGCTGCCCCAGGTCGCGGCGCCAGAGGAGATGGACCACCCGGAGGTGCTGCCAAAGGTGCAACTCCCGCTCATGCCGGCGTCTGAGGCCGGCACTGTCCCGAGACCCACGGTTCCACTGGCGCTGATCGTCCCTCCGGTCAACGGCGAGCTAAACGTAATGCTGGTGACCGTGCCAGAGCCGGTTGGCGTGATGCACGTCACGCCGCCTGACGCGGTAATGGTTTGAACAACCTGCGCGCCGCTGCAGGTGCTGGCGCCGGCGTAACTGGTGAGCGGAGATCCCGCCGCGCCATTCACGGCCAGAGTCCCCGACGTGGCACCGGCGTTGACGTTACAGGTTAAGCCGATGGCGCAGGTCTGACCGTTCACGGTGGTTGCGTTGTCGGTGATGGCGAGGTTCACCGGCACCTGATAAGGGCTCGCGCTCGTCCCCGCTCCGGTCTGGCTGCCAATCGTAATACCGGTGCCAGCCGTAAGCTGGACGTACTTCCCGCTGCCGGTGATGGCTGTGTTGCTCCCAAGCTGAAACGAGGTGAAGAGGCTGGAGGCCGAACCGCAGCCCGAGACACAGTTGATCTTGATAGCCCCGCTTGTGCTGTCGAAAATCTTATTCCAGATTTGATCGGCCCCAAGGAAGCTAGGCCAGGGCGGGCCTGGGCTACCGGTCGCTACCGCTTCGGCCTTCAGGGCTAAGTTGGTCGAGTCAAAGATCGCATTGAGCAGCATTTCCTCGTTCGGCAATCCCTGAGGCAGAGGGTCCGCATAGAGTTTCAGCTTCCCTTCCGAGTCGTGGCCCATTACGAGACGGATGTTTAGCGCTGAGGGTGTCTGCACGAGTGGGGCCGAAAGCGGAGGCCCAGCGCATTGCGCGCCAATCGCCAGAATCATGCAGCATACCGTCAAGACTATTGCTTTCATCTCGCCTCCTGTCCGTACCCACTACTTCAGCTAATTGGAAAACATGCCTTAACATCTTTATTTCCAATGTATTCCAGTGTATTGGTGCGCTCCGGTACTGACGGCCTACATCGTCACGGCTTCGACTTCGATAATCGAATCAACCGTTAGTTCTTTTGAAAGAAAACGAACTCCCTACCCTTCGCTAAAACCTTAGTCTTCAACAGCCTAGTGAGCATGGGCGCTGATTTCGTATGTTATCGGACATTTCCACCATGTCCCACCGTCCATTTCCTTGTAAACTGGCCTTGACAAAATCGATGGCTGGTCCGTGCTGAATGCTCGTGCCATCGAGCGCGGTGAATCCTCCCGCTCCCAATATTTCTTCCGTGTTTTCAATATCTTTGCCCCTGTTGGCCAATCCCTTCCTTTGCTTGTTCAAGCCGGCGCAGATCGCTGGTCAAGTTCAGCCTCCGCGCTTTCCAGCGTTTGCGCGCCGCCACGTTCCATCTCCAACATCCAGCCTAGCAGGCGAAAATGAGACAATGGAGACAAACGAGACAAACGAGACATTTTTTTTTCGCGCTTGTTTTCAATGGCTTAGAGGGCCAAAGTCGTGTGTTGCTGCCGAACTTTCGAAAAAGTGTGGCAAAATGCCACACTCATGAAGATTTGTAACACTGCCATGTGATGCATTCGCTGACGCCTGGCACTTAGGGTGCTTGTGGCGGTCGAGTCCTTTGTACCGACTGTACTGCATCCTTGGGGGAAAGCCACCGAGTTCGTCTTGGGTGGCCGTGCAGGACCTCGCGAGAAGCCCCCTGGGCTTTGACACGGACCCGGTCACCGAGCGCTTGCAACCGGATCGATATGCGTCCTGGGGAGCGCGATCGAGAAATGCCGGCCGGTCGGTATTTCTAGCGGTCGAACAAACATCGTAAGCCGCGAACTGGTTATGCACAGTATGGTTGCGAGCGCTGAAGCTGTGTGCGTGAAAATGATGTGCGGCTCATGAGTTTCGCCCTGAGTTTCGCAGATCATCCAGGTTAATTGAATTGGAATTAATCACGAAGCTTGACCTGGGCACTGAGGATTGGTGTAAAATATTCGTTTCGGCGAGTTCGACTCGACATGACCGTGGGTGCTAATGTTCAGGCCGGAGGGCAGTGGGTCGCTTCACAGGGCAGCCTCATGCGGGGATGTAAGTTACAGGACGGAGGTGTTGTTTTCTCTGGGGGGTTGCTGGGCAACGCCGGTGCCTTTGAAGTAGGTGTATCGACGGTAGAGGTACTTGTGAATGGCGCTTTGAGCATTGCTTGGGGCACAGTTCGCCACGCCGCATCGGCCCATCGCGCGCTCGCTTGATCGACTCGAAAGTTGACTTTTTCAACGATGACTGGAGGGGCATTTCGCATGAATGTCACATGCCATCCTCAGTCATAAACTGAAGTCTTTGAGGAGCTTGATGTCATCGAAACGGCGAGTGGGAGTCTTAGGTCTGGGCCACGTTGGCTTGCCCACGGCCCTCGGGTTTGCAGAATTGGGATGGACTGTTGTCGGCACCGACAGTGACCGTTCGAAGGTCGAGGCGGTGAGCGCCGGCGTCCCACCCTTTTATGAGCCGGGCCTCGAAGAGCTCCTGCGCCGGCACCTCATTTCCGGTCGTTTCCGGGCTTTGCCCGAGATCGGCGAGGCCGTTCGGCAGTCCGATATCCTCTTCATCTGCGTTGGTACTCCGCATCACGAGGACGGCTCGGCGGACCTGTCGCAAGTGGAGGGGGCCGCGCGGACTGTGGCTGAGAACCTTGATTCCTACAAGCTGGTCGTCGAGAAGAGCACGGCGCCCGTAATGACCGCCCTCTGGGTGGAGCGCGCCATTCAGCGTTACGGCAATCATCAGCACGCCTTCGAGGTGGCCTGCAACCCTGAATTCCTGCGGGAGGGAACCGCGGTCCACGATTTTCTCCACCCCGATCGCATCGTGATTGGGGCGAACAGCGAAAGGGCCAAGAGTTGGCTCCGCGAACTTTATGAACCCCTCGGGCGACCGATGCTGATCACGGACCGGAACTCGGCAGAGATGATCAAGCATGCTTCCAACGCCTTCCTGGCATTGAAGATCTCTTTCATTAACATGGTGAGTGATCTTTGTGAAGCGGCTGGAGCCAGCGCCCAGGATATTGCGACCGGGCTGGGCTTGGATCCGCGGATTGGAGCCCACTTCCTTCACGCGGGGATCGGCTACGGTGGTTTCTGCCTGCCTAAGGATTTGAAAGCCTTCATCCACGTGGCGGAAGAGCGCGGAGTTAATTTCGGCCTGCTGCGAGAGGTCGAACGCATCAACCAGAGTCGCGTTGACCGGTTTGTACGCAAAGTCCAGCAGGCACTCTGGGTGTTGCAGGATAAACAACTAGCGGTGTGGGGGCTGGCGTTCAAGCCGGAAACAGACGATATTCGCGATGCTCCAAGCCTTCACGTAGTCCGCCGGTTGCGCCAAGCTGGGGCTTCCCTGCGCCTCTATGATCCGGCAGCTATGCAAGAATTCCGGCGAGTTTTCGCCGAGGAGCCCGATCACCTCGTCTACTGCTCGTCCGCTTTGGAAGCGGCTCGCGGAGCCCATGCCGTGCTGGTTCTGACGGAGTGGCCGGAGTTTGGCGAGATGGACTGGAGACAAGTGCGTGGGTGTGTGGCGCTGCCGATTGTGGTTGATGGCCGCAACTTCCTGGACGCGGCTGCGCTCCGGGCTGAAGGCTTCGAGTGCCATCGCATGGGCGAGGTTTCGCTCGCGCCAGACGGGGTCAAGATCTAATGCGGATACTCGTTACCGGCGGAGCAGGATTCGTGGGCTCTCACCTTTGTGACCGGCTGGTGACGGAAGGCCACGAAGTCATCTGCGTCGACAGCCTCATAACCGGGCGGAAGGAGAATATCGCCCATCTGCTCGATCAGGGCCGTTTTACCTTCGTTTTGCAGGACGTCACCGAGCCGTTCTTTGTGGACGGGCCGCTGGACGCCGTGTTGCACTTCGCCAGCCCTGCCAGTCCGAAGGATTATCTCCAGCACCCGATCCACACTCTGAAGGTAGGCGGACTCGGCACCTACCACGCTCTGGGGCTGGCCAAGGCCAAGGGCGCGATCTTCATGCCGGCGTCCACTTCCGAAGTGTATGGGGACCCCGAAGTGAATCCGCAGCCCGAAACCTATTGGGGCCACGTCAACCCGGTAGGGCCGCGCAGCGTCTACGATGAGGCAAAGCGCTACGCGGAAGCGATGACCATAGCTTACCATCGCGCCCACGGCGTCCGCGTCCGCATTCCACGGATCTTCAACACCTATGGCCCGCGCATGCGCCTCAACGACGGCCGGGCGCTCCCGAATATGATGAGCCAAGCCATCCGTGGAGAGCCGCTCACCGTATACGGCGATGGGTCACAGACGCGTAGTTTCTGTTATGTCAGTGATCTGGTGGATGGGATCTATCGCCTGCTTCTGACTTCGACCCAGGAACTCCTCATCATCAATTTGGGTAACCCGGAAGAAGTGACGCTCAGTCAAATGGCGCAGGAAATCCTCCAGATCACCGGGAACAAAGGTCAGATCGTCTTTCGTCCACTTCCTGAAGACGATCCTCGGAGGCGCTGTCCCGACATCCGGAAGGCTCGACAGGTTCTTGGCTGGGAGCCGCAGATCTCCCGGTTGGAAGGCCTCAACAAGACGCTGCCCTACTTCCGCGAGGCGCTGCGGTGATTGCCGATTGTCGATTGACGATTAGAAGACAGGGTCATAGACGATTGCAGATGGCGGATTAAAGCGTCGCGAGTCTTGCCTTACGCTTTTCTTTCAGTCGTCGTCGTCACTCGACAATCGGCAATTTAGGATGCGGATCGCTTTACTCCAACTCGATCAGATCGTCGGCGACATTGGTGGGAACGCCAGCCGCATCCGAACGGCGACACGCGAAGCCGCAAAACGGGGCGCGGACCTTGTGGTGACCTCGGAACTCGCCTTGTTGGGTTACCTGCCGCGAGACTTGCTGCTTCAGCCGAGCCTCATTAGATATAGTTGGGAGGTTCTGGAGCGACTGGCCACAGACTTGCGTGATGCTCCTCCGGTGCTCGTGGGGCTGGCCGAGCCCAACCAGGCTTCGGAAGGACGACCGCTGTTCAACAGTGCTGCGCTCCTGGCGGAAGGAGAGGTGCGGGATCGTTTTCACAAGTGCCTCCTCCCAACCTACGATGTTTTCGACGAGGACCGCTATTTTGAACCGGCACCCGACAACCAGGTGTTGCGCCTGGGGGATTGGACCTTGGGCGTGACCATCTGCGAGGACATCTGGAACGATCGCGACTTCTGGCAGAGGCGCCGCTACCACAAGGATCCGGTGGAGGTGCTGGCCCAAGCGGGCGCCGAAGCCGTGATTAATCTCTCTGCTTCACCCTTCAGCGTGGGCAAGCAATGCTTGCGGGAGTCCATGCTTGCCCAAATGGCTGCCAAGCACGGCCTGCCTCTGGTTTACGTCAATCAGGTCGGAGGCAACGATGACCTGGTCTTCGACGGCCGCAGTTGTGCCTTCGATGGAACGGGCAAGCCTATTGCGCGCGGGCGCGCTTTTGCGGAGGATGTGGTGCTGGTAGACCTGAACCCGCCCGCGGGTCGAGTCGAGGCGGACGACTTCTCGCCGGAGTCCGAAATCTGGCGGGCACTGGTGCTCGGGACCCGCGACTACGTCCGCAAGTGCGGCTTCCACAGCGTCCTGCTGGGACTTTCCGGCGGGATCGACTCAGCCGTGACCGCTGCCGTGGCCGCCGAGGCTCTCGGGGTGGAGAACGTCCTCGGTGTGCTGATGCCGTCGCCCTTTTCCAGCCGCGGCAGCCTCGAGGATGCAGACCGTCTGGCGTGCAACCTGGGCATTCACACCCTCACTCTTCCCATCGAAGACGTCATGCAGGCATTTGACCGGACCCTGCGGCCCGCGTTTACGAGCCGCCCGCGCGACGTCACGGAGGAGAACATCCAGGCGCGGATTCGCGGCAACCTCCTGATGGCGCTCTCCAACAAGTACGGTTCTCTGTTGCTGACCACCGGTAACAAGTCGGAGCTCGCGGTGGGTTATTGCACCATTTACGGCGACATGTCTGGGGGCCTCGCCGTGATTTCGGACGTACCCAAAACCATGATCTATCGCCTGGCGCGCTGGCTCAACGCACAGCGGCCGACGATCCCGGAGCCGATCCTGGCCAAAGCGCCCTCGGCCGAACTTCGGCCCAATCAAACTGACCAGGACACCCTACCGCCGTACGACGTGCTGGATGGGATTCTTGCAAGGCACATTGAGCGCCATGAGTCCGCCGAAGAGATCATCGCCCAAGGCTTCGACGGCGGCACGGTACGGAGGGTGCTCCACCTGGTGAAGGTCGCGGAATTCAAACGCAAGCAGGCGGCGCCAGGCATCAAGGTGACCGACCGCGCTTTCGGCGTCGGCTGGCGGATGCCTATTGCCTCGAAGGAATGGGAAAACTACAGAAGAAATTGACGATTGCCGATTGGAAATGCCATCAGCTATTAGCCATCAGCTAACAGCAAGAACCGACTTTCGTGCTGAGAGCTGAGAGCTGAGCGCTGATAGCTGAAAGCTGATTCCAATCGGCAATCTGCAATCGTCAATTCTTTGCACCCTGATAGAATTGGAACGCGAAAATGTACATCTTGGGACTATCCGCACTCGAACACGACTCCGCCGCCGCCCTGGTGAGCGACAAGGGAATCGTGGCGGCCATTGAAGAGAGCAAGCTGACCCGTACGCCCGCCAAGGGCGGCATTCCCTATTTGGCGATTCAGTTCTGTTTGGATCGCGCCGACATAGAAGGGCAAGATGTCCGAACGCTCGCGGTGGCAAGCCATCCGTTGCCGGCGTGGGTGCGGCACGCCGCGCTCCAGAGCCGAAGGTTCGATCGTCAAGCCACCGGCGGTCTGGCGAAGGGACTCGACGATTTGGTCGCCGAGCTTCGGAGTTTCCGGCCTTCTGAAGTCACCCACCAAGGTCCAGCGCAACGGGTTCTTCCCCTCGATCACCACCTCTGTCATGGCGCCAGCGCGTTCTTCGCTTCTTCATTTGACCGGGCCGTGATCCTCACTCTCGACGAGCGCGGCCACGGTTGCTCCGGAATGGCGGCCCTGGGGGAGGGGACGAACACCCGTCCTCTTCGTTCCGTAGCCTTTCCCAATTCCATTGGATGGCTCTATTCCCAAGTCACGGCGCTGTTGGGCTTCGAGCCGCACCTTGAGGAACACAAGGCGCAGTGGCTCAGCCTCGAAGGCGAACCGAGCCTGACAGCATTATTCGACGACGTGCTCGGCGTGCCCTCCCGCGGGCTGCCCCAGATCGACCTGAGCTATCTCAATTCCGAGCTCGCCGGACGCAGCGCCTTCTCCGCCAAGTTCTACCAGCGCCTGGGGCTCGAATCGGAGAAGAGCTTCCGGCTCACCGATGCTCTGGCGCGGCAGATCGCGGCCAGTTTCCAGCAGGCTTGCGCCCGGCTCCTGGTCAGGTGCGTCGAGCAATTGTGCGACGAGACCGGCGCACAGAATGTGTGCCTCGCCGGAGGTCTGTTCGTCAACGCCCTGTTGGTAGCCGCGATTGAAAAGGCGGTCGGACTGGAGCGCGTCTTCGCCCAAGCGGCCGCCGGAAACGCCGGAAGCGCGCTGGGCTCCGCGTGGCTCGCCTGGCACCAGGTTTTCGGTAAGCCTCGCCTCCCTCCCGTCGCGTCCCTCGACTGGGGACCGAGCTATGGCACCGAGGACATCAAGTACGTCCTCGACAACTGCAAGGCACGCTATCGGTGGTTCGACACCGAAGCGCAAAGGGTCGAAGCGACGGCGCAGGCCCTGGAGCAGGCGGAGATCGTCGCCTGGCACCAGGGAGCCACCGAATTCGGCCCGCGTGCCCTCGGGCACCGCAGCATTTTGGCCTCTCCGTGGGCGCCTTACATCAAAGAGAATTTGAACCACTACGTCAAACACCGCGAGCCGTTTCGCCCGTTCGGCATTGCCGTTCCCGAAGAAGACTGCTCGCGCTATTTCGAGTGCTCCCGCCTGGTTCGTTTCATGGCCAGTCTCGGGTGGGTGCGGCCCGAGGCCCGCGACCTGGTGAAAGACTTCGTCTTGCCCGGCGATCAGATCCGCCTCTACGCCGTCGATCGCACCGCCAACCCGCTTCTCTGGCAATTGCTGAAGGAATGGGGCAAGCGCTCTCCAGCGCCCTTCCTCATCAACACCTCCTTCAACCTCTTCGGTGAGCCTTTGGTGGTGACGCCGCGCGACGCCGTGCGGAGTTTCTTCTGCTCCGGGATCGACGCGATGTTGATTGACGGGTTTTTCGTGAGCAAGTCTTAGCCCGAGCAAGAGGCGTGGTACAATGACCGACATGGCGTTTCGAGTTTTCTTGAGCCACAGTATCGGCCACGAGCCTCAAGTCCTCGCGTTACGCTTGCAAACCCTGGCTGCTGCAAGCGGGATACACGTTTATGTTCCCCGGCGGGCTTACCATCAGCTCAGTCAGCCGGGTTACGACAAAGCCAAGCAAGAAGTACGCCGCGAAATAGAGCGGTCCGATTGCGTGCTGGCGGTTATTACTGACCTGTCTGCTCCCACACGCCGGGCCCTTAACTATGAGCTCGATTGTGCTCTGGCGTTACAAAAACTAGTCATTCCCCTCGTTGAAGAGGACCATAGGGACGACAAGTTGGTGCACTCCCTGGCTAAGAACGGCGTTCCCTCCTTTTTCTTCCCGCCGGGGGGAAACGGGGGAGGAGTGGAGAGGGGGGTCGCCCAATTCCTCGAGAAACAAAAGCTTAGCAAGGAGAAGCGGCAGGCAATCGGCGGGCTCGTCGCCCTTGCCGACGGATTGCTGATACTGAATGCCGTCTCCAACCAATAGTGCGAATTGCCGTCATTGACAGCTCAACCCTCATAAGCTTGACGCACCTCGGTCTTGCTAAGCACATGTCGCTGTACTTTGATCTCGTGTACGTACCGCGAGCGGTCCAGCGGGAGGTGAATAGGAAGGCAAGATTTCGATACCGCCTCAATAGGCTTTACCGAGACGGTCTCTTCATGCCGTGCGCGGCGGCTGACCAGACGAGCGTTTGGTTGCTCCGGGCCGAACTGGATGAAGGCGAAGCGGAGGCTCTCATACGAGCGAAGGAAAAGACCGCACGCTTCTTCATTGCGGACGAGAAGCGTGCCCGCGAAATCTCGGAGGGAACGGGTCTGAAGCCTGTGGGTACTTTGCGAATCCTTGCCCGCCTCAGTTCGGAGGATCTTGCTCCGGAACTGGGGTTCTTGGTCCGCAAGTTACAGCGGGACCTCGGCTTTCGAGTGTCCGAAGGAGTCATCAGGCAGGCTATCGCCATGGCGGTGGAACCGATCTGATGAGGGGTACGAGACCGGCACCGCGGCATCCAGACCGGAGGCTCCGGCGGAACAGGTTCACTATCGGGAACACGTATCGATCCGAAGGAAAGGACGGACCAGGTACCCTGTCTGAGGTTGAGGCAAAACGGAACCCGAGAGGACGAGGCGAGCCGTCAACATTTGCCAACTTCTGGACACCCGACGGTTGAAGGTTGGCTTCGGGACGGTAAGACGGTCGAACTGGGCGAGCGCGACCGCTTCATGGCCCACATCGTTCCTGAACCCGCTCCGGCGCCACCGCCGACGTACCCGGACTTCGCTGCCATGCGCCGCGAGATTTTCGGGGCCGCATTCTTCCCGGCTCAGATCTGCTGATCGAGGAGCACAGGCGGTCGCGCTAGATTGAACATCCACGCGGACACCTGTGTGGCTGACTTCTTTTGATGGGCCGAGTGGACTCATGCCAACAAGGTTCTGGGGTCCGATTGCGCTTGCGGCGGCGGTAGTTTGCGGGACAGGTATCGCTTCGGGCCAATCGACTCAAGTCAAGGATCTGGGAGTCGGCAAGTTACTGGTTGCCGGGCGGGATCTCTCCGACCCTAATTTCGCCGAGTCGGTGGTCCTGCTGATTCAATACGACCAGCAGGGCACGGTCGGTTTGATGATCAACCACCGTACGCGGGCTCCTATTTCCCGCGTCATCCAGGATCTGGACACGGGGAAGCACGGGTCAGATCCAATCTACATCGGTGGCCCGGTCGAGATGACCGCCGTGCTTGGGTTGCTCAGGTCGAGGAAAAAACCCGAGGAAGCCACCGCCGTCCTGAGCGAGGTTTACCTGGCTTCGAGCAAACGGCTTCTCGAAAAGATCTTGGCCACCAGTTCGGGTCCAAGCGATTTACGGCTCTATCTGGGTTACTGCGGCTGGGCAGGAGGGCAGTTAGAGAATGAAGTGAGGCAAGGTGGATGGTGGATCTTCGACGCTAACGTAGGCGTGGTCTTTGATCCCAACCCTGGTTCAGTCTGGTCCCGGCTCATCGCTCGGACGGAGCAAGAGAATGCAGAAACGGAGCCGGTGAGAGCCGTTCGCCGTGAGGGTTCAGGCCCATAATTGCGGGAAGGCCCCTTCCGAGATTACCCTTCGAATGGGGGCCACACACGTTCACGTCCGCAAACCATTACCGGCTGGCCGAGCCCCGTCGCGCTCAGGGAAAAGCGAAACTGCCACCGGAAAAACTGAACGGGGTGGCGCAGATTCATGAGGATGAGCGCGAGAATCTGCTTCACGAACTCTCCGGCAAAGCTCCTGACGCGTCCGGCATTGAGGCTGGCTATGCGCGCTGAATTCCATCGCGGCTTGGCATCTCTTTGCGCTCTCCTCGCGCCCATCGTTCTTTGCCCGCTTTCCGCTCTTAGCCGTCAAAAGCCCGCGGCTGTAGGTTCCGCCCAGCGCCCGGTGCAGTTCAGAAACGCCGAGGCCGGCGTGGCCTATGTCGGCTCGAAAGCCTGCGCCGAGTGTCATTTCGACATCTACGAGAGTTATCGCAAAACGGACATGGGTCGAGCGATGTCTCTGCCGGGCGACTGGAAGGACTTCGACGGGCTAGCGGCGACGGTTAAGGTCGATAACCCCAAGACCCATCGCTCCTATGAAGTCTATCGCCGTGGCGCCGACCTCTTTCAGAGCGAATATGAGCTGGACGCGGAAGGCAAGGAAGTGTTCCGCGACGACCAAAGGATCAGTTACATCGTCGGCTCGGACGTGAACGGTCTCAGTTGCATCGTGCGCCGCGGCGACTTCCTGTTCGAGGCTCCTCTCTCTTATTACTCGCAGGCCAAGGCGTGGGGCCTCTCGCCCGGTTATGAGCAAAGGGACTACGGTTTCAACCGGCCCATCCGAGCGCGCTGCATCGTGTGTCACAGCGGCAGGCCACAGTTCGTCGAAGCGAGCGAGGTCAGGTTCAAGGACCCGCCGCTTCTCGAGTTGTCGATCGGCTGCGAAAGCTGTCACGGTCCCGGCGCCCTCCACTTCGAAGAGCGGAAGAAGGCGGCACCGCTCGACGGCGAATCGGATCGAAGTATCGTCAACCCAGCCGGACTTCCCCCTTGGCTCGCCAACAATGTCTGCATGTACTGTCATGAGGGCGGCGATGTGCGCACCCTGATGCCCGGCAAGGGTTATGTTGACTTCCGGCCCGGGACTCCGCTCGCCGACACGGTAGGGATCTTCGCGGTGCCGTTCGATCGCCAGGCGCCGCCCCAGGATCTGATGCTGCGACATTTCGTGTTGATGAGCCTGAGCCAGTGCTACCTGAAGAGCGGGGGAAAGCTGGCCTGCATCACCTGCCACGATCCGCACCGTCAACCGTCACCGGAGGAGGCGGCGCCATTTTTCCGGAGCAAGTGCCTGACGTGCCACACGGAAAGAAGCTGTACCCTTCCGCTCGAGATGAGGGCGGCAAAAACTCCGCCCGACGATTGCGCCGGCTGTCATATGCCGAAGCAGCCCCTCAGAAGGATATCCCATTCCTCGCTCACCGATCACCGCATCCTCGCACGAGCCGGCGAGCCCCTGCCCGAGAGTGCCTTCCACCTGGCCACAACCCAACTTCCCGACCTCGTGCAAGTGGACTCCGTGCCCGGACCGTTAGGGACGCCAGTCCCGCCTTTGACCTTATTCCGGGCTTATGGAGAACTGATGGCCACCCATCCGTACTACCCTGGCCGATTCGAATCGGTCCTGGACTCGCTCGCTGCGGCCAAGACTGAGGATGCTGCGGTCCTCGCGGCGCTCGCCAGGAGGAAGATGCGCGACGCATCAGCAGAGTCTCAAGCGGCAGCGGCGAATTATCTCCAGCAAGCACTTCGGGCCGGTTCGACCGATGCGAACGACTTTGAGCAGTTGGCGACGATTCAGGCGGAGGGCGGCAAGACGCGAGATGCTATTGCCACGGTCAAGCGCGGGATGGAAGTTAATCCTTACTCACCCCGGCTCTTCGGGCTCCTGGCCACGCTGTACATTTCCCTCGGCTCCTACGACGACGCGCTGAAGACGATGCAGAAAGACCTTGAGTTGTTTCCTGGAGACGACTACATTCGTTCGCTCATGCAGACGACTGAGAGGGCACAAGCGCAAGAAAGTGGTCAATGAACTTCTGAAATTCCGCAGCCGCCTCGGCGCCTGTTGTGCGGTCAGATACGCTTCGCCACGGAAATAGACGGGATATAAGGCCCGAAGCAACCATGGATGCGGCTGCGCGTGGCGCTCTTCAGGGCTTAGCGCGTGCTAGCACGTGACATCATCCAGATGTTGCCGGTATCCTCGTGGAGTACCAATCCGATTCGGCCGCCCGCTGCCGACCAACCTCCCTTCTGATAGGACAAGCGCCCGTGAAGATGTTGCACGGCAAAAGCCTCGCCTACCGGGCGGTGGGAACCTGCGTCGAGCCGCTGCCCCCACAGACAGCTATGCCCATCCCTGCTGGAGGTGAAGTATAGCGTCTTCCCATCCGGCGACCAGTTGGCCCAATCTTGGGCCTCCGACGGCGTGATCGTAATCCAGGCGCTTTCGGGAACCGGTTTCGGCCCATCGATGGGCGCGATCGCAATGTGTCCGCGATTTGGTTCAGTGCGGACCGTAAAGCTGACCCAGCGATTGTCGGGCGAGAACCGGCCGTAGAGCAAACTGTAACTGGGATGCTTCAGTAGTGGAGCCTGCTGACGCGAAGCAAGGTCCAGGACGCTGATTTGATATGGATTGCCGCCGAATATCAGTACCGTCTTCTCGTCGCGCGACCAGTCGGTAGCTCGCAGGCATCCTTCACACAGCTTTTCCGGTGTGCCGCCGGGAGTGGACACGTATACGACCCTCTTGTCTTTTTCGAACACCGAGAATGCGATTCTGGTGCCGGACGCATTGACCACGGGATACAGTTCGATAAACGGTGAGCTGGCCACACTGGACTCCTTCCCTGTCTCCAAGTCACGGATCCAGATGTTTTGTTGACCCGACTGATCGGAAGAAAAAGCGACGTAGCGCCCATTGCTCGAAAGCGAGGCATACCCCCGCTGGGCTGGACCTTGTGTGATCCGCTCCAGCGCGCCTTTCGGGCTTCCACGGTCCAAATTGAAGACTAGCGACCAAACGTCTGTCCTGGTTTGCACATTCGTGAATACGAACTCGCCTTGAGGGCCACAGGACGCATCAAAATCGTTCCCGGCGCCCGTTGTCAATCTCCTGGGCACGCCACTCGCTTTCCCGGTTTGTGGCGACATGCCGATATCCCATATGTTATAACTGTCTCCGCTGGCCGCAGAAAACAGAACCGCGTTGGCGGTCGCCGACCAACAGGCTGGAATTGGATAATCCGGCGACGCGGAGGGCGCGAGTGCTCTCAGTCCGGCGTTGACCAACGCTCCGCGCGCGCCAGTTCTCACCGCGTCACCGCCGTTGGTGGGGACAAGCCACCAGTCGATGGCGGACTCCTCGTAGGCCTTCGCCGATGTGTATCCGATGAGCAGCAGGTGCTTCCCGTCCGGGGACCAGGTTGGATTGCGAGCCGCGGTGAAGTTCGGCCCCACCCGCTGCGGCGGCCCCAGGGTCGCCAACCCAATAGGCCACTTGCGAGCCGTCCGGCGAGAATTTCGGATTCAAGCCGTCGCGCGCCACCAACCGGGCATCTCCGCCAAACGCCGGAATCTCGTAGACGCCGCCACCATCTCGGTCCGACCGAAAGACGATCTTGCTGCCGTCAGGGGAAAAATCCGGCATCGTGTCCCGCGCCGTCGGATGTCAAACGAATCGGCTGGCCGCCGGCAACCTGCTTAATGTATAGATCCGGCTCACCATCGAGGCTGCGATCGGAGGCATAAGCAACCAGTTTGCCGTCGGGCGACAGGGCCGCGAAGTCCGAGAGTCCGGGATCAGCGGTGAGCCGAGTCACTTTCCAGGGAGTCGGCGAGGCCTGGGGACCGTGCAGCCACCGATCCCGTAGCCCGCTTACATTTAGAGCCAGAAGCAAGGTCAATAGTGCTGCCAAGGCCAGCGTGACAATCCCGACGATAGTCCATGCTCGCCGTCGAGGGCGAAGGGGAACCGCCTCCTTGAAGGTGGTCGCTTGCCTTGAATCTGAATCACGCTTCAGGCGCTTCAGGTCGGCGCGCAGTTCTGCCGCCGTCTGGCAACGCAGGTCGCGGTCCTTCTCCAGCGCCTTGGTGATGATCCGGTCGAGCTCGCCAGGAAGCCGTGGATTCAAGCTGGTGATCGGCGTGGGGGCCCGATTCAGGATCGCGTCATGGATCATGGCCGTGGTGGGCCCGGCGAACGCTATCCGCCCCGTGGCCATCTCGTAGAGCACGACGCCGAAACTGAACAGGTCGGTGCGCGTGTCTATTTCCTCGCCCCGCGCTTGCTCCGGTGACATGTAAGCGACAGTGCCTACGGCGGCGCCTGGGGCGGTAAGTTGGTCGAGGTCAATGGACGCCGTGGGCGTCTCCTCGACCACCCCCTTGCCCCCTCCTGAACCAGGAGGGGAGTCGTTTGTTATTTCCCTCCTCGCTGAGGAGGGGGTGAGGGGGTGGTGTGTCAGCTTCGCCAACCCAAAATCCAGAATCTTCGCCACTCCCTGCTTGGTGACGAAAATATTTGCCGGCTTGATGTCCCGGTGGATGATCCCTTTCGCATGCGCCGCGTCCAGCGCGTCGGCGATCTGAATGCCCAGCTCCAGCGCCGTATCGAACGGTAGGGGAAGGCTCTGCCCTCCCGCGGGAGTGCCGAGCGCTCCCCTACCTACCGCGATCCTATGTTTCAGCGTCTGCCCTTCCAAGTACTGCATGGCGATGAAGGGCTTGCCGTCATGCTCGCCGATCTCGTAGATGGTGCAGATATGGGGATGATCGAGCGCCGAGGCGGCACGCGCTTCGCGCTGAAACCGTTCGAGGGCTTGATGGTCCTGGGTCATGCCCTCGGGCAGGAACTTGAGGGCGACGAACCGGCCAAGTTTGGTGTCCTCGGCCTTGTAGACCACACCCATTCCGCCGCCGCCGAGCTTCTCCACGATGTGATAGTGGGAAACCGTTGTTCCGATCATGATTTGGGAGGCGCGCCGAGCACCAAACAAATCTTAGCACGACAGGTCGAACACTATGTCAACAAGTCGGAGGCTCTCGAAGGCCGCCGCCGGATCGCAGGTTGGGACGAGTCCCTAACGTATCGCCAGCTACTCGGAAAGTGAGCTTTGTATGATAATCAGGGATGATCCTAGGCGTCCAGAATGGAAATGACGCTGAACATGCAGGTGATTGAAATTGAGTGAAAGCCGAGTACGGCTGTGATGGGAGGCGGTTATGGCTTCTGGCATCCAGACCCGAGTCTGGGGAATCTGCTTTGCAATCGGCGCACTCTGTTTCGTGGCGAACAAGGGAAATGCGCAGAACATCGTCATCGATGCGGCGCCCTCGCACGTGGTGAATTCGTTTAGTCCTTTCCAGGCGTTGGGTGGCGCAATCGATCGGCTAAGAGCGGGCACAGGCGCCCCCTCCGCCGAAAACCGGCGCCCCACCAAAGAGGAAATCGAAAAGAACACGGATACTTTGCTGGTCGCTCCGGTCCTCAATGAGATTCTGGGTGCGGGATGGCAACCGGTGACCTATCGTCAGAATACCGAGCTGATGGTCGAGGCATGGCATTGGAACGCGCGGGGAACCTGGAGCAATGCGGCGAAGCAAGAGGGCTACTTTACGGGAAGCGCCGTGCCTACGGAGACGATTCGTCACTCCTGGGCTTACCCGCTTCCGCATCGCGGCTTCAGTCGAGGTGACGGAAACGGCTGGTCACGGCTGACCGATGGCGACCCGAAGTCATACTGGAAAAGCAATCCGTACTTGACCCAGTCATTCACTGGCGAGGACGACTCTCTGCACCCGCAGTGGGTGATCATCGATCTAGGCGCGAAGGTGGACGTCAACGCCATTCGGATTGCGTGGGCCAACCCGTACGCGCGGCGTTATGCGGTTCAGTTTTGGACGGGCGATCTGGAGCCATTCTATGACGGGACAACCAAGGGCACATGGCAAACGTTCCCCAAGGGAATCGTCACGGATGGCAAGGGTGGAACCGTCCCGCTGAAACTGGTTTCGTGGATGGTCCCCGTGCAGTACCTCCGCATCTGGATGACGGAGTCTTCCAACACCTGCGACACGCACGGCTCGTCAGACAAGCGCAACTGCGTGGGGTACGCCATCAACGAACTTTACGTTGGGACGCTCTCGGCGGATGGCCGGTTCACCGACGTTGTCAGGCATGTGCCAAGCCGCGAGCAAACTGTCACCTGGCCTTCCTCAGTTGACCCGTGGCACGCGGCATCCGATCTTGACTATTCGCGGGGAGATCAAATTGGATTCGATTTATTTTTCACCAGCGGCATCACACGCGGGCTTCCCACCATGGTGCCGATTGCGATGTTGTACGCGACGCCGGAGGATGCCGCGGCTGAGATTGCCTATCTTTATAAGCGCCGCTATCCGATCTCCCGGATCGAGATGGGAGAAGAGGCCGACGGGCAGCACATGCTTCCCGAGGATTACGGCGCCCTATACCTGCAATTTGCCACAGCCATTCATCGTCTCGTCCCCCAGGCAAAGCTGGGAGGGCCGGCTTTCGAGGGAACGTTCGGCGACGTCGAAGTCTGGCCCGACGCGGCAGGACGCGTCTCGTGGCTCGGCCGGTTCCTGGATTACCTCCAAGCGCATGGCCATTTGAACGACTTCACGTTTTTTTCATTCGAGCACTATCCTTTCCAGGACCAGAAGACTCCTGTTACCTGGACTGACCTCTTCAAGGAGCCGGGATTTGTCAGCCACGTCGTTCAAGCATGGAAAGACAACGGTCTGCCGCCGAACGTTCCCTTCTTTATGACCGAGGGCAACTGGGGCGGACGTTCCGGGCCGTCCGACGTCAAGGGCGCTCTCTGGCTGGCCGATTACGTCGGCTCCATGATGACTGCGGGCGCGAGCGGCACTTTCTATTTCCACTACATGCCATCGCCCGGCGGGCGGGGCGGCTTCCTATTGCTCGACAGAGACTACAGCGTCATCGCCTATCCGCCGCAGTACATCGCGGCGCAGGTGATTACCAGGGAGTGGGTCCAACCGGTCGATTCACCTCACCGGCTCTTTAAGGTATCGAGTGACGTCACCGACGCATCTGGGAATCTGCTGGTCACCGCCTATGCCGTCGAGCGGCCGGACGGACAGCGGTCCCTGATGCTCATCAACAAGGATCACGAGAATGATCACGCTGTGAAAGTGGTTCTTGCGGACTCGGAAACCAAGCGCGACCGCTGTTTCTCCGGCCTTGTGGACCGGATAACTTTTGGAGATGCCGAATACCAGTGGCACGCAGAAGGGACGAGCGGTCGCGCGGACCCGGACGGCCCACCTTCAAAGTCGACGATCACGGGTGGTGCGGAAACGCTCTACCAGCTTCCCAAGGCATCAATCATCGTGTTGCGCGGACGGATCGGGAAGCGGTAGCAAGGCTGGCAGGCCGCACGCGTGCTCAAGACCGAAGCAAAGATCGGTCCGCGTAAACGGCCAGGTGCCGTCAAATGTGAACACTGCAGGGTGGGCGCCCCCAGCGACGCCGACACCTTTCAGTGCGTCCACCTTGAAGCAATTGGCACATGAAAGGGCGTCTTTACCTTTGCCTTTTGCCCTTTGCCTTTTGATTTAGCTTTACCCTTCACCCTTTACCCTTTAACCTTTACCGTGTATCTGTTATACAGCTTCTTGTTCACCGTGGGCGCCATTGTGAGTGCGCCCTACTACCTATGGCGCTATCGTGGACGGCGGTACGGGGCGGAAGGCTGGCGCGAGCGGCTGGGGTGGCTGCCGACTTCCTATCAGCAGACTGCTCCCGGAGCCATTTGGGTCCACGCGGTCTCGGTGGGTGAGACGCTGGCCGTCGCGGGTTTGGTGCGAGAGCTTCAGCAGCGCTATCCGGAGCGGAAGGTTTTCCTGAGCCACGTCACGCCTACCGGCCGAGCCACCGGGGAGAGTCGCTTACCCGATGTGGCAGGGCGCTTTTACCTTCCGCTGGACTGGCGTTGGTCGGTGGAGCGAGTTCTGCGGCGGATTCAGCCCGGCCTGCTGGTGATTGCTGAGACCGAGTTGTGGCCGAATCTGCTTCGGGCGACACACGATTTCGGAGCGCGGGTGGCGCTGGTGAACGCCCGGCTCTCCGAGCGCTCGTGCCGGGGCTACCGCCGGCTGCGGCCGTTCATGCGGCGAGTCCTCGCCCATGTCGACTGCGTGTGTGCTCAAAGCCCGGCCGGCGCTGAGCGTTTTTGCCTGATCGGCGCTGCGCCAAGCCGTGTGGTCGTAACTGGCAACCTGAAGTTTGACGCTAAACCTCCCGCGTTGGGCGTGTTGCCGGAGCGCCTGCAAAGGGCCCTGCAAAATGCTGCCCGCAGCCCCGTGCTGGTCGCGGCAAGCACTATGCCTGGTGAGGAGGAGCCAGTACTCGACGCCTGGAAAGCCGTTCGACAGCGGCACGTGAGGGCGTTGATGATCCTGGCCCCTCGCCACCCGAATCGATGCGAAACGGTCGGCCAGATGCTTCTTTCGCGCCGGGTCAGCTTCTTCCGTCGCACCGAGCTCCAGGAGAGCGAAACCGAGTTAACCTCTCAATTGGCCACGGCTGACGTCCTGCTGCTGGATACGATCGGCGAACTGGCCGGACTCTTCCAGGTGGCCGACGTGGTCTTTATGGGGGGCAGCCTGGTTCCGACCGGCGGGCACAACCTGCTCGAGGCCGCCTACTGGGCCAAGGCCGTCATCTTCGGGCCGCACATGGAGAACTTCCGCGATACGGCGGAGCTTTTTCTCGCTGAGCACGCTGCCTTTCAGGTGCAGGATTCGGATGGGTTGGCTCGAGGCCTCCTGAGTCTTCTCGGCGACACCGACTTGCGCAACCAGACGGGCCGGCAAGCTAAGCAGGTTCTGGAGCGGGAATCCGGTGCCACACGACGTGTTTTGGATCAACTGGCTTCGTTGCTCGCAATGTAGCGCGGGCGTCCCGCCCGCCATGGAGTGCGGCAGCGGAGCTGCCGCCTCTTCGTTTTGCGAGAGCTAGCTTGCTGGCTCGTCAAGGCGGTAGCAGCGCGAATGCACTCCAACGGGTGGGCATCCCTTCGCTACGCTCAGGGCAGGCTTTGTGCACCCTGAGCGGCGGCGCAGAATCCGGTTTCGCGACATGAAAACTCTTTATCCGTTAGAGCCCCTGGCCGTCGGATTCAGGCTTGGAGTCGCTATTCGATCCTTCGCTTATCGCGAGGGTTGGCGCAAGACTCGGCGACTGGCACGGCCAGTGGTGAGCGTCGGAAACCTGACGTTGGGCGGCACCGGCAAGACGCCGCTGGTGGCTCTGGTGGCTTGCACGTTGGCAAAGATGGGATTGAGACCGGCTATCCTGACCCGCGGTTACCGGCGTCGCGCCGACGTCGACCTGGTTGCGCTGGAGCCCTGTGCGCCAGGCTGGAACCGAACGGCGGACCCGCGGGCGGTGGGTGACGAGCCGGCGCTCCTGGCCCGTTTGCTGCCGGAGGTTCCCATCGTCATTTCCTCGGACCGTTATCGGGCGGGACGCTTGGCTGAAGATCGCTTCGGTGCCGGCGCGCACATCCTCGATGATGGTTTTCAGCACCTGGCGTTGGCGCGTGATGTGGATATCGTAGTGCTCGACGCCACTCGCGAACTTTCCGACTGGGCGCTCCTGCCCGCCGGCCGCCAGCGGGAGCCTTGTTCCGCCTTGGCTCGTGCTGACCTCGTGGTGCTGACGCGCACCGAGCTCGCCGATCCGTCCCCACTCGAGTGCCGCGTCCGGCAGGTCAATCCCAAGGTCCGGATCTTTCATGCTTCGACCAAGCTTTGTGGGCTGGTCGATGTCACGACTGACGAGCGCCACACGCCGGCGGCTCTGAAGGCCAGGCTCGGCCAGACCTTTTGGGCCTTTTGCGGCTTGGGTAATCCCGACGCCTTTTTCGCCGACCTCCGTGCCTGGGGCTTCACGGTGGCCGGAGAGACCGCCTTTCGCGATCACCACCTTTACCGCGGGGCTGAGTTGCTCGACCTCGAAACGCGGGCGCTTCGGACGGGAGCGCCGGCACTTCTCACGACGGAGAAAGACGCGATGAATCTGCCGGCCGACGCCATGACTCGACCGCCGATCTTCGCCTGCGCCATCGAGCTGGAGTTGCGCGAGCCGCAAGCGCTCGAGCAAGAGCTGGCAACCCGCCTCGCTGCGCTGCGGATGGCCGATTGACAACGGCAGGAGTCAAAATTTGGACTGTCTAGCCTAGTACCTCGTACTTTAGGCTTGACGGAGTGCATGGCCGTGGGTTACACTTCGTTCTACCGACGGAGCTTCTGGCCTTGCCGCCATGGGCAAGGCCGTAAGGGTAGGGCTTGCCTTATCCTCTTTAGGGGTGATTCCGCGGAGCCGTCGGGCCGGGTTTCGGTAAGCCGTCAACTTACCGTCTCCCGACGTGGACCAACTCGCGCTCCGGCATCGATCGCTGAGTCACTCCAACCTGCTCGAATCGGAGGAACTTAGGAGGAGAACAAAATGAGGCGAACAGCAATCCTGGGCTTGATCCTGCTGGGCGCGTCGATCATCACGCCCGGCATGGCATGGAGTAAGCAAAAGACGGTCCCTACAGATTCCTCGTATCTGGTGCGAGAAGTAAGGCACGAACTGCGGATGCTGCCTTACCTTACCGTCTTCGACAATCTCGAGTTCAAGGTGGATGGCTACAACGTGGAATTGGACGGGGAAGTGGTAAATCCCGTTTTGAAGTCGGACGCGGAAAGCGTGGTGAAGAAGATCGAAGGGGTGGAGAGCGTCACCAACAACATCAAGGTTTTGCCGCTTTCCCCCAACGACGAGGCCCTGCGCCGGGCACTCTTCCGATCCATCTACGGCGAGCCGGCGCTGAGCCGGTATGCCTTGCAGGCGATTCCACCTATCCACATCATCGTTGAGAACGGTCACGTTACGCTGGTGGGAGTGGTCGCCAACGAAGCTGACAAGAACATCGCCAACATTCGGGCTAATAGCGTTCCGGGAGTGTTTTCGGTGAAGAACGATCTGGTTGTCGAGAAGTAGTGACTCAGTATCGCCTTGATTGGAGCCCTGAGGCGAGGGGTCGGCTTCACGAGCCCTCCCCCGGGTAGAATGTGCTGACAATGTGGGACGAGGGGTGCGACCACCGGCGTACCCCTCGACACTGCACCTTGATGCTTCGCCCGAGCTGTCGGGCATGTCGAGAGCCATGAATTGATCGTAAGAAGCAGTGGGCTGGCCAACCCTCAGAAGATTGTGGTGCGTGTCCCCAACTGGATTGGCGACGCGGTGATGTCGTTGCCGGCGCTGGAGGCCCTTCGCGCTCAGTACCCATCGGCCGAGATCACGGTGGTTGCCAAGCCGTGGGTAAGCGATTTGTACGATCACCATCCCGCGGTGGATCGCCAGATCGTCTACGATGCGGCTGGTGAACACCGCGGCTCGTCGGGCTTCCGCAAGCTCGTGGGCACGATCCGCGACGAGGACTTTGACGCCGCCATTCTTTTCCAGAACGCGCTCCAGGCGGCCTGGATGGCTTGGCGAGCTCGGATTCCGCAACGCATCGGCTACGCTCGCGACGGTCGCAGCCTGCTGTTGACCGAAGCTGTGGAAGCGCCGACCGCCTCGGCTTACGGCCACCAGGCCTACTATTACCTCCAGCTTCTTTTTCGCGCCGGGCTGATTGATAAGCCGGCGACAATCCGGGAGGTTCGGCTGAGGATTGAACCATCGGAGAAGGCTTGGGCGTCAAAACATCTCGAATCGCTGGGTCTGCGCGGTCCGCGTTTCTTGGTGGGACTGAATCCTGGCGCGTCCTTTGGCCCTGCCAAACGGTGGTTGCCGGAATACTTCGCGGACTTGGCGGACCGACTGATTGGCGCCTTGAATGCAGACGTGGTGGTGTTCGGCTCTGCAAAGGAGAGGCCACTGGCGGAGGAGATTGCCCACGCTATGGAGCACACCCCGACCATCGTGGCCGGTGACACTGCGCTGCGGGAGTTCATGGCCCTGCTCTCCCACTGCCGCCTCATCGTCAGCAACGATTCGGGTCCCATGCATTTGGCGGCCGCACTGGGGCTGCCTGTGGTCGCCATTTTCGGTTCCACCGATGAGCGCGCCACGGGGCCCATCAGTCCGCGTGCCCGGACCGTGAAAAAGCGGGTTCCTTGCAGCCCCTGCGGTTTGCGCGAGTGCCCCATCGATTTCCGTTGCATGAGGGGTTTGACGGTGGAGAGTGTCTTTCGCACCTGCCTCGAACTGGTGAAGGAGACGGGTGTCACACACGAAAGGGCAGCGGACGAAGATGAACTCTGAATCGTCGCCCCATGACTCCGTGAAGCCATGACCCAAACGCCCCCGCTTCCCACTCCCGAACCGCTGCTCCCTGCGGTGTTTCTCGACCGTGACGGCACGCTCAACGAGGAGGTCGGGTACCTGAACCACGTCGATCGCCTGCGGCTCTTTCCCTGGACGGCGGAGGCGATTCGCAAGCTCAATCGCGCCGGAGTGCCTGCCGTCGTGGTCACCAATCAGTCCGGAATCGGACGAGGATATTTTCCTGAGGAACTCGTCCATCAAGTTCACGCCAGAATCGCGGAACAACTCGCATTGCAGGACGCACGCATCGACGCTTTCTGCTACTGCCCCCATCACCCGGAGGCAACCATCGCCGAATATCGCGTCGCGTGCTGTTGCCGTAAGCCGGCGCCGGGGATGGTGGAACAAGCAGCCCGCAATCTGGGCCTCGACCCGCAGCGCTCGTTCGTGGTGGGAGACACGATCCGCGACGTGGAACTCGCTTTCAATGTCGGGGCTCGGGCGGCTTTGGTGATGACCGGCTATGGGCGAGGCATCTACGACCGTCGCCACGAGTGGGCCCGGCAGCCGGACTTGGTTGTCGAAAATGTCCTGGAGGCGGTAGACCGGATCCTGGAGGAGATGGCGAGAAACGATACGGGCGGCCGTGGCTAGTGGGGAGTGGCTAGTGGCGAGTGGCTAGTGTCAACGCTCGTCGCCAGTCACCTACACGATCATCGTTCTTGAGCTATGAAGATCAACGCATCCCTCCAATCCGCGCTTCTGGCGATCGTCGAGCGCTTTCCCCGGCAGCACATCGTTGTGCTGGGCGATTTGGTGGCGGACGAGTTCATCTATGGTGACATCGCACGGGTCTCCCGGGAGGCGCCGGTCCTGATCCTGAAGCAGCGAGAAAAAAGAATCGTGCCGGGCGGCGGCGCCAATGCGGCCAACAATCTCGTCGACTTGGGCGCACGGGTGACGCCGGTGAGCGCGGTCGGCGCCGACGAAGCGGGCGACGTCCTGGTCCGCACGTTTCGGGATAAGGGCGTCTCCATGCGCCACGTGCTGCGCCTCGATGGTTACGTCACTCCCACCAAGTCGCGCGTCCTGGGCGTGCTGTCGCACGGGCACCCGCAGCAGATTGTACGGGTCGACCGCGAGCCACGGGAGAAGGTTCCTCCATCGGTGCGCCGGCGGCTGACCGGCGCGGCGAAGTCCATGCTGGGAAAGGCTTCCGCCCTTCTGGTTTCTGACTACGGGTATGGCGCCACCAGCGCTGCCGAGGTCGACGTGCTGCGGCGCAGCCTGAGCGGACGATCGCTCCCGCTGACCGTGGATTCGCGCTACGATTTTCCCGCCTATACGAATGTGACCGCCGCCACTCCCAACGAACCGGAGGTGGAGGAAGCCTGCGGCGAACCGATCGGCAACAACCTGGAAGTGCTCCACCGCTTGGGAAAGAAACTGCTTCGGCGCCAGTCGCTCGAAGCGCTGCTGGTGACGCGTGGACGCGAAGGGATGGCGCTTTTCGAGCCGCGCCGGCCGCCGCAGCACTTGCCCATTTTCGGCTCCGACCAGGTGGCCGACGTCACCGGCGCCGGCGACACGGTGATCGCAGCTTTCACGCTGGCCCTCGCCGCCGGCGCTAGCTTCGTGGAAGCGGCGACCATCGCCAACTGCGCGGCCGGGCTGGTAGTGATGAAGCGAGGTACATCCACCGTCACTCGAGCGGAGTTGGAGGAGGCGATTCGCAACTCGTGAACGA
This sequence comes from Terriglobia bacterium, assembly GCA_035315065.1. Taxonomy (GTDB): domain Bacteria; phylum Acidobacteriota; class Terriglobia; order UBA7540; family UBA7540; genus DATFYM01. The sequence goes on from DATFYM010000200.1 coordinate 33,758, forward strand.
TGCACCGCTCATCCCGCGCTCGGAGGTCCGCTCCCTGGGCGAGCGCTTGCGCCGCGAGGGCAAGCGCATAGCTTTTGCCAACGGTTGCTTCGATCTGCTCCACGTCGGGCACGTCCGCTTTCTGGAAGGCGCTCGAGAGCAGGGTGACGTGCTGGTGGTGGGCATCAACGGCGATGCGGCAGTCCGCGGACTCAAAGGCCCGGGCAGGCCGCTGATGCCCGCCGAGGCTCGGGCCAGTCTGATTGGTGCTCTGGAGTCGGTTGACTATGTGGTGATCTTCGACGATCTCACCGCGGAGGGAGTCCTGCGTGACCTTCGCCCGCATGTCCAGTGTAAGGGCACCGATTACACGGAGCAGACGGTGCCCGAGCGCGCGGTGATGGAGAGCCTGGGAGGTGAGGTTCGCATCGTCGGGGACGCCAAGAACCATTCCACCCGTGAAGTGCTGGCGGAGATTTCTCGACGTCCAAAGCCCTCTTGAAGGGCTCGTCACCAACCACCAGCCATTGTCGTTATGCGCCTCCTGGTGATACGCCTGAGTTCGATTGGTGACATCGTCCACACCTTGCCGGCGGTCGCGGCACTCGGCCAGGCGCACCCGGAAGCGGAGATCCACTGGGCGGTCGAGTCGCGCTACGCCGTGCTGTTGGAGGGAAACCCGTTCGTACAGCGGACCCTGTTGTTCGACACCTTGGGCTGGCGCCGGAGATTGGGGTCCGTGGCCACCGTGAAAGATGCCACACGAAAAATGCGCGACCTGCGTCAGCCGGGATATGACGTGGCGATCGATTTCCAGGGCCTCGTCAAGACCGGTTTTCTGGCGCGGCTGACTGGTGCCGGCGAGCGCCTGGGCTTGGCGGAACGGTGGCTGCGCGAGCCGCTGGCCGCGGTGTGGTACACGGATCGCGTCGCCGCGGCGGGCCGGGTTCACGCCATCGAAGAGAGCCTCGCCTTGGTGGAGCGTCTTGGCGCGCCGCGCCTCGAACGAGGGCAGTGGCAATTTCCACTGCCCCACACTGCCGGCGATGACCGTGCGGTGGAGGAACGTTTGCAATCGCTGGGAGTGCACGATTTCATGGTGATCAACCCAGGAGGCGGCTGGATGTCGAAGCGCTGGGCGCCGGAGAACTATGCCGGGCTGATCCGCCGATTGGAGCCGGAGTTGCCGTGGCACTTCCTGCTCACCGGTTCGCCCGCCGAAGAGCCGTTGATTGAGGATATCCTTCACCGTTCGGGCTCGCAGAGAGTAGGCTACTTTCCTGCCAGCCTGGTCGAGCTCATCGCCCTCGAGCGCCGCGCCCGACTCTTCATCGGCGGCGATACCGGCCCTCTTCACCTGGCGGCGGCAGTGGGGACGCCGATCGTGGCGATCTACGGCCCCACGGACCCGGCGCGCAACGGGCCGTTTTCGCCCCAGGATATCGCGCTCTCCAATCTCGGTCCCATCGATCACACGCGGCGCACTAAACATCCCTCTTATCTCCCAGGCGTGGCGGTGGAATCGGTGCACGACGCGGTGCGCGAGCGCTTGCAGAGGGCCTATGGCGCGTGACGAAACTCCGGGCTACGCGGCATGGGCGGCACGATGGCGGGTGCCGCTGGGGTTCGCCCTCGGCGTCGCCTACCTGATCTTCGCCCGGCCTTCGGTTTCTCTGCTCATCGCCGGGGGCGCGGTGGCGCTGGCGGGTGTCGCGGTCCGCGCGTACGCGGCCGGGTACCTGAAAAAAAACCAGCGCCTGACCACCAGCGGACCCTACGCTCGCACGCGCAACCCGCTCTACCTCGGCAGCCTGCTCATCGGCACCGGCTTCGCGATCGCCGGCGGCCGGTGGATTCTGGGCCTGGCTTTTGTGGGACTCTTCTTGTTGATTTACATTCCGGTGATGCGTCGCGAGTCCGATTTCCTGCGCCGCGAGTTTGCCGGCTTCTATGATCAATACGCGGCCTCGGTGCCGCTGTTTCTGCCCCGGCTCTCCGCCTGGCGCGACGCTTCTACCGAGACCATGAGGTTCCGGTGGGACCAGTACCGCAGGAACCGCGAGTACGAGGCTGCCCTCGGGTACGCGGCCGGAATCATTTTGCTTGCGCTTAAAATCTTTCTTGCAAGGAAGGTCGCATTGCGATAAAGAACTGGGTGCGAAAGCTGCCTTTGGAGACGCTTCACCGTCTAAATGGATCGAATGGGAATGCAACCCATCAAGATCGCCGCCTGCCTCGCGCCCCTTTTGCTGGTGGGCCTGTATCCAGGTCTGTATTCGGGCCTGTATTCGGGCTTCTATCAGGGCCAGGCGCAAGAGCCCGCCCCCCTGCCTTTCGCTCCCGGTGAGACGCTGACCTACGAGATGAGCTGGGGAGTCTTTTCCGCCGGGCAGATTGTAGCGACGCTTTCGAGCGCAAGCAATGGGCAGCAGGACGATTACCAAGTCAAAACAACGGCGACTTCGCGCGGTTTCGTTTCGCTGCTCTATCCAGTCAACGATGAATTTCGGTCCACTTTTGATCCTCGCACCCTTTGCTCGCAGGGAATCGACAAGCACGTGAGTGAGGGACGCCGGCGTCTGGAGACTCACATTGTCTTCGACTCCGGGCGCAAGCTGGCAATTCTGGATGAGCACGACCTGGCCAGACTGGGCGCCCCTGCCAAGCACGACGAGATCGAGATCCCGCCCTGCGTAGAGGATGTGGTCGCCGCTTTCTATGATGTTCGCCGGTTGCCGCTGCGCGTCGGCGAGAAGTTCAATCTGAGCATCAACGACGGCTCGAAAACGAGCCAGGTATTGGTGGAGGTGCAGGCGCGTGAGTCGGTCCGGACTCCGCTCGGTGCCCGCCAGGCGTTTCGCGTCGAGCCCACCGTTTTCGGCGGGCTGCTGAGGCGCAAGGGCCGCATGTTGATCTGGTTCAGCGACGACGCGCAACGCCTGCCATTGCGGATCAAGGCTATGATTACCGTCGGCACGCTCACCGCCACTCTGCGGTCCGCCACCAGAAGAAACGATGAATGATGAATGATGAATGATGAACAGGAAGACGTCCGTCGTCCGTGGTCCGTTGTCCGTGGCTGAAGACGGCAATCCCTGGCAAAGGACCACCGAGAACGGACCGCGGACGCGTTTTCGTTCATCCTTCATCGTCTTCTTCGCTGAATGAGAGAACAGTTCCTCGTCCGTTGTCGTTGTTCGTGGCTGAAGACAGTAGTCCCGGCAACGGACAACTGACCAAGGACCACGGACGTCTTCTTGTTCATCATTCATCGTTCCATCATTCAGCATTTTCTTCCTAGACCAGCCGGTATTTCTCGGTGAGCAGCCGCTGGAAGCGCGGCTTGTAAATCAAGTCGTAGGTGGCCCCTTTATCGGGGAAAAGGTTGATCGCGAATTGCCGCGTCGCCGCCACCATCTCCGAGGCCTCCTCAATCGACAGATTCTCCTGCCACAGGCAGTTCATTACCAGGTCGACGACGATTTGCAGCCGCCGGACCTTGCGGTTTTCTTCGCGGATTTCCTCTTCCGTCGCCATCTCCGCACCCATTAAGTTTTCGATTCTCAGCTCTAGGTGTTATTTTGGATTTTGGATTTTGGATTTTGGATTCAAGACCAAGACCTGGCTTCGTCGGGTTCCTGGTCTTCAATCCAAAATCCAAAATCCAAAATCCAAAATCGAAGACTCACGCGATGCTGCCCAAGGTTGTGGCAAGAAGACTCCGACGCCGGCGAATCCCCTGGCGGCGCATCCGGGAAGTCCTGCGCGCGTCGCTGCCGGAGTTTCTCCGCGCCGACTCGTTCACCATTTCGGCATCCATCGCCTACTACTCTCTCCTTTGCGTCTTCCCCCTCCTTCTCCTGCTGACGGCCGTCGCCGGCCTTTACATCCGTCACCACGAGCTGAGCGCGCGGCTGGCGATCCTGCTCGAAAGGTTCCTGCCGTTCACGCCCGACGTGATCCTGGATAATCTGGCCGCCGTCACGCACGATTACGGCCGCGTCGGCTTCGCCTCGTTCCTGCTCTTGTTGTGGGGCTCCTCGGGCGTCTTTCTTCCCCTGGAGAAAGCCCTCAACCGCGCCTGGGCGGTGGAGCAGGAGCGAAGTTGGTGGCGCAGCCGCCTGCTGGCGCTCGAGATGGCCCTGATCGCCACGCTGGTGGTCGCCATCTCCCTGGGCCTGGTCGGCGTCAGCCTCTATATCCGGCGGCAATTCGATTCGATGGCTCCCGCTCTTCCCGTCCTCCTCATCGAGTACTCCTCCCGCGCCCTCATCGCTGCCGGCACCTTCGTTCTGACGCTCTTGATGTTTCTCATCGTCATGGCGCGCCTGCCCAATCGACATATGCGGTGGCGCGAGGTTCTCCCCAGCGCGCTGCTCACCTCCCTGCTTTGGGAACTGGCGCGCACGGTCTTCACTTTCTTCCTGCCCCACTTCAACTATCGCCACGTCTACGGCTCCATCGGCGCCCTCGTCGCCTTCATGACCTGGATGTACATCTCCGCCGCCGTCACGCTCTTTGGCGCCCAGGTTTCGAGCGCGCTCTATCGTGCTTTCGATCGCGAGTAGCAGCGAACCGCCGGGACGTTCTCCCGTGATGAACCGCCGGCCGGCCACGTCACCGTGATCGTGCCGTCGAGGTCGGTGCGAAACACTTGGACGCCCGCGGTGCGAAGCCGATCGAGCGTCTCCGGGTTGGGAGAACTCCGGGCGCTGGCGCCGGCGGCGGTGATGAGTGCAATCTGCGGCGCAACGCGGGCCAGGAACTCACCGGTGGTGGAAGTCTTGGCGCCGTGGCGAGCGACTTTGAGCAGATCGCTCGCCAGCGTCACGCCTGAGCCGACCAGCTTCTTCTCCACCCCACCGCTCATTTCTCCGGGCAACAGCAGGTTCACGCCTCGGGCCGAAATCCTCAGCGCCAACGAATCGGCGCCGGCGCCGGCCCGGCCATCGCCCATCGGGGCGCCCCTGGGGGCGTCGGTTTGGCCAACGTAATAGCCTCCACCGATAGCCAACGGCGGCCACAACACCTTTGCCGACGCCTGCCCCAAGGCGATCGAGTCGCCGCCGGCCAGTTCCCGCACGCGAATCCCCTGCCGATACGCCTCGTTGAAGACCTCGCCGTACGCCGGCCCGTACGAGGCGCTTCCCCTGGCCGCGCGCCATAGCTCGCCGACGCGAAAATTCCTGATCACCGCCGCCACCCCACCCAGATGATCGTCGCGCGTGTCGGTGACCACCAGCACGTCAAACGACTTTATGCCGCGCGACCACAAGTAAGGCGAGACGATGTCCTCGCCGGGATCCCACCGGCCGCGCTGGAACGCGCCATCGCGCTCGCCAAGTCCGCCCGGCCCGCCTGGGCCGCGCCCGGCCCCAGCGTCCACCAGCATGGTGCGGCCGTCGGGCAGCACGAGGAAGAGAGCGTCGCCGCCGTCGCAATCGAGCGCCGTCACCTCTACCCCTCCGCCAGGAAGCCGGGGAGGAAACGGATGCGCCGAAACCAAGACCGCAAAGACCGCCAGGGTGCCGAGCGAGGCCCAGAAAATGCTCCGACGACGAAGCCGTGAAATAATTGCGAGGGAGCTTCCACCACAGAGAGACAGAGGCACAGAGAAAAATGGAAAACGTCGGGAGATGAACGACACCTTCATGTGCTCCTCGTTCTCTTCTCTGTGTCTCCGTGCCTCTGTGTTTAATTCTTCACACCCACGACGCGCCGGGGGTGTCGTGTCGTCGTCCGACTTCCCGGACGCCGAGAGGGCCCAGGCCGCCGCCGTCGCCGAAACGGCGAACCCCCACGCCACCCACACCGGTGGTTCGGGGACGCGATAGGAAAGCCAGGCCGGCAGGTGAGGCAGGCGGGTCAAAGCAAACAACGCCTTCATCACTAAGGCTAGGACCCTTGTCGGGCCGGCGGCGATTCCGGGCGCGAAGGTTGCGAGAAGGACGGTAGGCACGGCCAGGGCCAGCAGCACGGTCATCACCGGAATGGCGACCGCGTTCAAGCCGACTCCCGCATAGGTCACGCGATGAAAAGTCTCAGCCATGGGCAGCAGCAGCCCGAGTTGCAGGATGGCGGAGAACAGGAGGATGTTCCCGGTCCAGATCGCGGCTTGTGCGGGTGCGACCACCAGCGCGGCGGCGAGGCGTTGGTGCCGGTTGAGGAAGGGGAAGCGCGCTTTCAGCCATTCCACCAGCCGCCGCAGGTCGAGGCGCAACTGGGCGACGCGCGGCTCCAGACTGGGATCGAGTTCCACCACGTCAAGCCGCCGCAAGCCGCGGCGATAAGGCTCCGTGGTGCGTTCGAGAATGGGCACCGCCAGGCCGGCGATCAGTAAGGCCGCCGCGAACGAAAGCTGGAAGCCGGACTCGAAAAGCCATGCCGGCCGCGTCAGCAACAGCGCCAGAGCCGCCAAGCCGACGGCGTTCAGCAGCGACCGCTCGCGGTATAAAAGGCGCGCCACGAAAAAAATGGAAATCATCAGCGTGGCGCGCAGCGTGGGAGCGCGTTGCTCCACCAGCGAGGCATAGCCCAGCAGGAACATCAGCACCAACAACGACCGGGCGGTGGACCGCAGTCCGAGCCAGCGGAGGAGGGCCGCCACCAGCATGGCCAGCAGCCCGACGTGCAGGCCGGCGATCACGAGGAGATGATACAAGCCGGCCTTGCGGAAGCTTTCGAGCGTGTCCGAATCAAGCGACGAGCGGTCCCCCAGCAAGACGGCTTTCAGCACGCTCCCGTCGCGCCCTTCCGGCAGCCAGGGCGGATACAATCCGTCAATGGTTCCCAGCAGGCGTCGGCGCGTGTTCTCGATGCTTCTCATCATCCCAATGATTGCGGCGTGCCACCAGCCCGGCGGTTCGCCGACCCGGCTTGGCGGGCTCGCCAGCCTTTCCACCTGCGAGGGGCTCACGATGGTACCCACCAGGTAGACGTCTTCAATCGATTCCATCCAGCGGCGAAAGTCAAAGCTGCCCGGGTTCTTGTAGACCCGCGGCCGCCGCAGGCGCGCGACGGCACGGATGACATCCCCACGCTCGAGACGCAGAGCGTCAATCGCCGCCCAGCTTGTCGAGTCGGCCGAGTCGGCCGAGTGGGCCGCGTCGCCGGACGCCTCCAGCCGCAGCCGGATTTTACCTGAGGCTCGGCGACCCGAAGCCGTGCCAACCGACGGGGCATCACGGTCCGAGCCGCGGTTGTTTCGCCCTCCGCTTTGGACCGCTGCGAGTTCCAGGTCGAACTGAAGACCGTAGGCGGTGCGGATCGGGGTTGTTGCGAGCCGGCCTTCGATGGAGATGGGAGCGCTCAGGTCGGAATCCGCCAGGCGGCTGGCATGGTCCGGAGGAAAGCGGAACTCGAACAGCATCGCAGCGGTCGCGCCCGCGAAGACGAAGCCCGTCAACGCCAGGCCCGCGGCCGTCCGCTGCCAGCACTGCCGAAGTGCGATCAGCCCGGCCAGCAGGCAGAGGCTGCCCGCCAGAAGCGTGAAGGGAATGCTTCGAGCCGAGTGCACGGCAAGGAATTGTCCCGATTGGCCTGGCCGGACGACGACGATGCCTAGCGCGAAGCAGGAGGCCAGCCAAAGCAGAGGATTCTTCACCGGTCAGTATACAGAAAGCGGCCGGCGGTCGGCAGCCAGCGGTTGGCAGTTCGGTCCCCACGGTGGTTTCGTTGTTGGAAGAGTCGAATATCGGAGGTTGAAGGGCGAACGTGCAGTTTCTTTCGAGCCGCGACACCTGACGTGCCCTGCTTGGCGCCTCCTGCGGACTGCTTTCTTCGGCCTGCTGACTGCCTTCTGCCGATTGCCTACTGCTCTCCACGGTGGCTTCGTTCCTGATTTGCGCCGATGCCGATCCTTTGTTATCAAGCAAATCGGTGGCTTCGTTTTTTAAAAAGTCGAAGGTCGAAGGTTGAAGCTCGAAGGTGCGATTGTCCGCGCCCGTGCAATCTTCACATTTGCCTTTTGCCATTTGCCCTTTGCCTTTTGCCTTTCTTTCTTCCCGCCGTCCGCCTTCTGCCGGCTGCCTACTGCCTTCTGCCGACTGCATACTGCTGCTCTGCAGCGGCTTCCGCGGCGGAATCTCCGCCGACCCGCCGCCGTTGCCATCGGGACCGCCCTCGTCTGCCAACTGCTGACTGCCGACTGCTGACTGCCCACTGCCTTCTTCTTTCTCCCGGGCGAAGCGTTCCGCCCGCACTTTCAGCAGCAGTTGCAGCTTGCGGTCGATCTGCCGGTCCGTGACTTC
>DATFYM010000201.1:0-40795 GCA_035315065.1 Terriglobia bacterium
TTTTATTAAAACGTGTCAAGTCTCGCGGCTCGTGTCAATCTGTAATCGCTGCTCACTTCGTAATCGCAAAAGAGCTTCCAACCCAGAGGCACAGAGAAGAATGGGAAGCATTGGGAAACAAGAGACATCTTTAGATCCCCCCACGGACTCCTCTCTGAGTTCGGGCCTCCGTGGTAATTCTTCCTGCCTTCAGCGGCCCTTTGGGGGTCCGTTGGGAGCCGGGGAAAGTCTTGAAGCCAATCTATTGATTCGACGATGGTTAATCGCCAATTTGCCCAGTCGAAGGAGCGGCCGCATGTTGAATTTAAATGACTTACGAACAACTGTTGCCGGCGAGTGTCGGACCGCCTTTTCGGTTTTGTCGGGCGACAGAAACGCGGCGAGGACAATCTTGTTGATTCAACGATGGTTGTTGGCAAATCTACCGAGAAGAAGTGGCAAAGGCGTGCTCAATCTAAAGGACTTACTAGCTGTATCTCCGCCGAGCGGTGCGAGACCTTTTCGGTCTTGCGGGGCCACTCAAACGTGGCGCGGCCCATCTATTGATTCGAGAAGGGTTGTTGGCGAAGTTTCCGAGGAGAACGGGCGAAGCGCTGCTCAATCTAAAGGACTTGCTAACGGTGTCTCCGGCGAGCCTTAAGCGCCTATTTGAAAACGAGCCCGCTGGGGGGCCTCTTTTTTTGCGCAGAATCGCAGCAGATTCCGCCATTTTCTGCCAAAACGTGGCAGAAGATGGCAGAAGATCGGGGTTTTCGCGATCGATTCTATTAGAAAACGTGTCAAGTCGTGCGGCCCCCATCCCAACGAGCGCGCGGGGGTTTGTCGATTGCAGATTGGCCCTGGGCAAAGTGAAGGCTCGACCGATCATCGATATTTTGAATCGGACCGAACCCAAATTGCATTGATATCAAAAGAGATCTTGGGTTGGGTTTTGGTACGAACCCATTTAAGCCATCATGTTATTGAAAACAAATGGCATACACTACGGAAACCCATCAAGTAATTGAAAAAAAAATGGTTAGCCCGGTTTGCCGATTTTGACGGACGAATATTGAAGATTGCGAGGTCCCATCCCAACGGCTTCTTCAGGGGGTAATCGGCAATTTGAAACTGGTAGCGCGGGCGCCTCGCCCGCCCTTGCCGCAAGAGCGGGCGGAGCCTGCCCTGAGCGAAGCGAAGGGATGCCCGCGCTACCAGGGCAGGAGTTTGTCGGTCTCCCGGCAATAGTGTAGAATGCTTTCTGGGGGCCATCTTTCCAACCCGTCGGCCGGCCCGTCGAGGGTGTGAAACACAGAGGCGGAGACACAGACAGAACAATGAGGAGTACACAAGGATGTCGTTTGCTTCCCGATATTTCCCATTTTTGTCTCCGCGCCTCTGTGTCTCTGTGATGGAAGCTCCCTCGCAGATATTTAACAGCTTCGCCGGCCTTGGGCGCCGTGGCGCCGGCACTTTCGCATGACGAACCTTCTCGACGAATTGAATCCCCAGCAGCGGGAAGCGGTCGAACAGACGGAGGGGCCGTTGCTGATCCTGGCCGGCGCCGGCAGCGGGAAGACGCGCGTCATCACCTACCGCATCGCCTACCTGATCGAAGTGAAGGGCGTCGATCCTCCCAGCATCCTGGCGGTGACCTTCACCAACAAAGCGGCCGACCAGATGAAGGAGCGTGTGGCAACACTGCTCGCACGACGCGAGGAAGACGCGAGTCGGGAGTCGGGAACCGGGAATCGGGAAGAAAGCGATGGGAGTGGCGAGTGGGTAGTCGGGAATCGACAGAATGATCGGACTTGGGGATCGACTCCCGACTCCCGGCCCCCGACTCCCGCAGCAACTACCGGCAACCGACAACGGTCCCCCGCCATCTCCACCTTCCATTCGTTTTGTGTGCGCGCGTTGCGCCGCGACATCGACCGGCTCGGGTACAGCCGCGATTTTTCCATTTACGATGACGATGACCAGACCAGACTGATTAAGGCGGCCATTGAGGAACTGGGGCTCGCCAACTTGTCGATCACGCCGCGCGCCGCGCTCTCGCGCATCAGCTACTGGAAGAACCACGGCATCTCGCCCGAGGAAGCTTACGAGAAAGCGGGTAACCCCACCCTCGAGCGGTTCGCGGTGCTGTACGATCTCTACTCGCGCCGCTTGCGGCAGGCGAACGCGCTCGACTTTGACGACCTGCTGTTGAAAGCGGTCGATCTCTTTTATCAGGCCCCCGACGTCTGCGAGCGGTACAACCGGCGTTATCGCTACATGCTGGTGGATGAGTACCAGGACACCAACCGCATCCAGTACCAGTTGATCCGGCAGTTGACGCTGGCCCACCAGAACCTCTGCGTGGTGGGCGACGAGGACCAGTCGATTTACGGCTGGCGCGGCGCTGACATCAAGAACATCCTGAGTTTTGAAAAGGACTATCCCTCGGCGCGGATCATCCGCCTGGAAAGGAACTACCGCTCCACGCAGACCATCCTGGACGCGGCCACCGCCGTCGTCAGCAACAACGAGGAGCGCAAAGGCAAAGAGTTGTGGACCGACCGCGGGGCCGGCGGGCTGGTGAGCCTCTACGAAGCGGGCGACGCCGAGGACGAGGGTCTCTACGTGACGCTCCAGGTCGCCCAGCGCCTGGAGCAGGACCGGAAAGGGACGGTGGCGGTCCTCTATCGCACCAACGCGCAGTCGCGTGTGTTTGAAGAGGCGTTGCGGACGCGTGGCATCAGCTACCGCCTGGTGGGCGGCTTCAGCTTCTACGCGCGAGCGGAAGTGAAAGACGCCATGGCCTACGCGCGCCTGGCCGCCAACTCCACCGACGACGCGGCCTTGCTGCGCATCGTCAACACGCCGCCGCGGGGAATCGGAGCCGGCACGCTCGGCACGCTGCAGGAATCGGCGCGCGCCAAGCGCCTGACCTTGTGGGAAGCGATCGAGCAGGAAGCCGCCGAGCCGGGAGCGCGGGCGTCTCGCCCGCTTCTTTCTTCTTCGGCCGGAGGCTCGCTTAGGAGCCTTGATGGCGACGTTGCAGCGGGAAGCGCAAGAGCGGGCGAGACGCCCGCGCTCCAAGGGCGTTTGCCGCCGCGCGCCCACGGCGCCGTGACGGTGTTCCATAGACTGATGCGCAACCTGGCCGAAGATCGCGAGCGCCTGACGCTGCCGGAGTTCTTCAAGGCCATCCTCGATCTGTCGGGGTACCGCAAGATGCTGGAAGAGGAAAACTCGCCGGAAGCCGCAGACCGGATCGAGAACCTGGACGAATTGGTGAATGCGGCGGCGTCGGCGGCGCAGCGCGGCGAGACGCTGGCCGAATTCATCGACCACGCCGCGCTGGTCTCCGACACCGATCAGTTCGACGAGCGGGCGCGCGTTACCTTGATGACCCTGCACAGCGCCAAGGGACTGGAGTTCTCTACCGTGTTTCTGGCCGGCTTGGAAGAGGGCGTGTTCCCCCACAAGTTGTCGCTCGATAGCCCGTCCGGCATCGAGGAGGAGCGCCGCCTTTGCTACGTCGGCATGACGCGCGCCAAAGACCAACTGACGCTCAGTTGGGCGCGGTATCGGCGGTCATTCGGCCAGGAAGGTTTCGAGGGCAGTCGGCCGTCGCGGTTCCTGCGCGAAGTCCCGAACAAACTGGTGGAGCGCGTCAACCGAGGCCGTTTCGCGCCCAAGCCACAAACCACCTGGGGCGACGCGGTGAATTCGGTGCGCGGCGTCGGGCGCTTCTTGGAAGAGCGCGGACGCGGCAGCGCCGGGGCCGGGTCGGCCATGCGTAAAGGCTCGCAGGGGTTTTCCTTTGGGCCGGCGGCCCCACGCGCGCAGGGTCGCTGGAGGGTTGGGAGTCGGGTCCGGCACGCCAAGTATGGGTTTGGAACCGTTATGGGCTGCGAAGGCGAAGGCGAGGACGCCAAGGTGACGATCAGTTTTCCTGGTTATGGAACCAAAAAACTGATAGAACGATACGCGGGGCTGGAAAAGGCGTGAGGCCATCGAGAGATATACGAAACAAGGGGCGAAGTCATTGTGGGCGACCTTCTAACACAGAGACACAGAGGCACGGAGAAAAAGTGGGAACGTCTGCTTCCCGTGATTCTCCTTTTCTTCTCTGCGCCTCCGTGTCTCTGTGTTTAGTTCTTCCCACATTTCCAAGATGAGGATCGAGGATCACCGAGGACTATGGATACTACGAAGATCAAGGACAAAGCTGAACGCAAGAAGCTGAAACGCGCCGCGCGCAAAGAAGCAAAACCGAAGGTCAAGCGGACTGACCCGCGCGGGTCGCACAAGAGGAAAGTGAAGAAGAAGGGCCCGGGCACAGCGGCACGAAGGTAGTGGCTAGTGGTCAGTGGCTAGTGGCTAGCGGCGGTTCCACGGGTCGTTTCGCTGGTTACCGCCGCGGAGGACTGCGTGAGTCAGCTTTTCGCCAAGAAAAGCATTGACAAGCTGTTGGCGGACGCCGACGAGGCAGAGCACCGCCTGCGCAAGTCGCTGGGACCCTGGTCGCTCACCGCGCTGGGCATCGGCGCCATCATCGGCACCGGAATCTTCATCCTGACGGGCACCGCCGCGGCGGGCGAGGTGGTCAACTTCCGGTCGGTCTTGAAGGCGCCGCTGATCGACGTCCTGCTGCACGGACATCAGGCGCTAGGCGCTGCCGGACGCCCGGGTGCCGGACCAGCCATCGCCCTGTCGTTCTTCCTGGTGGCGATCGCCTGCGCGCTGGCCGGGCTGTGCTACGCCGAGCTGGCCTCCATGATCCCTATCGCCGGCAGCGCCTATACTTACACCTACGCCACGCTGGGCGAGATCGTGGCCTGGATCATCGGCTGGGACCTGATCCTGGAATACGCGGTCAGCAACATGGCGGTGGCGGTGGGCTTCTCAGCCTACATTAATAGCCTACTGTCGGGCTTCGGCCTGCACGTCCCCACCAGCATCAGCAACCCGGTCTTTGATGACTCGCTCCAGCGTACCGGCTCGTACTTCAACGTTCCGGGCTTCCTCATCGTCATGCTCCTCACGGTGGTCCTGGTGCGAGGCATCCGGGAGAGCGCGGGCGTCAACAACTTTATGGTGTCGGTGAAGATCATCGCCATTCTGATCTTCATCTCCTTTGCCTCGCGGTACATCCACGTTTCCAACTGGAAGCCGTTCATGCCCAACGGCTGGCAAGGCGTGCTCACGGGCGGCGCCATTGTGTTCTTCACCTACATCGGCTTCGACTCGGTTTCGACGGCGGCCGAGGAAACACGCAACCCGCAGCGGGACGTTCCCATCGGCATCATCGCGTCGCTCATCATTTGTACGATTCTCTACTGCTCGGTGGCCGTGGTGCTGACGGGCGTCGAGAACTGGCAGCAGCTTCGCAACGCCGCGCCGGTGGCCAGGGCGCTCGAATACATTCACCTTTACGGGGTGGAGCGCTGGGTGACGGTGGGCGCGCTGATGGGCATGCTCAGCTCATTGCTGGTTTTCCAGTTGGGGCAGGCGCGGGTGTGGTTTGCGATGTCGCGCGACGGGTTGCTGCCCAAGGCGTTTTCGCGTGTCCACACTCGGTTCCGCACGCCCCACATCAGCACCTGGGTGGCGGGGTTCTTTGTGGCCATTCCCTCGGGACTGTTCAACATCGGCACGCTGTCGGATCTCTCGAACATCGGCACTCTCTTCGCCTTCGTTCTCGTATCGTTGGGCGTGCTAGTGCTGCGGCGCAAGCAACCCGCGCGCCAACGGGGGTTTCGAACCCCTTGGGTTCCGGTTCTACCCATCGCGGCGGTGCTGTGCTGCTTGGTCCTGATGGGCAGCCTTCCGCTCGAGACCTGGCTCCGCTTTGTGATCTGGCTGACCATCGGCTTGGTGATCTACTTCGCGTACAGCCGTCACCATAGCGAGTTTAGTAGTGGCGCCGCCGCGGCCGCTGCGCCGGAGAAGGCAAAGGCTTCGATGCCCGGGAGGGCTTGACGGTCCGGGGGATATGAAGGGTCGATCTCCATTCCGGCGATGGACGAAAAGACGCGTCCTGGTCCGAGCCGGCCTCGGGCTGGCGCTGCTGATGCCGACTGTTCCTTGTTACGGGTGGGGTCCGACAGCTCATCGTTTGGTGAACAACGCGGCGGTCCAAACGCTGCCACCTCAAATGCGGGACTTCTTTCTCGCCAACCGCCAGTTCCTAGTCGATCATGCCAACGATCCCGACGACTGGATGAAGAAGGACCGCAACGAACGCGCACGGCACTACATCTATCTGGACAAGTACGGCCTGTTTCCTTACCTGAGCCTGCCTCATTCGTTTCGCGACGCGGTCGCTCGCTACGGAACGGGCCGGATCGGCCGCGACGGGCTGCTGCCCTGGCGCATCGGCGAGTACAGTCTGAAGCTGACCAACGCCTTCAAGGCGGAGAACTGGGACGAGGTGAAGCTGGACGCAGCGGTGCTGGCGCATTACATTGCCGACGCGCACGATCCTCTGCACACCACCCAGAATTACGACGGCCAGTTGACCTTGCAGAAGGGTCTGGAGGCGCGGTTTTCCAACCGCCTCGCGGAGCGCTACGCCAACTTCTTCTTGTTCCGCGCCGACGAGGCGGTTTCGATCAGTGACCCCACGGAGTACGCGTTCGACATGGTTCTGGAAGCGAACACCTGGGTGGATCGGATCATCCTTACTGACCGCAGCGCGCGGGACGATCTGCCAGCCTATACGGACGATTACCTGGATCACTTCTACAACCAGATGAGCTCGACCTTGATGCTGGAGCTGAACGCTGCGGCTCACGATGCGGGGTCTTATTGGTACAGCGCTTGGGCCAACGCCGGACGTCCCGCGCTGCCTTCGCACTGAACGATTGAGCCGATTGAACGATTGGGTGATTGAGCGACTGTAGCCATTGAGTGATTGGGTGATTGAAAGACGAATCCGACGGCGCGGTGATGCAATCACCCGATCGCCCGATCACACAATCGCCAAATGAGGGATTGCGTGGTTGAGCGATTGAAAGACGAGTCCGACGGCAGGGTGATGCAATCA
This sequence comes from Terriglobia bacterium, assembly GCA_035315065.1. Taxonomy (GTDB): domain Bacteria; phylum Acidobacteriota; class Terriglobia; order UBA7540; family UBA7540; genus DATFYM01. The sequence goes on from DATFYM010000201.1 coordinate 7,019, forward strand.
CACAATCACACAATCACACAATCACCAAATGACTTCATCGCCCGCCTGCCCAAAGTGGAGTTGCACCTTCACCTCGAAGGCAGCATCCGGCCGCAGACCCTGCGCGAACTGGCAGAAGGCAAGAGTTGGCTCAAGGGCAAGGTCGCCGACTGGATCGGCGAGCGCACGCGTGAGTCGTACCGCTATGGCAGCTTTCCGAAGTTTCTGGTCGCCTTCGGGCTCGTCTCCCTGCTCCTCGAAGGGCCAGAGGACTACGCGCTCGTCACCACGCGGCTCATGGAGTGGCTGGCGGAGCAGAACGTCAGGTACGCCGAGATCACGCTGTCGGCGGGAGTGATCCTCTGGAAGAAGCAGTCGGTGGAGGCGACCTTCGAGGCGCTCTCAGCGGCGGCGGAGGAGGCCGAGAAGCGCTACGGCGTGCGCGTCGCCTGGATCTTTGACGGCGTGCGCCAGTTCGGGGTCGAGCACGTGCGGCAGGTTCTGAGCTTTGCCGGACGCTTCCGCTCGCACGGAGTCGTAGCCTTCGGAATCGGTGGAGATGAGGTCCGCGGACCGGCCGCACTCTTCACCGACCTCTATCGCGAGGCGCGCGACATGGGGCTCCACGTTACCGCTCACGCCGGAGAAGCCGTAGGACCCGAAAGCATCCGCGACGCCGTGGAGTTGCTCGGCGCGGAGCGCATCGGCCATGGTCTGACGGCGGCGCAAGATCCGGCGGTGATGGCGCTACTGCGCGAGCGGCGGATCCCCCTGGAAGTCTGTCCCACCAGCAACGTGTCCACCGGCCTGCTGGCTCGCTTCCAAGATCACCCGCTGCCGAAGTTCCTCGACGCGGGGTTGGCCGTGACGCTGAACTCCGACGATCCGGCCATGTTCGGCACGAGCCTACAGCACGAGTTCGAGCTGGCGGCGGCGCACTTCCAACTGTCGCACCAGCAGATCGCCGGCCTGAGCGAGGAGGCCATCCGCGCCGCTTTCCTTCCGCCCGACCGTCGGCAAGCCTTGCTTACCGAGTTGAGGCTGGCGGCGCAGGCGGCCGAGATTCCCGGAACTTCGCTCGGACCCTGGGCGTAGAATCAAGAGAGAGGCTCGCGCGACGACGGGAGGCGAAGCCATGACGACGTTTCTGCTCTGGTGTATTCTGCTGATTCTCTGCTGGCCCCTGGCGCTGGTGGCGCTGGTCCTCTACCCGCTGGTGTGGCTGCTCCTGCTTCCATTCCGCCTGGTGGGCATCGCCGTGGGCGGCGTGCTGGACCTTGTCTGGGCCCTGGTCACGCTGCCCGCCCGGCTGCTGCGATCGCCGCGGCGGGCGTGAGGCGGCCCCGCCTCCCGGGGGCAGCGCCTGCCCGGTCCTAAAGGATAATCTATAGCCTACCGTTGTATTAGCCCGACGGCCAGGGCGGTGCGATTCACGGCCGCCGCCATCTTGTCGTGGTCGAGCAGGTCCCGATAGATGTTGCCCGCGATCTCGGCGGCGTGGGGACCGAACATCATCTTTCCCCCGCGCAGCAGCACCACCACCACGTACTTCGACTCCGGGTCGGCGGCGTAAGACTCAAACCAACCCAGGTGGGCGCCGTCCTCGCTGCACGTGCCGGTCTTGCCGTAAACCGCTTCCAAGGGGTTATAGGCGGACCGGGCGGTGCCATAAAGCACGGCCGCGGCCATGCCTTCCTTGAGGCTGGGCAGCACGGCTGAGAGATTATCCAGACGGCGGCGGACGCGTGGCTCCAGGCTCTCGACTTCCTCGGGCGTGCGCGGATACTGGAGCCAATAGAGCGTCCCGCCGTTGGCGATGGCCGAAGCAATGGCTGCCTGCTGGAGGGGAGTGATCTCGATGGCCGAACCGAAACTGGTCATCAATCCCACACCGCCCTCCTTGGGTGGCGCGGAAGGAAAAACGCCCGGCGACTCGCCCGCGATGTCCCAGCCGGCCTTCTCTCCCAGACCAAACTCCTGGGCGTATTCTTCCACGCGCTTGAAGCCCAGCATCTCGCCCAGCTTGGCGAAAAACATGTTGTTGGAGTGAGCCAACGCGTCGCGCAGCGTGATGCGGCCGCCGTGAGGGCCGAAGACGCGGAGCTTGGTCTCGGAAGTGATGATTCCTTCCTTCAAAGCTCCCGCCGCCACCACCGGCTTGATGGTGGAGCAAGGCGTAAAGGCGCCGGAGAGAGCCAGCGGCTGGTTGACGACGGAGAGAATGCGTCCGTTGTTGGGGTTGACCACCACCACGGCCCCATTCCAGTTACCCAGGGCCCGAACAGCCACGGCGCGGACAGTCGGGTCTTCACCGGCGGGATTATCACGCTCGGTCGGGTTGCCGAACGAACTGACGCGCCAGGGATTGTAAGCCGGCGCCGGGCGGTGTTTGCCTCGAACCGGCTGCTTGGCCAGCTTGGCCGTCGGCACATGGGAAGGCTGACCGTTTGAGGTCACATGGCTTGTGGTGCGGCGGCCCGCCGGCGCTTTGACACCGGAGTGCCGAACCCGTTTGGGTGGGGTAGTGGTGGCACCGCTCGCGATGCCGACCGAGAGACACAATGCTGCCGCGACCAGGACTGCGGTTTTTTTGGACAATGTAGTAATGACCCCCTTTTTTCGGTTTGCCCCTATCCGACCCTGGCGCCGGTGCAGCAGGGGAACTTGGAGACAAGCTGGAAGCTTGCCCTCCATTCCTTCAACCCTCTAATATCGGCCGACTTCTTCAACCCTTTAATATAGGCCCGCCTCACCGACCGCCTTAACTTATTACAGAGCTCGACGCCCCGTCAAGCTGAATTCTCGACTCGACCGAGAGGCTGCGTCCTGTGGTCGTGTTTATGTACAGCGGCCTCCAAGAACGTGACCGGCCCTCCGCCAGCCACTTCCCTGAACCCACTCGACTCAACCCTTTCAGTATAGCATGCCCGCCAAACTTTGGGTACTGTCAATTGATTGAAGAAGGAGTCAGAAGTCTGAACGAAGAAAGGAATTGTGAATGGTGACTAGGCAACCACTTGCAATGTAGCGTTCCACCCTTCACTCCCTTCTCTCTATTCGGACTCCTGACTCCTGTCTCCTGACTCCTTCAAAAACGCTACTTCTTGGCGCGCGCCGCGGCGGCGGCCGGTTCGGCGCCGGCTGGCGGCGCCGGCGGTGGTGACGCGATTGGTACAGCCGCCGACGCCAGACCTAGTGCCTTACGCAGTTCCGTCTCTAGTTTCTTGCGGATGTCGGCGTTCTCGCGCAGGAACTGCCGGGCGTTCTCGCGTCCCTGCCCGATCCGCTCGCCGCCGAACGAGAACCAACTGCCGCTCTTCTCGAGAATGTTCTTTTCCGCCCCCAAGTCGATCAACTCGCCTTCTTTCGATATTCCCTCGCCGTAGAGAATGTCGAACTCCGCCTCGCGGAAAGGTGCGGCCATCTTGTTCTTCACCACCTTGGCTTTGGTGCGATTGCCCACCACACGCTCACCGTCCTTGATGGAGGCGATGCGCCGGATATCGACGCGGATGGAAGAATAAAACTTCAGGGCACGGCCGCCGGTGGTGGTCTCGGGGTTGCCGAACATCACGCCGATTTTCTCGCGGATCTGGTTGATGAAAATGAGGCAAGTCTTCGATTTCGAGACAATGGCGGTGAGCTTGCGCAGCGCCTGCGACATGAGGCGCGCCTGGAGGCCGGGCAGCGAGTCGCCCATTTCGCCTTCGAGCTCCGCCTTGGGCACCAGTGCCGCCACCGAATCAATCACCAGAACGTCCACCGCGTTCGACCGCACCAGGGCTTCGGCGATCTCCAGCGCCTGCTCGCCGTAGTCGGGCTGCGACACCAGCAGGTTGTCCACATCCACCCCTAGCCTCTGGGCATAGCCGGCGTCGAGCGCGTGCTCGGCATCGATGAACGCCGCCATGCCGCCGCGCTTCTGCGCCTCGGCGATCACCTGTAGCGCCATGGTGGTCTTGCCGCTCGATTCCGGCCCGAAAACTTCCACCACCCGGCCGCGGGGCATGCCGCCGATGCCGAGCGCCGCGTCGAAAGCCAGCGATCCGGTGGGGATAATCTCCACCGGCACCAAGGCGTCCTTCACCCCCAGCCGCATGATCGATCCCTTGCCAAACTGCTTCTCGATCTGGCTCAGGGCCAAGTCAATGGCTTTGTTGCGTTCGGTCGTTTCCGGCATGTCTCAAAAACCCCCCGCCTCAGACGGCCCGCTCCTTCTCACCACGGGGTGCAAGCGTTGGCGTCCACCAAGAACTTCATCATCAGTCCGGCCTATGGTACTCGTCCTCGTACTCTCGCGTCAAGTTTTCTCATCGCCTGGTACTGCTGTCATTTGGCAAAACAACGGAATCCACAGATTACGCAGATTTGGCAGATTAAGAGAAGAAGCGCCTCTCTCTTAATCTGCCAAATCTGCGTAATCTGTGGATGCCATTCTTTCCCAGATGACACGACCATGTTTGCAATGGCAACTGGAACTTTTCCTTCCGAACGCGTTATGATCACTTTTATGCCACGAAGTCGTCCAGGTCGCCGCGTCGGCGACGCCGGAGCGCCAATCCCTACGGTTGACACGGCCTCCACGCGCTCCCCCCGGCGCCGCCTGTTGAACGCCGCCAAAACTCTGTTCGCCCGGCGCGGGTACGAAAACGCCAGCACCTCGGCCATTGCTCGGGCCGCCGGTACCAGCGAGTCCCAGTTGATGAAGTATTTTGGGAGCAAAGAGGGTCTGCTGGAGGCGATCTTTGATGCCTCCTGGGAGGACATCAACGGAAGAGTCTGTGAGGTGCTGGCAGGACCTTCTTCGCCGGCGGCGAAGCTGGACGCTCTCACCAGCATCATGGTTTCGGCACTGGAACGCGATCCCGAGATCAAGCTGCTCATGCTGTTGGAAGGACGCCGCGTGCGCAAAGAGCGCGACGAGGTCGCGATCTCGCAGGGCTACCGGGAGTTCGTCCGCCTCACCGACAGCGTCCTGCGCCAAGCGGAGGCGGCCGGCCACCTTCGTCCCCACCTCCAGCCCGAGGCGGTGCGATCCGCCCTGGTTGGAATGGTCGAGGGACTGATGCGCGACCGGGTGCTGGCGGCGCGCTGCGATTTTCCAGCCCATTATAGCTCCAAGCAGATCCGCACCCTGGTCCAGACCGTGCTGGCCTGCTTCACCGCGTCCCGCTGAGCGCTCTCCTAAAACCCGTGACGGAAAACCGCCGTTTTCTGCGATTATCTGGGCGTTTTCGCCGGAAAATGGCAGAATTTGGCACGATTCTGCACAAGAAAGGGGCCTCAAAACGCGCTCGTTTTCAAATAAGCGGCCAAGGCTCGGCGGAAGCACGGTTAGCAAGTCCTTTAGATTGAGTAACCCTTCGCCTGCTCTCCTCCGACACTTGGCCAACAACCCTTGCGGAATCAATAGATCCGCCTCATCACGCTTGGCTCGCTCGACAAAGGCCGAAAAGGTCAGCCGACAGCTCGACGAAAATGCAGTTAACAAGTCCTTTAGATTGAGCGAGCCTTCGCCCTTTCTCTTCAGCAATTCGGCCAGCAACCCTTGCGGAATCAAGAGATAGGCCGCGCCACGCTTCAGTGGCCCGGCGAGACCCGAAAGATCTGGTTCGACGCTCGCCGGGTGGAAAGAAAGCCCGGCTAGTAAGTCCTTTGGATTCAGTCATGCCGTGTTTCTCCGACTTGGAGAATTGGCGATCAACCATCGTCGAATCAATAGATTGGCCTCGCAGATTTTGATTTGCGGTCGCGCCCGCCGAACGCCGAAAGGGCCGACTCAAGGCGTGGAGAATTACCACGGAGGCAACCAAGACATAGAGAGGAGACTGAGGGCGATACCAAGATGACTCTCGCTCCCCAATGCGTCCCATTCTTCTCTGTGCCTCTGTGTCTCTGCGTTGGAGGCTCCTTCGCAATTGCGAAGTGACGCCGATTACCGATTGACACGAGCCGCGAGACTTGACACGTTTTGATAAAATCGGTCGCAAAGAACCCCCGTTATCTGCCCTTATATGCCACCTTGATGCCCGTTCGCTGCACGTTTTTGGTAAAATTTGGTAGAATTTGGTAAGATTTGGTAGGCCAAAAAGCGGCCGAAAACGGACACCAAACCAAATAACCTATTTATTTTCAACACTGGCTTCCCGCCAAATTGGCAACAGGGGTGGTGGAAATTGGACTTAACTCCCCCTATTAATGTTCGCGGTTTCACCATAGTTGTAACCATGAACCGACTCACTGGCCGATTCCCCCATCGATGGTGGGCGCCCCGTCGGCCATCCCACCGACCCGCGCCCAGGCACCAACTGGCCGCGGTCGGTTCCGTCGCGCGCGACCGGTTCGGTTTCGATGGTCCTCATAAGTCTCGGTCTCCTGATTTCCAGAAATCGCGGCCTCTCGAGCGCCCAGCCAGCCGGACCCCGAATCGTACTCGCCCGAGGCTACCCATTCCGCCACGCGTCGAAGCCGTCTAGCTTAGGATAATACAGGGAGGGGATGTATGTCAAGCTAATTATCTTATGACAACGCGGCACGTCCTCAGCCCCGGCTCTGCGCTCCCGTTGGTAGTTGAAGCGCCGTCGCGCCGATCGATGTGATGATGTCGGAAGACGGACCGCGAGGCCGGAGGCCTCCCCTACCAAGAACGTGACACACCCGGTTTTGGTGGGGGTGAAAGGTGGGGCAGAGTGTAAAGGGTGAGGGATAGAGGGTAAAAAGGCCCCCGCACGTAACTGGAGGTTTCTGCGGTCCGGGTGACGCCGACTCTTCACCCTTTACCCTTTACCCTTCACCCTTTCGCACTCTGCGTCACACCCTCTGGAGCGGACGCGTGCCTTGGTGGCCGGTGGGAGCCTGTTTCGCCGTCTTTTCTCCGAAGACCTCGTCCGCCCACTGGAGCGACTGCAGGTAACAGTCGGCCACGAAGCTCTCCTCAAGAACCAGTTTGCCCGCGCACTCAGCCAAAGCGTTCCAGTCCGCTCTCTCCAACGCCAAGACGATTTCGTAAACATCGCGGTGCAAGGTGTTGTGACCGCCCAGCAAGGCAGTTTTGATGTCGGCGGCGAGATCAAGTCCATGCAGGGCCTCTTCCATCGGCCGGTCGAGGATGGTATCGAGGAGGGAGAAGAGGCCCATCAGAAAGAAGTCAGCCGGCTCATCCCTTCCTGCCAGTGGGGCGGACAAGAGTTCACAGAATCGGGCGCGCGTGATGGAGGTGATCAGCAGCTCCTCGGGCTTGTCGCTGGCCAACATCATGGTGGAGAGCAGAATTGCCCAGCGCCTGACATACTGCTCGCCGATCAGCGAGATCGCCTGCCGGAGCGATCGGATTTCACCGCAGAAGCCGAAGCGCGGCGAGTTCAGGTACCTCAGAAGATGATAGGAAAGCGCAACGTCGTGCCGAAGTACACCCTCGATTTCGCGGAAGTCCAACTCCGGGCGGTGAACCGCCTGAAGAAGTTGAAGGTAGGTGGCCTTGAAGGCGGGAATTTCGCGAGCGGAGATCACTTGCGGTTGGCGGAAAAAGAAACCCTGAAAGTAGTCGTAACCCCAACTTGCCGCCTGCTTGAACTGTTCGCTGGTTTCCACTTTCGCGGCCACGAGTTTGACCCTGCGCTCCCCGAGACAGCGGGCGATCTCGCGCTGCTGCCCGGCGTCGGTGAGGGAAAAATCCACCTTGACGATGTTTGCCAGGTCCAGGAGCGGCTTTTGCCTTTCCAGAGACGTCACACCGTCGAGTGCGATATGATACCCCAATTGTTTCAGCTTAAGGCAGGCAGCCACGACTTGCGGATCGGGCTCCGGATTCTCAAGTATCTCCACCGTGAGAGTCTCAGCCGGCAGGAGCGTGGCGAGACCGTTAAGCAGCGCGCTGCCGGTAAAGTTGATGAAGGCCCTCTGGTGGTGCGAGAGAGTTTCCAGGCTCTGAAGCATGAAGGGATCCAGCACCCGGGAGGGCGTCGGGTCGCCGTCGGGGAAAGTAAAACAGTTCTCAAAGCCGGAACGGAACAGCAGTTCGTAACCGAAGACTCGCTGGTGAGCATCGAAGATGGGCTGACGGGCGGCAACGGCTTTCGCATCCATCATAAGATTGGACCTCCCCAATAGGGCTTAGAGTGCCCCTGTAGAGTTCTATCGGCAGCTTGGGCGGGGCCATTAGGACTTTTTGTGGGGGCAGCGGTTCGGCGCGCAAGCCTGGCGCGGACCCGCCTTGTTGGTATGCGGCTCTTTGGCGCCCAGCCAGCGTTTGCCGACTCGGCGCCTTGTCGCCGCGGCACCCGCCTCGGGAAGGAGTTCTAATCGTCGGACAGCCTCTTTGCCGTTTCTACGCGGCGGGAGCCGCCGCCGGTGCCCGTCCACCCAGGAACCCAAGCACCTTTCTGACTACGAGGTCGGCCTGCACTATCGTCAAGTCGTGTCCGGCGCCGGGAATGATTTCCGCCTTAACCTGAGGGGCGACACGGTTCAGTCGCCTGACGGCTGCTTTGGCAGAGTAGATCTTCTCATTCTCCCCGACCAGGAATAGGCAGGGTACGCTGAAGCCTCGCCACCCCTTATCATCGATGACGGTTGGCCAAGGCGGGCGGGGCAGAGCGAAGAGACGGTCGTACAGTTGCAGGTCTACGATCACCTGCTCGACCTCTGCCTGAGGGGCGCCGCCGCTTTGTATCGCGTCCCGAAACAACCAGCCGAGTGTTCTCCGGACTCGTCCCCCAAACCCCGGTATGGGTATGGATAGGAGCAGTATTCGGACGACAAAGGTAAATGATGTCGGGAGCACGGTACAGGCCGGGGCCAATAGCACCACGTCCCGGACCCGGCCGGGGAAACGGAGCGCATATTGTCCGGCGAGCCAGCCTCCGTACGAGATGCCCATCAAACTGAGTTGCCCTTCCGGGACCAGCACCGTGAAGACCTCGTCGAGCCAATTGACATAGTCCTCCGGCTTCGACATGTCGCGACGTTTCACGCTCAACCCGACATCATCCATGGTGTCCAGGGCGTAGGTGCGGTAGTGGGCCGATAGAGCCGCGATATTGTGAATCCACATCAGCGAACCACTCCGCGCTCCGGGCAGCAGAACCAGGGGAGGATCGGTGATGCGCCCACTGGCCCGAACGAAAGTCTGCCCCGAAGCAGTGTCGAGAAGCATGGTCTCGGACGGGATTGGCCACGCCTTGGCCCGATCCAGACAAAAAGCCTCATACTCGGCTTTGGCTCGTTCGGACCGAAACGAAAAGAAGGATTGTCTGGTCATAGCGTCGCCTCCGTTGAGGGTCTGTCCAACGCGCGCTCAGAATCTGCGCAATGCGACGACCGCCACCTGAATTTGGCTTCATTATAGTCCGCTGGCGCGGTTCAGGACAACTTGAGTCTGCAACACCCATCGGGATCTCTGCTATACATGGCGTCAGAAGTCAGTTCGCATGTCATTCTGAGACGCGAATTTCGAGTTTGGAATTTGCACCCCGAGCCCTCTTGCATGTATATTCCGCCTTCCGGGAGGACTCCATGATTGGTTCGCGACCTCACGTTTGCCGGCTGGCAGTCCGGCTCTGCTCGGCTTTGCTCTTCCTCGTCTGCCAGCCTCTCTTTGCCCAGCAGTTCGATCCCAGCCTTTACGCCGAAATGAAGTGGCGGATGATCGGTCCGTTTCGGGGCGGGAGGACCGTGGCCGTGACCGGTGTTCCCGGCGAGCCCAACTTGTTCTACATCGCCGCCGTGAACGGCGGGGTCTGGAAGACGACGGATTTCGGCCGGACCTGGAATCCCATCTTCGACGGTCAACCGACCGGCTCGGTGGGGGCCATTGCCGTAGCGCCGTCCAACTCCAGCGTCATTTACGTGGGCAGCGGCGAGGGCTTGCAGCGGCCCGACCTCGCCACGGGGAATGGCATTTACAAGTCGACGGACGCCGGCGCTACCTGGCAGCATTTGAAGCTAAGCGACGGGGGCCCCAGTGACGGGCAGCAAATCGGCTCGATTATTGTCGATCCACGCGACCCGAATCGCGTTCTGGTGGCGGTGCTCGGGCACCCCTACGGTCCCAACCAGGAGCGCGGCGTGTTCCGCTCCACCGACGGTGGGCAATCCTGGGAAAAGGTGCTCTACAAGGACGAAAACACGGGCGCCATCCAGGTGGCCTTCGATCCTTCCAATCCGCAGATCGTCTACGCCGATCTCTGGGTGGCGCGACGGCCGCCGTGGACCACCGGCGGGTCGATGGAGGGGCCGGGCAGCGGGCTCTACAAGTCGACAGATGGCGGCTCTACCTGGCGGGAACTCACGGAAGGGCTGCCGTCGCCCTCCGACGGCCGCGGCCGCATCGGGATCGGCATTGCCCGCAGCGATCCCAATCGCATCTACGCGCTGGTGGATTCCCCGAAGCTGGGCGGCCTCTATCGGTCGGACAATGCGGGCGAAAGCTGGCGCCGCGTCAATACGGAACAGCGCATCTGGGGCCGCGGCGACGACTTTGCCGGCGTCACCGTGGACCCGCGCGACGAGAACAGGATCTATGTGGCCAACACGTCCACTTACCGCTCCACCGACGGGGGCGAAGACTTCACCGCCATCAAGGGAGCGCCCGGTGGCGACGACTATCACACCGTCTGGATCAATCCCGACGATCCCGACATCATCCTGCTAGGGAGCGACCAGGGCGCCACGATCAGCGTGAACGGCGGGCGCACCTGGAGTTCGTGGTACAACCAGCCGACAGCGCAGTTCTACCACGTGATCACAGACAACCGCTTCCCCTACTGGGTCTACGGCGGGCAGCAGGAGAGCGGCTCGGCCGGAGTGGCCAGCCGAGGCAACGACGGAGCGATCACCTTTCGCGAGTTCCACCCGGTGGGCGTGGAGGAGTATGGTTACGTGGCGCCCGACCCGCTGCACCCGAACCTGATTTACGGCGGCAAGGTGACCCGCTTCGATTGGGAGACCGGCCAGACCACCGACGTTTCTCCGGTGGTGCTGCGCAGCGGCAAGTTCCGCTTCAATCGCACCATGCCGCTGGTGTTTTCGCCGGTCGATCCGCACGTCCTCTACTTTTCCTCTCAAGTGCTTTTCAAGACCACCAACGGCGGTGAGAGCTGGCAGACGATCAGCGTGGACCTCACCCGTGGAGATCCCGGCATCCCGCCCAACCTCGGAATCTTCGCCTCCCAGGTTCATGAGCAACATCGGGGCGTGATCTATACCATTGCGCCGTCGTTTCAGGACGTGAAAACGATCTGGGTGGGCACCGACGACGGGCTGATTCATCTCACCGGCGACGGCGGCCTGACCTGGCAGAACGTGACGCCGCCGGAACTGACCGCGTGGAGCAAAGTGGCGATGATCGAGGCCTCGCACTTTGATAACGCCAGCGCTTATGCTGCGGTCAACCGCTTCCGCCTCGACGACCTGCATCCTTACGTTTATCGCACCCACGACGGCGGGAAGACCTGGCAGAAGATCGTCGACGGCCTGCCCGGCGAGCCGGTCAATACAGTGCGCGAAGACCCGGTGCGCAAGGGACTGCTGTTCGCAGGCACGGAAGGCTCGGTCTACGTCTCTTTCGACGACGGCGATCACTGGCAATCCCTCCAGCTTAACCTGCCGCACACGTCGATGCGCGATCTCACGATTCACCAGGACGATCTGGTGGTGGGCACGCACGGGCGATCGTTCTGGATCCTGGACGACTTTACTCCCTTGCGCCAGTTGAGCGCAGCGGTGGCGGACGCGGAAGCTCACCTCTTCCGTCCCGAGGTCGCCTATCGGGTCCAGCGGGATACCAATACCGACACGCCGTTGCCACCGGACGAGCCTGCGGGGCAGAATCCGCCGGACGGCGCGGTTCTTGACTATCACCTGAAATCGGCAGCGTCCGGGCCAGTCACCCTGGAAGTGGTGGATCGCGGCGGCAAGCTGGTGCGCCGCTTCGCCAGCACGGACAAGCCGGAGGAAGTGAATCCAAAAGAACTCGAAGTACCCCTCTACTGGGTACGGCCTCCACACGTGCTCTCCGCCGCGCCAGGCATGCACCGCTTTGTCTGGGACCTGCATTATCCCCCACCCGATTCGCTCTACCACGAGTACCCGATCTCGGCCATCGTTCACGATACGCCGCGGTATCCGCTGGGTCCCGTCGCGGTGCCGGGCGAGTACACGGTGAAGCTGACGGTAGGAGGGAAGGAATACTCGCAGCCGCTCACCGTGAATATGGATCCACGGGTGAAGGCTTCGCCGGCCGATCTCGCGAAGCAGTTCGCACTGGAAGCCAGGATCGTCGACGCCATGCAGCAGGACTTTGAATCCTTGCAGCGGGTGAACGGCCTGCGGTCGCAACTAAAGAATCTCCAATCCCAAAAGGCGCCAGCCGGCCAATTCGATCAGGCCGGCCAGTCCGATAAGTCCCACGCTGCCGGCCTGCCGCAAGACGTCGTCGGCGCGATTGAGGCTCTGGATAGGAAGGCAGCGGCGATCGCCGGTGGTGACGAGGAGTTTGATTTCTTCTCGGGCGTGTCGGGAGGCGGCGGTGAAAACCTAACGCGGCTGAATGGCGAGCTGGACATGCTGCTCGCGAGCGTGAGCAGCGCAGACGCCGCCCCGACCTCGCAGGTCGCGATCGCATTCAGCGGCCTGGCGGCGGAACTGCAAAAGCAGATGAGGCTGTGGGGCGAGTTGAAAAGCCGGGATGTCGCGGCGCTCAATCAGAAGCTCAAACATGCGGGGCTGCAAGAATTGACGATTGTCGATTGACGATTGTCGATTAAAAAGGGCGCAGGCCCCTTTTCAAAAACGGCTGTCTTACAATCCCGACGAGCATATCTTCTCAATCGGCAATCGGCAACCGGCAATCGGCAGTTCTCAGAACACCCTCACGCGGTGCGTCGCCTTGAGTTCGTCGAGCCACGCCGGGAGTTGCTGGTCCACTTTCTTCTGGACCAGAATCTCCCGGATCTGGCTTTGGACCTGGGCGAGCGGCGGGACGGCTTGGCCTGGATTGTGCTTCGAATACTCGGCCGTGAAGGTGTCGTGATAGTAGGCCTCGATCTCCGCCGGCTCCACCGTGACCGACGGACGCAGGCGCAGGTCGATGATGCGCAACATGCACTCGTGCTCCGCGAGGCGATCGAGGAGTTGAGCGTCGGTAAGCCCCAGCGCCCGGAGCGAGGACTGAAAGGCCTCCTCGCTCCCGCACTTCTTGCGAACCTCGGCCAGCGCTTGCTGGGCAGCCGGCTGAACGTCGGACGGCTGGATGCCTTCGGCGGCTGCCTCCTGGGTAAGGAGCCGCGCATCGATAAGCCCGTCGCGCACTTTCGCCAGGGCGGCGGCATCGGGCGCCGGAGCAGGGACGGTGCCTTCACTGACAAAGGACTCGAACCGGTACTCGGCCTCGACATCGCTCTCGGTGATGGCGGCATTGCCGATCGCGGCTACCACGCGGTCGAGGGTCTGGGCGCGGAGATCCTGAACCCAAGAAGAATGGACCACCGCGGCCGAGACCAGAAAACCCACAGCGAGGAATGATGAACTGTGAACAAGGAGAAGAGCCGCAGAGTTCTTCCCTTCCGCCTTCAACGCTCGGCATTCATGGTTTCTTTTCCGGGCCTCAGTCCTTCGGTGGTTCCTGGTTTTCATGGCGTTTGCCCGGGCGCCGGCTAGAAGGCTTGGCCGACGCTGAGAGAGAATTGGATTCTGGGGAGTTGGTGAATCTGCAGAGGACTGTTCGCGGGCTGCACCTGGTAGAGGGGCGGATTCAGATTGTAGCCTATGTCGAGGCGCAGCGGGCCCACCGGGGTCTGGTAGCGAACGCCGACGCCGACGGCGTGGACGGTATAGTCGAAATCCGTGGGCGAGCTTTGGTGGAACTTGAGCAGCCGCATGGTATCGACCGACGAGAACACGTTCCCGGCGTCGTGAAAGAGCACCAGGCCGTAGTGGTAGCGTTCGAACGGGAAGCGCAGTTCGAGTTGGTTGAGGAACTGGGCCTTGCCGCCGATCGGGCAGGAGCTTGCGACCTGGTTGATGGTGCAGGGGTCGCGAGGCCCCGCCTGATTGATGGCGAAGCCGCGATGCGACTCGCTGCCGCCCATGAAGAAGAGTTCGGGCAGCGGGATCACGTTAACGCTCGGCTCGTTGGATTCCTGCGACCGGCCGTACGTTTCCTCCAGACCCAGGCGCGTGTTGCGGGCAAAGATCACGTGCTTGTTCAGCCGATAATAGGTGGCGTTCTGGCCGGACAGTCGCCCGAAATCTGACTGGGAGCCGAGCCCCGTGTTGGCCACAAACACGTCGACCAACGAATACGATCCGGCGGCCGCGTCGACCGGGTTGTCGCGACGGTCGTTCACGTATGTGGCGCCAAAGCCGGCCACGAGGGCACTCTGGCTGGAGAGCGGCACCTCCTGGACGGGAATGTTCAGGCTGCTGACGGAGTCGTCGCGAAAGGCGTATCGAGTCAGCAGGAAGGTTTTCTTACTGAACTGTTTCTCCAGGGAGAGGGAGACTTCACGCCGCTGGGAAGTGAACGTGAGTATGTCACGAGTCTGATCCACCAGCGCGTTGACGCGGAGCGAGAGGTCCCGGTGTCCGCCCAGGCGTGGGATCAGGTAGGTAGCGGAGCCGCCGGTCTCCAGGTTGGAGAGCCGCCCTTGCAGCGAGAAAGTCTGGGCGCGGCCGTCCACGTCGATGCGGCTGAGTTGCAGAGAAAGGCGCGGGCTGGCCTTGTATTGTCCCTGGGGCGCGCCCAGGCGCTGGACATCTAGGCCGCCGCCGTAGCCCAGAGTCCACCGGTGGGCCTCCTCCACACTCACCAAAACGGTCCTCTCCGTTTCTGCAACTTCGGGGTCCTGCGCTGCGATCTGGACCTGGTTGAAGAGGCCGAGGTCGTAGAGACTACGCTGCGATTCGAGGACCTGGCTCTGGTTCAGCGGCGCGCCTTCCCCGATCCGGAGCTGGTCGCCAATCACGTTCGCGCGGGTGTGGCGGGCACCCATGACGATCAGATGCTGCACGCGCTCCTGCGCCCCCGGTTGAACCTCGAACCTGATGTCGACCTGATGCTCGGGCGTTACGGGCGTCGCTTCCCAGCCAGCCGTGACCTGGCTATAGCCTCGGTCGGCAAAGTAAGTCAGGATGGAATCGCGGTCAGTATCCGCGCGAGAGGGTGAGTACGGCTGCCCGGACTTGGTCACCAAGAGAGAAAGCAGGCTCTTCTCGGTGGTGGAGTCGACCCCCGTGAACACCACGTTCCTGACCTTCTTGGGCTGGCCCTCTTCGATTTGGAAAGTCACAAACAAGTGCCCGGGGTGATGGTCATGTTGATCGTCGATCTGCGGCGTTATTTTGGCATCGAGGTATCCCCTGGCTTGCAAAAGCGCCGTCATGGTATGGACGTCGTGGGTTAGCATGTCCCGGCTGAAGATGCCTCGCCGATGAGCGAAATCCGCCGGAGAGATTTGCAGAGTCGTTTCCAGTTCTTCCGGGGGGAGAGGCGGCGTGCCCTTGAAGCCGTACCCCACGAATTCGCCGCGTGAGTCCAGGGTGACGCTGTAAGTGACGTCCACCTTGTCCGGTTGCACTGATCGGTTCCATTTCACCGATGCGTTGTAGTAACCCCGGCGCTCCAGAACGGCTTGCAGGTTTCGCTGCCCGGCGGCGAGAGAAAGATCGTCAGTAAGACCCTCGGTGTACATGGGCAGCAGGGACTTCAGTTCGGAAGCGCGAATCTTCGCTCCCATCACGTGCGCTCGGATCACCGGCCCTGCCTCAACGCGCACGACCAGCCGCTCGGTGGCGCGCTGCGCGTCCGGCACCCGTCGCTCAACCCGCGAACTGGCGGCATACCTCTCGTGCTTCAGATAGAACCGGCGAAGCTTGCTGAGCCCACGCTCCACCCTGGCTTGCGTGAGTTGCATGCCGACCTTCCAGCCGGCGACTGCCGCCAGACGCGCTGGCGTCTCGACGGTCCGCCCGTCAAACTCAATCCCACTGAGGCGCGCCGGCGCACCAGAGGCCAGCGTGACCACGACATCTGCTTCCTGAGTTTTCGGATGCGTCTCCACGGCGTGGCTGACCTTCGCTTGATAGTAGCCGTTGTCCGCGAGCGTCGCCGCGATGCGCCGCTCCGCTGCCGTGAGGTCCGCCTCGGTGAGCGGCTGACCCAGGCGCAGCCTCGCGGTGCTGGCCAGCGTCGCGGCCGAGAACAGCTTCGGATAGCCTTCGACACGGACGAGGCCGATAAAGAAGCGGGCGCTAGCGACAAACACCAGCACCACGCCCCGCGGGTCCGGCTCGGCGTCGGCCCGCAATTCCCGGAAGCGCCCGGTGGCGTAAAGATTTTTGAGGCTCTCGGCCACTTTGTCGCGGTCAAGTGGCTGGCCCTTCTGCTGGACGATCTGGGCCGAGAACTCACCCGCGGTCATTTGCGCGTCAGATTGGAGGCGAATGTCTGCCACGGGCCGGCCCCACGGGAGAGCGTCACCGGAAGCGCGGGCCAGCGAGCACGGGAGCGGCGCCAGAACGACCGGAAGGAAAAGACTTGCCAACCTGGCGGCGGTTC
The DNA here is from genome assembly GCA_035315065.1 of Terriglobia bacterium. GTDB lineage: Bacteria > Acidobacteriota > Terriglobia > UBA7540 > UBA7540 > DATFYM01. The sequence goes on from DATFYM010000201.1 coordinate 23,553, forward strand.
GCCCCAAGAGAATGCGACCGCGCGTGATGCAAGGGCGAACACAGGGGGCATGGCCGAAGATGGGAAGTCGCTGGCGCAGCCTCTGATGCAAAAAGTCCAGAATCACTCTCTCGTTCCTAGCCTCCTGGCGGCCCCGCCGAGTCTCCCACGCCTCAAGGAGGGATGGTCCCTGACCCCTGATTCGTGCCTCACTTCGCCGGCGCGAAAGACGCTTCGAGTCGCTCGCTGCCCCACGCGATATCGATCACGCCGCGGCCGCCCTGGTTCGACAGGCTGATAGTGAGCTCTTCCACCGGACTGCCTGCGGCTTCGATCTGCATCGGTACCTCGGCCAGCTTGGCGCTAGGCTCGTACTGGAAAACCGACTGGCTGGAAACGATCAGGGTCCATTTGCCGGTCTCGATATAGCGGGCCAGCAGAATGTGCTTGCCCTTCGGTACACGCGTGCCGTCGAAGTCAAGGTCCTGGTCGGACTCGATGGTGGTGGGAATGTCCGCGCCGATCCGCCAGAGCTTTCCGGGCTGAATCATCTTGCTCAGGTCGCGTCCCTTGAGCATGGGACGAGCGTACTGGATCGTGACATTGGCGTCGCCGATCCTGGCTTTGACCGATGCCTGTTCGTTGCCATGAGCATGAACGACGACAGGGATCAGCGCCAAAATGCCGGCAATCCCCAGGCCGGCAGCGAAACGCTCAGACTTGCTCATTCTTGTCTCCTCCTCACGTTTGGAGAAATTCGAAACTCGAAGTTCGTAGCTCGAAAATCGAAATTCGAAACATGCCTCGAGTATCTATACTGAACGTCATAAGTGGATGCCAAAAACCTCCCAAGCATGTCATTCTGAGCGCAGCGAAGAATCTCTCTTTGGTTTCCCGATTCGGTTCAATGGAAGAGAGATTCTTCGCTGCGCTCAGAATGACATGCGGACCGACCTCTGACGCGGCGTATCGAGTTTCGAGTTTCGAGTTTCCAGTTTCGAACTCACGGCGTGCTCGCGGAAGATCCGGCCGCCGACTGGATCGCGCGCCGTATTTCGTCTTTCGCCGTGAACCCGACCCAGTGTTGCACGATGACGTTCCGCCCGTCGATCAGAAACAGAGTCGGGAAGATGGAGATGTGCCCGAAAGCGGCGTCGCTCTGCTTGGTCCAGTGGGCCAGCGGAAAGTTGATCTTTTGTTCCTGAGCGTAACGATGACGGACCGCATCGTCGTAGTCGAGCCCGAGAACGCGGTCGGAATTGGCGCCCACCACCGTAAACTTGCTCCCCGCCAGTTCCTGTTGCAGAGCGACCAAGGCGGGCGTCTCCTTCATGCAGGGGGGACAACCGGTGAACCAGACGTAGAGCAGAACCACTTTGCCACTGAGCGCCGCCGAGTCCACATCCGCCCCCTCGAAGCCCGGCAACTTGAACCCCGGGCCCGGCTGGCCTTCCCAGCCGCTCAGTTGCCGCGAGACGGCTTGTCCGAAACGCGGATCGCTGCGGACCATGGCTACGTCGACACGGGTGATCTGGCCGCTCTGTGGATCGCGGGTGAGGAAGCGCGGCACCCGCGGGTCCGACTCCATCACCCGCAGCAGCACGTCGGCGGCGCCGGGCTCTTTGAGGTCGAACTGCTGGTCGATGGTCTCCAGGCTCGGCGGCTTGCCGAACTTCTCCTGGTATTGGACCAGGAAAAGCGGAATGCGAAAGAACGCGTTGTAGAGCTTATCGAGAGCCTTGCGCTCGTCCGGCTGGGTGAAGACCTTGGTGTAGAGCTCGCTCACCACCAGGGGCTGGCCGGGCTGTACGTGATCCCTTATATAGCCTAGCACACGTGCCTCTGCATCACCTTGCGGGGCGGCTGGGGCCGATGCCGACTGTCCACGTCCCGGCCGCGCGATGGCGAGCGCGGCCACGGCCACCAAGATTGGTGCTAGAGCACTGTATCCTTGAAGAATTGACGACTGACGATTGACGATTGACGATTGTAAGAGAGGTCCATTGATGATTGTCGATGACCTAGGCAAAGGGGTGGGCGGCTCGCCTTCTCTTCTCTTCCAATCGTCAATCGTCAATCTGCAATCGTCAATTCTCTGCTTCATGGCTGCGAATTTCCTTTCGCCTTCGCGGTTGGCTTCGCGCCGCCGTCAATCCGCGAGGGAGCCGAGGAGCCTGCGTTCTTTTCGGCCGGCTCGAACCACTTCCAGTGAAACAGCAGCGAGTATTGCATCACCTGGTCCAGGTAAGCCCAGCCGTGGCTCCCGGGGCGCAGAGAAAACTCATGCGCGAATCCCTTATCGGTGAGGATCTTGTCCAGAAGCTGGTTGCCCTCGTTGAAGCCGTAGCGGTCGTGGTCGCCGCAGTCAAAGTAGAGTTCGAGGCCGGCGAAGCGTTCCGGGTGCTCGGCCAGGGTGAGCGGGTTTTCCTGCTCCCAATAGGTTTCGTTGAGGGGCGATCCGAAAGGCTCCTGAAGCACTTGGGCATAAAAGCCCCAGCGTCCCTCGGTGGGAAGCGGGTTGGGGAACCTGGGCAGCAGCGCGGCGCTGTGCGCGCTGGCGGACCCGAAAACGTCCGCATGGCGCATGCCCAGGTGCAGCGCTCCGTAGCCGCCCATCGACGAGCCGCTAATGCCGCGGGCCTCGCGCCCCGCGATCGTACGGAACTTCCGGTCGATGGCCGGAACCAACTCCTGAATGAAAAAGTCCTCATAGCGCTCGCGGCCGTCGGACGAGTTCACCCAGAAAGTCTTACCGCCGTCGGGCATGATCACGATGAACTTGCCCACCCGGCCGTCTCGGCGCAGACCGTCCAGGATTTCCTTCCCTCCCTTGCCGCCCCAACTTTCCTCGTGCTCGAAGAGTCCGTGGAGGAAGTAGAGAGCCGGGTAACGTTCGGAAGAGGAGGCGTAGTCAGCCGGCAGGTCGACACAGTAACTCACCGAGCGATTCAGGATGGCGCTCGAAATCGAGTCGCAGGAGATCGTGGTAGGGGGCGCCTGGGCCGCGCCCTGAGGTGCCGCCCAAGCCGCGCTGCCGATCGAGGTCGAGAGGGTCAAGACGGCGGCGAGTGCGATTTTGGATTTTGGATTTTGGATTCTGGATTGAACGCCCATTTGATTTTGGATTTTGGATTTTGGATTTTGGATTGAAGACCTCATCCTTGCAAGGTGTGAAACATTAAACGCAGAGGCACGGAGACACAGAGAAGAGAAAAGTGAGTCACACGAAGGTGGCGTTTGGTTCCCGGCGTTTCCCATTTTTCTCGGTGCCTCTGTGTCTGCGTGTTGGAAGCTCCTTCGCAATCACTTCCACATCTTCCCGGTCCTTGGATCAGGGTCCCCGTTCCGGTAAGAGGTGGTGAACGAGTTCCTCTTCAATCCAAAATCCAAAATCGAGAATCCAAAATCGTCTTGGAAGCTCCTTCGCAATTACTGCCACATCTTCCTGGCCCTTGGATCAGGGCCCCCGTTCCGGTAAGAGGTGGCGAACGAGTTCCTCTTCAATCCAAAATCCAAAATCGAGAATCCAAAATCGTCTTGGCCCAGATTCATTCTGTCGCTAACGGCCCTGTCCGTCAAGCAGACGAGTTGGATTGGACGTCTCAGTGTCGATGGTCAGTTGTCGGTTTTGGCGGATTGCCATCTTCGCTTACGGACAACTGGCAACGGACTACGGACGTCTTCCTCCCACTCATCGCACACCGCCAAGCAGCTTGGCCAAGAAAGCGGCCGAAATGGACCGCGCGCCCGACGCCGTCGGGGTTAAGTTCCCTGACGCTCCAGGTTGGCCGAGCGAAGGCCCGTCCTGGCTTGGCTGGACGCGGTCCGTCCCTACCGGTGATACGCGATCGCTATATTCATCCAGACCTAGGCGTTGCCGCTCCCATAAACCCGGTCGACGCAGTCGGAACACCCGGTGGTGCAACTTGTCCTGTAGCGCCTCGCCTACCGTCGGCACATTCACCGGATAGATCCCGGCCAGCGCCTCCAGCTTCCTCTCCAGGGTCCAATAGCGCTTTCGCTGCATCCAGTAGACCATTCCAATTCGGCGCCGCTCGTCGTTCAGCCGAAACAGCAATCGGCGGATTGGCAACGGCCTGGATCTCTTAGAAAAAATGCCAAATCTCGGCTTCCTTCCCATGACCCCTCCATTGCGCGCCATGATCCAAACCCTGGCGGCGAATTCGTCCAACTGCCGCGTCTGCCCCGGCCCGGTGGCTGCCGGAAACGCCGCCCCGATCTCTCCCCGGACCTTTTGGTAGAGAGCCGCCCCGCCCCGGTCACCGGCCGCCGTCAGCTTTTCCGGGAGCCGCTTGGCGTAGCGACCATGTTTCAGCGCGTTCAGGCAAGACCGCGCTTTGCCTTGGGCGGTGCGGGGTCCGGTCGACTTGAGGGCGTTGCGGCGGTTGGCCGCCAGGAACGCTTCGGTCCGAGTAGGTGACTTGCGCAGCATAAGACCCTCCTCCGTCCTGAAGCTCGTTTTAATAAAGATCAACCACGAAGCCAAGTGATACTTTATAGCTTAATAAATTGCGGAGGACGTGTCAAGAATCATATACGGGGTTTCTCACTATGAACGAGGATGGGCGGGTTAGACCGGTTGTTGGACCATTGTCGAAACGAGAATTCTCTTCTCATCTTGTAACCGTTACGCTTTAGGGCAGCCCTTGTGGTCGCCCACGGACAGGCACAAGCCCTGCACCTAACGGGGATATCGAGGGGATGCCCTTACCTGAATTCAGTTAGTTAGGGGCGCATAGAGCGCGCCCCCAACGTTGGTCCGATTCAGGCGCCCGCTCGACCCAAGCGGGGCAAGAGGGCCAAGCCGAGACCGGTCGCGGTCAGCACCAGGAGCAAGGTGCCCGGCTCGGGTGTCACGTCCACTTGCGCGCCAGCCGAGATCTGCAGGCCCTTGGCCAAGCTGTCCGCAAATGGATCGAAACTCGGATCGTTGGGACTTACCGAGTACACGTCGTATGTCAGCGTGATGTTGCCCAGTACGACATCGCCGATCGTCGCCGAGGGCAAAATGGCGAAGCTGCCTACCCCTGACGGCACGCTGGCGTCGAAGGCCTGCGTGATCGGCGTGCCTGCGTAGACCCCCGTTCCTACGACGATAAAGTTGGGCCCGATGATATCCATATAGGACCCGTCCCCGGAGTTCTGTGTAATGCCAAACTCCGAGGCGTCGATCACCACATAATTGAGCGTGTTGGTGAGGGTGAACCCCCATCCTGGGGTGGAGCCCGGATTCCCGCTGATCGCTCCGTTGTTGCTGAGCGCGAACGTCAGGTTATCGATGGAGTCGCCGCGAGCGACCGCCGCGCTCCCCAACCCCACTCCCAACACCAGCAACAACAATAAAAGTCGCTTCATCATGGTTTTTCCTTCCCTTTCTGATTTTTCAAGCTTCGGCTCTTAAACCTGTTTCCCTCCAGGAACCTTAACGAATCGAGACGCCGTGGCTAGTGACAAGTCACACCATAGTTACCGGCGACTCACCACTAGCCACCCGTCGCTATCCTGAACTCCTGCCGCGTCGTGTCACGCAGCTCTCTCCGTACAGGCCTCTTACTACTGGAACTGGTTGTAAAGCGTTTTGGATCCCGTGACCTTGCCTCCATCGGCGTCGAACGTGAAATTCACGGTGAACCTCGCGTTGCTGGGGCATCCGGTGAAGTTGATGGTTACAACTCCAAGGGCGCTCCCACCCCAGCCGATATTGCCGACGTTCACGGGGAATTGCGCCGGGTTAACCAACGGAGAGCACGCCGCGCCACCCGTCTGGGTAAGGTGTAAGCTATCGATTTCGGCTGCGTTTGCCCCAAACGGTCCGTTGTTATTCAAAGTGATCGTCCAATTGCGAGCGCTCTGCGACCCGCTGGTAGCCGTGATCAAGCCCGTCAGGCTCGTGGTAGCCGGCGCGCCTGCGATTCTCCAAGAGAACATGAGAAAAGAAGTGGAGGTCAAGTCAATGGCCGGCTCGGTGGTGTTGTAGGCCTGAACGTTATCCCGGTATACCGCCTGGGATGAGCTCAGGGTATTCCCGTCCACTCCGTTGAAGATGGCGTAGGTGTCGGCTGGGTTGGAGTTGGTTGAGCCAAGCGGACAGGGGACCATGGTCAGGTACCCGCCGGTGGCGGCGGAACCCGCCGGACCTTCGACGGCCGCTCCATACAACTCCGGGAAGCCGCCGGTCAGCGACCCCAACAGGTTCTCCGGCTGCTGTTGCGGGCAGTTAGTCCAAGTCGTGCCGTCGCCGATAATCAACGACACGCCCCACGAGTTGGCCCCCATCATGTTGCCGAGCCATTGTCGCGAGTAGAGATCGTACATCTTGGAGCCCGTCAGGTAGTCAACCTCGCTGGCCATAGTCGAGATTCCGTCACCGTGGGAAGTGGTGTCGCCATTTCGCCAGTTAATGCCGAAGCCAAAGGCATCCTTTCCGGACTGCGTGACATTGGTGTTAAGCTGGCTCTCCAGCGCGTTGAGAAGCGCGCTTTGGGTGGTCGCCAAGCCGCTCGGGCTACTTGCCAGCCCCATCGCCCGATAGAGCTCAAAATGGGCAAGTCCGCTGACGTCGTAGAGATTGAGAGTGTCCTTGCCGCTGACATTAGTGATGTAGTTGTTGGCGAAGGTGGCGGCCTGTTTGAGGTAGTCGATCGGGTTGGTATCCAGCAGACCGCCAGGCGGATTCCCTTCCGCCGACTGGAGAGCAAAATAGATCTCGGTCGCTCCTAACTCCATATCGTCTTCCCACACGCTCTCCCCGTAGCCATCGAACGGGATAATGGTGAGCAGCCGCTTGGCGCTGCCAGCCGGGTCCGAGTAAGTGAGGTCCGCCTGGGCGAAGATGTCCTCGGCATACTTGAGGGCTTGGTTCGCAACCGAGGGGTTGGTGGTGTGGTTGAGTTGGTAGTACAAAGCGAAATCTGCCGCCAGGCGGCCGGCCAAATTGGGGCTGATGGGTTGCCCCGCCGGGTCGGTGGCTGACCCTGCCGGTTGCGCGACAAACACCGGCTCATGGCAGATGAAGTAACTGACTGTGGCAGAGCACGGCGTCGGCTCGGGATCGTCGCCATTTCCAATGCTCGTGCTTAAGCTCGCGCTGCAAGTGGCACCCGAGCCCCCACCGCCCGTCAGGGTGCAAGTGGGCGCTGAAGTGTAGCCGCGACCTGCAGTCTGCGCCGCAACCCCAGTCACCACATGACTTTGAGCGGAAAAGGTCGCGGTGCAAACGGCACCCGAACCCCCACCACCCGTTAGGCTGCAAGTCGGCGCTGAAGTGTAGCCGCTGCCACCGCTCACCAGATTGACGTTAACCACGCTGGAGTATTCGGCAAGACCGGGTTCCTGCCAGTTGTCATCAAACCAAGGCAAGCGCCAGATGTCGTAATCGGCCAGGAGGCCGAAGTTAGTCCAATCCTGTGTGTTGCCAACCTGGAAGTAAAGGAGCTTCCGGCTGTCGTCGTACATCCTCATCAGATGATCCATGATGAACTGCGTGCTGGGGTAGAAATTGGGGGTCACGGGGCCCGGCCGCGACGGAACATTGGCGGGCGCATTCGGACCCATCTGGTTGGGAAAGTCGCGAACGCCGATCTGCATGAGCGCGGCGGCGTAGCTTTCGGTCTCCACATACTTCATGTTGTCGCCCGCGTCCCACCAGCCCCCCGATGCATCAATGGTGGTTCCGTATGGTGTCAGGGCGCAGGTATAACTTCCATCGCACGTGTTGGGGGCGGTGAAGAAGTCGCTGCTGTTGATGGGGGGATTGTAGTAAGCCGCCGCATTCTCGTTGTTGAGGTGCGACGGATGGGGGCTCATCGGACCCGGCACGAAGTCCGGCCCGTCGCGCACGCTGTCATAATAGAAGAGCGTGTTTCCGAGCAACTTTTCGTAGAGAGTGGCTGGGCTAGCCACCGGAAAAACGGGCGAAGGCGCCGGGGTTACCGGAGCTGAGGACACGGTGATGTAATAGGTGTCGCCGCCCGGAACCGTAAAGTCGAGAGCATAGACCGAGAAGACCGGATTGGTGGTGAACCCACTGGTGGCGCTACAAGTCTTGTTCCTCCCGCTGCCCGTAGTCGTGCTGCAGTTCGCCCAACTGCCAACTTGGGCCCCAATGGGACCCGAAAATGCCGTCCCGCCCCCGGAATTAATGACGCTGAAGGTGGCGCCGGTCTCGGCCGCCGTGGACATTAAATAGGCGCGAGCAGAGGTCCCAGCTTCGTACCCGACCTGGTTGACACGGATAAAAGCAGCGTTCGACACCGTCGTGATGGCCGGACTTCCTACACCGGCTGTGCCCACCACTTGCGATGAGGTGGAGGGTTGCGCGGTTGCGAGCGCCCCTTTCGCCACACGGCTGGACTTCGCTGTTCCCGCCTGGGCGGGAGCCCACGTTACCAGCACCAGAAAAGCCACCATCGCCCCGAGGATCCCGGGGCGGATGAAGGACCGCGAAAAACTTTTCCAGATTGCCATGTTTTTTCTCCCCTCGTTAGTTCTGCTTTCTCTCCCTCTTTCCAGCCAAAGCTCCGGGAGCGGAGGAACCGCTGCCGAAGATTATCAAGGCCTTATTCCATGACATCGAACCACGGTACATCCTAAACATTCCTTAGAAAGCTGCTCTCACGCTATGCTAGGCGCGAGCGTTTGTCAACGAGAAACTCGACGGAACCTATTGCCAAATGCAGTCAATGTGTCCCGCGATACATCTGGGTCGTCCGCCTCCGGCGATTCCGCTACCGCGCGGGCCGGACCATCATCAGAGGGCCGCAATCGTCTCTTTCTCGCTTGGCGGCCGGTACATCCGGACTCGACAAGGGCGGTTGCAAAGGACCAAGGACAAGTGACAAACGGGCAACTCGTCATGGCCATCGGCATCGCTCCGGGCACCCGGGGCACCGCCGCAATCCAATCGCGGACCAAGACCGCGCCTTCTCGATCGAGAAGGCTGCGCCCGATCTGGCATCGTCACCCTGGGTTGGTCCGATTCAGGCACCCGATCGACCGAGGCGAGGCAGGAGCACCAAGCCGAATCCGCTTGCCGTCAGCAACAGGAGCAAGCTGCCCGGCTCGGGTGTCACGTCCACTTGCGCGCCAGCCGAGATCTGCAGGCCCTTGGCCAAGCTGTCCGCAAATGGGTCGAAACTCGGATCGTTGGGACTTACCGAGTACACGTCGTATGTCAGCGTGATGTTGCCCAGCACCACATCGCCGATCGTCGCCGAGGGCAAAATGGCGAAGCTGCCTACCCCTGACGGCACGCTGGCGTCGAAGGCCTGCGTGATCGGCGTGCCTGCGTAGACCCCCGTTCCTACGACGATAAAGTTGGGTCCGATGATATCCGTATAGGACCCGTCCCCGGAGTTCTGTGTAATGCCAAACTCCGAGGCGTCGATCACCACATAATTGAGCGTGTTGGTGAGGGTGAACCCCCATCCTGGGGTGGAGCCCGGATTCCCGCTAATCGCTCCGTTGTTGCTGAGCGCGAACGTCAGGTTATCGATGGAGTCGCCGCGGGCGACCGCCACGCTCCCCAACCCCACTCCCAACACCAGCAACAACAACAAAAGTCGCTTCATCATGGTTTTTCCTTCCCTTCCTGATTTTTCAACCTTCGACTATTAAACCTGTTTCCCTTCGGGAACGAATCGAGAGACCCTGGCTAGTGGTGAGTCAACACGATCGTCGCCGGCGACTCATCACTAGCCACCCGTCGCTGTTCTGAACTCGTTCCGTCTGGTCTTGCGCCTCTCTGGCACCGCCCCTACTGGAACTGATTGTTGAGCGTCCGAGAACCCGTCACCGTACCAGCGTTGGCTGAGAAAGTAAAAGTGGTGGTGAACCGGGCATTGTTCGGACAACCGGTGAAGTTGATGGTCACCACCCCACTGCCACTTGAGGCAGGGGCGATGTTGCCGGCCGACACCGGAAATGCGCTACTGATCGCCGGCGAGCAGGCGGCACCGCCCGTCTGCTTGAGAGTCAGGCTGTTGATCTGGGCCGCGCTCGCCGCACCCGGTCCGGTGTTGCTCAGCGTGATGGTCCAGGCGCGCGCGCCCTGGGTCCCGGACACGCCCGTAATCAACCCCGACAGGCTGGTCTTCAGTTCCCCGAAGGTGGCGGTTACCGTCGCCGGTCCGCTCAGGGATACGGTCGCCGTCGTAGGGTTAGTCGGATTGGTTAGAGTCCCGCTCGCCGTCGTGCTCCAGTTTTGGAACACGTAGCCGCTCGCGGGGGTGGCTGAAAGCGGCACCGGCGTACCGGCGTTGTCATACCCGCCCGTCAACGGGCTCACCGTGCCGGCGCCCGACGGGGATACGGCGGTAGTCAACTGGTACTGCGTGTTGAAGTTCGCCGTGTAGGTGGTGGCCGAGCTTGGCGCCGTCACGATGTGCGTGGCCGCACCGCCATCCGACCAGTTGCTCCACACGTACTGCGTTCCGGCGGCGCCGGCCTGCGTGGTGTTGATAATCGCGAGGGTGTGACTACCCCCCTGAGCCCACGTGTACGCCGTTGCCTTGGTAATCGCCCTGCCGCCGTCCACCGAGACACTCCGCCCGATGGGCGACATTGTCACCGTGACGCTCACCGGCGGGTTGACCACTTGGGTCAACGGCGCGCTGGTATTGGCGGCGAAGTCAGCATCGCCGCTGTAGGAAGCGGTAATGCTATGGGAGCCGAGTGTGAGGGTGCTTGATTGCACCTGAACGGTCCCGGCGTAGTAAGAGATAGAGGGCCACGTGCCCAACAAAGTCGCGCCGTCCGCCATGATCTGAACGGAGCCGGTAGGGGACCCGACATCGCTGCCCACGTTCCAGGTGAACGACACTGTCTGTCCTGGGTAAGACGGATTGGGTGTGCTTGCGACTGTGACGTCCGTGGCGCAGCCGCCGCAGTTATCCACCGTCTGGACGAGCGTCTGGCTGACGCTAGGTTGGAAGTTGGCGTCTCCACTGTAGATCGCAGTGACGTTGTGCGGACCGGAAGCCGGCCACGGGTGGGGATTATCATTGACAGGGCTGGAGCTGGCTTGGCCGTTGACGAGCGCGACCGGTCCGTTGAGATCGACATCGTCCAGCAGGAATTGAACTGTTCCGGTGGGCGTCCCGCCCCCAACGACGCTAGCGAGGCGGCGCTCTGCCATCCCCCCCGCGGGGGTCACTGTAGCCGTGAACGTCACTTGCGGGCCAAACGCTACGGGGTTTTGGCTGCTTGTAAGCCCGATGCTCGTGGCCGTCAGGACCGGGATCGATACGTCGACCGCCTGGGTAAGGGTGGCGCTGGTAATGCTGAACACGGCGTCTCCGCTGTACGTCGCGGTGATGGCGTGGGTGCCGGTTGAGAGGGTCGAGATCGGGTCCGAAGTTGCTTCGCCGCCGCCGTCCAGCGCGACCGGTGAGCCCCAGTTGCTACCGTCGACCTGGAACTGGACGGTCCCGGTGGGTGTGGGCAATCCAGGGTCGGCAGCACTTATTGAGGCGGTGAAGGTCACGGCCTGACCGGAGGTCGAGGGGTTGGCTGAACTCAGGAGCCCCGTGCTATTGCCCCACCCGGTGAACGCGTCAAAGATTTTGCTGAAGCTCCAGATCGGCGACGGGGTTCCGCCGCGGTTGGCCGTGTCCCGCGAGTAATTCCAGAAGGTCACCAGCCCCAAGCCGTTTGGAACCGCCCATGCCATATCTGTGGTCGCGTCCGTCAGGTAGTAGGTCTCGTTGGCCCCGAAGTCGTCTCTGCCCACGTCTTCGCAGAACCCGATCATGCCCCATAGTTGGGCACTGCTAAGGCCGGGATAAAGCTCCCGCAGCGTGTCGTAGAGATGGGTCGCCGCAGTGATGGTATCCGCACCCATGTTGTGCGGTGGGCCGGAATATGACTGAGCATCGTAATAGTCGAAGGTCATGATGTCGACTCTGTCGATTCGCGTGCCGTTCTGGACGGCGTTCCGGAGGACCGCGGCGCCTTCCGTGTAGTTGCTACCGTCCACACCCGCGTCGAGCCCTTGCACATTGGTCGGAAGGGTGTACACCCACTCGACCGTGCGTCCGACGCTGGCGGCCCAGTCCTGGACCATCTTGATGGCCTTATTGCGCCTGTCGATGCCTGCCGGATTACGGAGCGAATCCTCCTCCGTGTCAAGGTCAATGCGGGTCACGTTAAGGGTCGTGATCACGCGCTCATACTCGGCCGCGATGCTGGGAATGTCGGTGCATCGGTCGGCGAGCTCCGGGAACAGAGTCCCATTATAGGTATCGGCGGCTGAACCGCCAAACGACGGGATGACGTCCGCGCCGTAGGAACGGAGGTTGGTTATGCCCTTGAAATAGGTCCCGGTATTGTCGACCAGCGAACTGGTGCTGCCGTTCCAGTAAACGGTGCAGGCAGGACCATTCGCCGCAGTTTGGAGGAACGCCATGGTAAAGTACCTGGCGCCCGATGCCGCAGGTGTCACGTCGCCCGAGCCCGTCCCAGTGTAGTAGGGGGCGTATACGTGTGTAGGTATCGTCTTACCGTCGGTTGGTAGCACCTTGGAGGTCAAGTCGGGGCCAGCAGCGACCTCCTTGAATCGGATGAACGCGGCATCCGCTGCCGCCGCGGGGGCCAGTCTTCCTTGGTCGACTCCGCCCGCCACTTGCGACGGAGTGGAGGCTTGCGCCGTCGCCCCTTTCGCCGCAAGGCGGGACTCCCCCTTTTGCGCCAGGGCGGGAGCCCACGCTACCAGCACCAAAAAAGCGACCACAGCCCCGAGGATCCCGGGGCGGATGATGGGCCGCAAAAAACTCTTCCCAATTGCCATGTTCTTTCTCCTCTCGTGTTAGTACTGTTTTCTCTCCCTCTTTCCAACCAAAGATCCGGGAGCGGGAGGAACCGCTGCCGGAGATTGTCGAAGCCTTCTTTCCTCACATGGAACCGCGCTACATTCTTAACATTCCTTACTAAGTTGCTCTGACGTTATGTTAGCTGAGAGCATGTATCAAAGGAATAAGAGTCGATGGAACCTGTTGCCCAACAAAGCCAATGTGCCCCGCGGCATGTCTGGACCGCCCGCCTCCGGCGATTGCGCTACCGCGCCCCCCGCATCACGGCGACGCCTGCCAAGCGAACTCACCTGCGTTGTGCCAGAGCTAACGCCGCTGGGACGTTGCTACCTTCCAGCCCGCAATTCTTAACGCAGTTCATTGCACAATCTCAGTGACAGCCGTCACCCATCGATGTGATCCAGGTACGCAGCCAGACGATCCTCTGGCTAGATTATCCGTTTCACAAGTATCCTTGCGTTATGGCGGAGTCTCCTCACCCGGCGCGATGAGCCCCCTCGCTTCGCTTGGGGAAAGGGCCGGTGAAGGGCTCTTTCGTCATCGCATTTGTGAAACTCGCCGCGTCGGTCCCGCATGGCGGTCGCCGGACACGGGTTCCGCTCTCGCGTCTTCGAAAAACCCTATAGCCTCCAAGCGAAAAAGACCGGAGGATTCTCGGTTACATTAGTCTCGCCACTATGATCCAACGCACTTTTCAGACAACTACCAAAGCGGCCACGAAGTCGGAAGGTGAACTACTCCGCGCCGTATTCGATTTCCATGCGGCGCAGGCGCAGGCTCGAAAGTGCCAGCACTGCAACTGACAAGATCAGAAGGCCAAGGATGGCCGTTGCGGCCGAAGCAGGATTGACGTTCACGACGATCAAGGCCAGGGGATTTCCCTTGTGCAGGGCGACGCTGGCAGACACGCTCACCGGACACAGGGATTTCAGGTAGAAAATCACGCTGCACTTCTGCATGAGTGGGGGAAGGAATCCGTTGATGGTCTCCCACACCAACACGATGAGAGTCGGAACCAGAGGATTGCGGAAAACCACTCCGGCTGCCAGAAAAATGCTGCCATAGCCAATGCAAGCCAGGAGCGTGACGCCCAGGTAGGCAGCCCCGTGGCCGAGGCCGTCGCCGTGAGACAGGTAGTCTCGAATCACGTTGGAGTCGAAGTACCAGTAACTCGCGACGAGCTGAATCAGCGTACTGGAGCAGAAGATTGCAGTCGCCGCCAGCAGGCCCGACAGGTACTTGCCCACCAGCAAGACCTCCCTGCGGATGGGCGCGAGGAAGTAGTAATGCAAACTTTTGTCAAGCACCTCTCCGCGGAATAGGTTCATGAAAATGCCGACGCAGCCGAAGAAGATGGCGAGCCGCAGGTAAAAGAACTGGAAGACAGCAGCGAAGATGTGCGTGTCCTCCCCGAAGTTGCCGCGCCGCCCGGTTCTGATCATGGAAAATGAGTGGGCGGCATATAGGAGCACGGGGGCGAAGGCCAGAAAGTAAATCCAGAGCCCGCGCCGGGCAAACAGAGTCTTCTTCAATTCGAGCCTTACCACCGCCACAATCTGTCGACGCCAGAGCGCCCAAGGAAGTTTGAGGAAGCTCATTTGATGGGCTCCTCCGTGCCGATCAGGTATTCGTAGACCGAGAGTACGTCATCGTCGGCCGGTGCGACCGACTCGATATCGATTCCGTTCTGGGCAATGCGATTCAGGAGCAAATAGAACCGGTCGGCGTCGCGGGTCTTCACCAGCAGGCCCATGCCGTCATGGTGAACGCGCGCCTCCACCACATAGTCCTCGAGGAACACCTGCGAAGCCAATACGCCCGGCTTGTTGCAGCGGATGAGAACCTGCATGGGCTGTTCCTGGATCTCATTACGCACGCCGCGAATCTCGCCCTCCGCCACCACGTAGCCGTTGCTGAGCAGCACCACCTGGTCGGAAATCACGTCCACTTCATGCAGGACGTGGCTGGAGATGATCAGGTGCAGGCCCTGCTTGGCCAAGGCACGGAACAGGGCAATGGTCTCGGCGCGGATGAGCGGATCGAGACCGTTGAGCGGCTCGTCGAGCACCAGAACGGTAGGGTTATGGCAGATGGCTTGGGCCAGCTTGATGCGCTGGCGCATGCCCTTGCTGTAGCTCGCGATCGGGCGGTCCGCGGCCTCACCCAGGCTGACGCGGTCGATCGCCTGTATAGAGAGCTCTCTTGCTTGAGCGGGGGCGTAGCCGAACAGCAGCAGGTAGGAATAGACGAACTCATATCCCGTCAGGCCGCGGGGGAACGAGTCGTACTGCGTGCAGTAGCCGACTTGGCGAAAGAGCTGTTCGGGCTGGCGCGGCGAGAGCCCCAGCACGCTGATCCGCCCGCGGGTAGGCTCCACCAACCCCGTCATCAGGTTCATCAACGTCGTCTTGCCCGAACCGTTCGGACCCACCAGGCTGGTGATGCCTGGCGGAATGGAGAGGTTGACGCGGTTCACCCCCAGCACCTCTCCGTAGAACTTGGAGACGTCCTCGAACACAATGCGATTGTCGGGGGCGACGTCGTTCATCCGCCTACCTCTTGTAGCGGCGGGCTTTTGCCCGGCATCTTGTTTGCCCGCCTAAAGGCGGCCTCTACAATACGTCAAGTCGTTCATCCTCGCACCACCTCATAGGCGCGAACCTTGCGCGCCAGGAGCCAGAGACAAATGCCGCTGACCGCCAGCAGCGCCATCCAGGCGCTCGCGCCGGAGATAGGACTTCGCGAAGGCTGTCGGAACAAGTGGTCTTCCACCGTGACGATGAGACTGCCGAGGTTGAGAAGGACGCCCTTGTCGGTTCCCAGCACCTTATTCGCGGCCTCACCGAAACCAGCCCCGAAGAAGAAGACCGCCAGCAGCGCCGCGCCCGCCGCCAGCTTGCGCCTGATCCATGCCGAGAGCGCCAGCGCCAACACCGAGAACACCAGGATTTCAATCGCCGAGCCGAGCAAGATACTGGCCGTCAGCCAGAGATTCGCCCCCATCCAACTCAATCCGGCGAGGCTGGATTGTATGAGGAACAGCAAAAGCGCGGGAACCCAGGTGACCAGCGAGAGCAACGAAACCAGGACCAGCATCTTCCCCACCACGTAATCCGTACGTGACAATGGCCGGCAGAAGTAGAGGGGCAAGGCGCTGTTGGCGAGGTCGGGAGAAACGAGACCCGGCCCTACCAGCGCCGTCAGGATGAAAGCCATAGTTTTCTGCGTGGTCAGGAAATACAAGAAGAAGCCGGCATCCACATCGAAGAGCTTGCGGACGCCGAAAATCGCCAACAGGCTCGCGTTATGGCTCACGTAAATACCCACCGCGCAGATCAACGGGAAGAAGAAGCAGATGACGAAAAACGCCGTAACGAACTTCGAATGGAACACGTTCTTGAAAGCGTACCGCGTGACGATCAAGAAGCGCGACCACAGCGGCGTAATTTGCCCGTCGTAGCCGCGGTAGCTGCGCTTATGAACGGCCATTGCTGTTCTCCATGGCTTTCAAGAAAATGTCTTCCAGGCTGTCGCGGCGGTAGTTCATGCGCCGGATCTGAACGTTACGCTCCTCCGCCAATCGGTACAGGTCGCGGATGACAAAGCTCTCCGGCAATACCATCTTCATTCGCTTGCCTGAAGTCACGGCGCACTCGCAACCCAGGTTTTCCACCGCTTCCGCAAAGCCGCCATCGTCTCCCGCCGTTTCCAGCTCCAGGAAGCGCTTGTTGGCCCGGCGCTCCTCCTCCAGATTCGCGTAGTGAACCTGCCGGCCGGCCTTGAGGATCAGCACCTCGTCGCAGGTCTCTTCCACGTCGCGCAGCAGGTGCGAACAAAGCAGGATTTGAAGCTCCCGGCTGTCCCGCATTTCGTGGATCAGGCGGATCATGCGCTGCCGCGCGGGTGGATCCAGACCGTTGGTCGGCTCATCCAGAATCAGGAGCTTCGGCCCGTGGACGATGGCTTGAGCCAGCTTGGCAAGCTGCTTCATGCCCAGAGAATATGTGCCCAGCTTGCGATATCGCGCCTCGCCCAAGCCCACGTAGAACAAGGCCTCGTGGGCGCGCTCGAGGGCCGCGCCGGGAGGCAGACCGGAGAGTTCGGCCATCATCCGAACGAAGCTGACCGCCGTCATGTGGGCGATGAAGCAATCGGTCTCGGGCATGTACCCGGTGAGACTGCGAATCTGCTTGGTTTGGGTGCGAATGTCGTAGCCGAAGACGCGAGCGGTGCCCGCCGCCACCGGGTAGAATCCGAGAAGCGTATTGATGAGGGTCGACTTGCCAGCGCCATTCGGGCCGAGCAATCCGATGGCCCGGCCCGAAAGAGTGCAACGCAGGTCTTCCAGAATAATCCGCTGCCAGAAGCGAACGCCCAGTCCTTCGAGTTCGATGACGGGAGCCATGGGGTAACAGTAGGCAGTCGGCAGTTGGCAGT
>DATFYM010000202.1:0-24236 GCA_035315065.1 Terriglobia bacterium
AAAAGTGCCACAATACAAGCAAATAATCTATACACAAATCGACAGAGTCATCACTTACATGACTACACTCGGAGGTCGAAAATCCGCCATCACCTTCAATTCAAACCACTTTACGGAATTAATAGCAGGAACTTCGGTCTAATCAACCTGTCAGGTGGTGAGCTTTGCATAACAGGGTGACACGTGGACCCCCTTCACGCCCGGCCACTCTCCCCCAAGGGGGCGAGGGCATGAGTTCGACGCTTTTCTCCCCTCGCCCCCCTTAGCAGCCCGTGGTAAAAGTCGGGATCTCGGGGTTCAGCATGAATAGGATAATCTGTAAAAAGATATTGCAATATCCTAGAACGGTTATAGAATGCTGACATGGCCATGGGAACTCGCATGCAAGGGGAAAGCCAGGAAGAGATGTGGGTGGCGCGGGCGGCGCTGCCCACCAGCGCTGGTCATCCCTTTTATCAGCGCCTGAATCAGTTGCTGGACGAGAACCACTTCGATGCCTTCGCGGAGGGCCGGTGCCAGCGCTTCTATGCGGAGAAGATGGGGCGACCCAGTCTGGCGCCGGGGGTCTATTTCCGCCTGCTGCTGATCGGGTATTTCGAGGGGATCGACTCGGAGCGGGGGATCGCTTGGCGGGCCAGCGACTCGCTGGGGCTACGGCGGTTTCTGCGGATGGGGCTGGAGGAGTCGGGGCCGGACCATTCCACCCTCTCGCGGACGCGGCGGCGGATCGACTTGGAGACGCACCAGGAAGTCTTCCAGTGGGTGCTGCGGGTGGTGGCGGAGAACGGCTTGCTGAAAGGGCAAACCCTGGCCATCGATGCCACGACCCTGGAGGCCAACGCGGCCCTACGTTCGATTGTGCGGCGTGACACGGGAGAAGGCTATCAGGAGTTTCTGAAGCGGCTGGCGAAGGAATCGGGGATCGCGACGCCGACCCGCGAAGACTTGGCGCGGTTGGACCGGAAGCGGCGGCACAAGGGATCGAATGAAGAGTGGGAACACCCGCACGACCCGGAGGCGCGCATCGCCAAGATGAAGGACGGGCGGACGCACTTGGCCCACAAGGTGGAGCAGGCGGTGGATCTGGGGAGCGGAGCGGTGGTGGCGGTGACGATCCAGCCTGCCGATCGGGGCGACACGGCGACGGTGATGGAGACGCTGGCGGAGGCGGGGGAAGCGATCGCCGCCGTAGCCTGGGAGACGAACCACGAGGAAGTGGGGGAGCGGGTGAATCCCGAGGGGCCGACGGAAGTGGTGCTGGACAAGGGATACCACAGCAGCGACGCCTTGGTCGACCTGAAGCAGGGGGAAGTTCGAACTTACTGCTCCGAGCCCGATCGCGGCCGGCGGCGTTGGGAGGGGAAGAGGGAAGAGCAAGCGGCGGTGTATGCCAACCGGCGGCGGATTCGGGGGGAGCGGGGGAAGAAGTTGTTGCGGCAGCGAGGGGAGAAGATCGAACGGAGCTTCGCGCATTTGTACGAAACCGGAGGGCTGCGACGGGTGCACCTCCGCGGCCACCGGAATATTTTGAAACGGTTGCTGGTGCACGTGGCGGGGTTCAACTTGGGAGTGGTGATGCGAAGAGTACTCGGCAAAGGAACCCCGCGGGGCCTGCAAGGCCATCGTGTCGAGTTGCTCTTGGCGCTTTTGCGGCGGTGGAGCGAGGTCTGGGCGCGGCAAAAGGCCGTGGCGGACACTTGCAACGAACCCGGAGGAATCAGCCGCCCACAAAAGCTACAAGAGCGCGCTACCTTGGCCACCACAGAAACTGCCACTTCCACCACGGGCTGTTAGGGGAGAGGGCATGAATTTGACGCTTTCCTCCCCTCGCCCCCCTTGGGGGAGAGGGGCCGGGGGTGAGGGGGTCCCGTCACTCAATACCGCGAAGCTCATAAGCTCTCAAGCTAGCCGTCAGCTCTCAGCCGTCCGCTGTCAGCCAAAGACGCTGCTCGCTGATGGCTGAAAGCGGTCCTCCAATGCTGGAAGCAAAGGACCTCACCAAGCGCTTTAACGGCATTCCCGCCGTCGATCGGGTGAACTTCTCTGTCCAGCCGGGAGAGGTCCTCGGTTACCTCGGGCCTAACGGTTCGGGCAAAAGTACCACCGTCAAGATGCTGACGGCGCTGCTCGATCCGACGGCCGGCCACATCTTCTTCTGCGGCCAGGACATCAAGAAGAATCTCATCGAATACCGGAAGCGCCTCGGATACGTCCCCGAGGAGCCGCTGCTCTATCCCTATATGAGCGGACGCGAATACCTTCAGCTTGTGGGCCGGCTGCGGTCCATGCCCCAGGGAATCCTGGACTGGAAGATCGAAGAGTTGCTCAATCTCTTCGGCCTCGGCCGCTTTCGCCACGCCGCCATCTCGTCCTATTCCAAGGGAATGAAGCAGAAGGTGCTGATCTCCGCGGCGCTGCTTCACAACCCGGACGTCCTGATTTTCGACGAGCCGCTCTCCGGGCTCGACGTGAGCTCGGTGCTGGTGTTCCGGAATCTCATGAAGTTGCTGGCGCGGGAAGGGAAGACTATCCTTTACAGCTCTCACATTCTCGAGGTGGTGGAGAAGGTGTGCTCCAGCGTGGTGATTCTCCACAAGGGACGCATCGTCGCCAACGATCGGGTGGAGCGGCTATGCGATTTGATGAAGCTGCCATCGCTGGAGGAAATCTTCCGTCAACTGGCGCTGCAGGAAGACACGGAAAAGATTGCGGCAGACATTGTGGAAGTGATGAAAGCTAGGGAATAGGGAGTAGGGAGTAGGGAATACGGAGTAGGGAATAGGGAGTAGGGAGTAGGGAGTAGGGAGTAGGGAACAGAAGACGTGAATCGGAGTTTGGTCTTTAATTCACTATTCACAATTTGCCGCTCAAAACTCGAAGGTCGCAAATGGTGAAGAAGCTTCGCCGGCTCTTTCGCGACGACCGGACCCACTTCGTCGATCTGGCGGAGCACTTCTTTCGCCGCTTCTTCGATAGCGAGTTCATCGGGCAGGGCGGCGAGTCGCACCTGACGCTGGTCCATATTCTGGCGGTGCTGGCGCTTCCCGGCATCTTCTACATGTTCTACCAGTATTCCTCTTACGATTTCATAGCCCAGCATCGTCCCAATCTTTACTCCGCCGTTTCGCTGGTCGATCATTGCCGCTACGTCATCTTCTCCATGGTGGTCATCGGTTTCGTGGCCGTACTGGAGTGGGACGCACTGTTTCCCGACCGCCGCGACTACGCCATTCTCACGCCTCTACCCCTCAAGGTCTCAAGTATTTTCGCCGCCAAAATTGCCGCGTTGGTGGGCTTCGCGACGCTCTTTGTGATAACGGTCAGCGGCCCCACGAGCATCTTCTACCCTTGTGTCGCCGCCATGGGCATCCCCGGAGGCCGCCTGCCTCTCTCGTACATCGGCTGGACCATTGTCGCGCACGCCGCCGCCGTGCTGGGCGGAAGCGCCTTCATGTTCCTGTGCTTCGTCGGGCTGCAAGGGGTCCTGATCAACTTGCTCCGTCCCCGGTGGTTCAAGTGGATGTCGCTCGCGGTTCAAGTGCTCTCGATGATCGCGCTGCTTTCCATGTTCTTCCTGCTGCCGTTGGTTTCGACCCTGGTGGCGAGCTGGAAAAGGGCTGGCAGCATCAACCTCTATCTGCTTCCGCCGATGTGGTTCCTGGGCCTGTATCAGAAGCTGCTGGGGAGCCACGACGCGGTGTACGCGTCGCTCGCCCGGATCGCCGTCCTCGGTCTCTGTCTGGCGACGCTCATCTCGGCGGTGACCTACTTTCTCAGCTACCGGCGATTCGTTCGCCGAGCGATCGAACAAGGCGGCGACGAGGCGACGGAGCCCGGCCGAGTCGAATCGCTGCTCGGTTTCCTTGCAGACCGGTTCGTGGTGCGCAAGCCCATCGAGCGGGCGGTGTTCTACTTCGTGGGCAAGACCATTGCCCGCAGCGCCAGGCATCGCCTCTACCTGGCGGCTTACGTCGGGGTGGGCTTTGCGTTCGTCACCGAAGGGTTGGTGGCGCTTTTGTCCGCTGCTCACCACTCCAGGTCAGCCCCGAACTTGGCTTCGGCCGTGCCTTCGGGCCTGATTCCGGGTCTCACCGCGCCGGACGCCGCCTTGCTTTCGATCCCGCTGGTTCTATCGTTCTTCGCCCTTTCAGGAATGCGCGTCATTTTTCCCCTGCCGGCCGAGCTGCGTGCCAATTGGATCTTTCAGTTGACCGAGAACGAGCGTCGCCGCGATTGTCTGGCCGGGGTGCGGAAGTCGATGATGGTGTGGACCATCGTCCCGCTTTTTGCGCTGCTCTGGCCGGCCTGTGCCTTTCTGTGGGGCTGGCGCGTAGCCTCGCTGGAGTTGCTCTTCGCCCTCACCCTGTCTCTGATCCTCATCGAGCTGCTGCTGCTGAGGTTTTTCAAAATCCCGTTCACGTGCTCCTACCTGCCCGGCAAGGCTAACATCACGCTGTTTGGGGTAATCTATTGGCTGGGGTTCTCGATCTACGCTTACACCATGGCCTCGCTCGAAGCGTGGCTCTTGCAGCACCTCATTGCTTGGGCGATCTTCTACGTTCTGTTGCTGGCTGCCCTGGCCGGGCTGGTCTCCCATCGGAATGGGGTGCTGGACGAGGGATTCGTTCTTGCCTATGAAGATAATCTGGAGCCGGCGGTACGCGCGCTGAACTTGACTGAATAAGCGGAGGTAAGAAATGATGAATGCTTCTACGGTCGCCCGGCCAACGGCAGTCAATCCTTCGATTTGATAGCCATCAAATACGAAGTGTTCTCGCCAGAGTTGCAGGATCGGATGAAATAATTGCACGTACTCGCCCGTCGCCGGATCAATCGCTGTAATCCTGCTGGCCTTATGTAAATTGCATGCGGGGCACGCCAGCACGAGGTTGTCCAGACCGGAGCTCCCGCCCTTGCATTGTGGGATTACGTGTTCAATGTGAAAAGTGGCTCCCTGCAAGCTCTCGCGCATCAGGCAATATTGGCACCGCGCGCCAGCGCGCTCCCGAATTGCGCGCCAAGTCTTCGGGGACGCTCATTACGGCTGCTTGCCTAGAATCTGCAATGCCTCGCCGCGGACGAGCGACAGTTGCTCACTCAATTCAACCATGGCCTCCAGTTCTTCCCTCTCAGATCCCTGCAAGAGTCCTTCGTTGTTGCGGTCCATTAGTTCCTGAAGGCGTTGGTCCGCCTTCGATGGAAAACGCAGATTGCCAACAGCTTCTATCCAGTCTACTGGTGCGGCAATGGTTGAATTCATGTGATCATCCTAAGAGAGCACGATGTTGCTGTCAACGGCCGCGGAACGTGTGAGGGAAAATTTGGGCATCGTGTTTGGTTGGTAACATAACAAGCTCCAATTGAACTCTGGGGCGACCGCAAGGTACAATGCCAGTGAAGGCATTGGGATCGGTGGTTGAGCAGCAATATGTTACGAACTTACAGAGCGATCTTGCACGGTGACCATGTGGAATGGCTCGACCAGCGCCCGGAGCAGTCGCGGCCGGTGCCCGTACACATCACGCCGCTGGAGGACGCACCGCTGGAACCAGCGCGCGAACGGGGGCGAGCTATGGCCGAAGCACTCGCTGCCCTGGCCAGCCGAGGGACGTTCGCCGCCATCACCGATCCTGTTGCCTGGCAGCGCGAGGTACGCCAGGAACGCACGGGCGTGGGAGATTTCTTATGACGGTGATTGAACTTCCCGATGAACAGGCGGCAGCGCCTGAAAGAGAAAGCCGCTGCGGAGGGTCTATCTCTTGAGGCGTGGCTCCAGAAGCTCGCTGAACAGGAGCGTCCAGCCAGCCGCCCGCACCGACACATTGCTGACGTGATCCTCGAAAACATGCGGGATGTGCCACCTGAAATCATGGCCCAGATGCCCAAAGACGGTGCCAGCCAGCACGATCATTACATCTACGGTGGGCCCAAGAAAGAGGAATGACCGCTCTTTTCGCCGATACGTTCTATTGGATCGCCTTGGCCGATTCCACCGACAGCGCCCACCGGCGCGCTTTGGCTCTTACCTCCGATCGGGCAGACTCTCCCGTCGTCACCACGGATGAAGTGTTGACCGAGTATCTTACCTTCTTCGCGATGGCTCCCGAGCCGATGCGCCGCAAAGCTGTTACCAATGCCCAGCGCATTCTCGAAGACCCTGGCGTCGAGGTTGTTCCGCAGAGTCGGGAATCGTTTCTCTCGGGCATGGCTCTCTACGGAGCGAGGCCCGATAAAGGCTAGAGCCTGACGGATTGCATCTCCATGCAGACGATGCGCAAGAACGGATTGGCCGAAATTCTTACCAATGACCGGCATTTTGAGCAGGAAGGGTTCCAGGCGCTGTTTCGCGATTCTTAAGCCGGGCGCACCTCACATCGGTACTCTCCGAATTTGGCCCGCATGTCATCCTGAGCAAAGCGAAGGACCTCGGTTTGCTCTTGGAAACGGACGATTTCGAAGTGAGGTCCTTCGGTTTGCTCAGGACGACATGCCGGGAAATCTACCTGTACACCGCCATTACGCCATCGGCGCATCGCGTCCCTGGTCGGTCGCACACTGCAAATAATCAGGCGGGCCAGGACACTAGGAAGCGTCCGCCTGCGCCACTCAGCCGGCAGCTCGGATCAGAACCAAGAAAAGGCTGTCACTTTGAATCCCAAAGACTGAAGCTTGCTGAAGACGGAGTGCAGGTGCGCCGTACCCAAAATGAACAGTCCTGTTTCATACCTCTTCATCTCAGTCTGGACGTTCGTTGCCATCCGACGTTCCCGATTTTCCTGATTCTCGAAGGGTCCGTACTCATTCATCCAAGGAGCATTCGGGTCGCGCGCTGGGTCGTACGGTTTTAGGGTCCCGTCATAGCCAGGATACTTGACGCAACCAGAGCAGTTGTAGGTGTGGTATTGTGTTTCATCTGGGGTGCCGACGTTGGCCCAAGGGAGACCGGATGTCGCGGCGAATCCTTTGGCGAAGGATTCCCCCTGCGTTTCGGACCACTCCTCCATCACGATGTGCGCGCCCAACTTGGATCTCAGGTAAGCAAGGCGCTTTTCTAACTCTGGATTGCGGTCGTTTCCCAGCTTCTGAAACTCATGCACGGTAGCAAGCAAAACCACGCTCTTCATTGAGAAGTTCTCCCAACCGTTCTCTTAACCACATACCATTCCCACTCATAACTGCCCGACGTGGCTTTTGCCTTTTCGAGTAGGTCTAATGCGGCCGCATTGTGCAGATCACTTTCGTTGAAGGTCATCATCGGAGTATCGGTGTACGGTGCACCGGGGTGCCGCAGCATGACGGTTCCTTGCACAACCAAGAGACCACAGTTTCAGCGAGGTCAGGCACCCACTCCGAGCGTTGCCAATTCTTAAATCTCTGCTCGCTCGCCCTGAGTTTTTCACAGAATGCACTTGCCTCTTGGTCGCCCGCAACGGCCTTCTCAAGCAACGTCGTCTCTCCCGCGTTGCGCCAGACCAACAACTGAGCTGACGCGTTGCGAACCTCCTCCAGCTTGCCTCCCTCCAGCGCCGTAGCCGCCGCAGCACTTGCCGCACGCAGGGACCCAAGCAGATTGTCATCCGCACCAGCTATGCGCAAAGTTTCGAGATATTGTTCGTCGGCCTCGAAATCGATACCGCGTCGCTTCACCAGTGCTGCCGCCCGCTCATTCGGCACGCCCCCCACCACGAGCTTTCCCACTTGTTCCTTTGTCAAGGGTTTCGGCTTGTCACGCAATGCCTGTATGATGGCCTCTTGTGCACCCGCCTTACGCAGGGCACCTAAGTAGTCCTCAGTCGGTTCGAAGTCAATGCCCAGGTCCTTAATCTTCTTTACGAGTTCGGCACTGTCCATCCCGAACTTTACCAAATCCATGACTTGGCTCTTGGTGAGAGGCTGGCTCGCTTGCTGCGGCAATGCAGCGGACACAGCGACGGCAAGGAGCATCACGGCAATGAGCATTCGGGGTTTCATCAAGCGCCTCGATAGGTACAATGCAACGTTCAACTTCGCGGGCCGTGCGAAGCTTAGTTGAGATGTATACGCTTTCTTTGCGGGAAAGGCAAGAGACCCGTATGGGACATATGGGAAAGCTCCGATCTCTCAATGTTGCCGGAGCCGCCCCGAACGCTTGCATGGTGCGGCGCCGCAGGTGGTGACCGCGGGGCCACGGATAAGCTAGAATACACAGTCTACACTCCTGTTTTTTATCCTTGACTTTTGTATTACCTCGCTCTATACTTAATCGATTCGATAGCCTGGACGCAGGGCTTCTGAGGGGTGAACAACGATGGTCGATGGTTCCGAACAATCTTCTTTTCCCAATCCTGCCCGCTTCGGACCGGCCGAAGACACCGGCCCGTTCCAAACTCCTGAGGGTCGGGCCCCTGCGGATCGCGTCGAGGGACCGGATGAGCTTCGCGCCCGGCGCCTGCGCGCTATGGGATACAGACGCGCTTCAGGATACAAAGGACAGACCGGCCCACGCAGCACACGGGGCAAGCGCCGGTCGTCCCTCAATCGCGTAACCCGTGGCCTCTTGCCCTTCTGGGTTGCCAAGGATCTTCGGGCGCGAGGCGAGAGCCCGGAGGAGTTTCGCCGCTTGCATCGCGATCTGATCGGCTGGCTGGGTCCTGATGGCGCTCGCGACCGGGTGCTGGTGGAGACGTTGGCTGAGGCGTGGTGGGAAAAGATCCGACGGCGGCGGAACTGGGTGGGCGCGGGAACCTGTGATTGCAAGGAAATCGACGCCCACATCGACGAACTCTTGCGGCGGTTCGTCTGGGCGCAGCGCGTGGAGCATCGCCAGTGGCGGTACCGGCTAGAGTCGGTGCTGGGCAGCGGCCTTTACGGACCCGCGGTGGTGCGGGAGAGGATCGAAGCGCGCGTCCCTTTGCTCGGAGGTAAGGGCCCAGGGCTCACGAGGTCGACTCCCCGCCCGGGGCTACTGGATGTCATGCAGGAGTCTGATGAGGCGCTTGCCAGACTCAAGGCGCTGCTTTCCGTGATGTTCCCCGGAAGGAGCCAGGAGCCAGAAGACAGGAGTCAGGAGCCAGAAGTCAGAAGTCAGACCGCGCTCCTAGGAAAGAGAAGTGTATCATTTCGATAGAACCATAGGATAATTGATTGAAACCATGAGGTTTAAACGAAATACAACTCGTATCTCACGTGTTTTCTATAAGATGACCGATTTTCGGGCGAACGAAATATTCAGCGTTGGGTCCTTTATTATCTTAGGGATAGGTGATGGTCGGCAGGAAAAACTCGCTCGCATCGAACCACTCTATCGCGAAATGATTGCCGCAGGTAGCGCGGGCGTCCCGCCCGCTGTAGCTGGAGCGTCTCGCTCCCGCGTCAGGCATCGAGGATTGAAGCCAATTCCGGCTGGGGACACGGGACGCAGGAGCCTGGAATTCGACGAGAACGAACAGAAGAAGTGTATCATTTCGAAACAAGCATAGGGTAATTAGTTGAAAGCATGAGGTTTAAACGAAATACAACTCGTATCTCACGTGTTTTCTATAAGATGACCGATTTTCGGGCGAACGAAATATTCAGCGTTGGGTCCTTTATTATGTTGGGGATAGATGATGGTTGGCAGGAAAAACTCGCTCACATCGACCGTCCTATAGCGAAATTGGTTGCCGCAGGTAGCGCGGGCGTCCCGCCGGCTGTGGCGGGAGCGTCTCGCTCCCGCGCCAGGCATCGAGAATTGGGGTCGACCCGGATTGGAGACGCGGGATTACATCGCGCGGGCAGAGCCTGCCTTGAGCGAAGCGAAGGGATGCCCGGCGCACATCGGGCGGGACGCCCGCGCTACCGAGCATTTCCAGTTTCGAGTTTCCAACATGCAGTTTCCAATTCCGAGTTTCGACCCTCAAGGCGTCATCCACTTCAGCCAATAGGCTTGGGCGAAGGCCAAGGCGCTGAGGCCCGCCGCCAGGAGGATGCTGTGCCAGAAGGTGGTGCGGAGCACCTCGCCTTCATGTCCCACCAGTCCCACGGTGGTGACGCCCACCGCGATGTTCTGGGGCGAAATCATCTTGCCGGTGACCGCGCCGGAGGAGTTGGTGGCGGCGAGCAGAATCGGGTTCACGCCGATCTGGTGGGCGGCGGCCACTTGCAGATTGCCGAAGAGCAGATTGCTGGCCGTGTCGCTACCGCTCAAGAAGCAGGCGACCCAGCCCAGGAAGCCGCTCGCCAGCGGGAAGAGTGCTCCCAGGCCGGCCAGCGCCGCGCCCAATGTGTAGGCCATTCCAGAATAGTTGTAGAGGTAAGCCAGCGCAACAATCAGGCCCACCGTCAGGCCCGGCGTTTGAAGCTGGCGCAGCGTTTTCCACCCGGAGCGCAACCACACTCGGAGCGGGGTGAGAAAGGCGAGGGCGGTGAGCAGCGTGGCGACGAGGGCCCCTGTGCCCGCCGCCAACGGCTCGAACGAGTAAATCGCGGCGTAGGGTTTTTGATAGAGGCTGATGAACACCCGTTGGTGAAGCCCAGGGACCGCGACCGCCGTGCGGCCCACCTGAAAGAGCTTCAGGTAGGACCAGGCGATCATGGTGAAGGAAAGGATCACCCAAGGAGCCCAGGCGGCGACGACTTCGCGCCGGGTGAGGCGGTCGTCCGAGAGCTGGAAGCCGGGGGGACTCGGAGTTCGGGGTTCGGGGTTCGCAGAGGAAGACGGGATTCGGGATTCGGGCTTCGGGATTGGCAGAGGAAAACCGTGGCCCGGGACGAGGGGCTCGGGACTCGCAGAGAACCGTCCGGCTGGCGTCTTCCTCCGCGAATCCCGAACCCCGAAACCCGAACCCCGGCCTTTGGTCTCATGGGATTTCCGCCAGTGCAGAAAAAGAGTAAGTGCCGCCATGGAGACGAGCGCGGCGATGACGTCGGCAACGTACGGTCCCCAGAAGTTCGAGACCAGAAACTGCGCCAGCGCGAAGCTTGCGCCCGCTACGACGGCGGACGGCCAGGCGGCGCGAAGTCCCTTGCGTCCCGCCACCACCAGCACGAGGTAACTCGGAAGCAGGAGTGAGAGGAAGGGCAATTGGCGGCCGACCATCGACGAGAGTTTGGCCAGGTCGAGACCTGTTACGCCTGCCAGAGCCACGATCGGAATGCCGAGCGCTCCGAATGCCACAGGCGTAGTGTTGGCGATCAGCGATACCGTGACGGCCTTCCTCGAACTGAAGCCGAGGCCGACGAGAAGGAACGCTGCCATGGCCACGGGCGTGCCGAATCCTGCGGTTCCCTCGATGAGGGCGCCAAAGCAGAAGGCTACCAGAATGGCCTGGGCGCAGGGGTCGCCGGAAGCGTGCTCGGCCATCCAGCGTCGTAACAAATCGAACTTGCCCGTGTCCACGGCGAGGTTGTAGAGCCACAGCGCGGCAAAGACGATCCACATGATGGGCCACAGGGCGTAAACGAAACCGAATACCGCGCTGGCGAGGGCAAGTTGGGGGGGCATACGCCAGACGAGGGCGGCCAGAATGAAGGCACTGGCCAGACCCCACGCCGCCGAAACGTAGCCCGGCTTGCGCAGCACTCCCATCAGAAGCAGGACAACGAAAAGGGGGATCGCCGCCGCCAGAGCGGACAAGGCGAGAGCATGGAGGGGATCGATGGGTTGGGGCCAGGCAAGAAACGATGAACGATGAATGATGAATGATGAACACGAAGACAAAAACATCCCCGTCGGCAGTGAGCTGCTCATCTCGATCCTTTCGCCGTTTTGGCAGAAGACACGAAGATCGAAGTGAGTTCTTCTGCCTCCCTAAAAAGCTCACTCAGGCTCGCGAGTGGAACAATTCCAGCTTCCACCAGCAGTTCCATCCAATAGACACTCTCTTCCAGTTCTTGCAGCGCTCACTCAATCTTACTGACAAACTCGGCTCCCGACCTTGCCCGGGTCGCCTCACGATGTGAGCGCCCACCGAAGTACCGCTCCGCAGCAACTGCCTGCCGATGATCTGAGCCGGGACGAGGCGGGGAAGGGAGGAGTAAAGGCGAATAACCCGCAAAGCAAACGGCTTTGTTCTTGCAGGCAAGTCAGGCTTGTTGTCCTTGCTCATTGTTTGCCGGCCCGCCGGCGGTCTTCTGTTCATCATTCATCATTCATCGTTCATCATTTTCTTCCATCATTCATCGTTCATCGTTTCTTAGTGCACTCGCCGCTCTCGCCCGGCCCAGTACCTCTCGCGCAGGACTTTCTTCAGAATCTTTCCCGTTCCGCCCTTGGGCAGGCTCTCCATGAATTCGACGGACTTGGGAACTTTGAATCCACCGAGATGCTGCCGGCACACTTCGAGGATGTCCTCTTCCGTTGCCGACTGGCCCTCACGCAGGACCACGAGGGCCCTTGGCACCTCGCCCCACTTGTCGTCGGGCACCGCGACCACCGCGCACTCGAGCACGGCGGGATGCTCGTAGACCACGCGCTCGATTTCGGCGGTGGCGACGTTTTCGCCGCCGCTCAGCACCATGTCCTTCACGCGGTCGACAATCAGGACGTAACCCTCGCTGTCGATAGTGGCAAGATCGCCCGTGTAGAACCAGTCGTCGCGGATAACGCGCGCCGTTTCTTCCGGCTGTCGCCAATAGCCGGCCATCACCACGTCGCTCCTCACGATCACTTCGCCCACTTCGTGGCCGTCGGGCTTGACGTCGCGCCCCTCGGGGTCAACCACGCGGACCTCCGAGCCCGCCATCACGAAACCGGCGGTGGCCTTGCGCCGCAGCTTGATCTCGTCGGGCTCGCCCGCCAGATGTTCCTTCAGGTGCGCGATGGTGATGACGGGCGACGTCTCGGTGAGTCCGTATCCGCCCCTGGCCACGCAGCCAGGGAGCTTTTCTTCCACCTGGCGAATCAGCGCCGTGTTGGTGGGCGCGCCACCCATCATGACTTCGCGCACGCTGGTGAGGTCGTAGCGGGCGAAGTCCGGGTGGTTGATCAGGGCGATCGCCATGGTGGGCACCAGGTGCAGGCGGGTGACGCGTTCGCGGTGGACCAGTTCGAGGACGGTTTGGGGATCGAATTTCCGGATCATCACGTGGCGCCCGCCGCTGAGGGTCAGGATGTGCGGCGCGCCCCAACTGTTCACGTGGAAAAGGGGCACGGTGTAGACGTGGACCTCGTCGTCGCCGCCGCGCAGCCCAATTCCGGTGTAGAACGCGTGCAAGTAGAGGTTGCGGTGCGTGAGCATAACGCCCTTGGGGTGGGCCGTGGTGCCGCTGGTATAGAAGAGCTCAGCGACGGAGTTTTCGTCGATCGGGCGAAAGTCGATCTCGCTTGGCTCGGCGGCAGCGACCAGTTCGTCGTAGGACTGGGCATGCGCCCATGCCGGCGCGTCGCCCCGCAGTCGAATGAAGTGTTCCACCGACTTCAGGTGCGGCCGCATGCCTTCAATCAGGGGGATGAACTCCGCATCGAAAAACAGCAGGCGCGGCGCCGCATCGTTGAGGATGTAAGTCAGCTCTTGCGGACTCAGCCGGATGTTGAGCGGCAAGAGGATGGCGCCGATCTGCGGCACGCCATAGTAAGCCTCCAGCAAACGGTGACAGTTGAAGCTCAAGTAGGCCACGCGGTCTCCGGCGCGCAGGCCGAGCTTCCGCAGGGCGCCGGACAACCGGTCGCAACGCTCGTTGAATTCGCGATAGGTGAAACGCAGATCGTCGCAGACCACGCCGATTTTGTTGCCGAAAACTTGCGCCGCGTGGCGCTTGAGCCGAACGGGAGTGAGGGGAAGAATCATCGGTTGTGCCTCCGGTCAGTTATCAGTTTTCAGTCGTCAGCTTTCAGTTCAAAAGCGGTGGGAGTGGCAACCGATCTCAGTCCGGCTGTTCTCACTGAGAACCGAGAACTGAAAACCGAGAACTGCCCTTACCACTGTCGCTTCTCTACCCGCGGCCGCTCGGCGCGGCTCATGGCTTTGCGCGCGATGGCGGGATGCTTGAGCCCGCGCAGCTCGGCGATATTCTCCGTGACCTTCAACACCGCATCGGCGATGTCGTCTGCATCCTTGCGGCTACCGAGGAAGATATGATGCGGCAGCCAGACCGACTCCTCGTAGGCGGCGCGTTCGGAAACCGGGCAATGATACATCGCGCGCAGATCGAGCGGCGCCGAGCGTCCCCAACTAAGAGCCGGGTATTCCTCCGGATCAACGGGAAACAGCGCGCTCTTGTATACCGGCTCGTAGAACAGTCCGTCGCAGGGAACACCCTCCAGCTCGAGCGCCCCAAGGAACGCCGCCCGCGGAATGCCACCGAAGCTTTCGGGCGAGTACTTGAAGACGTACTGGTAGGCCGCGGTCCGAGTTTGTCGAGGGTCGCGCTGGAGCAGGCCGAGGCCATTCACACCGCGAATGCGCTTCTCGAAGTGCGACATATTGGCTTGCCGGGCCTTGGCCTGCTGCGGCAGACGCTGGAGCTGGACCTCCAGAATCGCGGCCTGAAGGTCCGTCATCCGATAGTTGAAGCCGATCATGCGGTGGCGGAAGCGGTCGGTGGCGCTGGCTCGGCCGCAGTTGGTGAAGGACTGAGCGCGCTCGTAGAACTCCAAGCTGCTGGTGATGACGGCGCCGCCCTCGCCGGCCGTCATGAGCTTGCTCGACTGGAAACTGAAAGCGCCGAGATCGCCGGTGGCGCCTGCTCCTTTGTTCCGCCACTTGCCGCCGTGAGCGTGAGCGCAGTCCTCGATCACCAACAGCTTGTGGCGGCGGGCGAGGCGGCCGATCTCATCGAGGTCGGCAAAGTTCATGGCGAGGTGCACGGGCAGGATGGCCCGAGTCTTAGGCGTGATGGCGTTCTCGATCAGCTTGGTGTCGAGGCAGTAGGTGTCGGGGGCGACGTCGACAAACACCGGCACAGCGTTCAACAGCAGGATCGGCCCGACCGTGCCTTCCCATGTGTAAGCGGGGACGATGACCTCGTCGCCGGGCCGGATGCCGGCTGCCTTCAGCGCCACCTCAATGGCGATGGTCCCGTTCGCTACCGCCAAGCCGTACTTGGCGCCGTGAAAGCGGGCGAACTTGCGGGTGAAGGTGTCGGCGTGGGTGTTGGGAAACGGAAAGCCACCCCAGTTGCGGCTGGCCAGGACCTTGCCGAGGGCGCGGGTCTCTTCCTTTGAGTACACCGGCCACGGCGCAAACGGCTTCCTTCGGACCGCCAGGCCGCCGGTGATCGCGAGTCTTCCCATCGGTGGATGCTCCTTGGTTGGCGTCCGCCAAATACGGGCGCTGGTAGGATTTAACACCGTCCGGGCTCAAGATGCAATGTGCTGTCTAAAGAAAACGGGTTTGGGGTCGATATAAGGCAGTATAGGATCGCGTGATGACGAATGCCCTTTTCACTTCGGAGATGCCGCGGCGGTCGCCGGCGGTGCTGGAGAAACTCCCGCCTTTCCCGGCTATTGCCATGAAAGTAATGCGGTTACTCAGGAGCGACGAGCTTCGCCTCAAGGAGCTCAGCGACTTGATCCGCGCCGACCCGAGCTTGTCGGCTCGAGTCCTGCGCCTGGCCAACTCGCCCCTTTTTGGCTTCTGTACGGAGATCAAGGGCATCCTGCAGGCCGCCGTATTGCTGGGGGCAGAACGAATCAAGGCGCTTGCCTTTGCCGCTGGAATGCAGGCTTACCTCGAGCGGCCGCTGAAGATTCCCTCGTTGCGCGACTGTTGGCGGCACAGCCTGGCGAGCGCCGTCATTGCCGAACGGCTGGGACACGTCAGCCTGGTGGAGGAGGACTTTGCCTATACTGCTGGGCTACTGCACGACGTGGGCCGGCTGGCGCTGATGGCCGCTCAGCCCTTCCGCTACGCGACCCTGGTGGAGGCGGCCAGCGAAGAGCCCATCGACGTGCTGGCCAAGGAAAGCGAGTGGTTCGGCATCGATCACTGCGAGGCGGGCCGTTGGCTGCTAGAGAATTGGAAGCTGCCGCAGGTGTTTGCGGTGGTGGCGGCGCTTCACCACGCGCTACCCGAGGACGAAAAGTTCGACATCGTTGCCCTTGTCCGCGCCTCGTGTCGAATGGCGGACGCGGTCGGGTTTGCGGCGGTCAGGTCACCGGCGCCCACGAGCGTCGACGAAGTCCTGGCCAGCCTGCCGGAGCGGGAAAGGAAGCGCTTCCAACCGTACTTGGATCGGATCATCGTCGATCTGCCCGTCAAGATCAGTTCGTTGGAGTAGGCGAAGGTTCGCGGTTTGCTTCTGCCTCCACGACCCGCTGACCGACATCAAGTTTCCTCGGTGTCTCCCGCCCTTACTGCTCCTCAAGTTCACAGCCCGAAAAGTCGATAAGCAATCATAGAGGTGTACCATGATAGAAACTCAGCCGACGGCGGCCAAGGTCCGCCGTGATTCATGGGCGGCGGAGCTTCCGCCGTTTCCAGCCATCGCCATCGAAGCGGTGCGATTGCTTTCGAGCGATGAGGTGCCGTTGAAGGAACTCGGCGAACTGCTCCGCGCCGACCAAGTGTTCTCGGCTCGGATCCTGCGGCTGGCCAACTCGCCGCTGCTGGGGTTTGGCTGCGAGATCAAAAGCATCGTGCAGGCGACGACGTTGCTAGGCGCGGAGCGAATCAAATCGCTCGTTTTCACGGCCGGGTTGAGGTCGTATCTCGCGCGGCCCCTCCGGATCCCGGCCCTCCGTCAATGCTGGCGGCACAGTTTGGCGTGCGCGGTGGTCGCCGGGAAGTTGGGGCTGGCGAGCCTGATGGAAGAGGGTTTTGCCTACTCTGCCGGCCTACTCCACGATATCGGCCGACTGGGGCTGATGACGACCCAGTCCATCGGTTATGCCCGGTTCCTGGAGACCGTCGAGGGCAGCGCGCTGCAAGTCCTCGATCAGGAACGCGAGCTATTCGGAATGGACCACTGCGAGGCGGGTCAGTGGCTGGCGGAGAGCTGGAAGCTGCCGCAGGTGTTTGGGGTGGTTGCCGCGCTTCACCACTCCTGGCCCCGTGACGACAAGTTCGACATCATCGCGCTGGTTCGAGCCTCCTGTGTGTTAGCCGACGCCCTGGGTTTTGCAGCCGTCAAACCCTTCTTCCCTCAGGCGGTCGAGGACATCATGATGGGGCTGCCGGACCGTGTCCGAGGGCGATTCAGCGCCTACGCAGGTCAACTGGCGATCGACGTCACCCGGAGGGTCTCCTCGCTGGAATAAGGCTTGGCGGCGCGCTGCGCGGCGTTCAATCCAGCGGGATCGGCGGAGACGCTTGTCCGTCGAATTGTGTTTCGGCCAGATCAGTTGCCGTCGCGGGGAGTTATCCGGACGATGTTCGAGTAGGCGGACTCGCCGGCTCTGTTCAGCGCTCGCACGCGGTAAGATAGCGTTTCGTTCGCCGACGCCAAATCCGAGTACTCGGTGCTTGTTGCTGCCATGGTCGCGATGCGGTCCCAATGGTCGCCTTCGCCGACGCGCCGCTCCACCGCGATGCTGATGGCGTCGCCGCCGTGGACTTCCCAGGTCAACTTCACGGAGCCCGCTGCCGTGTTAGCGTTGAGCGAGCTGGGCGCTTCCGGCAGCACGGGCCAATCGAAGTAGTCCTCGTCGGCGATGGCCATGATGCTGTCGCGTACCGGGAGCGATTCCAGGACGTTGGTGCTGCCAGTCTTCCATTCCAGCGGCGTGATCTTACCGGAAACCACGTCGATCAGCACCGGGTGCTTGATGGCACTTCCTTTTAAAGTGAACGTGGTGCTCAGCGGCGGAAATACGTTGCCCGGTTTGCTGTGCGCGGCCAGCCAGTAAGCTACAATCGCTTTGCCGGATCGAGCGCGGAAGCCGTAGGCGAGAAGTGCCCCGCCGGACCGGCTGCGAAGCTCAGCGGCATCGAGGGTCGTGAGCTGAAGCGCCGAATCAAGCTTGGTGTCAGAGAAGAGCGCGTTGGTATTCTGCAGCGCCTCGAAGACAGGGCGCGGCGTGAAGTCGGTGGGCAGGTACTTCAGCCCGTGGATGAAGCCGAAGTCGTCGTCCTCGTTGCCGTCAGTCCCCGCCGCGAGCAGCCACACGAAGGTGCGAACGCCGGCCGCCCAGTTGTAGAGGAGTCCGCGCGGAATGTACTTGGCCTGGACCGTATCGTCAGAACCCTTCCAGGCGCCGATGGAGTTGAACTCGTCGTCCCAGAAGGTCAGGTCTGGGCGGATGCCCGGGTAGTGGCGAACCATGTCGCGCAGCTTGCGCGGCGAATCGTTGCCGTAGGCGCCGTGGTCCATGGACTCGGGCTCGAGGTTGCGGCCGTAGGCGGGATAAGTGTGGTAGGCGAACACGTCGATGCCGGCAGCGCACTGGCAGGCGTCGAGCGATCGCTTGGCCCACGCCGCGCTCGGATCAGCCAGCCCGCCGTAAACCACCTTGGCTTGCGGGTCCGTTTGGTGCACGGCGGGGATGAACGCTTTGAGCAGCCGGCCGTACTCCTCGGGATTGCCCCAGGGGTCCCAGTAGCCGATGTCCTGCTCATTCCACAGCGCCCAGTAATGAACACGGCCGCGGAAGTGGTTCACCATCCACTCCACATAGCGGGTGAAGGCGATGATCTGGTCGGGCGTCTTGGGCGGCCAGAAGACCGAGTAAAGACTGCGATCGTCGTTGTGGAAAGACCCCGGCTCCGGCGTGATGGAATCGGGCAGCCTGCCCGCCGGCGACGTGTACATCGGATTGCCGTAGAGCAGTTGGACCTGCACGTTGACGCCGTTCTCGACCAGTGAGTCGACCTCGTCCTCGAGTTCGGGAGACGAAGTGAAAACCCCGCGCTTCTGCTCGATCCAGTCCCAGCTTGTGCGGTCAGAGCTGTTTTCATATTGGCCGATGCGGATCCACCTCACACCCGCGTCAAACATCCGAGTCCACCACCAGCGGTTCCAGGGCAGGGAAGGGTCGCGTGGCAGATCGGAGTTGATGCCGAAGCCGTCGGCGATCTGTGACGAGCGTTTGGGAGGAACGTGGTCGGGGACGTGACGCTTTGTATCAGTCCCGCCGAGTGGAGGCGCGGCCAGCACGGTTCCGAGCAGGAACAAAATCTGAGTCGTTGGGGCAACACGGAGTCTTGCATTCGCCATGATCGAACCTCGTTTTCCGGCCTGAAGGCGAAAGGTGCGACGATAGCGGCCTCGGTGTCAGCCGCATTGCGTGATTGGCTTCAGTTCGCCCACGATCAACCAGTAGGCGGCGATCCCAGCCACCAACAGCCCGGCCGCAAGCGCAAATGCTGGAAAGTACGAGCCGGTCCGTTGGATCAACAGGCCTGTGAGCAGAGGAGCCAGAACGCCGCCGATATTGCCGGCCAGATTTTCGAATCCGGTCCAGATACCAATTTCCTCCTCCGGCGCGCAGCATTGGAGAATCACGATAAGATTGGCGGTGGCGAGTCCGACGAGCGAAGCTCCGGCAACGAGCCAGATGGCGTGGTTGGCAGTTGCGACTCGCGCCGCCGGAATCAGAAGCAGTCCGGTGAGAAAGGCGCCGGTGACGAACCCCTTGCGCGTCTTGGTCTCATCCCAGCCCAGGTGGATCAACCGATCAGCGATCCAGCCGGCCAATGGCTCGCTCGCTCCAAAGACGATATAGGGAAGAGCGGCGTAGAGTCCCGCCTTCATCACCGGAAGATGGCGGGCCGTCATCAGGTAGTCCGGCAGCCAACTCACCAGCAGGTACCAGTAGTAATCGAAGCAGAAGAAGCCGATGCAAATACCCAGCAGATTTCGATCCCAGGTCACCAGGCGGCGTCGCTGAAGGGACGTGGCAGGGGCGCTCGCCCGTCGTTTTCGGGGCGAGAGCGAGGTGGGAAAAGTCATGAACCAGGGGATCAGCCACAAGATGCCCGCCAGGCCTGCCAAAAGGAACATTCGCCGCCAACCGTAATGGACGATGAGCAGCGCGGTGAGAGGCGCCCCGACTGCCAAGCCGGCGCGCGTGCCGCAGTCAAAAAGGCCGCAGGGCAAGCCGCGGTCTTCAGGCGCGAAAAGCAGGCTTACGATCTTGGTGCCACCGGGCAGGTAGATCGCCTCGCCGATCCCCAGCAGAATACGAAAAACGATCAAAGCTCCGAGCCCTGCTGCCAAGCCAGTCATCCCCTGGGCGAGCGACCACAACGCGAACGCCCCGGTGTAAAGCCAGCGTAGGTTGGCGCGATCTGCCAGCCAACCCATGGGCAATTGCATCGAAGCATATGACCAGAAAAAGGCGGAGAGAAGAAGACCCTTGACCTCGGGGCCGAAATGGAGTTCGTGCGAAAGGAGAGGCAGGGCGACGGAGATGGTGCCGCGATCGAAGTAATTGATGGCCGAGGCCACGAAGAGCAAGCCCACGATCGACCACCGCCTTGAATTGGAGACCTCGGTCATGGCGCTGAATCGTCCAGCTCCCTCTTGGGAATCGGATACGTCCTCTAGATCTTGTGGTGCCGGTTGCGCGGGCGGCACACTGGTGACAATGCTCCCGTTCGACCATCGCACGTCGGGACTGGGCAGTCTACTCTAAGTCCGTCGTTACGTCCAAGCGACAACTGGAGCTTCGGCGCCCGCGGACGCAGGTCCAGCGGAATTGCCGCAACGCAGTAGGCATCAAAAAAATCGACCTTGACTTTTATAAGATGCTCAATTACGCTGGGTCTAACAATGCAGTTCATATATAGCATTGTTTATATATCTCGGGCGGACGGTCACTGAATTGTAACTCGCGTCAGACGCGAGAGGCAAGGGCGTTCGAAGGCGTGCCGGCGGTCACAATCCGGTGGAGACAAGTCATGAGCACCAACAAGATCGTCTATTCGCAGGCGGCAGCAGTTGTAGCCATAAGTCCCATCAAGGTTCTCCTGGTTGAAGAAGACCCGAACGACCTGGGGGTCTATGCTTCCAGCCTTGAGCACTATGGGTATGACGTCCGAACGTGCGCTCGCTACTCGGATGGTGTACGGGCTCTCGAACGCGAGCGCTTCGATTTCATTGTCGTAGGACAGGGTGGCCCCGCCTTCGAGGGGCGATTGGTGTTGGAGTACGCGCGGCGGCTCGATCGGCCTGCGCCCATCCTGGTGGTGACCCGCTGCCCGGGCATGAAGTGCTACCTGGAAGCGATGGAGCTCGGCGCCCTGGACTATGTCGAAAAACCCTATTCTCCTTCCCAGTTTGCCCGGGTCGTGGAAACCTACCTCCGGCCCGATGCCGGTTCCGGTCCTCGTCCGGCCAATTAAAGCTCGGGTTGAGTTCATGCGAGGGCCCTTCCCTTGCCTCGACGGCCCAGCCACACTATGGTCCAGTGGCTTGATTGCTCCCCACCGGCTCGATTCTCGGGATCAGCCGCTGGACCACACCGAGCGCCAACGGGTGCATGACGCCGCTGATGATGAACAGCGGCACGTAGCTGTGGAACCCCTGCAAAATGTAGCCTGCCACCTTAGCGATGATCATTCCGCCCGCAGCGCCCGCGGCTCCCCCAACTCCCACCACCGAGGCTACGTCCTTCTTGGGAAAGATGTCCGACGCCAAGGTGTATAAATTGGCGGACCATCCCTGGTGTGCCGAAGTTGCCAGAGAGATCAGCGCCAGGGCCGTCCAGGGATTGTTCGCGAATACTGCCAGGATTCCGGCAGGCATTGAGAAGGCGCAGACCAGCATGGCGACCTTGCGAGCCACGTTCACCGAGTGTCCGCGCCGGATCAAGAAACCGGAGAGCCAACCGCCGGCGATCGAACCGGGGGCAGCCGCCAAGAACGGGATCATCCCGAACAGCTCCAACCGGGCGATGGAAAACTGGCGGATCTCGATCAGGTACTTCGGCAACCAGAAAATGTAGAACCACCAAATCGGGTCGGTCATGAACTTGGCGAGGGTGAAGCCTAGGGCCTGCCGATACCCGAGAATGCTCAACCAGGGAATCCGCGCATTGGGCGCTTGCCGATCTTCGTCGTGCAAGCTTTCGATCTCACGAAGCTCGTGGTCCGTAATCCACGGGTGCTGCCGGGGAAGGCGGTACAGTGCCAGCCAGACCACGAGGCACACAAGTCCCAGGGCGCCCGTCCCGAGAAAGGCGGCTTTCCAGCCCCATTTCAGCAGCAGCCACCCGACTATCGGATAAGCGGCGACGGCGCCTATGTTGGTCCCCGCATTGAAGATTCCGGTAGCCAAGGCTCGTTCCCGCTTCGGGAACCAATCAGAGACAGCCTTGATGGAAGCGGGGAAGTTCCCGGCCTCGCCGGCTCCCAGCAAGAAGCGAGCGGCGGCAAAGGAGAGCACGCCCCGTGCCAGGGCGTGCCCCATGGCGGCAATCGACCACCACGCCATCGACAGCGCGTAGCCGGCGCGCGTACCCAGGGAGTCGATGACGCCGCCGGAAAGCAACATCATGACAGCGTATGACAATTGGAAAGCGAAGACGATCGAGCCGTAATCGTTTTCGGTCCATCTGAAGAGTCGCTGTAGGTGGTGCGCCAGGATGGCAATCGTGCCGCGATCGATGTAGTTGACGAACGAGCCGAAGAAGAGCAGGCCGCAGATCAGCCAACGCAGGTTGGGGATGGTGAAGGTTCGGGACTCGGGACTCGGGACTCGGGGCTCAGGAGTAGATTGATGGAGTTTAGTAGATTTCCGCAATCGTCGATATCTCCTGGCGGTCCCGTTCGTCTGTGCGAGTCCCGAGTCCCGAGCCACGGATCCCGTGTCCCGTCCTCTCTGCGAACCCCGAAACCCGAATCCCGAGCGCCACCAAAAAGGCAATCATCCGCTCGCGACCAGCGGCAGCACGTCACCGCCATGGTGAAGCACCGCAACCGTGGCGTCCTTACCCAGCATGGCGAAGGCGCTATCGATTGCCTCCTGCGGCGTCTGGACGGGCGTGAAGCCGATGTAGCGTTGAGTCTCGCGCCCGATGCCGGGCGAAACCAGGATGCCCCGCGCCCGATCACGGATCACGCGCCCCACGTGAACCAGGTGCGCTGCGGCCACCAGGTCGGTGATCTCCTTCCTCTCCACCCGAGCCTTGACCTCGGCGAAGCCCAGGTATCCCAGATCCTCCACTACGGGATGCTCCTTGCTCACTCCGTGGGGGCACGGCGTCACCAGGATGACGACGCCGTTTTCGCGCACCGCCAACTCCGAGGCGTAGATCCCCTTGGCTGCCTGCCACAAATCATAATCCGCGGGATGGGACTCCGCGATCACGATGTCGGCAGCGGCCGGCTGCGGCACTCCGTAAATG
Organism: Terriglobia bacterium; assembly: GCA_035315065.1. Lineage (GTDB taxonomy): Bacteria > Acidobacteriota > Terriglobia > UBA7540 > UBA7540 > DATFYM01. Next base: position 23,183 of record DATFYM010000202.1, read on the forward strand.
GCTCGCGAATACCCGGCGCCTTGCCGGTGAGCGCCCACGACGTCGCCCGCCACCACGTGAATCACGCGGCCTCTCCCGTCCATCACCACGTTGACGATGAATCGCAATCCGGCTTGACGCGCGATCCGCTCCACCTCGCGCCGCACGGCATTCTCGGCGACGCCGAGGATTTCCGGTCCGGCGAACAACGCGCTCCGCCAGTGAGTGTAGCCGGTGACTTCCGGCCCCGAAACGCCCGGCTGCACGATGGTGGCACCGCCGGTGTACCCCATGACGCGGTGCGGAACAATCTGCCCGATCCCGATGACGAGGTCGGCCTCGGCGAGCATTCGATTCACCCGCACCGAGGTACCGTCCTCCGTGGCCCCGATGGAGGTGAGGCTGGACTCGTCCCTCCAGTGGTGAAGAGTCACCGGGTAAGCGGCTGCGATGGCCGCCCCCAGCTTCTTCTCCACTTCGGCCGCGCTCATGCGGGAGTGGGTGCCGGCGGCAATCAGGATCTTGACGTTCTCGCGCCTGACCCCACCCTTCTCGAGTCGCCGCAGGATTCCGGGCAGGACTTCGGCCGCCGGGGTCTGTCGCGTGATGTCGTCTACCAGCAGCAGGACGCGAGCAGCGGGCGAACCGGAGGCGCGGGACAACACCAAAGATGTTGCGAGTTCTTCGAGCGGGTCCGATTCGATCGGGTGGTCCAGCGCTGCCTCGACCAACTGATCTGCCGGCGCAGAAGGCTCGACGGTGCGTGGCGCGAGCACGGCCAGAAGGTTGGCGTCAGGGATTGCGAAGGGCGGAATATTGGCGTACGAGAAAGAGATTTCCATTGCAATGCTGAGCGCTCCGTCTAGGCAGCAAATACATCGGAGAACTGTCTCTTAAGTTCGCCTTCGACGTTCTCGACTTTCATCTCGTAGTACCTTTCGATGCGGTCCCGCTCTTGATCGTCAAGAGACTGATAAAGGGTCCAAGCGCTGGTTGCAAGTCGGTCTCCCGGCCTGTACGCTCCACCGAGGTAATTGGACAACTCCGGCAAGACTGCCTGGAAGTCTTGAATCTT
>DATFYM010000203.1:0-130581 GCA_035315065.1 Terriglobia bacterium
AATTACAGTTGACCCATCCCGGTCACTTCATGCACCATAACTGCGCCAGCGTCGCTTCGCTCCGACCGTGACCGGCATCACGTCGGAACCGGCGCCCGGGATCAAATCGGAATCAGTGACCAGCTTCATCGGAATCAGCAAATTCATTCAAAATGATAGAGAGCTTATGAAGGAATATTTGAGAGCCGTCGAAAACAATACGCTTGATACTGTTAACCAGATAATTGGAAAAGAGGTAAAGAAGGCATACGGACTTTCCAATATCAACGAGAGAGAAGACAATCCATCTTGTACGCTTATCCAAAGTCATCAGAAATTTGACTGATTCAGATAACCAACGGCTGCAGTGGATCGCCACAAAGCCGGCTCCCACTGAGCCAAGCGTTCGGCAGACGGCAAGCAGCGCCGATGACCCCAGGGCCGACAACATCAATGCCGTCTTTCTCAGCCTTCGGTTCGAGGGACGATTCGATAGCAGGTAGCGACGGTCGGTGCTTCTCTGACCGAGGATCTTTCGCCAACAAACAAGGCTCATGTCAATTGAAGCGGGGAGCTACTGCAGCGCCCTCGTGTGGTGGGCACGTATTGTTTTCGAGTGCGAGAACCCGCGACAAATCCAGAGCGCGAGTTTGGGGCGTCCTGCTGGCGGCGTCACTTGGGCGGTGGGATCTTCAGATCGCGACAAATCTTTCGGGCCAGAAACTCGTCAATCTCTTTATGACGAGGAATCGTCGAAGTTAAATTCTCTTGAGGGTTATAAAAGACCGAGTGTCGAGCCCCCTCGCGGAGAAGGCGGCACCCGTGCTCGGCAAGATGCCGTTCGAGTTCACGCCGTTTCATAGGCGCTAGACTTCCACGGTGACGGGTTCTCGCCGGGTTGCTTGAGGGGAGTGTTGTGAAGCGAGCTGCCGATTCGTCTCGAGAATGAGTTGGAGCGCTTCACGCAGGTTGCGACGCGCTTCGGCCAACGTGCGTCCTTGTGTGTTGACGCCGGGAATCTCTTCGACGTAGGCAACATACCACCGTCCGCGTTTCTCGAACACCCCAGTGAACTCTCTTTGCATAAGTTCGTGTTGGCTATTCTAGCACGGCAGTTGCGCAGACACAAAAACAAAACAGAGATGGTTCCCCCCGACTTCCTACTCCAGTTTCAGGTGCGCCGAAGCCGCTAACCACCGAACCGCCCCGGTGTGACTGCATTAACCGGGAGGGCTTCACCTGGAGGTAGGAGCTTGGCGCGAGCTGTGCCAGAAATGGAGGAACTGGACGAAATTCGGGGCTTCGTTCACGCGGTAGTAGATCACGATCGGGGTATGCACCAACTGGCGCACGCCGTGGCGCCCCACGACAGGACTTCCGATGTAGGGGAAGCTTCTTAAGAGATCAACGTGGTTCAATATGGCGTTGCCGAACCGTTCCGCGGCAGCAGGAAAGTTAGCCCACGAGTAGGCCAGGATTCCCTCAAAATCCTCTAGCGCGGCTTTTGTGATTCGAATTTGAAATCCACTGCGGAATCATTTTCCGGACTTCGTCGATGGACACAGTCCGGCCCCCGTCGGCGTCCTTGATGCCGCGGTCAATGGCGGCCAAGGTTGTTTCGTCCACCTCGACTTCTTCGGTCACTGGTATCTCGAGTTTCAAGTCAGCCATGCAATTAGACTAGCTCCAACCGAGTACGAGTGCAACTGTATTTCAAGACTCGCCAGAAGGGTTGTTGTATGCAAAATACAGACTGCAAAATACAGACTTGACTTGTGAACAATTATGTGGTACTGTGTCCTCACCTTTCGGCTTGGGGTTACTTGATGCACAAAACTTGACATCTCAGAGAAGCGAGATCCTACCGATGTACAATATGTATATATAATTATCATTGAAGTCAAGCTAAAATAGAACGTTGTTCAAGCAGGAGAGCAATAGGGGAGGGGGGTCGAAATGAAGGAAGGTCCCACTATATTGATGAAAACAAAGGAGCGGAAAAGTCGTTTTTTGGAAGGTCCCACTATATTTCTGAAAACAAATCTACTTAGGGTGTGCTAACCCACTATATTTATGAAACGAAAGATAGTTAGGTGGCGCGCAGTTTCCGCCAGATGCTAAGAGCCGGAAAGGTCGAAAGGTTAGCGCAAGGTCGTTTTGCTGACGGCTGAAGGCTGAGAACTGATGTCTGAAAGCTGTGGCTGGTCGCTACTTTTTCTTCTCGCCCTGTTGCGCCGCCAGCTTCCCCAGAGCATCGATGTAGTGCTGGCGGTAAGAAAGGTCGTCGGGTTCGAGGTGTGTCGCCATGCGATACTCCTTCAGGGCAAGATCGAGCTCCCCAAGCTTTTCGAGGGCGTAGCCTAGGCCGTTGTGAGCGTCGGCGTCGGTGGGATCGTGGCGGATGGCTTCCAGCATCTCGACTCGGCCGCGCTTCCAGTCCTTGTTGAGTAAGAAAGTGATCCCCAGTTCACGATGGAGATCGGAATTCTCGGGATCCAGCTTCGTGGCTTCGCGCAACTCCTTAACTGCCTCGTCAAGCTGGCCCTGGCTACGCAACTGCACGGCCTCCTTCGCCAGTTGGCGCAGCTTGATGGTGGCTTCCGCCGGCTCCAGTCGGCTGTCGGCAGTGGCCGCCGGCGGGTGCTCGATCGTCACGTTCTCTCCCGCCCGGGCGGTCACAAAGTAGGCCGTTTCCTCCGGCTCGTCGGGACAGCGCACATGAAGGTAGTGATCGCCGGGCTCGACATCGTGGATCACCGCGTTTCCCTGGGCATCGGTGGTCTGGGGCGGTAGCGCGTCGAGTTCCACGCTGCAGCCCGACTTCTTGGCATGAACGGTGACCTGTGCCGGCTCCGTCCCGCGCTTGTCGGCTGGAAAGGCGAGGACCGAGACTCCAGCGGCCGAGGTAAGCACCAGGAGCAGACCGGGTGTCAGCGGACGCCATCCACGTTGCTTCTGACGACACACGCTTTCTCGATGGCTCGACTCTTGCATCTCGAAGCATGTTAGCACAGGAGGGAGTGCCAAGGGTGCCCGCCGCGACATGGGACGCCATGCCCACCATCGGTGGTGGTGTCATTTTGGGGAAGAATGGAATCCACAGATTACGCAGATTTCGGAGATTAGGATGAAGAAGCTGCCTGCCCCGACGAAGAGTAACCAGCAAATGGTGGCTTCATTGGACTTGTGACAACGCCGAGGCGTCGTCTGTCGCTCTTTTCTAAATCTGAGGAATCTGCGTAATCTGTAGATCCTCTTCTTTGTGTGCTTTATTGGACTTGTGACAACGCCGAGGCGTCGTCTGTCGCTCTTCTCTAAATCTGAGAAATCTGCGTAATCTGTGGATCCTCTTCTTTGTGGCAAATGACACCACTACCGACCATGCCACGACCGGGCCGGTCAGGACGCGGTTGTGCTATAGTTTTATGTTAATGCGACACGGTACGACGCTGGTGGTCGAAGTAAGTCGTCGAACAGCTTTTTGAGGGGACAGCAGGACTCCTTTGAAGACGACGGGAACGCGCACGAGGGCGGCGGGCGCAGTGGAGGTGGGTTGTGGACTTCCAACTGGCCGATGAACAGAAGGAGATCAAGAGGTCTGTACGTGAGTTTGCCGAGAATGAAATCCGCCCCCACGTCATGGAGTGGGACGAGAGTCAGCAGTTTCCGCATGAAGTGATCAGCAAACTGGGCCCCATGGGATTAATGGGCGTGGCGTTCCCAGCCGAGTATGGTGGGGCGGGCCTGGGATATGTCGAGTACGTGACAGTGATCGAGGAATTGTCCCGAGTGGACGGCTCCGTGGGCATCATCGTTGCTGCCCACAATTCACTCTGCGCCGGACACATCTTTGCTGCCGGCACCGAAGATCAGAAACATAGGTATCTGGTGCCGTTGGCGCGCGGTGAAAAGTTGGGTTGCTGGAGCTTGACCGAGCCTCACGCCGGGAGCGATGCGGGAGGTACCCGCACCACGGCTTGCCTGGAGGGTGGCCACTGGGTCCTGAACGGCGCCAAGACCTTCACCACCAATGGCAGTTATGCCGACATCTGCGTGGCGATGGCCGTGACGGACAAGGCTTCGCGGAAGCACGGCGTTTCGGCCTTCATCATTGAGAAGGGCACGCCGGGCTTTCATCCGGGCAAAAAGGAGAACAAGCTGGGCCTTCGCGCCAGCGATACTGCGGAGGTTGTTTTTCAGGACTGCCACGTCCCCGGGGAAAACTGCCTTGGGCAACCGGGCGAGGGGTTCGTGGATAGCTTGAAGGTGCTCGATAAGGGCCGCATCTCTATCGCCGCGCTGGCGGTGGGGATGGCGCAGGGTGCCTACGAAGCGGCGCTGGCCTACGCCAAGCAGCGCCGGCAGTTCGGAAGGCCGATTGCCGAATTCCAGGCCATCCAGTTCAAGCTCGCCGACATGGCCACTGAAATTGACGCGGCCCGCCTGCTGACGTATCGCGCCGCTAGACTTGCCGACCAGGGTTGCCGGGTGACGCGCGAGGGAGCAATGGCCAAGCTCTTCGCGGGTGAGGTGGCCGTGAGGGTGGCCAACGAAGCCGTACAGATCCATGGCGGCTACGGTTTCATCAAGGACTATCCGGCGGAGAAGTACTACCGCGACGTCAAGCTGTGCACCATCGGCGAGGGTACCAGCGAGATCCAGCGCATGGTGATCGCCCGCGAGATCTTGCGGTAGCCTATTGTCATCTAACATTGATAAAGGGATTCCAGTCGCTGGCGGAACGGGTTTCGGGGTTCGGGGTTCGGGATTCGCAAAGAAGAGCGAGGCTCGAAATTCTTGCTTGCCCTTGGGAAAACAATAATGAGGGAAGCGGTTCTGCGAACCCCGAAGCCCGAACTCCGAACCCCGTGTTCAACGCAGGAGTCGCCCGAAGTGCCGGAGGCAATCGAAGGCTGGGTGGAGCGGATTGCCGCGGGCGACCGCCGCGCCGTTGCACGTGCCATCTCGGCCGTGGAAAGTGGTGACGCCGCCGGCATCGCGCTGGTGAAGCGGCTTTTCCTCAAGGGCGGGAAAGCGCGCGTGATCGGCATCACAGGCTCGCCCGGGGCGGGGAAGAGCACCCTGGTAGAGAAGTTGGCCGCCGAGTACCGCCGCGCGGAGCGGCGCGTGGGTATTATTGCGGTTGATCCCACGAGCCCGTTTTCGGGCGGCGCGATTCTGGGCGATCGTATCCGCATGCAGAGCCTCTCCGCGGATGAGGGCGTATACATCCGCAGCATGGCCACGCGCGGCCAACTGGGAGGGCTGGCGCCCACCGCCCACGACGTGGTTACGATTCTCGATGCGGCGGGCTGCGACGTGGTGCTGATCGAGACCGTTGGCGTCGGGCAGGACGAGGTCGAGGTAGCGCGCCTGGCGGACGCGACGCTACTCTTGCTCGTGCCGGGCATGGGCGATGACGTGCAGACCTTCAAGGCCGGCGTCATGGAGATCGCCGACGTTTTCGTGATCAATAAGGCTGATCGGCCTGGGGCCGACCGGGTGGAGCAGGAGATCTTGACCATGCTCAGCATCACGCCGCGGCCTGACGGCTGGTGCCCCCCAGTTGTTCAGACCGTAGCCACGACGGGAACGGGCGTCGTCGCGGCACGCGAAGCGCTGGAGAAGTTTTTTGAGTTTGGCGCGAAAGAACAGGTTGCAATCGAGCGCCAGCGAGAAAAATGGCGCTCGCGGCTGCTTGAGCTGCTGCGCCAGGCCTTATTTCAAAAGGTGCTCACGGAGCGGCTGCCCAAGGGCGTCATTGATGCCCGGGTAGACGAGGTCCTGAGTCGTCGTCGCGACCCGCATTCGCTGGTGGAGGAAATCGTCAAGCAGTCAACCGTCGAAAGGCGGGGGTCGGAAAGCAGGGACTGTCAACTGTGAACTGTCGACTGTAAACTCTTCTATGAAGATTCATCATCTCGGCATCGCAGTGGAATCACTTCTCACGGCGGTTCCTGTATTTGAGGCACTGCTAGGGCAGCGGCCGGAGTCGGAGGAATCTGTTGCCGACCAGCATGTACGGGTAGCCATGTTCAACGTGGGCGAGAGCCACATCGAGTTGCTGGAAGCGACCTCGCCCGATTCCCCCATTGCGCGGTTTGTTGCCAAGCGAGGCCCCGGGATTCACCATCTGACCCTGACCGTGCCGGATCTGCCCAAGACGCTCGCCGAACTGGAAGCAAAAGGCGTGAAGCTGATCGACCGCGAGCCGCGCGTAGGGGCAGGGAATGAACGCATCGCGTTCCTGCATCCGTCCAGCACGGCGGGCGTGTTGATTGAGCTTATCGAAGAGGAGTCAGGAGTCAGGAGTCAGGAGTGAGAATGAGGACCGATGGATAGGGCGCGTCCTCGACTCGCCCTCTTTCTCCTGACTTCTGGCTCCTGGCTTCTTTACTTAACCCAACTGACAACGGACCACGGACAACGGACAGCGAATGAGACTGGGTCAATTTGAAGTGTGGCCGCTTTCTGACGGAACATTCAAGCTGGACGGCGGCCAGATGTTCGGCGTGGTGCCGAAGGTGATGTGGGAGAAGAAGGCCCCCGTCGACGAGCGCAACCGTATCCGCATGGGTCTGAACGGCCTGCTGGTGCGGACAGGCAAGCTTAACATTTTGATAGAGACGGGAATCGGCGAAAGGTTTGATGCGAAGTTCGCAGATATTTACGGGGTGGAGAAGTCTGCTTCACTTCCTGCCCAACTGGCCACACACGGGCTGGCATGGCCGGACATCGATATCGTCATCAACACGCACCTTCACTTCGATCACTGCGGATGGAACACGCGCCGCGATGGCGGCGAGCTCATCCCGAGCTTTCCTCGCGCCCGCTACTACGTTCAGCGGGGCGAGTGGGAGCACGCGCTACATCCGACCCTCCGCGATCGTGCGAGCTACAACCCGGAGCTGTTTCAGGTGGCTGAAGGGCAAACGGAATTCCTGGAGGGCGATCAGAGGATCGTTCCCGGCGTGAGCGTGGAGGTACTGCCCGGCCACAACCGGTACATGCAGGGTGTGCGGATCGAGTCCGCGGGCGAGCAGGTCTACTTTATTTCCGACCTGGTGCCGATGCGACCGCATTTGGCCTATCCGTGGATCGCCAGCCTTGACCTCTATCCGCTCGAAACGCTGGCCAACAAGCAACGCCTGCTGCCCAGGCTGGTGGAAGAGAGAGCCATTGTGGTGTTCCCTCACGAGGCGGACGCGCCGTGGGCCACGCTAGTGAACAGAGACGGCAAGATTGAGGCTAAAGGGTTGAGTCACTGAGACATTGCCCGATTGAGTCGTCGCTCCGTTTGACGCCATGAAATAATTGCGAGGGAGCTTCCAGCACAGAGACGCAGAGGCACAGAGAAAAATGGGAAACGTCGGGAAACAAAAAACATCTTCACGTGACCCGCGTACTCTTCTCTGCGCCTCCGCACCTCTGTGTTTAATCTCTCTTACGTACTGAGAACTGTATGCCTAAAGCGGAATTCGGAATCATCGGCGGCAGCGGACTCTACAACATGGCTGGATTCAAGCGGGCACGCGAGGTGCGGTTGGCGACGCCCTTCGGTCGCCCCTCGGACGCGTACATGGTGGGAGAGCTGGAGGGCCGAAGCGTCGCGTTTCTGGCGCGTCACGGTCGCGGGCACGTTCTCACTCCTTCCGAAATCAACTTTCGTGCCAACATTTACGGTATGAAGAAGCTCGGCGTGGAGCGCATCATCTCGATCAGCGCGGTCGGATCGTTGCGAGAGGAGCTCAAGCCAGCCGATATGGTGCTGCCTTTGCAGTTCTTCGACCGCACGCACGGCCGCATTTCCACCTTCTTTGGAGGCGGCCTGGTGGCCCACATCGGTTTTGCTGATCCAGTTTGCGACACTGTGGTTGACGCGCTGGCGGGGGCGTGCGAGGTTTCGGGCGTTGTCCATCACCGCGGCGGGACGTACCTCTGCATGGAGGGCCCGGCGTTTTCGACCAAGGCGGAATCCAATGTCTACCGCTCCTGGGGCATGGACGTGATCGGGATGACCAACTTGCAGGAGGCCAAGCTGGCGCGCGAGGCGGAGATCTGCTACGCCACGCTGGCCATGGTCACCGACTACGATTGCTGGCACACCGAGCACGATGCGGTTACAGTGCAGCAGGTGATCGACACCTTGAACCGGAACGTGGAGAATGCACAGAAGATTATCCGTAGTGCGTTGCGCGCGATGCCGCGCGAGCGCACCTGCAAGTGCGGGTCGGCTCTGGCTCACGCGATCCTCACCGATCGCAAGAAAGTCACGCCGGCAGTCAAAAGGAAGCTAGCGTTGCTGGTGGGAAAGTACTTTTGAAAAACTAGGAGTCAGGAGACAGGAGACAGGAGTCAGGAGAAAGAGAGCAGCTGCGATGCTAATCTGCTGTCATCGTAATCTGCCACTTACGTCTCATTCTGACTCCTGACTCCTGTCTCCTGTCTTCTTTTTTCGAAGGAGACTGCATGTCTTTGCTCGTGGTTGGTTCGGTCGCTTTCGATTGTATTGAGACGCCCTATGGGTTCGCGGAGGACATCGTCGGTGGCTCGGCCACCTACTTCGCGGTGACGGCCAGTTTTTTTACGCCCGTCAGGCTGGTGGCCGTGGTGGGAGAGGATTTTGGCGAGCGGCAACTGCGCGTCTTCAACAATCGTTCGGTCGATATCGAAGGGCTGGAGCGGGTGCCGGGCAAGACGTTCCGCTGGCGCGGGAAGTACCGCGCGGACGACATGGCGAATGCGCAGACGCTGGACACCCAGCTCAACGTTTTCGAGAGTTTCTCACCCAAGATTCCCGCCTCCTATCGCGACAGCCGTTATCTGTTTCTGGGCAACATCCATCCTGCGCTGCAGCTCCACGTTCGTGGGCAGCTTCCCGATTGCCGGCTGGTGGCCCTCGACACCATGAACTATTGGATTAACGGCACGCCCGCGGAATTGAAAAAGACCCTCGCCGCCGTGGATCTGCTGGTGATCAACGAGACCGAGGCGCGCATGCTCTCCGGCACCGACAACCTGCGCCGCTCGGCGGCGGCCATCCTGAAGATGGGCCCGCGGGTGCTGGTGATCAAACGCGGTGAGTTCGGCGCCTGCCTTTTCCAGAACGATTCGATCTTCTTCGCGCCGGCCTATCCTCTCGAGCAGGTCCATGACCCGACCGGCGCCGGCGACACCTTCGCGGGTGGTTTCATGGGTCACCTGGCGCGCGCCGGCGACCACTCCGAGACCAACCTGCGGCGGGCGCTGGTCTACGGCTCGGTCATGGCCAGCTTTGCCGTGGAGGAGTTCGGTCTGGAACGCTTGTTAAGGCTGACGGCGGAGGAGATCGAAGCGCGCTACCGCGAATTCAAGAGCATGACTCATTTTGATGTCTGATACCGTTCGTGATACTTCGGCGCCCCCAATCTGGGGAGCTGCCTGGGGAGTTGCCCGCCGGTTCTCTGAATGGCTGGGCGCTGCGCCGAACATCGCCGTCCAGGAGACGGCATCCGAAAGCGCATCTCCCCTCGTGCTTGCGGTTGCCGGCGCGGCGATTGTCATCGTCGCGCTCGGTAGCCTCGCCTATTGTTATTCCCAGGGTCTCATCAATACCTACGGCGACTCCATCGCCCACATGGAGGGGGCTCGCCGGCTCTTCGATTCCCAGACACCGGGCTACCCGGAGATCGGGACCGTCTGGCTTCCGCTGTTTCACATCCTGGCTGCGCCTTTGGCGCTGAACGGTTTTCTATGGAGAACCGGCCTGGGCGGCGCGCTGGTGTCGTCAGCGGCTTTCATCATTGCGGCGTGGTTCATTTTCCGTCTAGCGTTCGGCTTGAATCGCAACGCTGCTTCAGCCGTGGTGGCACTGGTGGCTTTCCTGCTGTGTCCGGATATGGACTACCTCGCCGCAACCCCCCTTACCGAATCTCTCAGCGTCATGTGGTTTGTGCTGATGGTGTACGGCCTCTTTCGCTTTCAGCAGGCGCAGCGGTTGCACGCTCTCTCCGGAGCCGCGATCGCCGCCTTCTTTGGGACGCTCACCCGCTACGACCTGTGGTACGTGCTGCCGTTCGCCGCCCTTTTTGTGCTCCTGACTAAAAGCGGAGATTGGCGGGGCCGATTCAAACATGCAGCGCTCTTCTCTGTGATTGCCGGCGCCGGACCGGCCCTCTGGCTTCTGCACAACGCGCTTCGCTTTGGCAACGTGCTGGAGTTCTATAACGGACCCTTTTCCGCCAACGCCATTTACGCCCATCAAATTGCCACCACCGGCTTTCGTTATCCCACGGAGGGCAGCTTTCTCCTCTCAGCACACTATTACCTCGCCGATCTGCAACTGGTGATCGGCGTCTGGCCGCTGGCGCTCGCGGTGCTTGGGTTGGTGGCGTGGGCGGCTGAAAGGTGCAAGCGGGCGCGCCGTGCCGCTGGTTTGTTGCTGCTGGCACCGCTGCCGTTCTATCTTCAGTCGATGGCACACGCGGCGGTTCCGCTCTATGTCCCTACGCTCTTCCCTAACACTTACTACAACCTGCGCTACGGTCTCGAGATGCTGCCGGCGGTGGCCATCTCCTGCTCTTTCTTGATTTCGACGCAACTGGAGCCGAAGCTCCGCCTGATCTGGGGTGTCGTCCTGGTGGCGCTCTTGGCTGGACAGGCGGCGGCGAATCTCTCGGGCGGCGTGCGCGAACTGCCGGTGGTAAAGGAGGGCCTGCTCAACAGCCCCTGCCGGTCCAAAGCGGAGCAGGCCGTAATTCGCGTGCTGCGCGCACAGTATGATGGCAGCTTCATTCTCATGACCGTGGGGAAGTGGCCCTGCGTCATGCCGTCGGTCGGTATCCCTTTTCGCAAGACCTTGACGGAATCTAATCGCGAAAGTTGGCAGCGATTGCGCTACCAAGTCGACGGCTCGGTGGGCTGGATCATTCGCGGCGAGGGCGATTCGACTGACGAGGTTATGCGACGGTATCCCGACTCGTTTAAGGACTTCGAGCTGATCGAGCGTGAGAAGTCCCCGCCCGAGGACGGAGTCTGGATTTATCGGCGAAGTCAGAAGCATTGACGATTGCAGATTGCCGATTGCCGATTGGAAGAGAAGAACGAATCCACAGATCACGCAGATTTCACAGACTCACGATGGGAACGTAAGAGAAATCGATTGTGCTGTCCTGTATCTGGGTGGTCTGCGAAATCTGTGGATTGTCTTCTTGGCTTCCAATCGTCAATCGGCAATCTGCAATCGGCAATTCTTTGTTGGCGTGGATTTCCTCCATGAAAAGCATTGTAGTTCCTTTCGTGAAACTGCACGGCCTCGGCAACGACTGGGTGGCCGTTCCCGCAGATGGCCTGCATCCTCTCCGGGTGCGGGCGGCGGAGAAAACCGGATTCCAAGGCGCGCCGCCATTGCACGCTATGCTCCCGGAGTTCGCACGCTCGATTTGCGACCGGCACACCGGGATCGGCGCCGACGGACTTATCGTTGCCACCGAACCCGAGAGCTGGAGTGGGCAGGCCCACCCTAAGCGAAGCAAACGGACCCTCCCGAAGCGAGGCAAAATGGCCGCCCGCACTCGGCGCAAGGAAGAAGGGGCCGGCGAGGCAAGCGACGCCGCCGTTTGGTTCTTCAACGCCGACGGCAGCGAGGCCGAGATGTCCGGCAACGGCATTCGCTGCGCCGCGGCTTTTCTGTGGGCACGTGCCTCGCAGAAGCTGCCGTTCCTTCCCGAAAAAACCGCGATAGAAGCGGTGGAGCGGCTTCAGTCTCTCAGGATCAAGACCATCTCCGGAGTGCGCTCGGTGGACCTGGTCCCCCGCGTCGGTTCGGAGCGGGTTTTTCGCGTCGGTATGGGATCGCCAATCCTGGACCCAGCGAGGATTCCATTTGGGTCGCGTGACGTTTCGGCGCCAATCATCAATTTCCCGTTGCGCCTGTCCGGTGGCGTACTCCCCGTCACGGTGACTTCGATGGGCAACCCCCACTGTTCGGTGCTCGTCGACACCTTCGAAGGCCCCGATTGGCAGACGGATTGGCAGACCGTGGGACGCGAGATCGAGCGGCACGATCTCTTTCCCAACCGTACCAACGTCGAGTTTGTGAAGGTGCTCTCGCGGAAACAAATCGAAGTGCGCTTCTGGGAGCGCGGCGTGGGCGTGACGCAATCCTCCGGCACAGGTTCCTGCGCGGCCGTCGTGGCGTGCATTCTGAACTGTGTCACGGGCCGCAAGGTGCGGGTGGACACGGTGGCGGGAAGCCTTGAGGTGGCGTGGCCTGCGTCTAAGAGTGGGGAGGTGACGCTGACTGGCCCGGCGGCAATGATCGCGCAGGGAACGTACTACTACGGCCCTCGAAGCAGCTATACATGACGACATAAGTGGTTACGCATTCGAATTCAGTTTGGATTTTGGATTTCGGATTGAAGAACCCGCCGTGGTCGCCTTTCTCTTTCAATCCAAAATCGAAAATCCAAAATCCAAAATAGATGCCTGACGCCGCGACTTTGGTTGTCCAGTGTAGTGTTGGCAGCCGCGCGGAGGAGCCAACGCCGGTTCTGAGATTCCTCATGCTATAGTAGGGACGTTTCTTGACGGGCCTGGGGATTCGAAGTTGAAGTGGGATTGAAAGCCATGGCGAGTGGCCTTGATTCACGGATTAGCAACCGAGCGGCATGGCGCCGCCGCGCTCTTTGCACCGTCCTGATTATGCTGGGTGTTTCACTGGAAGCGGCGGCGCTGGATGGGCCGCCGCCCTCCGCCGAGGCAACCGCCGCCCCGATTGCCTATCAGATTGACCTGCGAGAGCGCCAATCGCACATCGTGCGCGTCACCATGACAGTGTCCGCTGCGGCACCCGGAACTGAGATCCAGTTTCCCACCTGGTACGCCCTCTACCAGATCCGCGATTTCGTAAAAGACGTTCAGGAACTTCACGCGGATTGCGACGGCCGCGCGGTGGCGCTGGCGATGGAGGACGCCGATACTTGGCGAAGCAGACCGCAGCGCTGCGGGCAACTTGTGGTTCGGTACGGCGTCCATGCCGAGAGCGTAGCGCCGTTTTCGAGCGTGCTGGACGAGGAGCACGGATTCCTCAACCTGGCCATGATCCTATTCTACTTGCCTCGCGAGCGCGAGCGCGCCGTCCGCTTGAGGTTCATCCTGCCGGAAGGTTGGAAGCTGGCTACTCCGCTGGAAGAGGGCGACGCGCCCGACCAGTTCAAGTCGCCGAACTACGACCTGATGGTCGATAGTCCAGTGGAAGCCGGAACGTTTGATGAATACGACTACACCCAAAAGGGCGCCACCTATCGCGTCGTCGTGCACGGAGATAGATCGAGCTACTCGTCCAAGGAACTGGTGGAGACGCTTCAGAAAATCACCGCCACCGAGACCGACCTGATGGGCGAGGTCCCGTTTTCGCGCTATACGTTTATCTTCCACCTCGGCCAGGGTGGGGGCGGCGGGATGGAGCACCGCGATGGTACCGCCATCAGCGCCTCGGCCGAGAGCGTGAAGCACGGCGGCCTGGCCAACGTCGCGGCGCATGAGTTCTTCCACCTCTGGAATGTGAAGCGCATCCGTCCCCAGGGCCTGGAGCCGATCGACTACGTCCACGGCAATGATACCCGTGACCTTTGGTTCTCCGAAGGTGTCGACAGCACGTACGCGGGACTGGTGTTGGTTCGCTCGGGGCTGATCCACCGCTCCGATTTCTATCGCAGTGTCGCGCGCCAGATTCAGGAGCTTCAGCAGCGGCCGGCGCGCAAGTTCCAGAGCGCGGAGCAGTCCGGAAGCGAAGCGTGGCTGGAGAAGTACCCGGACTACTTTCGGCCCGATCGCAGCATATCGTATTACAACAAGGGTGAATTGCTGGGCTTTCTGCTGGACCTCGGCATCCGCCACGCCACCGCCAACGAGCACAGCCTTGATGACCTGATGCATCGGCTGAACCAGGAGTTTGCCCATCGCGGGCGATTCTTCACCGATGACGACCTGAAGAGCATCATTCGCGGGCTTGCGCCCGCGTTTCCCGTCGATGACTTTTTCCGTGACAACGTTGCCGGCACCGCCGAACTCGATTATGACTCTTATCTCGGCTATGCCGGGCTACGCCTGGTGACGCAGCCGGTGGAACGTCCCGATCCCGGTTTCCGCGCCGGAGGAGGTTTTGGGGAGGGCGCCGTGCAGGTGGTTTCTGTCGAGGCAGGCAGCAACGCCGAGAGCGCGGGACTCAAGAGCGGCGATACCATTGAGAAGCTGAACGGAAAGCCCCTCGCCGGGGCGTGGGCGCTCGACAGTGCCAAAGCCGGCGAATCGATCTCACTGGACGTGCGCCGCGGCCGGCGATCTCTGAGCTTCAAGTTCAACGTCGGATCCCGGCAGGACACCGATTATTCCGTGGAAGAGATCCCCAACGCCAGCCCAAACCAGATTGAGGTACGCAACGGGTGGCTGGGAAGGAATTGACGATTGCAAAGTAGCTTTCAGCTTTCAGCGCTCAGCTCTCAGCGCGAAAAGACGAAAATTCCATCTTGGCTGAAAGCTGATAGCTGACGGCTGTTTCAATCGGCAATCGTCAATAACTACCGACATGCTCCGAACCCTTATAGTCTGCCTTGTGGCGCTGCTCTACATCTTCCTGGTGGGAACCCCCTTGGTACTTTACAGCGTCATCATCCATAACACGGACACGCTTTACAAGGTCGGAGTCGCCGGAGGGCGTATGGTGTTGTGGCTGGCTGGGGTCAAGGTGGACGTCCGCAACCGCGAGAGGATCGTCGCCGACCGGGCGGTGGTTTTCATGTCGAACCACCAAAGCAATGCCGACGCGCCGGCCGTCTTCGTTCAACTGCCGCCGGTGCTAACCTTGGGCAAGAAGGAATTCTTTCGTGTCCCGATTCTGGGTACGGCGATGCGCCTGCGGGGATTTATTCCGGTGGAGCGGAAGCGCATTCGCCGCCAGGCGGTGGAGAAAGTAGAGGCAGCCGTTCGTGCTCTCCGAGCCGGTCATTCCTTCGCGGTTTTTCCGGAGGGTACGCGCAGTACCGACGGCCGGTTGCAACCCTTCAAGAAGGGTGTCTTCGTGATGGCGATTGAGGCCGGAGCGCCGATTGTTCCCATTTCCGTTTCTGGTGCCACCCGGATCATGCGAAAGGGAAGTCCCGTGATTCATCCCGGCACCGTGCGCCTTACCGTTCATGATCCGGTTCCGACAGAAGGCCGGACGCTGGATGACATGGCGCTGATCATGGAAGAAGTCCGCCAAGCCATATGCCGAGGGCTGACGGCTGAGGAATTGCCGATTGCCGATTGCCGATTGCCGATTGAAAGAGAGGCTCATTGACGTTTGTGGATGGCCAATTGAAAGGTCCGGGAGACTCGCCGACTCCTCTCTTCCAATCGTCAATCGACAATCGGCAATCGGCAATTCTGCTAGCCACCAGCCACTAGACTAGTCACTAGCCACTTCTCTCAGGCAGGAGAGCCTCTCATGGGAAAGCTGATCGCGCATTGGATACTGAGTGCTGTGTGTCTCTTGATCGTTGCCAATCTGGTGCCGGGGTTTTTCGTCCGCGGCTTGAAAGCGGCGCTGGTCGCGGCCCTGGTGATTGGTCTGCTGAACGCAACCCTGGGTCTGATCCTGAAGGTGCTGACTTTTCCGCTCACCATTCTCACCTTTGGCTTGTTTTTGCTCGTGATCAATGCCTTGATGCTGATGTTTGCGTCGAATTTTGTGTCCGGCTTTCACGTGCGCGGATTCGTTCCAGCTTTTTGGGGAGCGTTAGCTTTGAGCCTGCTGAACATGGCGTTCCGGTGGGTGATCCAGAAGCAGTGACGGCCAGTTCATCGGCCTTCGCTCTTCGTGTTCCTGCTGCTCAGGCGAAGCTCCAGCAGCGTGACCGTCAAAGGTTCGAATTTGAAATCGAACTCACTCTCTCTGATATCGGCAGGCCGCGACGTGATGGAGATGCGCTGTGGATCGTCGCGGCTGTTCATGACTTCGGCCGTGCCGCCGTGTAAGTGATCTTCGAGGGTGTGAATTGTGCCGCCGGTCACCGCAGCCTCAAAGCCTTGGAGATTGAAATGGGTGATAAGCGACGTGGGCGTCGAATTGACTGCGTAGACGCGCAGCGTCTTGCCGTCGGGGCTCAGGCTGGCGCTGAGGTCGGGCTCCTGGAGTTGCCACGCTGATTTGGAAGATCGCTCCGTGCGCAAGGGGTAATCGCCGGCGGCGCGTGCATACAACTCCTGCGCGTAATAGGCAGGGGACTCGTAGACCCACCCCGGGCCGGTGATGATGAAACCGGAGCCGAAGCTGTCGGCAAAGTTGGAGCGATTGGCGATCTCCACCAGGTCGGCGCGCCGCTGGAGAAGGTTGAGGTAGCGGGAGACGCTGAGGGCGTTGTCGAGCGTCTGGAGCATGCCGCGCCGCAGTCCGAAGTCTCCTGCCGTCGTGTTCCACTCGGTCACCGCCACACGGATGTCTTTGCCTCCTCCGTTGGCCGTAATCCAATCCTCAAGGGTTTGGAAGCTCTTGTCTTCCGCCAGCAGGTCGGCCACTTCGTAGTGATGGGGAGCGAGGTAGTCGAAGGCCGTGCCCGCGGCGGCCAGCAGGCTCGCGGTGGGAAACGAGGAAAGGAGCTTGATGGTGGGGTCCGCTTTCTTCATAGCCTCGGCGAAGGCTCGCACTGAATTGTTGTACTCCGGCACGTCGACTTCGTTAGCGATTTGCCAGAACTTCACGTGATAGGGTTCGGAGTGCCCGTTCTTGGCGCGCAGCGAGCCCCAATGGGTTCCCGGGCCACCATTGCAGTATTCCACTTCGGCGGCGGCGTCCTCCGGTTTCTTGCCGGTCCATCGCACGCAGATGAGTGGCTCGGCGCCGACGTAATGGCAGAGGCGAACGAACTCATCGATGCCGACAAAGTTCTCTTCCAGGCCGCCCCACACCGTTGAGAACGGTTGACGCTCGTCCCATGGCCCGACCCCGCGCTCCCACTCGTAGCCCTCGATGGTGCTGCCTCCGAATCGAATGATTCCGGGATACATCGCTTTCAGGGCCGCCACGACGTCTGGACGCCACAGCCCCAGCACCGCGTCCGAGCCGATGAGGTAGACTCGGTCCAGCCAGAGCGCGCCTGGGCCTTCAAAATCGATAGTGAGCGTTGCGTTATCGAGAGTGCGGTCGGGCCGCAAGTCGGCCTCGGCGGCGGTCCAATCCTCACCAGCCCGCCTGGGCGGGGCCAGCAGCACCGGCCCGGCGATCGCGCGTCCGGCACCATGCAAGGAGGCCCACACGCGGACGTTGCCCTGGCTTCGCATGTGGAGGCGTAGCTTGTACGGAACCCCCTGCTTGAGGTAGAAGCCGTCCTGCGAAATCCCGGCTCGCGCGTGTGCCACCCGCAACTCGATCTTCTGAGACCGAGCACCGTTGAACGGGTTCGCCGTGTCGAACGAGTATTGCGCTACCTCGACCGCGCCGTCCGGATACCAAGGTCGGTGGGGCTCGTCGATTTCTTTCTTGTAGCTCACGTGGCAGGGAGGTGCTTCCTCGAAGCTGGTTGAAACCACCTGCTGAGCGATGATCGAGGGAATCAGGTTGCAGAGTAGTTCGATGAACTGCCCCTGCTGCTTGGCATCGATCGGGCGCCTGGTGGTGTGTTCGTCGAGGATTCGCACATCCTCGCGAGTACTCTGGGGCAACGAGGACTGGCCGCGGGCCGGTAAGGCTAACAGCAGCATGAGGAGGGCCGACGAAGGCAAAAGCATAGCGTCTCCCGTTAAAACGAAATCTCCTTAAAACGAAGAATTGACGATTGACGATTGAAAATCCGGAATAGCTTGCGTCTTTTTCTTCCAATCGTCAATCGACAATCGGCAATCGTCAATGCCCCTCGCCACTGGCCACTAACCGCTAGCCACTTCTCTACGTACCACGGGGATCCGCATCCTGAGAGGTCCTGGCAAGAGAGCTGCGGACCTTCCGAAAGACGGAGTACATCTCCGGCAGGTGCGGCATGATGGCGGCGTTTTTTAGCCAGACGAAATGATCGATGGTGGGAGAGCCGGAGACGGTGCGATTGGGCTCGATGTCACCCGCTACGCCGGACTGTGGAGTGACGATGACGTTGTCGCCCACGGTGAGGTGACCGGCCACGCCGACCTGACCGGTGAGGATCACTTGGCGTCCGATCTTCGAGCTTCCCGCCAAACCCGCCTGCGCGCAGAGCAGAGTGTTCTCGCCCACCTCGCATCCGTGGCCCACCTGGACCAGGTTGTCGACTTTCACGCCGCGCCGCAGCCGCGTCTCGCCTACCGTGGCTCGGTCGATGCAACTGTGGGCCTGGACCTCGACGGCGTCTTCGATCACCACCGTCCCTGACTGCACAATCTTGTAGTAACTTCCGTCCGCCTGGCGGGCGAAGCCGAAGCCGTCGGCGCCAATCACTGCTCCGTTTTGCAGGATCACGTCGTTGCCGATCCGGACGTTCTCGCGAACGACGGCGTGCGAGTGGGCCAGGAAGCGATCGCCGATCGCGGCGCCTGTATAGATCATGACGAAGCTCTTCAGCACGCAGTCGTCGCCGATTTGCACGCCGTCCTCGACGACCACATAGGGGCCGATGGAGGGATTCCGTCCGATTCTCGCGCCAGCGCCGATGACGGCCGTGGGATGGATGCCCACCGGGGGCCGTCGAGGCGGAGCAAAAACCTCAAGGGCCTTGGCAAAAGCCACGTACGGATTGGGGGAGCGTAATGCCGGTCGGCCGTGGACGTCGACCTCCAGCCCGACGATCACGGCCGCCGCCCGCGTCGACTTGAGCTTGGGCTCGTATTTGGGATTGGAGAGAAAAGTGATTTCGGTCGGGGATGCTTCGTCCATGCCTGCCACGCCGGCGATCTCCAGATCGGTCGGGCCTTCCAGTTGGCAGTCAACGCGGGCAGCAAGCTCGCCTAGTTTCATAGGGCACCTCGGAACCCAGTTTTCTGTTAGTTCTCAGTTTTCGGTTAGCTGTCAGCCGTCGGCAATCGGCCGTCAGTCTTCCCGGCAGTGAACAGTCTACCGTCAAAGGTGGCGAAACGTCGAGTAGGGGGACCGATTCGTTCACGTGAGATCCTTCAACAGCTTTCCGTTCGTCACCGGCCAATGTCGTGGCCGGTACCGTACCATGACCTCAGTAAGCTAGGCTGGAAGGGAGGGTTCGTATATCGTCGGTTACGCGGCCGAAGTTTGGAACAAGGGTTTGGGTATCCAACAATGTACTTGCAGTCTCATTAACATCGCGTTAGACTGCATAGCAGAAGTTGACGGAGGTGGTTGCCCTGATGGCGAGAGAACATCGTTTGAGTGCGCGGGTACCGCTGGAATTGCCGGTACACGTCTGGTGGAGGACGATCACGGGGAAGTCGCAAGAGGCGGAAGGAAAGACAGAGAACATCAGTGCCAACGGGATGTTCGTGACGATTCGACGCCGGCTGCGAAACAACGCGCCGATTTCATTCCGCGTCGATTTGCCGTCCGAGATTACTCGGGCGCCCGTTCAACTTCTGGGCCACGGAAGAATTGTTCGGCGCAGTGGGCCGGGCGAGATTCCGGGAATTGCGGCCGTCATCGACGAGTACGAGATTCGGCCAGCGGGGAATTGAGCGTGGCGGAGAGAAGCGTTCAAGCTGCCCCGCTTTGCTGCCGATATCTATACCTCGGGGTGCCAGCGCGAGAAGGTGTTCGCTTTCGGAGTGCGAACACGATGGACCGCCAAGCCCGGAGGAGAGGGAATTCTCAGCGTGTCGACCACACCAAACGCACGTGCCGGTAAGAAGAGAATCCGCATCCTCATCGCGGACCAAGAGGGGGTCTTCATCTTCGGCCTGAAGAAACTCTTCGGGGTGGAGGACGATCTGCGGGTCATGGCACAGGCCACGGACGGCCCTTCGGCCATCAGTATGGCGCGCGAGTTTACACCGGACATCGTCTTTTTGCAGGCGGAACTGACGGGGCAAACCCCGGGTGAGTTTCTGGCCGAGCTCCTCGAAGCGTCGCCGGGCAGCAAGATCGTCATTACCGCGTCGGCGCTCAATGAGGAGTCGTCACTTCGCTATGTAAAGGCCGGCGCCTCCGGTGTCATCCTGAAGTCAGTTGATCCCGCGCTGTTTTCGAAGTGCGCGCGCAAGGTGGTCCAGGAAGATGAAGTTTGGCTGCCCAAGAAACAGGTGACGCAGATGGCCAGGCTTCTGGAAGGAACTCAGGATCGGCCCCTGCGCCCGCGTGACACGCTGACTAACCGGGAGAAAACGGTCATCAGCTACGTCCTGCAAGGGTGGCGCAACAAGGAAATAGCGCAGCACCTCTCGATTACGGAGCAAACGATCAAGAATCATCTGCGGACGATTTACGACAAGGTCGGCGTGTCCGACCGTTTGGAGTTGGTGCTCTACGCCATTCACCAGCGGCTGGAGTTGCCCCCGACGAGCGCGACACCGGTCCCGCCGGTGCGCCCGAGCTCCGCCAAGCCGCCCGTGCCGCAGAACGATCCGGCGCTGGTGGGCTCGCGTTAGAATTCGAAACTCGAAAGCACGCGAAAGTAGAAATTCGAAACTCCAAACTCGAGAATCGAAACTTGCCCCTCATGCCAAGCACCCAGGTGAATAACGCATGACTCCCGTGTCCATGCGAGTCCCCCAAGTTCGAGTTTGGATATTCGATTTTCCAATTTCGGACTTCTAGTTTTGAATTAATCGTGCTTGGTGCTCGCCTTTCACCTGTGTTAGGATGACGCGGTGTTAGTAGGTACGAAGGCTTCTGGAGAGCGCGCGGGAGATCGTGCGTTGAGACGACTTCCTAATCGACTGAAAGTTCATAATTTAGCGCACGCTGGGCAAGTGCACGCTCAAGTAACGGTGTGCGTTGTGCCTTTCCGATCAGCATCGCCCGAAGGAGGACAGGCTTGAGCCAAGTCAGCACTGAGTTGGGCGGAAGACCCGCGGCCTCGGGGGCTTGCGGTGGCGCGCCAGAGGATGACGGAGCCTTTACAACGGTCCCCGGGCTTCGATCGCTGGGGGCTGCCGGCCGGACTGCAAGCCCCACGCCCGAGTGGCCGGAACTGGCTCGCTTTCTGGACTACATTCGAGTCGAGAAAGGCTTGGCTCCGAACAGCATCCAGAGTTATCGCCGGGACTTGATAGCCTTCCAGTTCCATGCCCGACGTGAGGGCAAAACCCCGGCGACCGTGACCCGCGCTGATCTTCGCCGTTTTTTTGCGGCCCTGTACCGCCGCGGGCTCAGTCCGAGATCGGCGGCGCGGCACCTCGTTTCGCTGCGCAATTTCTTCCGCTTCCTCGCCAAAGAAGGCTGCGTCGTGAGCGACCCTACCCAGGATCTCGACGCCCCGCAGATCGGCCAGAGTCTGCCGAAGCATCTCGCGGCCAATGAAGTGGAATTGCTCCTGGAGCAGCCCGACTCCTCGACGCCAGCCGGGATGCGCGACAAAGCGATGCTGGAGTTGCTTTACGCCACGGGGATGCGCGTTTCGGAGTTGGTGGGCGTGCGCGTGCAAGACCTGGAAGCCAATCTCGGCATCATTCGGTGCCAGGGGAAGGGAAACAAGGAGCGCCTGATTCCGGTGGGGAAGTCGGCGCTTCGGGCTGTTGAAAGGTATGTGCGCGACGGCCGGAGCCGATTTCTGAAGATCCCCGCCATGCCGTTTCTGTTTTTGAACCACCGGGGCAAGCCGCTGTCGCGCGTCGGGTTTTGGAAGATTCTGTCGTGCTACGGAAGGGCGGCGGGAATTCGGACTCCGCTTACGCCCCACCTCGTGCGGCACTCTTTCGCAACTCACTTGTTGGAGCGCGGTGCCGACCTGCGCTCGATTCAACTCATGCTGGGGCACAGCGACATCTCTACCACCCAGGTGTATACCCATGTGGTGAAGGAGCGGCTGAAGCAGGTGTACCAGACGTATCATCCGAGGGCCTGACGGGGTGCAGGGAACAGGGAACAGGGAATAGGGAACAGGAGGGAATAAGGAGTAGGGAACAGGAACAACCGCCGACAGGAAACGAAGGGGCGGAGCCCGTCTCTCCTGGCGAGCGTTCTTCCCTGTTCCCTGTAACCTGTTCCCTGTTCCCTACAAGATATGAGCGACTACAACTTCTTGATGGAAAGCCGGCTCTCCCCGGATCAGACGCGCGTGATCAATCAACTAAGCCGCGCCGCGGCGGTCGAGGGCCTCAACTTTTATCTGGTGGGCGGAGCTGTGCGGGACCTCACGTATGGGCAGCAGACGGTCCGCGATCTCGATTTTGCGGTCGAGGGAAGCCCTGAGAAGATTCTGAAGCACCTCGGAGCTCAGGGCATGGCGCACCGGTCCGAGTCGGGCTCCCCCGGCCAAGGCCCCGTGGTTGTCGCCGAACACGTCTTGTACGACTCCCGGCTCAACGTGGCCGATATTGTCTTTTCCAATGGCGTGCGGGGCGAGATCGCGGCGACCCGCTCGGAGACTTATGCCAAGCCGGGAGCGCGCCCCGACGTGGCGCCGGGCACGATCTTTGAGGACCTCCGGCGTCGCGACTTCTCCTTGAACGCCATGGCGATCTCGTTGCACCCCAACTCGCGGGGCCTGTTGCTCGACCCTACCAACGGCGCGGGCGATATCCTGAAGATGGAACTTCGGGCCCTGTACAGCCGCAGCTTTTTCGACGATCCCTCCCGTATCTATCGCCTGCTGCGACTGAGCGAGCGCCTCGGCTTTAAGCCCGACGAGCGGACCCATCGCTGGCTCGACGCAGCGCTCGAGAGCCGCGCCTGGGAAGAGGTGAACCCCGAGCAACAGAAAAGGGAGCTGGCCGCCATCTTGCGGGAGGAGAATCCCGGCCGCGTCCTGAAACTGCTGGGCGAAAAGGGTCTGCTGGCCGGGTTGGACCGCGCCCTGACGCCAGCCAAGATTCCTTACGACCGCTTCGCCAAGATCCGCACCGCGGCCAAGATCGTCCCCAATGCGGAGCTGTTCCTCCTCAATTTTCACGCGCTGGCGGAAAAACTCGGCGGCACGAACCGGAACCGTTTGGCGCACGAACTCTTCGTCCATAAGCAGGACCTTAAGCTTGCCCTCGGCCTGGAGACGGAGGCGAGAACATTGGCTCGCACTTTGGCTAGCTCCAAAGGCGGGTCGCCCAGCCGCGTGTACACCCTCCTTTCCGGTCGGCCGGCGCCACTCCTGCTTTTTGTGCTGGCTCACTACCCACAGGCCGCCGTCCAGAGCCGCGTGAAGGCCTACTTCCAGAAGGTCCCGTTGGTGCAGGCCAAGCTGCCGCGCGGCGAACTCACCGCGCTCGGCGTCCCGCCCGGTCCGAAGTTTGAGAAGATCCTGGAGCGAGTCTTCCTGGATCAGTTGGACGGCAAGATCAAGACACCAAACCAGCTCCAGAAGGAACTACGCAGCTTGGCCGGGATCAAGGAGCCCATGCCGGCACCGGCGCCCGCCGCTCGCCGGAAGCCTGGAGGGGAGAAGACGACCAAGGCCGCCAAAGCGGTCACAATTAAAGCGCCCAAGAGCGATGCTCCCGCGTCCAAGCCGCCCGAGACCAAAGCGCCCAGAACGAAAGACACCAAAGCGCCCGAAACGGGGAAGGCTCATGTGAGGCAGGTAGGAGCGGCTAAACTCGGGGGCGTAACCAAACAGCAGCAGAGACACAAGGGAAGCGAGAAAAAAACCGCACCGCAAAAGGCGACGACTAAGCGGCGCTAGTGACCCGGGTCGTCCGCGCACCCCGGGGCCGCGCGTTCAGATACTGCCGTTCCTGACCAACCAGAACCAGTAAAAGCGATGGTCGCACCGCCGGCAACGGAACGGTCGCAAGAGGACAAGGGCAATCAGACGGTCTCCCAGACCGTGCCGATGCGACCGTCGGACGTTGGGGCTGTCGCACTTGGGACACTTGGGCATCTTGTCCACCTCGGTGCGTTCTCGCCAGAAACGGGGAAGGGCGGGGTTTTAACCTCGCCCGAAGGAGCAACTCCTGCCGCTCTCTCGGTCTCGCGTCCCGCGCTGTTCGTTCGACAGACGCCGCAGGGGGCAAGACAAGAGAAGGATGAAGCGCTCGTCTAACGGGCCGGTTAACACTTGGTTAAAATGCGGTTAAAAAATAGCCTTTTCGTTGGTAGTCAGAAATCCAGCCTAACGCTTTTCGATCTCGATCGAGATAAGTATGCGGCTTGTAATCACCCTGACTTATACGGCTTACCGTGCCAGCTACAACACGCCCGTAGGAGCTTCATTCTGGGGAAGCTTCGTTCGGGTAGGCGTCTTTCTCTTCCTGGCTGCTCTTCTCGGTGCGCCGGCCTGCTCGCACGCTCAGAACAGCGGCCCGGAGCGCGACGCCTGGCAGCGGCCCGGCGAAGTGCTGGACGAATTGGGCATCCACGCCGGCAGCGTGGTCGCCGACGTGGGATGCGGTCGCGGTTACTTCACCTTCAAGCTGGCGGAGCGCGTGGGACCACAGGGCAAGGTCTACGCCGAGGACATCGATAACGAGGCGCTCGACAGCGTTCGCCTGGAGGCCAAGAAAAAGGACCTCACCCAGATCCTGGCGATAGCCGGCACTGAGCACGACGTCAGCTTGCCCCCTGCGAGCCTCGAT
The DNA here is from genome assembly GCA_035315065.1 of Terriglobia bacterium. GTDB lineage: Bacteria > Acidobacteriota > Terriglobia > UBA7540 > UBA7540 > DATFYM01. Next base: position 24,592 of record DATFYM010000203.1, read on the forward strand.
GTAGTGCTCGCCGTCAACACCTTCCACGAGTGGCAGCACTACGATCAAATGCTGCAAGGCGTGTATAAGGCGCTCAAGCCTGGCGGATTGTTCGGCCTCATCGACCGCTCTGCCGAGGCCGGTCATCCCCGCGCCTACTATTACGATCATCACCGGATGCCGGAAGCCCTCGAGCGCGAGGACGTTACGCACAGCGGGTTCCGTTTCTTGCGCGAGGAACACGGTTTCACTCGACCCAACGACCACAGCGAGTTTTATTTCCTGGTTTTTGAGAAGCCACAGTCGCAGTGATGACCGACGTGCCGCGTACGCGTTCTAAAAACGCCCGGACCTTTCCTTCTTTTTTAAGCCATCTCAGGGTGTGACTTGAAGCTCCGCTTCCGAGCCTTCCACTGAGCTCGGCCCGATCCATACGGTGACCTTCGCCGGCTCGACGACGTCTTTCATGTCGATGTTCCAGAATCTCAACTCGTCCCGGCCCAAAGTGAATTCGACACGCTTGGATTCTCCGGCCCCTAACGAAATGCGCTGAAACCCTTTCAGCTCGCGGACCGGACGAGCCACGCTGGTTCCCTGTTCACGGATATAGAACTGCACAGTTTCGTCGCCCCCGCGGTCGCCGGTGTTCTTCACTTCCGCCGACACGCGCAAGGGCTCCGCGCTCCCCGCGTTGAGCGCCGCGGCGCTGAGTTGCTTGGCGCTCAGAGTCAGGGGCGAGAATGAGAAGATCGTATAGGACAGGCCGAATCCAAATGGGAACAACGGCGAATTCTGCTCGTCGATGTAGCGCGAGAAGAAACGCTCGCCAAAGTTCTGCGGGGGATGCGTCAGATCCAGGTTACCTGCTGGACGACCAGTGGGAAGCGCGTTGTAGTAGAGAGGCTCCTGGCCGACTGACCGCGGGAAGCTGACGGTCAGACGTCCGCTGGGATTAGCATCGCCAAAGAGCGTCCGAACAATGGCCGGTCCCGCCTCAATCCCCGGAAACCAGGCTTCCAGCAGCGCTGCCATGTGCGGAAGCGCCGAGGTGAGTGTCAGCGGATGACCGTTGAACAGGACTACCACCACCGGCTTTCCGGTCGCGGCGACCGCGTCGAGTAACTTCTCCTGATTGCCGGGCAAATTGAGATGCGCACGCGAGCCCGCCTCGCCGGACGACCACGCTTCCTCGCCAAGCGCCAGTACCGCGACGTCCGCCTTGCGAGCTGCCTCCACAGCCTCCGCAAAGCCTGCCTCGGAATCCCCCCAAACATCTGTGCCCTTCGCGTAGGTGATGCTGATCGGGCGCTGCTTCGCGTAATCGTCAAGCGCGGCTCTTAGCGTGACGACGTCCGTCGGGCTGCTCTCGAAGGTTGACCAGGCTCCCAGCATATCGCGCGCTGCGTCGGCGAGCGGACCGATCAGCGCGATCGCCGTCACTTTCGAAGTCAGAGGCAGGATGGGCGTGCCGCCGGCGACTCCATCGTTCTTCAGCAGGACTAATGATTGCTCGGCTATGGTTCGCGCCGTCTCGCGATACTCGGGCTTGATTTGTGCAGCACGCGGAGTTTCTTTGACGTAGGGACGATCGAAGAGGCCGAGCGCGAACTTGACGCGCAAAATTCGCCGCACGGCCTCATCGATCGCTGCTTGCGGCACGGAGCCGGATTTCACTTGATCGACGAGACTATCGTAAAGGTGGTCTTCCATATCCATGTCGACCCCGGCAAGGAATGCCTTGCGCGCCGCCGTGGCCCCATCGTTGGCAATCCCGTGCGGAATGAGTTCCCGAATCGAGCCATAATCGCTGACCACAAATCCTGGAAATTTCCATTCTTGCTTGAGAACCTCGGTCAGAGTGAAGTGATTGGCGGATGCGGGAACCCCGTTGAGCGCGTTGAAGGCACTCATGAGTGTGGCCGCGCCGGTTTCAACGGCAGCGTGAAATGGCGGCAGATAAACCTGCCGGAGCGTGCGTTCTGACATCTCCGTGGTGTTGTAGTCTCGACCACCTTCCGCCGCGCCGTACGCCACGTAGTGCTTCACGCAGGCGGCAATGGAATCGGGGGAGTCGAGCTGCTTACCCTGATACCCTCGCACATAAGCGGCCGCCATCACCGAGCCCAGATAGGGGTCCTCGCCTGCGCCTTCCACAATGCGGCCCCAACGGGCGTCACGCGCGATATCGACCATGGGCGAGAACGTCCAGCGCACGCCGGCCGCGGAAGCTTCCTCCGCCGCGATGCGCGACGCCCGCTCCACCAACTGTGGGTTCCAGGCCGCCGACATGCCGAGCGGCACCGGGAACGTGGTGCGGAAGCCGTGAATCACATCCAAGCCGAACAGCACTGGAATGTGCAGCCGCGATTTCTCTACGGCGCTCTTCTGAACCGCATTGATCATCGAGGCCTTCGTCATGTTAAAGAGGCTTCCGATCGCCCCCTTAGCGGCGGCGTCATCCCATCTCGATCCGCCCTCGCCGAGTCCGGTCACGCCGGCGAAGGCGTCGCGCTGATTGAGCTGGCCGACCTTTTCTTCCAGTGTCATCTGCTCGAGCAGCGCATTCACGCGCGCCTCAATCGCCGGGTCGGTGAGGGCGGCGCCCGCATTCTGGGCCGCGAGTTTCGTCGCTTGGCACAAGAACACTAAAACGATAGCGGCGAGAAATGGGTAACAGGTGGATGTTTTGCGGAGCATGGGAGCGATCCTTCCGATCGATGAGATTGAGGCAAGCACCTTGAGAAAAACTCTGGAAGATTAACCACCGCGGCACCAAGGATAACATACACCCGACCGCCTCGGAACGCAATCGTCCGATAGGGCACATCAAATCTGAAGGACTTGCCAGGTCCGTTTTGAGTTCGTTCTAAGAGGTGTATGCAGAATCTAAAGGACTTACTGGGTTCGTTTTGGGTTCGTTCTAAGCCTCATGGGGTTGATTCTCAGAGATTTGATTGATTCGTTTGACCCGTCTCCGGTTTTTTCGCCGATCCCTGCCACGCTGACCACCATTTCATCTCGGGCGATCCGCCGTCCCAATGCGAACCGTCCCCCTTACGGAACGGCTTGCTTCTTCTCTCCCCATCGTTAATCGTTAATCCTCAATCGTCAATTCCGCTCCGTCCCAACGCGAACCGTCTACCCTTTACCGGGTGCCTTGGTTCTTTCTCTTTCAATCGTCAAATTCTTCAGGCCACGGCCGACGGGTCTGCCGAACCGCTGGTTGCCTGATCGGTAGTAGCGCTGACCGGAGATTTGGCGGGAGGCGCCGACTCCGGCCGTTGAAATCTGATCTCAGATCTTTGCGTTATCCACCACCTCAGAGCCCCCGCCACTTTCTCCGTCACCTCGTCCATCTGGCGAACGAAGTCACCGTCAAGCTTCAGGATAAAGTTGATATCAAAGATGCGGTCGAGGAGGTCCTCCTCGGACCCGGGCGCGCTGGCCGCCGCTTCCTGAAAAAGCCGCTCCAACCCCTGCCCTTCCGTCTGCTCCCGCCGTTTCCACCATCGCAGCCGCTCCCAGATGGCTTGCGACACCTTCCCCACTACCCCCGCCCCCTCTTCTCCCTCCAGGTCCAGAGCCCGCCCCACCAGCCCCTGGAACTCCTCCAAAGTCTTGGGCAGCGGCGGGATAACTACTCTGCTGGGCTCGCTGGTTTCTCCTTCGAGGTTCCCGGCGTCGCCCTTCCCGCCTTCCCCTTCTTCTTGCGCCGCCCCGACCGCGGACTCTGCGCCCCCTCCGGCCGCCGCCGGTTCCCCTCGGGTTTCGCGTTCCTCGCGTTCCGCCTCGGCTCGTTCCCGCCGCGCCTCCCGCAACTCCTCCAGCGCCGTCGCCAGCGAAAACCCGTCCATCGCCTCGGCCCCATAACGTGCCTCGAGCATTTTCCGCAGGAGCTCGGCGATCTTGTCGTTCAACCGGCGGGCCTCCACCACCACCCGCGACCCCTCCAGGCACTGCAACAACTGCAGGGCCAGGTTGAAAGCTTCGTTGGCGCCCAGCGGTTGGGTTCGGGCGATCGCCGCCGTGAGCAGGCGCATGATTCGCCGGCCTTCGCGCCGCGTAGCGGCTTGGATCTTTCGCAATCGCTTGGCAATGAGGGCCGCAGCTTGGTCCAACTCCGCCGCGCCCGTCGACGGCCGGGCGCCACGCATTCCAGGCAGCGGCGGGACGATGGGAACCGGCGGAACCTCGGAGGCAGGAAAGACATCCTCCAGTTTCGCGCGCAGGTCCTCCGTCTGTTGGCGGAGCTTGGCCTTCGCCTTCTCGAGGTTACCGATGTTGGCGGCGTAGCGCTTGGGGGTCTTGCGGTACACCTTCTCCCTGGGCGCCAGACGCGCCTGCGCGAGATTAGCCATCAACTTCGCCTTGCGCTCGGGCGTCATCACGTACTTGCGCTTCGGTTTCGGCTCGTTCTGCGCTTCCATCAACGGTTACCGGAGATCAGAAATCAGAAAGTAGAAATCAGAACTTCACTCTTCACAATTCTCACCCCTCGGTCCACTCTGGCGCCGGTCGGGGTCTGCGTCAAACGCACCAAATCCTCGATAACTCTCCGATTATATATTGTTGAAGACATTAATGTCAAGTAAAAAACTCAGTCAGTTTTTGGAAAGGCAGACCCCTCTGGCAGGCGATAGGGGGTTCACGTTACTCAGTCCGCAAGGCCTGGATGGGATCGATTGACGCCGCCCGTCGCGCCGGAACCAGGCCTGCCACCAGGGCGCACGCTGCCAGGACGCCTGCCGCCAAGGCAAGGATCACCGGGTTTCGGCTCTCGACGCCGTAGAGCTGGCTCGACAAGAGTTTTCCGCCGGCCAGCGCCGCCGGAATGCCGATGGCCAGTCCCAGCGCGATCTGCACCAGAGCGCCGCGCAGGATCAGCCCCACCACGCTGGCGCGGTCGGCGCCGAGCGCCATGCGGATGCCGATCTCGCTGGTACGGCGTGCCACGGAATAGGACGTCACGCCATAGAGGCCCACGCAGGCCAGAAGGAGTGCGAGCAGGCCGAACAGCTCCGTGAGCCGCGCGATCAACCGGTCCTGATTGAAGTTGCGGGCAAGCTGCTCGGTGAGGCTCACCACGTCGATCACCGTCAGGTTAGGGTTGATGTCGGCGAGCGTCTTCCGCACGGCCGCTTCCAGGTTCTCGGGTTTGCCCGCCACGCGCAGTTCAATGTCGCCCAGATACTCCGAACCGGTCGCCCACCCCCCCTTGGAGTAGTCCCTGGGCATTTGCCCGAAGGGGATGAAGAACGTGGGGTAGGCGGGCTCGCGAGCGTCCTGATACTTCGCATCCTGCACAATACCCACGATCTCGAAGTCGGCGCTGTTCTTCGCGCCAACCCCGAAGCGCTTGCCAATAGGGTCCTCTTTGGGAAAGTACTTGCGCGCGAAGGTCTCATTCACAACGGCCACCAGCGCCGCGGCGGGCGTGTCGTGTTCGTTGATCAAACGCCCCCGCACCAAACGCGTACCGATGGTTTCGAAGTAGTGAGCGCTGACCCGATCGAAGGACGAGCCGATCCGCTCATCGGGTGGATGGCCTTGGATATTGATACCGAAGGACCAGTTATCGCCCCGCATGGGACTGTAGAGCGAGTAGCTGGCACTGACGACCCCGGGAATCTGAGGCAGGCGCTCATCGAGTTGCCGGTAGAGGCCAAGGAGTTCTTCCGGTTTGTATCCAGCGACTCCCGGGTTCACCCGCACGATCAAGCGGCCCTCGGGCTCGAAGCCGAAGCGCTGGCTTTCGAGATTGCGGAGGGTCTGGGTGAGCAGACCGGCGCCGATCAGGAGAACGGCGGAAAGCGCCACCTGGATCACCACCAGGGACTTGCGAGCCAACGAGGAGCGCTCGCGCGTGGAGCGTCCGGCGCCGCGCAGCGCCTCGGCCGGGTCGGAGTGCGAAGTGATCCAGGCGGGCGCTACGCCGAAGACGATCCCGGTGACCAGCGAAAGCAGGAAGGCGAAACCGAGCACGGTGAGGGAAGGCATCGGGTCGATGGGGATGAAGTGCGAGCCGCGGAAGGCGATCAGCAGAATGGTGCGCGTGCCGGCAAAAGCCACCGCGAGGCCCGCCAAACCTCCCAGCACCGCCAGCAGGACGCTTTCGGTAAGGGTCTGCCGGATCAGCCGCCGCCGTGGCGCGCCCAGCGCCACGCGAATGGCGGTTTGCAGGCGGTTAGCCGCTCCGCGCGCCAGGAGCAAGTTGGCGATGTTGGCGCAGGCGATCAGCAGGACCAGGCCGGAGATGATCATCAGTACGCGCAGGCCGGAGGCCGTCTCGTATTCCATGTTGAGGATGCCGCCGCCGGCAGGTGCGAGAGTAATGTGCTGCTTGGGAAGTTGGCTGCGGTCGTAGGCCGAAAGATCCGGCTGGGCGGAGAGCCACTGTTGCAGTTCGACCGTGACCTTGGACTGCACCGCGGCCGGTGTGGCGCCGGCCTTCATTCGTCCGATGACGTAGAGCCAATGATCGCCGGGGCTATTCAAGACCGAATTCTGCCGCATCAGGGCCGGTTCGCTGGCCAGAGGCAGCCAGAAATCGGGCGGGCTATCGCTCAGGCGGTCGCCGAAGAAGCCGGCTGGCGCGATGCCCACTACGGTGTAGGGCTCCTGATTGATGGTGAAGCTGGCACCGACCACCGAGGGATCGAGCCCGTAGTGTTCCTGCCAGGTGCGATAGCTCATCATCGCCACCGGCGGCGCGCCGGGCTTGTCGTCGGCGGGCGTAATCGCGCGGCCGGCGAAAACGCCGATTCCGAAGGTGGAGAAGTAATTGCCGGAAATGAACTCGCCGGCGAACGGTTCTGCTGCGCCGGGCGAGCCGCTGCGGCGCGCGCTCAACTCCTGCTGGCCGCCCTGAAAGGCCGCCATCTCGCTGAACTCGGGCGTGTGGTCGCGGAACTGTTGATAGAGGGAGTAGGAGTAAATTGCCCAGTTGTCCTGGTTTCCGCCAATCACGCAGCAGTTCCCATTGTTCCCGAGGCGGTAGAGTTGTTTGGGGCTGGCCACGGGCAGGCTTCGGAGCATCACCGCGTCCACCAGGGTGAAGATCGCCGTGTTGGCGCCGATGCCCAGGGCGAGCGTGAGCACTGCCACGATGGTAAAACCAGGACTCTTCGCCAGCGCCCGAAGACCGAGACGCAGGTCCCGCCACAAGGTCTCCAGCAGATGGCTGGCTTTGACTTCTCGCGCTTGTTCCTTCACTCGCTCCCCCAATTTTCGGTTTTCAGTTCTCAGCTTGTTGTCAGCCATCAGCCGTCAGCCCTCAGCTTTCAGCAAGAAAGTCCAGTCTGTCTGGCTAAGAGCTGATAGCTGACGGCTGATACCTCAAAACTGAGAACTGAGAACTGAGAACTGAAAACTCTTTCCCTCCCATAGACGCTCCGCAGCAAGGAAGGTTAGCCGGGACATCTCACCGGGGCTCGACCTTACCAACGGGGCGTCGGAGGTGGTCTTCAGCCCCGCCTCAGTCCCCACAAACTTGGTGAGAAGACCGGTTAGGGCATCCCGTTTTGAAGGACTTGTCGGCTTCGTTTTGGCTTTGTTTGGCTTGGTTTTGGCTTCGTTTTAGGTTTAGGCCAAAAGTCGGTATTGAATCTAAAGGGCTTGGTGGCTTCGTTTGGGTTCGTTTGGCTTCGTTTCTTGATTCATCTTATTGATTATAAACAACCTGTAGACTTCGTTTGACCTTTCTGCAAGTTTTAGGAGACCACCGGGCCACCAGCAACCGTCTCGTCGCCCCCCGACCCCTTGTCCTGCGAGGCGTCCTCGCTTTCGGCTATCGCTCCCGCCTGTCTCATCAAGCCTGCCCTGGCCTATTCGGCCTACCTGCGTCCGCTAAGGTCACGACGCTAGGTACTTAGGATCTACGATCTACAATAATAGGCTATCTGCAATGGCAGCCCGCTCGTTCAAGGTGCATTGCTTTGCACTCATGGGCGAGGTTCAAACCAAGAGAGACCAAGGTTAGCAAGGATAGCGCGGACCCCGGGCTTCGAGGGGTCCGGTCGAGTCCACCGAACCAGTGTCCGTCCCGCCGGCTGATTCAAATAGCATTTGCTGTCCTCCAACCCGCCCGAAGGAAGGCACGAGGCGTTGTTCACTATCTGAAACGCTCGCCCGGTCGATAGGTGCGGCGCGCCTGACGCTTGCGGTCGGGACTCCAGGCAAAGCGCGGGCGCTCCACCGTGACCGAGAGCGGGAATTCCTGGCAGCGCCGGCGAATGGTCTCGTGTTCGGCGGCGGTGAGCCCCAAGCCTGCGGCAACAATTTCGTCAATCTCTTCCAGAATTGCCAGCACGCGTCCTTGTGTTTGCTTCACGTTGCTTTCAAAATTGCGAATTCTCTCTGCAATGCGGGCGCGATCAGTCGCTTCAGCCGGCAGCAGTATGTTTTCCATGTCCAGGCCCCGGAACTCGTCGTCGTCGGTCGCCAGCAACGCCAGCCGTACGAGCATGACCAGTTCCGGGGACTCAGCGATGAGCCTCTGACCTCCAACCGTCAACTGGTTGCCGCTTACCTCCGACCCGGCCAGATCTTCCCGGTCGGCGGTCTCATCCGGCTTGGTCACCCGCAATCCGAGGAAACCCGCCTTCTTAAACTCTGTTACTGCGGCAACCTCGGCGGCATAGACTTCGGCCTCGGTGGCGAGGATACTGTTCGAGAGGCTCGTCGCCTCAACGGAGAGACTGTGAAGCCTTCCGGCTGTTGCGTCGGACAGACCCGGCACGCGTAACGCCTTAAGCGTCCGTGGAAACCAGTGAGTCCTCCTCCTCAACAGAATTGCTGATCTTCCTGTTAGAAAGGCATAATAACGAGACACTCTTGAATTGACGACGGCTGCGATGCAATGCGCGCTGTATTTCTTGGGAACCACTGCGATGACGCTATTATTCGCGACCACCGTCAAGGGGTCTGCGACCGCCGCCACAAGGGTCACGTAGACTTCGGGGATCAGGCAACAGAGAGTGTCGCTGGGAGAGCCCGTGGCCAGTTTGTTTGGGGTTTCGTAGTCGAACCTCCCAAGTCCGGTGTCATCGGGCTTCCCCGCATTTGCCTCATAAAAGTCGAGATCGGACCATATTGAGGCGTCTTCAGCGGTGTCGATCCTCTCCAGATTCGCGTATTCGTCCACGCCCTTTGCAATCTGGAAGGCGGCCACGTGTTGGCCCTTCACGAAGGGAACCTCGCGCGGCCCTGGATCGTCGCCATCCACGGGCCGCAAGAATTCTTGGACGTTTCCGGCTTTGACGGCGAACGAGCAGCGCACGCAGTCCTCGATGGTTGGGAGCGAATTCAGCTTCTTGAGGATCGGAAGGTCCTCTTCGCTGACGTCAAGGCACCAGTCGCCCGAAGGGCTCAACGCGGCCCACTCGTCGAAAGGCAGGACTGAGGACTTATGACCTAGAAACTCTGCATTCGTGGCAGCTTCCTCCAACTCCTTTGTGCTGGCGATCCCCCTCACCAGCCGGACGGCGTGGCTCTCGGGGCGGGTTCGCTTGGTCAGGAAGATGAGCATCGGCACAATGTCTGCGCCGGGAAATACTTCCTTGGCGCACCATTCCAGCGACACCAACTCGAAGATGCCGTAGTTTTGGTCCTTGAGGACGTTCCTGAGGTAAGCAGCCATTTGGGCGTTGGCGATCGCGAGAGGGGCCACCATGCCGATGGTCCCGTTTTGCTTCGCGAGGTACTGCGTGGCGACATACAGGAAATATACCGAGAGGTCGGTGTTCTTCTGGGCCAACTTCGGGAAGCGTTCGTTGAGTACCGCGCGGTCTTCCGCAGGAAGCCTCTCGTTTCTCACGAACGGTGGATTGCCCACGACGTAGTCGTAGGTGGAAATCTTCTCGGTGGCGAACCCTGCGCTGTCAACGTCCCCCTCTCCGCCGAAGTCCACTGGCTCAGGAATTCCCATGGCGAGGGAGTTCTGCAAAGACACATCCATAGGCTTGATTTCGTAAGCCGGGTCCTGCTTCTTCGCCTCCAAGTAAGTCTCCAACAGCGCGAACAAGAGGCTGAGGTGTGAAAGGAACACCGAGAAAGGGTTAATGTCCTGACCGCGCAAGCAGGTTCGAACCAAGTCGATCCTGTTTTCAGGAGAAAGATGTGAGCCCGCCGCAAGCAATCGCAAAGCCGCCCGCACGCCAAAGGTGAAGGAGCCGCAGGCGGGGTCCAAAATGCGCTTCTGCATGATGGCAGCGTCGGAGGAGATTCCGGTACGGGCCAGAATATAATCCACCACCTCGACAGGTGTGTAGTACTCACCGAGCCTGCGCCTCTCGATCCTGGGCCGGAAATATTGGTAGATGGAGCCCAAGACGTCGCGATTGATTTCCTTGAAACTGAAGGCGTTCAGCCGGAAGAGAATTCTTTCCAGAATGTCGTGAAGCACTCCATTGCTTTTTCCGAACCAGTCGAAAACCGACGACTCGAAGAGGCTGGAGTAAATGTGGGCGACGTCCTTGTAAGCCACGTCAAGTAAATCCTGGTACTGTTCCTTGATGTTTTGGACAAAGTCCCGCCAAACAGCAATGCCCGAGTTCGAGATTTTCCGAGTCGTCAGGCCGACGTCTTCACAAATACGAACGAAAATGAGGCGGCTGAGGGCGACGTAGGCGGTGTTGGTGCAGAAAATGTCCTCGAAAGCACTTTCTTCCTGCGTGCCCGCATACGTCTGGTCGTGCTTGAAGCGATCGTAGTCGCGTTCGAAGACCTGAAGGGCAAGGTCATGGTGGGCGCGCAGGGTCAGAATTCGGTAACGAAGCCTGGCGCGGGTCTTGACCGCGCCGGAACCAATATCCTTGAGCCTTTGCTCAAGCTCAGCAATCTTCCCGTTTGCCTCTTGGTATTCCTTCTCCAACTCGCGGAAGCGAAAATGGCAGTAGCCTTGAAGTTTTTCGATCGAGTAGCTGAACGCGGACTGGAGCTGGGAAAGGGTCTCAGAAGTTATGGGGATGTGGCCGCTCTTGAGTTTGCCCTCGCGGAAAGCTTCGAACTGCCGCCTCTCCAGCGAAGCGGCGTAGCTGATGATATGAAGGCGCTCCCGAACAGCTTTCTCCGTAAGGGGGTACTCAGCCTTACTCCGTGGGTCCAGCACGCGGTAGCCGTCGATTTCAAGAGTCTCCAGGACCTTCCCGTCAAGGTCGCATACGTAGAAGGTGCGTGGCGCGCACAGCACCACGTAGAAGGTTTCCGGGCCAATGTAACCATGCGCCAGGACCTGCTCACGCCAGATTCGCTCCCTGCGATCCTCGTCCCGGATCTCAGCGTCATCGAGTTTGGCTTCGACAACGACCCATTCAGACTCGTCTTGCTGAGAATAGAGTCGGATGTCCGGGATTCCATGTTTTCCGGATTTGTTGATAATTCGGTGCTTGGGGGGATAACCAAGCAATCCGCCGAAAAGATGCGTGGCCAGCGGAGTGTAAAAGCCTATCTCGCTGGCGATCGCGGTCGGGCCGGTCTCTTCGAGATACCTTTTCAATGACATTCGCGGCTACGCAATCATACTATCGAGACGAGCGAGATTCGGCAAGCTGAACCTTCGGATCGCGGAGAGGTTCATCTCATCCGTGCTTGTTGACGCAAAACAAGCGCAGAGCTGCTTTCCAAACTCTGCGGTATCTTCTTGGTCGGAGCAACTCCCCCACCCAAGCGAGTAGAAGGGCGGCCTGGTGCGCTTGCTGCGGTCGCTCCTTGGTGACCAGCAGGCGCACAGTTGTCGCGGCCTTTGGCGCGGCTGGCGCAGAGCGCATCTCTGCGGTAGTGCAGACTGGGAAGGCGCGGGTTGGAACTGAAAGCCTCGCATCCACAGAACAGGTCGCCGCTACGGTCGCTCAGTGGCTTCGAGCTCGGACTCCCCCGGATGATGATCGATCTGGCTGGCCGGCGCAGAGCGCAGATGTGCGACCTTTGTCGAGAAGCATCAAGCGAGCCCAGACGTAGTCAGCGGGATCGATCTGGCCTAGGAACTGGCTAATCCAGGAAATCAGGTCAGTGTGTATCAGTGGCTATGCGGCCCGGCGCCGGCGCGTGTGATCGCGGGATCGCCGAACGTCCAACGACAGGCCCAGGTGATGTGCGTAAATCAGCAGCTTCTCTATGCTCATCTGGGCGATCTTGCCGCGCATTAGATTGCTGACGACCGGCTGGTACTCATCGAGGATTTCCACCAATTGCGCTTGGCGGTACTTTTTGCGCTTCACCTCATCGAGGATGGCGTCGAGAATGCGCGCCTTAAATTCCAGCGCCAAGGCTTCCTCGGGTGAGAATCCCAAATCTCGAAACAGATCGTCTTTCGTGACGTGGGTCGGCTTACTGGCTGCTGTGCTTCTCACGTTTTCTTTGCTCCTGGATTCGCTACCACACGCGGGACAGCCGTTCTCTGGCCGTATGGAGGTCCCGCGGTTCAGTTTTTCTGCTCCGCTTCTCGAAGCAATGTAGAACGTGGATCACATCGTCGATCTTGGCGAGATAAATGATGCGATACCACGTCCTCTCGTCGCCTTCCTTCAGTTCGTAAACGCCAGCACCCACTGACTCCATCCGGCGCGTGGGAACCTGTGGTTGTTTACCCAGTTGGAGCCTGTAAAGAGCAAAGCCCGGGTTTCCTCGAGCCTCTTTGGGGAACCCGGCCAAGACTTCGCGGGAATCGCCCTCCCAGTGTACGACCGCGCGCCCCGGCCTGTGCCTCTCCGCCGCCTGTTCGTCTGCCATATTCCCTCCGTTTCAATTGGAGCGTGGCTGACGAGGTCCACGGTTTGCGTCGAGTGACCAGGCGATTACGCGCGCCCGGCGCGAGTGTCCAGGAAATCAGGCTAGTATCCTTCGGGCGATTATACAAGATTTATTATGCGCGTTCTTCAACGAAGAAAGGGCACAAACACAAAAGAAGGGGACACTTCTAATGAGATGAGAATGGGGACATTTCTAATGAGCGTTGACAGCCCATTCATTGCCATTGCGCGTTGCCAGCATTGCCGGAAGTGAGCCGGCCGCACCCTGCACGTCCGATGCCTTGCAATCGTCAATCGACAGTCGTCAACTGTTCCCTACAGCAGTCGCATCCGGCGTCACTCGCGAGGGTTATAATGGGGTCTGCGGCCATCCCATGCTGGTGGGAGAAGTGACCTATGCCCTTTGCTCGGAGCAGGGGTAGCGCAGACATGCTCTTCAATGTCTGCGGTTCCTTCTTGGTCGCTATTGTCCCCACCTTGCTCAAAACTCAAATCGTCGTATTCTCGTCTGCTGACAGCGGCGCTCGAATCGACCACCACCTCTCTTGCTCCACTGCCTCCACCTTGGCGCACTCAAAGATCCCGCCCCTTCCGGGGCTACCGGAGCCACCGGAGCCACAGGCAGCCACAGGCAGCCTTGACAATGTAGCTTCATAGAGCTACATTGACACGATGAAAAGCGTGGGCCTTAGGGAATTGAAGAACCGTTTGAGCGAGTACGTTCGGGAAGTCCGGTCCGGCGAAGGCGTGCTGGTGACGGATCGCGGGCAAGTGGTCGCAGAACTCATCCCGCCGGACCAAGGGAGCGATGAGCGAGGCGTCCCTGCGGGGCTGGTGGTACTCGCAAGGAGAGGGCAACTGACGCTGGGCGCCTCAAATAAGGCGAAGGTGTATCCCAGGCTCCCGCGTCTCCTCAAGCGACATCAAGCCACGGAACTCCTCAATGAGGAGCGCGGCGCCCGGTGAACATTTACGCGGAGTCTAGCGCCGTGCTGGCATGGTTGCTCGGGGAAGAAGCCGGCCGCCCCGTGCGCGAGGTGCTCCGCCGCGCCGAGTTGGTGATGGCCTCCGATCTTACTCTCGTCGAGTGCGATCGCGTGCTGATTCGCGCCCTCACGCTCGGAGAAATCGATGAAGCCACGGCCGCCGATCGACGTGCGCACCTGAATGCCGCCGCCGCCCACTGGCACTTGTGGCGGGTCAGCTCGGACATTCTGGACCGAGCGAGGCATCCGTTTCCCGCAGAGCCCGTCCGCACCCTTGACGCGATTCACCTGGCGTCCGCACTGGCCGCGCGTTCTGCTGTACCCGGCGTGGAACTCCTGAGTCTGGATGATCGCATTCGCAGAGCCGGGGTGCAGCTCGGATTCCGACTTCAACCATCAGCTTGCTGAATTCCGCGGGTGGCTCAGCCCCGCGGACCCACAAGACGGGTTCGCGCTACGCTTGCTGGCCAATGATAATCAAAGCTGGCATCGCAGTCGCTGGCCCTCCGCCGTCAGCCGATATCCCTGCTCTCGTCAGGACCGCTCAGCCTTCTCTGGCGAAACCGGTCCTATCTGACCGGCGGGTTTGTGGACGTCCGGCACAGTTCACAGCATATAAAGCATGCTGTGGCTACGTTCTTCATTTTGCGACCGCGAAGAAGAATGGAGGCGATTACGGTTGCCCGTCGTGGCCGTCGCCCTGGGCGCGGATGAAGCGGTCGACAGTTGTGGCGAGGAGGTCCACTTTGGCCGCGAGGCGGTCCACGGTCGCGGTCAGAGCGTCGTGTTTGACCGCCAGGTCCCCGACCGTGCCAGCGAGTTGCGCCACGGTCTCGGTTAGCCTGGCCTGATTGGAGACGGTCTGGCCGACGATGGTGTGAAGCTGGTAAAGGTCCCCCTCCATTCTCACCAGCGCGTCCTGCATCTGTTCAGGCGTCAGCAACATTGGGATTTCCAATCCCATGATAGTGTGAGTACTAGCGAGTGTCAACGGCGCCGCGGCGCCGCGTCCCGGAGGGTATGGTCTTGGCATGAGCGAGCAGGCACGAACGTCCGATGCCTTGCAATCGTCAATCGACAGTCGTCAACTCTTCCCTACAGCGGCCGCATCCGGCGTCACTCGCGAGGGTTATAATGGGGTCTGCGGCCATCCCATGCTGGCGGGAGAAGTGACCTATGTCTTTTGCTCGGAGCCATCGTCGTAGCTGGCGCCACCCTGGGCGCATTTGGGTAAGCGGCGTGCTCTGCGCGGTCGCGATGTGTCCATTCATGCTGCGTGGTCAGGCGACGGGCTCGCCGGCATATTCCAAACTCACCACCCTGCTGGCGAACCTGGCGCGCGCCGTCCCGCAGGAACTCGGTCCCGTCACCGGCCCGCTGGGGCAGGTGACGCCGACGGCGCCCATGGAATCAGCCAAGCCCCTCGACAGGGAGGCCCTGCCCAAGCCGGTGCGCGACGCCATGCATGGCCGCCTGCTGCGCATTAACTCGCGCGACGAAGTGCAGGTCTACATCCTCATGCCGGTGACGGACGCGAACCTCAGCGGGCTCAGATCGAGCGGCGTCACCATTGAGATCACCGACGCGGCGCACCGGCGCGTGCAGGCGCGCATTCCCGTTTCGCGCCTTCAAGCCGTGGCGGAATTGCCTTTCGTCAACTTTGTGCGACTGCCCAGCTACGGCGTCCACCTGACGGGATCGGTCGATACGGAAGGCGACGCCATCCTGTCGGCCAGTCAGGCACGGCAACAACTGGGTGTGGACGGCACCGGCGTGCGCGTCGGGGTGATTTCCGACGGCCTCAAGGGAGTTTTTGGCCCCTGCCCCTCGCCCGGCGTGTCGTGTACAGTTCAGGGTGCCCCCGGCGGACCCATTTCCACCGGTGATCTGCCCAGCGCCACGGGCACGCGAAACTCGTCCGGGACACTGATTTCGTCCAGCGGTGGTATCACCGGAACACCGTTCCCGTCGGGCGGCGACCTGGAAGGGCTTCCACCGGCTAGCCCGCCGTGCGGCTTTGCGGGCGCGGGCGCCGAGGGGACCGCGCTGCTCGAAATCGTCCACGATATCGCCCCCAACGCGCGGTTGTCGTTCGCCAATTTCAGTAGCAGCATGGACTTCCAGAATGCGGTTAACTTTCTAGCCTCGTCGAACGACGTTGTGGTGGACGACATCGCGTTCCTTGGTGAGCCCGACGATGGCACGAGTTCGGTTTCCACCAGCAGCGCCGCTGCGCTGAACAGCCTGTCGAACCCCATCCGCGGGTACTTCACCTCCGCCGGCAACTTCGCTATCGGTCACTACTACGGCCTTTACAACGACTCCGGCGTCAACGGCAGCACCATTACCGGCATCAATAACTCCGGCGACTTGCATTTGTTCCAGCAGGCCGACGACACGTCCGTTCAGCCGCCGCTGGTGACCACCGACGTGCTGGGGCTCGGCCCCGAGCCCCACAACGTGATCCGACTCCCGTCCGCCGCCGAAGCGGTGATCTTTCTCACTTGGGACGATACCTTCGGAGCCTCGGCCAACAATTACGATCTTTACCTGGTGCAGCAGAGCACCGGCAAGGTGGTGGCTAGCAGCACGGATGCCCAGAATGGCAGCCAGGACCCGGTGGAGGCCATCGATTACACAAACAACACCGGAGCCCAGGACTTTTTCCATATTGTTGTGCAAAACGTTGGAAATCGGGCGCAGGCGAAGCATCTCAACATCTTTACCTTCCAGCCGGGGTGTGCCACCACCGGCCCCAGCCCGCTAGCGCCGCCGGGACACGAGCGGCACAACTTCAACACGGCCACACGCAGCCTCGCCGCACAGAGTGACGCCGGCGGATCGCCGGTGAGCGTGACTTCCGTGGGCGCCATCTGTTCTGCCAGCACGATGGCAGCGACGACTCGCCCCACCGACGCGTCGTGCGCCGACACCACCAACTCCACCATCGAGTATTTCAGCAGCCAGGGGCCGACCATCGACGGGCGTCTAAAGCCCGAGATTTCCGGCATTGACGGGGTCTCCATCACCGCGGCGGGGCAATTCGAGAACCCCTTCTTTGGGACGTCCGCTGCCGCGCCGCACCTGGCAGGCATCGCCGCCCTGCTCCTGCAGGCCGCGCCCTGCCTGCTGAATGGCGCGAGCGGCGCGGTGAACAACGCCAATGCCCGCGGCGACCTGCGCAGCTTGATTTTGAACAACGCGTCGCCGCTTCAGGATTCGAGCGGCACCATTCCCAACCAGACGTTTGGTTACGGCCGGGCTGATGCCTTGGCCTCGGCCGAGCAGACCCTCCCTGTCTATGGCGGACCTCCCACACTCACGATAAGCGGCAACACGCCCACCGGCGCGAGCCTGACGGCAGCGCAACTCGGCTTCGGCGATCCCGACATGTGCCCGCTGACGACGCTGAACTGGAGCGGAGGCTGCGGCACGGGACCCGGCTCCGCCATGAGCTGTCCGTTTGGCCAGAACAACGTCAGCGTGATGGCCAGCAACAACGGCGTCTCATTCTCGCCGGCGGCCAACGTTCAGATTGTGGTGACCAACTTTTCGATGGGGGTCGCGCCGGGCTCCGGGACGGTGAAGGCCGGCGAAGCCGCTACCTACACGGTTACCGTTACCCCGCAGGGTGGGGCGTTCAGCAACGCGATCACGCTCGCCTGCACCAGTTCCACCTTGCCCGCGAGCACAAGCTGCTCCTTCAACCCCGCCGTGGTTACACCAGGATCATCGGTGGCCCAGTCGATGCTGACCATTTCGACGACGGGGACCGCCGCCGCGTCGCGCGCGGACACCACGCCCTGGCAGCACCTGTGGCGACGGTCGCCGTTTGTCAGCCGCGCACGCGCGATCCCCGTGGCATTGTGGTTGGGCGTGGCGATATTGACCCTGCTGGGCTGGCCAGTAGTGAGATGGGGAGCGAGACCGGCCCGACTGGCTTCGAGAGGCTGGCTTGCCGCCTTGGGTGCGGCGTCGATGGCGCTGGCGCTGGTCGCCCTTCAGTTATCGTGTGGCGGCGGTAGCAGCGGTAGCCCGCCGCCACCGGCCCCGTCGGCGAGCCTGAGCGTAAGCAGCCTAAGCTTCAGTACCCAGACCGTCGGGGCCACCAGCGCGTCGCAGGCCGTGACCTTGTCGAATACCGGTAACGCCGCCCTCACCATCACCGGCATCGCCGCGAGTGGCGATTTTGCCGAATCCAACAACTGCGGCGCTTCGGTGGCTGCCGCCGCCAATTGCACCATCAATGTCAC
Source organism: Terriglobia bacterium (assembly GCA_035315065.1). Lineage (GTDB taxonomy): Bacteria > Acidobacteriota > Terriglobia > UBA7540 > UBA7540 > DATFYM01. The sequence continues at coordinate 42,556 of DATFYM010000203.1, forward strand.
TTTCACGCCCACGCAAGGCGGCTCGCGCAGCGGGACGCTCAGCATTAGCGACAATGCTGGTACCAGCCCGCAGAGCGTCGGCCTCACCGGCACGGGCCAGGAGCCGACGCCGGCGGGGAATTACTCGATCGGCATCACCGGCACTTCCGGCACTCTGGCGCAATCGAGCACGGCGACGCTAGTGGTGCAATGAGCGAAGACGAATCCACAGATTACACAGATTGCACAGATAGAAAAGCTCTCAGTAATCAGCTATCAGCAAAGCGCGTCTTGCTGATAGTCGATTGCCGATAGCTGACTATAGTTGACTGCTGTTTCAATCTGTGTAAATCTGCGTAATCTGTGGATTGAGTGTTCGGGCGTTCAGGGTGTCGCCGGCTGCGGCTTGCGAATAAGGCGGCGAAGGTCGGGCCAGAACTCTTTGAGTTCGAAGCCCACCGTGTCCCAGGCTATTTGCGTCCACCAAACGCTGACGTTGTTGGAGAGGTTCCGGTCCTCCCGGGGATGGTAGAGGTTGGAAATCGCTCCGGCGAGAGCGTTGCCGCCGATCTCGGAAACGTTGAACTCGCGTTTCCCGGAATCGCTGCGAGTGACAAAGATGCGGGCAAGAGCGTAAGCCGTGCGCCGAAAGAATCCTCCGGTCCCCAACTGGTAGTAGCGAGGGTCCTGGTGTAGCAGCGATGGAACGAGGGCGTTGGACATGAAGTTGCCGGCCGCAGTGTCGCCATAGCCGACTGCGTAGCGCTTCGCGTAACCGCGAAAGCCCTGGCCAAAAGATGGCTCATCGTTCTGACCCTGGCCGATGAGGGCGACGACGCCTACGAAGGGATATTCAACCGGGTCGAAAGTTCCTTCGGCCACCAGCTTGAATTTTTCCCCGACCGTGAGCGGTGGCAGGTGGGTCGCGTTCTCCACCGTCAGATAATTGGGCAGGGTGTAAAGAAGCCGATCGTTCTTGGGGCTGTTTTGCTGTACGGGCGGAGGGTCGTCGTTACTCTTTGCGTCAGTCTTGGCCGGGGCCGGCGAGGAAGCCTGGCCCGCCTGAGCCGATGGAGCTGCCGCCGCGGATTGGGTCGAAACAACCGGCGCCGACGGTTGTTGCTGTGCCGGCAATGGAAAAGCCCATAAAAGGGCAAGAATTACATTAGCCCCCAGAGTCTGCGCCGGTCTCCGTCGAAATTGGTCGATCATCGTTACTTGCTATCCCCACTTCCTGCGATCGGCCCCTACAAGCCACTCCGATGCAGATTCCGATGCAGAATTCGTTTAGATCAGTCTCGTCCCACCTTGGATTCACAAAAAGGCCGGGGATTTGCTTCAGAATGCGGTCCCCAGAACGAGTTGCGTCGGCCAGATGGGACTCGAAATTGCCGACTGCCTTTGCCGGGGTCACCGGCAAAGTATCGTGCGCACGAGACTCCCACCGCATGGTCTGGTGCGCCAAGTAGTATTCGCCGGGAGCTTGCACGGAGTTCCAAAAACTGTTGGAACCACTGCGCGCTACGATGAATCGGAGATCACGTAGACCCAAACGCTGTGGATTGGAAGCGGGAATTCTGGTAGGATATTCCTACCGAGGTGTTTTGGGTATGAGCACCGAGTGCGAAGAAATCGTTCTGGAGTATTTGACCACTACGGTAATTGGTGAGAAAGGGCAAGTCACAGTGCCGAAGCGGTTTCGCGAAGAGTTAGGTCTCGACGCGGGGGCGCCTTTTGCTGTGCTGCGCTTGGGCGAGGGCCTGATCCTGTTGCCGCAACAGCAACGTTTCGAACAATTGTGCCGGCGAGTGAGCTCCACTCTGGCCGGCGCCGGCCTGGAACCCGAGGCAGTTTTGGCAACGCTGCCGGAAGCGCGGGGGCGCGTTTTTGCGCGGCACTATGGCCGGACGGCGTCCAAGAGGCCTGCCCGGCAACATCGAGAGCCGCGCCGATCGTGACTGGCCGTCGATCAATCCGCTTGTTCCTTGACTCCAATGTCGTCACAGGCGGGATGGTGTCACCCTGGGGGTTGGACAAAGCGGTGCTCTCACTTTGCGCGGCCAGGATTTGCCGGCTGGTTTTGGCGGACGTGGTCCGTGACGAGGTTGAAGAGAACCTGCTGCTTCACGCCGAAAGATTGCCTCCGCCGGACGCGCGGCAGCTTCTCGACGATTACCATCGTCTGATCAGTTTGACCGCGCCGGAATTGGTTCCTTACCCGGACGGGGATTTGGTGCGGGCAAATCGACACCTGATCCGGCACGCCGCCGACGTCCCGGTGCTTCTCTCCGCTGTCCAGTCCCGACCTGATTGGCTGTTGACTCACAACATCAAGCATTTCAGTCCGACGGTGGCGCGGAGGACCGGCCTAAGGATCGCCACTCCGAGCGAATTCTTTCGGACGCTCTCTTCGTTGCTTAAGTGAGGTGGCCTGGGAGCGAGCCCGGCCTGACTGAATGACAGGCCGCATTTGACATCAACTATGATCGGAGAAGGAAATCATGACCACGCGACCGAAAGCAACTGAATACGCGCCCTATTATGGCAAGTACATTAGTCTCGTCCCCGACGGTGATATCGTCGCTCTGTTGGAGGAGCAGTTGCGCGGCACCACCGCCCTCTTATCGGCCGTCAGCGAACAGCAGGCTGACTATCGCTATGCGCCGGAGAAGTGGACGGTGAAGCAGGTGCTCGGGCACCTGACCGATACGGAACGGATCTTCGCCTACCGCGCGCTACGGATTTCTCGTCATGATGCGACGCCGATCGAGGGCTTCGAGCAGGACGACTACGTGCGGTATGGCCCCTTCGAGATCTGCAGGATGACCGACCTGGTGGAGGACTTTGCCGCCGTCCGGCGGGCGACCCTGAGTCTGTTCCGCCGCCTCGATGCGGAGGCGTGGCAGCGTCGGGGCACCGCCAACCAGAACGAGGTCACCGTGCGGGCGCTGGCCTACTGCATCGCCGGCCACGAGCTTCACCACCTGGCAATCCTCAAGGACAAGTATCGCTTGGTTGCTTAGTGGTACATTTCACAAATACGGTGACGATGCACGCGGGGTTCGGGATTGGGAGTTCGGGGTTCGCAGAACAAATTCCCGAACCGCAACCTTCCCAATCCTTCCGCCTTCTGGCTCCGCCTTCTGGCTCCTTGACTCCCATTCCCGCATGGAATATGCTTGCCGGCTTATCGGAGCAGCAGGATGGGGAACTCGTGTAGCCCCGAGCAATGGAGTCGGAAACGACTCATCTTAGGAGGATTCCATGCGGGTACATCGGCCGATGTTGTTGCTATTGGTCCTTGCTTGCGGCGCGTTAGCGCAGGCGCAGGATATTGACATTCCCTACCAGAAGTTCGTGCTCGAGAACGGTCTTACGCTGATCGTGCACGAGGACCACAAGGCGCCGATTGTCGCCGTGAACCTGTGGTACCACGTCGGCTCCAAGAACGAAAAGCCAGGGAAGACGGGCTTCGCGCACCTCTTCGAGCACCTGATGTTCGGCGGCAGCCAACACGCTATGGGAAGTTACATCAAAGCGATGGAAAAGGTGGGCGCCACCGACCTGAATGGCACCACTTATTTCGACCGCACGAACTTCTTCGAGAACGTGCCGACCTCGGCGCTCGACTACGCGCTGTGGATGGAGTCGGACCGGATGGGATTCCTCGACTTGAGCCAGAAGACGCTGGACCTCCAGCGCGGCGTGGTGGAAAACGAGAAGCGGCAAGACGAGAACCAGCCGTACGATCTCACGGAGGAATACATTCCGGAAAACACCTATCCCGCCGGGCACCCCTACTCCTGGGATGTCATCGGAGAGATGGCAGACCTGGACGCGGCGTCGTTCAAAGACGTGCAGGAATGGTTCAAGACGTATTACGGACCGTCGAACGTGGTGCTGGTGCTGGCCGGCGACATCGACGCCAAGACGGCGCGGGAGAAGGTGGAAAAGTACTTTGGCAGCATTCCGCCCGGACCGCCGGTGACCCACCAGCAGGTCTGGATCGCCAAGATGACCGGGGCCCACCGCGAGATCACCCAAGAACATGTTCCGTTGCCGCGCGTCTACATGGTGTGGAACGTGCCGCAGTTTGGCAGCGCCGACGCTGATTACCTGGACTTGGTTAGTGCCTGCCTGGGCGCGGGCAAGACCTCGCGGCTGTACAAACGGCTGATCTACGACGACCAGATTGCCAGCGACGTGACGGTCTACAACGAAACCCGCGAAATCGGCGGCCAGTTCTACATCCAGGTGACGGCACGGCCTGGGCACAACCTGGATGAGATCGAAAAAGAAGTTGACGAGGAGTTGGCACGATTCCTCAAAGAAGGACCCACGTCCACCGAGTTGGAGCGCGTGCGAACGCGGTACACGGCGAACTTCCTGCGCGGCGTTGAGCGCATCGGCGGGTTCGGCGGAAAATCCGACCGGCTGGCGCAGTATGCGGTCTACGGCGGCGACCCGGGCGGCTACAAGGTGACACTGCAACGAGTGCGGGAGGCAACCGCCGAAGATCTGAAATCGGCGGCCAACCGCTGGCTTGGGGACGGGGTCTACATCGCCGACGTGCAGCCGTTCCCCGATTACAAGACCGCCTCGGGTGGCGCGGACCGCTCCCAAGCGCCGACCCTCGGCTCGCCGCCCGAGTTGAAGCTGCCCAAACTCCAGAGGGCCACCCTTTCCAACGGGCTCAAGGTGATTCTCGCCGAGCGGCACGGAGTTCCGCTAGTGAATTTCTGGTTGGCCACCGACGCCGGCTACGCGGCGGATCAATTCGCTACGCCGGGAACCGCGAAGCTTACCGGAACCCTGCTCATCGACGGCACGAGCACGCGCAACGCGCTCGAGATTAGCGACCAAACGGCTTTGCTCGGCGCCCAGCTTCAGGGTTATTCCAATCTGGACTTCTCGTTCGTGCGGCTCTCGGCGCTGAAGTCCAAGCTCGATCCCTCACTCGACCTGTTTGCCGATGTCATCCTCCATCCCTCGTTTCCGGAGGCTGACTTCAAGCGCGAGCAGAAGCTGCAACTGGACGCCATTCAACAGGAGCAGAGTGAGCCCATCGCGATGGCCCTGCGTGTTTTCCCCGGCCTCCTTTATGGGCGAGGTCATGCTTACGGCAGTCCGCTGACGGGATCGGGCACCGCCGCCAGCGTGCAGAAGCTCACGCGCGACGACTTGGTGAAGTTCCACGAGGTGTGGTTCCGGCCCAACAACGCGACGTTGGTGGTGGCGGGCGATGCCACACTCGCCGAGCTGACGCCCAAGCTGGAAAAGCTGTTTGCCGGCTGGAAGTCGGGCGGGATCCCGGTGAAGAACGTCTCCGCCGTTAAGCTCCCGCCCAAACCCGCAGTCTACATCGTGGACAAGCCCGGCGCCGAGCAGTCGGTGATCCTCGCCGGAACCGTCGACATGCCGCCTAACACACCGGAGGAAATAGCCATTCAGGCTATGAATGACGACCTTGGCGGCACTTTCAGCTCGCGGCTCAATATGAATTTGCGTGAGGACAAGCACTGGGCTTACGGAGCCGGCAGTTTCCTTGTGGGCGCACGCGCGCAACGGCCTTTCATCGCCTACGCGCCAGTCCAGACGGACAAGACCAAGGAGTCGCTGGTGGAAGTCAACAAGGAACTGCGGGCCATACTGACGGACCGGCCGGTAACGGCGGAGGAGTTGGCGCGGATCAAGGCGAACGAAACGCTCAGCCTGCCGGGTTCGCGGGAGACGCTCAACGAGGTCGGATCCTCCATCACCGAGTTGGTGCAATACGGCTGGCCCGACGACTATTACGACACCATGACGGGCAAGATCAGTGCGTTGACCACTAGCGATCTGGACGCTGCCGCCAAGCAGGTGGTCCATCCTGACAACCTCGTGTGGGTGGTGGTCGGCGACCGCGCCAAGATTGAAGCAGGAATCCGGGAATTGGGCTACGGCGAAATCCGGTTCATCGATGCTGACGGAAATCCGATTTGAGAGTCGACTCCGACGTTGTTCGAGGCAGCCCGCGGAGGTACAATTGTAAATGGGGGCCACACTATGAAACCGGGTAGAGAGCGCCGCAAGGCGTGGATATACAGCGTCATCAATCCGTTGCTGAATGGGCTAGGGATTGAAGCCTCTTTCCTGGAAAGAGGGAACTGGACTTTTCGCCAGCAAAACGGGGAACTGGAGCTTATTCGCCCCCTTGACGCCTACGTGGACTATCAAAGCCGTCCGAATTGGGAGGACTTCATCAAGTCCAACTCGGACGTCGCGCCACCGTTGCGGGATCGCGAGGCGAGGCGGGAGGAACTGCGGAAGGCGTGCAGGGCTGCCTTCGATTATCTCGTGACGGGCGAGAAGTTCGGCGATGAGGTCTCAAGATGTCTGGCTAGTTTCCGGGCGGCTGAACGCGGCGCTTTGGGGCAGCAAAATGATGACGCGGTTGCGGAGTCCATCGCCAGCTATAGCCGCGAGGTTGCCGAGTTCATCGTCAACAATATCCGGGGCACACCTGGATACGCCTATCGAGAGTTTTGGCCGAGATTCGGGGACGAGTTGATGCAGTTCAGAAAGGGCCCAAGATTCGAGGAGGCCGATCGTGCGGGAGCGGAACTCAAGAAGAGCAACGATATTCTCTCGGAAGGACTAATCAAGCTGAGGAGCAGTCTGGCCGAGGAATACGATATTCCTTGGGCTCCGTACTACGACGAAAGCATGGTGCTCCCGACCCTCTGAGTATGCCGCGCACCTATTCCCCGCTACCGCAGAGTCCCATTGTTGATACGAACATCCTGTTCGATCATCTGGTGTGGCGGTTCCACACCGAAACGCGGACCGCCCTTCACCTCTCGCTACTTCAATACCTCGCTGCGATGCCGCTGGACGTACTTCGGCGGTACCTAGACGCCGCAATGCCGATTCAGACCTCGTTCCACGTGGTCGCCGAGCTTTACGGGTTAACGAAGAAGAAGCCGGACTGGAGCGGTCCAACGCGGGAGTCGTTTTGGAGGTTTGCCAGGGAGGAGTTGCTGGGAATTGAGCTCCGCGAGCACGGCGTGCCGATTGAGGAAATGAACCCGGAGGACCTTGCGCTTCTGGGTCCGACCGACGCTTCCATCCTCGTTCTCGCGGTCAAACTCGAAGCGTCTGTACTTACCATAGATGGCTCACTCAGAGGACGTTGTGTCCGTCGAGGAATTGAGGTTCTCAACTACGACACAGTGGTCGATCTCTTGAAGCAGGGCCTCATATGATAGGTCTTGGCGGAAGCTCCGTTAGCGCCGAAGCGGTCTATGCGTCGCTCGTGTCCAGGATACAAGGAGCTGTAGCGACCATCACTTGGAGGTCAGGCGAAACGACTCATCTTTGGACGGTCATCGCAAGTTCGGATGAAGATGTCGCCGGTAGGATTTACGAGCTTGAAGCATTTCTACAAGAAGAATTTGCTGAGGAGTTTGACTTCTATGTTTATGCGGGTGGAGTTGAGGACCGAAGGGAATTCAAAGCGGGCCTTGTGCGCTACACGTTCTTGCCGGAACCGGAGGGGATCTGAGCCATGAACTTCGTTGTGTCCCGAAGAAGGATCATGCAGGCGGTGGGAGCGGCGGCTTTATCGCATGCCGTGGTTCCTGCGGCGGCCGCGCGGAGTGGGCAGGCCGGGGCTCGCGCCACGCCCAAGATATGCTTGCAACTCTCTCCCCGCAGCCTGGACGACGTCAGCATGCGCCGCGTGAAGCAACTCGACGTTAACGACATCGCCATGAGCGGACCCCCGATTCCCTGGGAGGAGAGCCAAATCCGGTCCCTCATGGAAACCCTTAAGTCGGGCGGCCTGACCCTCGGCAACCTGATGATCGGCGGGTTTCCGAAAACACTCTACGGAAGAGCCGGGCGCGACGAGGAGATCGAAAAGGTGCGGCAGTCGATCCGCGCGGCCGGACGCTCCGGCCTGCCGGTGATTGAATACAACTTCTACGCGCACCGCATTACGGAGGGATACTACGCGGAAACCGGAAGGGCCGGAGCGGGACTGACGGCATTCGACTACGCGCGGGTGAAGGGTCTGCCGCCGCTTCCGGAAGAAGGCGTCCACACTCTCGATGAGATGTGGAGCAACATCACCTATTTCCTGAAGGCGGTGGTGCCCGTGGCCGAGGAATCAGGCGTCCGATTGGCTTTGCATCCCAATGACCCTCCCGCGCCGATCAGCCGCGGATCGCAGCAGATCATGGGATCGGTCGAAGGGTGGAAGCACCTGATCGAAATCGTGCCCAGCGCGGCGAACGGGATCACGTTTGACTGCGGCGTGACGCGGGAGATGGGTCAAGACCCGGTCGAGGTCTGCCGCTATTTCGGAAGCCGCGACCGCATCAACCACGTTCACTACCGCAACGTTCGCGTCGAGACGCCGAACGAGAAGTACACCGAAGTGTTCCTGGACGAAGGCCAGGTGAGCATGTTCGCGGTGATGGAGGAACTGGTGCGTCAGAATTACCCGCGGCTGATCTTCCCGGAGCATCCCCGTGGTCTCGACGCCGACCGCACGCTTGCGGACTTCCAGTCCGGCTACCCGGGCGGCGGCGCTTACGTCGGCTACGTCTATAACGTCGGCTATACAAGGGCCATGCTTCAAGCGGCGCTCGCTTCGTGAGACCTGGTTAATGAGTGGACTGTCTTTGGGCGTCACTCGCGAGCAACCATGGCTGGCAAGCGGGCATCTGTATAGCGTCCGGGCCTTATCGTTAAAAAGCTACAAACCCCGAGGAGGAGAATCGCCCCATGCGCCGCTCATTGCCGTCCCGAAGGTCTCTTGTCCGCACGTTAGCCATTGTTCTCACGCTTCTCATGGTCCCTCTGCCGGACTGGGCGACCTGCGGCGGTGGCGGCGGTGGTGGCGCCGGAGGCATGCGAGGTGGTTCCGGTCCCAGCGCTTCAGGTTCTCCCATGGAGCAGGAAACCTACTCCGTGCCGTGGCGTGAGAGGCAACCCCAGGACCCGCCCTTGAAGGACGGACTGGTGGTCTACTGGTTCCCCACGGGGGTCGACGAGTTTCGCAAGTCCAGCCTGCGCAACTCCCGGATGCTCGCTCTCTATGCCAAGCAGTGCGTTTCGATGGAAGTGGCGGATATTCGTTCTCCGTCCGGGCAGAAATTTGCGAGCGACGCGAAGCTACCCATCGCCGTGCTGGCGCAGGCCGATGGCACGGTCGTCGGCAAGGCTGAGAATAAAGATGGCTTCCTGCGCGTCAACCAGGTGGAGCAACTTCTGGAGAAGGAGATCAAGCGGCGCGAGGAAACGATCAAAGCGGAGTTGAAAGAAGCGAAGGAAAAAGAGAAGTCAGGAGACAGTCAAGGCGCGATTCCGATCTATCGCTCCGTCCTCGGAGAGAAGTGCCTCTTCCCCAGCCAGGCCAAGAACGCGGCCAAGGCGCTGAAGAAGCTCGGCGTCGAGGATGTGGGCGAAGTTCAGGACGGGCCGGTGTTCGATCGCGCCAAGAGTGCTGCCATCGAGCGGACGATGCGCCGGGGCCTTACCGCCGAACTACAGGCGAAGTATCCCGAAGCCGAACGGTGGTACGCGAAAGCGCGCCGCATGGATCCGGCCGACCCTGCTCCGTTACGCTACCTCGGCGAACTTTATCGCCACGACATCGGGGATTGGGCCAAGGCCCGCGACGCCTTCAACGCGATCCTGAAGATGACCGCCGACCCGCTCTCCCGCGCTGTTGCCCTGCACGGCCTCGGGAAGATGACGGTCCACGAGGGCGCGTTCAAAGAGGGTCTGGCGCTGATGGAGAAGTCCGTCCAGACCTACCCACTGCCCCTGGCGTATCGCAACCTGGCCGTGTACTGGAATTCCGAGGGAGACGCCGAAAAAACCAACCACTACGTGCAGGAGGCGCTGAACCTCGACCCGACCGATCCTTATAACATCGTCTTTGCCGCGGTCTTCAAGGCTGCCAGCGGTTACGGCGAGGAGGCGCTCAAGATCGCCCGCGAGAACGAAGCTCTGCTGCCCGCCTCGTACAATCTTGCCGCCATCTACGCGCAGGCCGGCCAAAAAGACAAAGCGCTCGCCCTGCTGAGGCGCCACTTCTTTGAGTACGAGCGCTACCAGGCGGTGCGCAGCAAGGAAATGATGGAGGCGCGCGTCGACTTCGTTTTCGCCTCGCTGCGCGAGGATCCCGTGTTCGTCGCGCTTACCAGCGGAGCAGACGGCAGACTGCCTGTCCCCAAAGGAGGGAGCGCGCCCATCCAAGGCATGAACCAATGACCACCGGCGGCCTGTTTGCGGCGGTGCCCTCACCGCCGCATCTCGGCGCTCCCACAGCGCCGCTTCCTCCTCCTGCAGTTTCCTCTTTGAAGCTAGTGTGCTGTAACGTTCAATTTTTTACAACGATGCCACCGAATCTCCAAGTAAAGAATTGATCCCGCCTGGCGGGACCGATTGACGATTGCCGATTGAAAGAGAAGCGCCGGCAAGCCACGCGGCCCAAACCGCCATCCACAATCATCAATCAGTGTCTCTTCCAATCGTCAATCGTCAATCTGTCCCGCCAGGCGGGATCAATTCTTGTCAGGGAATAAGGGTGTGGTTAAGTGCTGGCCATTGTCAAAAGTTAAGTGTTACGCCTTGAAGTTGTCGTAAACTGCATTGATCAGCGCGGTTAAGTGCTGGCCATTGTCAAAAGTTAAGTGTTACAGCACACTAGGGCCCCGATTTCTTTGACCCGCACGGCGATGGTCCGGGCTGGCTGGCCGGCCTATTTTTGCCAGGCCGCCCCGAGTCGGTGGTCTGAGCGGGACTCGAAAGACCAAATTGCGCTAGAATGGTTGGCCGGATTCGAAGCTGTCAGTGCGCGTGGAATGTCCGCTCTTTCATTGACGATCTGCGGTTGACGATTGGCGCCTGCAAGGGTGTTTTCATGTCGGATGCGCCTTTTCATCGTCAATCAGCAATCGTCAATGACGAAGAGCAGGGCCGCGCGCTCCCAAGAGAGGGAGACACACCATCATGGCCAACGGGAATGTCCGATACGACCTCAGCCTTCTCGGCGACACGGACCTGCACCTTTTCAACGAAGGCACCCACGACCGGCTCTATGACAGGCTGGGCGCGCACGCCATGAGTCACGAGGGCGAGCTTGGCGCTTACTTTGCAGTTTGGGCGCCCAACGCCGAGCGCGTCGCCGTCATGGGCGACTTCAACGGCTGGGACCGCTCCTCCCTTCCGCTCAGCCCGCGCGGATCATCGGGCATCTGGGAGGGGTTTGTGCCCGGCGTGAAGGCTGGCCAGTGTTACAAGTATCATATCGCGTCGCGGTTTTTGGGCTATCACGTGGACAAAGCGGACCCGCTGGCGGTGCACACCGAGACGCCACCCAAGACCGGCTCCGTGATCTGGGACCTGGACTACACGTGGGGCGACAAAGCTTGGATGGAGGCGCGCGCGTCGCGCCGCTCGCTCTCGGCCCCCATGTCAGCTTACGAGGTTCACCTCGGCTCGTGGCGGCGCATCGCCGAGGATTTTAACCGCCCCATGAGTTACCGCGAGTTGGCGCCGGCGCTGTCCGATTACGTGAGCGCCATGGGCTTCACGCACGTTGAATTCCTGCCGGTGATGGAGCACCCGTTCTACGGCTCCTGGGGCTACCAGACCACCGGTTATTTCGCTCCCACCAGCCGCTACGGCACGCCCCAGGACTTCATGTACCTCGTCGACGCACTGCACCAGCGTGGCATCGGCGTGATCCTGGATTGGGTGCCTTCGCACTTTCCCACGGACGAGCACGGCCTGGCGTATTTCGACGGCACCCACCTCTACGAGCACGCTGACCCGCGCCAGGGCTTCCATCCCGACTGGAAGAGCGATATTTTCAACTACGGGCGCAACGAGGTCCGCAGCTTCCTGCTGTCGAGCGCCCACTTCTGGCTCGACGTCTACCACGCCGACGGCCTGCGAGTGGACGCGGTCGCCTCCATGCTATATCTCGACTACGCCCGCCAAGCCGGAGAGTGGATTCCCAACCAGTACGGCGGCAAGGAGAACCTGGAAGCGGTCGCTTTTCTGCGCCGCTTCAACGAGGACGCCTACCGGGATCAGACTGGCGTTGAAACCATCGCCGAGGAGTCCACCTCTTGGCCCATGGTGTCGCGGCCTACCTACGTGGGCGGCCTCGGCTTCAGCATGAAGTGGGACATGGGCTGGATGCACGACACGCTGAAATACATGCAGAAGGAACCCATCCACCGTCATTTCCATCACGGCGAGCTGACCTTCCGCCAGATCTACGCCTTCACCGAGAATTTCGTCCTGCCGCTCTCGCATGACGAAGTGGTGCACGGCAAAGGATCCCTGATCGGCAAGATGCCGGGCGACGAATGGCAGAAGTTCGCCAACCTGCGTTTGCTTTTCGGCTACATGTGGGGGCAGAACGGCAAAAAGCTCCTCTTCATGGGCGGCGAGTGGGGTCAGGTGCGCGAGTGGACGCACGACGCTAGCCTGGAGTGGCACGTGCTTCAGTACGCTCCCCATGCGGGGATGCAGCGATGGGTTCGTGACTTGAACCTTCTCTATCGCAGCGAGCGCGCGCTCTACGAACTCGACTTCGATCCCGCCGGCTTCGAGTGGATCGATTGCAACGACGCCGCCACCAGCACTCTTAGCTTCATCCGCAAAGCGCGCAGCACAGGCGAGATCATCCTGGTGGTGTGCAACTTCACGCCGGTAGTGCGCACCTTCTACCATCTTGGCGTGCCGCGCGGCGGCTTGTGGAAGGAGCTCCTCAACAGCGACTCACCCTATTACTACGGCAGTGGCCAGGGCAATCTGGGCGGCGTGACCGCCGAAGAAACGCCTTCCCATGGGCGTCCGTATTCCCTGAGCCTTACGCTGCCGCCACTGGCCGTGGTGTTCTTCAAGAGCGAAGGCTGAGAGAAGAAGTGACGAGTGACGAGTGGCAAGACCCCGGGGGACCTTGATGACCAAGACTACCTTGCTTTTTTGTTTCATTCTGGCGGCGCCGATTCCGGCCGTGCCAGGCCAGGGTCACGACGCGGCTCCCGCGGCCAAGCCCGCCACGCTCTTCCAGGGCCTTGGCCATTTGCATCATCCCATCCGCACCTCCAGCCCGGAGGCGCAGCGCTTCTTCGATCAGGGCCTCACGCTGGTTTACGCCTTCAACCACGAGGAAGCGGCGCGATCGTTCCAGCAAGCCGCCGAGCTTGATCCCAGGTCACCCATGCCGTTCTGGGGCATTGCGCTGGCCGTGGGTCCGAACTACAACATGGACGTCGATCCTGACCGTGAGAAGCAGGCCTACGACGCCATCCAGAAGGCGCTGGTCTTGTCCAACGACGCTCCCGCCATCGAGCGCGATTACTGCGCGGCGCTCGGGAAGCGTTTCAGCAACGATCCGAAAGCCGACTTGCACCAGCTTGCGTTGAACTACAAGGACGCGATGCGGGACCTCGCCGCGCGTTATCCCGATGACCCCGACGCCGGCACCCTCTACGGCGAGAGCATGATGGACCTGCATGCGTGGCAACTTTGGACGCTCGACGGGAAGCCGGGCGAGTACACGGAAGAGATCATCGCCGTGCTGCGCTCGGTGTTACGACGCGAGCCGGACCACATCGGCGCCAATCACTATTACATCCACGCCCTCGAAGCCTCGCCGCAGCCGGAAGACGCCCTCCTCAGCGCCAAGCGGCTGGAGACGACTGCGCCAGCCGCCGGGCACCTGGTTCACATGCCCGCCCACATCTACGCCCGCACCGGCAACTATGAGGGCGCGGAAAAGGCCAATGTGGCCGCGGCTGCCGCCGACGTCGCTTACGTTCACGCCAGCGGCGCTGCCGGCGGCCTCTACGACATGATGTACTACAGCCACAACCTGCACTTTCTGGCAGCGGCCTGCAACATGGAGGGCCGACTGGCGTGCGCCAGGCAGGCGGCGGACAAACTGGCGGCACACGTGGCCCCGGGCGTGAAGCAGATGTCGATGCTCGAGTGGTTCATGCCTTATTCCACTTTCGTTCGGATCCGCTTTGCGCGCTGGGACGAGGTGCTCGGGCAGCCTGCGCCCGACGCCTCGATGCCCCTAACAACCGCGATCTGGCACTACGCACGCGGCCTCGCCTACGCCGCCAAGGGCGATGTGCCGAAGGCGGGCGCGGAGCGCCAGCAGCTTGCCGACGCCGTCGAGAAGACTCCCGCCGACGCTCCGTATGGCTACAACACCGCGCGCGCTTTCCTCACCATCGCCGAGCAGACGCTCGACGCGCGGGTCGCCGCCGCCAAGGGCGATCGCAAGACCGCCATCGATGATCTCCGCCAAGCCGTCGCTGGTCAGGACGCATTCAACTACGACGAGCCGCCCGATTGGTACTACCCGGTGCGGGAGTCGCTGGGCGCGACGCTGCTTCTTGACGGCCAGGCCGCCGAGGCGGAGAAAGTCTTCCGCGAAGACCTCGGTCGGAACCCGCGCAACGGGCGGTCGCTGTTCGGGCTGTGGAAGAGCCTCGAAGCGCAGGGCAAGTCCGCCGATGCGGTGTGGGTGAAGAGTCAATTCGACGCTGCGTGGAAGAATGCGGACGTCAAATTGGCGCTGGAGGACTTGTGACAGGGGTAAAGGGTTAAGGTAGCCGTGGCTTCCGCTTGTGGGGCGGGCCTCCTACCCGCGCGAACGCTTTGGCTGATACCAAATACTCTCTGGCGATGCCCTCGATCAAGAATATTCCCGGCCCCTACAGGCTTTTCTTTTACAGCTTCGACTGCAATGAACCGGTGCATGTTCACGTACAACGTGAGAGAATGTTATGTAAGTTCTGGCTAGAGCCGGTTGAACTCGCTCGAAATCAGAGCTTCCCCGAGCGAGAGGTCAACAGGATTCGACAGTTGATTGAGTCGAACCTGACCAGAATCAGGAAGGCATGGGATGAGCACTGCAACCCTGACTGAGCCACGCATCGTATCCGTAAGTGTCACGGACGAGGCTATCGTCGCCCACCTCGCGGATGGTCGCGTAGTTAGTGTGCCGTTAGAGTGGTCTTGGCGCCTTTCGGATGCCACTCACGAGCAGCGAGCGCATTGGGAAATCATCGGGGACGGCCAGGGAGTTCACTGGCCCGACATCGATGAGGACATCAGTGTGGCGGGGATGCTGCGAGGCGTACCCGCGAAACAGCCGTCGCGGACCTAACCCTCTCTGCATTTGGCAACAATCAGCGTGATGTCGTCGTGCTGTTCGTGAGGGCTGAAGCGCCGGACTTCATCGACAATCGACGCCAGCAGGTCCTGCGAAGACAATCCGTCGCCTCGTTGCAGCGCTTCGATCAGCCGCTGTTCTCCGAACTGCTCCCCGGCATCATTGAACGATTCGGTGACGCCGTCAGTGTAGAGTGCGAGGGTGTCCCCTGAATCCAACCGCCGTTCTTCCATCGAGCAGTCCCACTCTTGGAAGAGTCCCAATACGGTGCATGTGGATTCGAGCCGCTCCAGCGTGTTATCCCGCCGCAGGAGGAGCGCTGAGGGATGCCCGCAATTGGCATAGCGTAAGCGCCGCGCCTTTTCGTCGTATTCGGCAAAGACGAGGGTCGCATAGGCAGTGTTGTCCGTATTCTCGTAAAAGAGCCGGTTCACGGATTGCAGAAAGCGTTGCGGCTGGTCCAGCGCAATCGCGCATGAACTGCGCAGATTGGCCTGCAGATTGGCCATCAGAAGAGCAGCCGCCATTCCTTTCCCGGCGATATCGCCGATCACCAACCCCAGCCGATCTCGCCCGAAATCGAGGAAATCGTAATAATCACCGCCGACCTGGCGAGCCTGGATGCAGGTCCCCGCGTAGTCGAGCGTTCGAAGGGGCGGCAGCGATTGGGGGAAGAGCCTGGCCTGCACCTGTTTTGCGATCTCCAGTTCCTGGGCGGCGCGGCGTTCGGACTCCGCCTTCTCGGCGGTCGCGCGGCGTTGCGCTTCGATTTCCCGAATCACAGCATCGAAGCTGGCCAGCCCGAACGAGTTTCCGTCGACGTCCTTGAAGCGGGTGAACGCCGCGCCCCAAACCGGCTTGGGCTCCCCTGAAGGCATCGACGTCGCCGACGGCGTTGCCAGCTCATACTCGACGCGCCTCAGGCGCGGCGTGTTACTGAAGAGGACCCCGCGCTTACGCCATTCATGAAACTTGGCGACGATATCGTCGGTGATAAAAGTCAATTGCGTAGGTCGGCCGATGAGCTTGTACTGTTGCGACTCGCGCTTGGGCGCCACCAGGCTCAAGATCGCGGTGCCGTCCGGAGGAGCCACGGCCACCCAGCGTTCACCGGACCCTAGGCGGACATCGGCGACCAGGGTGAATCCAAGTTGGTCCACGTAGAATCGCAGGCTTCGATCCTGATCGCGAACGAAGACGGAGATGGACTGAATACGGAGGTAGGGATCTTGTCGACCCGTAGGAGGCTCGGCTTGGTCCGTCCAATCCCTCGAGAAAGTGCTACCCATGGCCGTCATTATAGCGAAGAATTGACGATTGCCGATCACAAGACAACAAGACAATCCACAGATTTCGCAGATTACACAGATTACACAGATAAAGCGTAAGAGCAGCAGAATTCGCTTGCCGTCTTATCGTGAATCTGTGAAATCTGCGCAGTCTGTGGATTCATTTCTTCTCTTCCAATCGGCAATCGT
This sequence comes from Terriglobia bacterium, assembly GCA_035315065.1. GTDB lineage: Bacteria > Acidobacteriota > Terriglobia > UBA7540 > UBA7540 > DATFYM01. Next base: position 59,212 of record DATFYM010000203.1, read on the forward strand.
CAATCGTCAATTCCCCACCCTTTACCCTTTACCCTTTATCCTTTAACCTTCCTTGACTTGCCGCCGTTTGAAAACCATACTGATACGGAAGCGGAGGTTTTTCCGCTTCCGACTTCCAACTGTCGACTGTCAACTGTAGACTTTTTTCCATGGCCGTCGCCAATGCAAACCGCGCGCTGCTGACCGACCTTTACGAGCTAACGATGGCGGCGGCGTATTTCGAACACAACATCCAGTGCCGCGCCACGTTCGAGCTGTTTGTCCGCAACACGCCGCCTGAGCGCAGCTACCTGGTGGCGGCCGGGCTCGATTCCGTCCTCGGCTATCTCGAGAACCTGCGCTTCAACGAAGAGGATGTTCGTTTCCTGAGCGAGCACCCCGCGTTTCGCACGGTTTCGCGCGCGTTCTTCGACTATCTCCAGACCTTCCGTTTCACGGGCGACGTACGCGCCATCCCCGAAGGCACGCTGGTGTTTGGCAATGAGCCGCTGGCACAGGTGACGGCCCCCGTGCTGGAGGCGCAGATCGTCGAGACCTATCTTCTCTCTGCTATCAACTTCGAGACTTTGGTGGCTTCCAAGGCAGCTCGCGTCGTGACGGCGGCGTGCGGGCGCCCGGTGTGGGAATTCGGGACGCGGCGCGCCCAGGGTCCGCAGGCAGGGGTGAGGGCGGCGCGCGCGGCGTACGTGGGCGGCTGTGCCGGCACCTCTAACGTGCTGGCCGGCTACCTCTACGGCGTACCGCTGGCCGGTACGGCAGCGCACTCCTGGACGCAGATCTTTCCCACCGAGCGCGAGTCTTTCGAAGCGCTGGTGGATACTTTCCCGGACTCGGCGATCCTGCTGATCGATACCTACGACACGCTGGAGGGCGCACGGACCGCCGCCACGCTGGGCCGCAAGATCAAGGGCGTGCGGCTGGATAGCGGCGATGTGCTGGAGAAGAGCCGGCAGGTTCGCGAGATCCTCGATGCGCACGGCCTCCGCGACACGCTAATCTTTGCCAGTGGTGACCTCAACGAATTCAAGATCGACGAGCTTGTCCGCCAGGGCGCCTGCGTGGACGCCTTCGGCGTGGGAACCGACCTTGCCACCTCGCGCGACGTGCCGGCTCTGGGCGTAATTTACAAGCTCGTGGAAGCCGAGTGCGGCGACGGCATCGAACCGAAGACCAAGTTCAGCGAACACAAAGCGTACTGGCCGGGGCGCAAGCAGGTGTTTCGTTTTTCCCGGCCGGAGCCGTCGGGCGACCGCGCGCCGATGTTCCATCATGACGTCATCGCCTCCGCCGGCGAAGATCATCCCGAGGCGGAACCGCTGCTCGAACTGGTGATGCGCGGCGGGCGGCGCATCGATCGGCAGCCGCGCATCGACGAAATGAGGGCTCGTACCCTGGCCGGCCTCGATCGCCTCCCGGCGCGCTACCAGTCGCTGATCGGCGGCGAACGTTATCCGGTCGCTATCAGCGCCCGGCTGGAACGCTTGCTGGAAGATGTGCGTAAGCGATACCTGACCTCGGAAGCGGCCAGAGCCGGACGCGTTCCCGCGGATGCCGGCATGTCGGAGACCCTCGTGTTCCTCGACGTGGATACGCAGGTGGACTTTATGCTCCCCATCGGCGCGCTTTACGTCCCCGGCGCTGAGACCATCGTCCCCAACCTCAAGCGGCTGATGACCTATGCCCGCGAGAACCATATTCCGGTGCTTTCGAGCGCCGACGCGCACCCGGGCGACGATCCCAGTTTTGCGCAGTGGCCGCCGCACTGCGTGGTGGGCACGCCGGGGCAGGAACGCATCCCCGAGACTTGGTTCCCCGGTGAGATGGTGGTCCGCAACCAACCGGGCGATTTCAAGCCACCCGCCGATTGGCCTGACTCCTTGGCGATCGAGATTGAGAAGACGGCGTACTCGGTGGCCGACAACCCCAACTTCGAGGCCCTGTTGGCGGCATTGACGGCGGCGCTGGGCCCGATCCATTTTGTGGTCTTCGGCGTGGCCACTGAGTTCTGCGTGCAGGCCTCCGTCATGTCCTTACGCCGGCTTGCCGTGCCGGTGGCTCTGGTGAAGGACGCCATCCGTGGTATTACCGCCGACGGTGAACATAAGGCCATCGACGAGATGGTCGCCGCCGGCGTGCGCCTGGTGACGACCGACGAGGTGCTCTCCGGCGCCCTTCGGCCGAAGGTCGCGGTCCGAGGCTAGCGAAGCCAGAAGTCAGTCGGCAGAAGGCAGAAAGCAGAAGGCAGAAGGCGGAAGAGAGTCGGTCTTCGGGCAGCCGCGTAGCGGCGAAAGAATTTAGCCCAGGGCGCGAGCCCTGGGGGGAGGTGGCTCCCTCTTTTCCTTCTTTTTTCGTGGGTCGGCAGACGGCGCAAGGCAGAAGGCAGAAGACGGCCAGCCACCTAGCGGCGAAATAATCTAGCCCAGGGCGCAAGAAGCTGTGAAAGAGCTAAACACAGAGGCGCAGAGACACAGAGAAGGAGTGAGAAGATTACATGAGATGTCATTTATTTCCAGACGTTTGTCATTTTTCTCTGTGCCTCTGTGTCTCTGTGTTGGAAGCTCCTTCGCAAATATTTCACACCTTCCAAGCCCTGGGGGAGGTCGGCCCCCCTTTTCCTTCTTTTTTCATGGGTAGGCAAAAGGCAAAAGGCAGAGGGACATCGTCGATTCTTGCGGGACCGAAGCCGAATCTGTATTGATTCTAATGGACATCTTGGGTTGGGTTTTCGACACAAACTTAATTTCAAAGGGACTTGCCGGATTCTTAGTTGTTGTTAGGTTCCACCCGGAACCGATTACGGGAGAGAGGTGATCGGCGCGGCCGGAAGACTGAAAACTGATGACTGACAACTGAAGGCTGATCGGCTAACGACTGAGAACTGCTAAGGAGGACACATGGCATCGAATCGGTATGTAGCAATACCCGGCAGTGAGCGCGCGCCGCTGCCTGGTGCGACCAAGTCACGTCCAAGCGATCCCAAAGAACCCGTGCAAGTGACCGCGGTGTTGCGCCCGCGGCGGGCAGGCAAAAAGGTGAAACCCCTGGAAAAGTTGGTTGCCAGCGGGGAGCGCCTGACTCGAAGCCAGTACGAGGCGCTCTACGGAGCCGACCCTAAGGACGTGAAGCAAGTTCAGGCGTTTGCGCGCGCCAATGGCCTCAAGGTCTCCGAAGTGAACCGGGGCGCACGTACTGTTGTGCTCTCGGGGAACGCCGCCGCGTTTAACAAGGCTTTTCAGGTTGACTTGGCGCACTATGAGAGTCCTCAAGGGGCGTACCGAGGTCGCACCGGGTCTATATACCTTCCGGCCAAGATGAAAGGCGTGATCCTTTCCGTCCACGGCCTCGACAACCGGCCGCACGTGCGACCGCACTTTCGCCTTGCATCCGACGTTCTGGATGGGGCTGCTAAGCCGCAGGCCGACGCGTCCGCCTCGGTCTCGTACACCCCCGTCCAGGTAGCGCAGCTCTATGACTTCCCGGCCGGCGTCAATGGCCAGGGCCAGACCATCGGCATCATCGAGCTGGGCGGCGGTTACAAGGCGGCCAACTTGAGTTCATACTTCAAGGCTCTCGGGATTTCCCCGGTCCCCAAGGTCTCGGCGGTGTCGGTCGACGGCGCCAAGAATAAACCCACCGGTAGCACCAGCGGTCCCGACGCCGAAGTGATGCTGGATATCGAAGTGGCCGGATCGGTGGCCCCGGGAGCCAAGTTGGTGGTCTATTTCGCGCCCAACACCGACTCGGGCTTTCTGGACGCCATCAATCAGGCGGTGGGGGACAAGCAGAACAAGCCTTCGGTGATCTCGATCAGTTGGGGCGGGCCGGAATCCACCTGGACGGCACAGTCCTTGCGGTCCTATAACAGCGCCCTCCAGGCGGCGTCGGCCGTCGGCGTTACGGTTTGCGTCGCGGCCGGCGACGATGGTTCCACCGACGGCGTCACCGACGGTCTTCAGCACGTCGACTTCCCCGCCTCCAGCCCCTATGCGCTGGCCTGTGGCGGGACGCACCTGGTCGGCAGTGGCAGCGCCATAACCGCCGAGACCGTGTGGAACGATCTTCCCAGCAACGGGGCCACAGGAGGCGGCGTCAGCGCCACCTTCCCGCTTCCTACCTGGCAGGCAGGCGCCCACGTGCCGCCCTCGGTCAATTCGGGTCACTTCGTGGGCCGCGGGCTGCCCGACGTAGCCGGCGACGCCGATCCCGGTACCGGTTATCAAGTGGAAGTGGACGGCAGCCAAATTGTGGTGGGAGGAACCAGCGCCGTCGCCCCGCTGTGGGCGGGTTTGATCGCCCGCTTCAACTCCCAATCAAAGACATCAATAGGCTACTTAAATCCCACCCTTTACCAGCAAGTCGCGGCCGAGGCGGGGACGTTCCACGACATCACCTCCGGCAATAACGGCGCCTACCAGGCAGGGCCGGGATGGGATGCATGCACCGGCTGGGGCACTCCCAACGGGGCGGCGATTTTGCAGTCGTTGGCGGGCGCGTCGCCGGGTCCCACTCCGACGCCGCCTCCGGCTCCGCCGCCGAAGAAGCACAAGGGCAAGAAGCGTTAGAGAATCCTGGGAGCGCGGGCGTTTCGCCCGCTCTTGATCTTGAAGCTCTGTCACACAGGAGAGAGAAGAGCGGGCGAGACGCCCGCGCTCCCAGGATTTGTTCATAGCTTCTGACGAGTGGCAACTTTCGAGAACGGTGAGCGCCGGGCCGGAGCAAGCGTTTTCTGGCCACTCGTCACTGGCCACTGGGACGATGGGGACGGAGGGAAGAAGGTCGTCTCTTCAAAATGAAAACCGCAGGACGGCCAAAGTCGCGACGTGACGTGCCCATCTTGGATTTTGGATTTTCGATTTTGGATTTGAAGAGAAGGCTGACCACGGCGGTTCTTCATCCGAAATCCAAAATCCAAAATCCAAAATGAATTCGATTGCGTAACCACTTGTGTCGTCATGTATGAAAAAGGGCCACCGCCACTGATGCGAGCCACCGACTTCGAATTCCGCTACCGTTTCTGGCTGATCACGGCCGTGTTCTTTATCGCCTTCTGGTGCTACCGTTTCGATCCCGTTAACGCGGGTGCGGCGGTTGCAGGGCGGCTTGCCGGCCGCCCATTGCAACCAGACCTCGCCGCCGACCGCCACCTGCTCCAGGGTGTCTTTGCCGCCGCCGCCGCGCTGGCGCTGCTGGCCGCGCTGGTCCGCACCTGGGGCGCCGCCTACCTGCGGAGCAACGTCGTGCACGACCCTAGCCTGCGCCTGGAAGGCGTGGTGGCGGACGGGCCTTATCGCCACGTCCGCAATCCGCTTTATCTGGGCACCGTGCTGCTGGGCGTCGGGTTCGGCTTCCTGGCGAGCCGAGCGGGCTTTCTGGTTCTGGCGCTGGGGTTGACGTTGTTCACCTATCGTTTGGTTCGTCGCGAGGAGTCCGCCCTGCTGGCCACGCAAGGTGAGGACTATCGAAGATTCGTGGCCGCCGTGCCGCGGTTTGTTCCCAGCCTCACGCCGCGGCTTCCCTCCGGCGGCATGAAACCTCGTTGGGGGCAGGCTTGGCTGGGAGAGGCCCCGATGTGGCTTTTGGCCGTGTCGGTCGCGGCCTTCGCGGCCACGCTCAACTTTACGGTTTTCCGCATCATGATTGCGGTTGCTCTGGCTGGCTACGCCATAAGGCTGCTGGTGGAGGCGGCGCGAAGGCGTGGTGCGCCGGCTGCGCCGTCCCAAGGGCGCCCGACATCTTGAGGATCGCGTGGGCGCGTGGCGTTGATTGCCGTGGCAGGGAGTGATCGTGGCGGTCATCGTTCCGAAGGTGGCCGACGACAAACTACGGAAGCGGCGTCGCGGCGCGTAGGCTCGGAGTCGGCTAGTCGGAGGAGAATATGTCTGCTAGTGGTTATCGATGGGCGAGTACGCGGCGCGGCGGCGAGGTTTTTTGGTTGCGTTGCGACTAGATTCGAGGTAGGCTAACAGTATGGCCAGGACGGAGCTTGACACGAAACCGCCGGTTGACCTTACGGAGCAGGAGGACGAGGAGACTCTTGCCGCTATCGATCGAGGGATCGCCGACGCTGATACCGGCCGCGTGACCCCGATAGAAGAAGTCGAGAAGATGCTTCCCCAAGTGGATTTCAAAATCCTCCTCTCCGATGAAGCGCTGAGGAGTTTTCAATTATGCGCGCATATCTAGATGAGAGTGGCATCCACGAAGGTGCTGAAATTTGCGCGATTAGTGGATACTTTGGGGACCAAACCGCATGGGAGAATCTCGAGGCTAAGTGGGGTGACATCCTAAGAGAGTTTGGAGTTCCCGAATTTCATGCAAATATCTTCTGGGCTCGCCGCGATAAGGGTGGCGATCGTGTAAAGCCTTACGCCGGATGGGATGACCCGAAAGCCGACCTGTTTCTCGACAGACTGCTCGCGACTATCAAGGATTGTTCTATTTACCCAGTTGGCGCGGCTGTGGTAGGAAAAGAGTGGGGGATTCTGTCGAGTAATGAAAGGAGATATCTGACTGGCGGAGAGGTACGGAAAGGGAAGATCAAGGGCGGGTGTCCCAGCAAGAGTTACTTCCTTCCGTTTCTTCAAGCGGTACAAAGGGTTGCTAGATATTGCGGAAACGACGAGAAGGTAGATTTCTTCTTCGGCCTCAATACCACGTTTGGCGGTTACGCGCTGAATTACTACAAGGATATAATCAATCGGTCGTACGATTGGGGATTGTGCCTAAGCGCGATTGCGTTTCCACGTAGTGTCTGTACGAAGCCGCTTCAACCGTCTGACCTTTTATCCTACCAAGTGTACCAGTATGTCCTAAGACGGTTAACAGACTGGGATTACGAGGTAGAGTCCTGTCCGACATTGGCGGCTGCACTTACTCGAGTGAAGAGCTCAGATGACGATTTTAAACTTTACGACAAGATGAGTCTCGACGCGGCCCTGCAACCGCTTAGAAAGGGATACCCGGAACTATGCAGAGCTTTTGAGGTGCCATCTTGCGCCACAAACCAATAATGACGCGCCTTCGCGCGCTGGCACTGATGTCGCTGGCGACCTTTGCCTGTGGGGGAGGCGACAAGATACCCAGATCGGGACTGAGGGAAATCCGGCGCCTAGCCCTCGACGAAGCAACGAAGCGATACGTCCTTTCTGACGCAGCCATCGACGCGAATTATCAGCCACCCAAGGTATACCCGAAAAGCGAGACTGAGTTGCAGGGCAAGTATGATCCGTGGTCGCAGGAATCATTTTCGAGTGGACGCAGGATACCAGCCGTAGCGTCCGTTCGGGGTGTCGAACTGCTCCCGGCGACCCGCACAAGTTGTGTCATCAAATTTGATTTCGAGCCAAGCCGTAACCCCCACGCACGGCTTCCTGACAACGAAGCAAAAGCGGAGCGGTTCGAAAAAGTGGACGGATCTCAGTACTGGGTCATTGAATGGAGATGAGCAGAATGAAAACCATGCGTTCCTTTCTGATGCTGCCATCGAGGAGGATTATCGGCGGAATGTGGAAGAATCCCGTCAGTTTCAGACCGACTTCGACGCTGCGATGGAGAAGATGTACGGACCGGAAGCAGCCCACGCTCCGCAATTCGACTTCGTCGCTGGGGCCTAAGGAACTGGACCGGGTTCCAGCCGTAGCTTCCGTTCGCCGTGTTGAACTGCTTCCCGAAATACGAACAGGCTGCGCGGTTAAACTGGATTTCGAGCCAAGCAGTAACCCTCACGCACGGTTTCCTGGGGAACGAGCGAAAGCGAAGATTCGAGAGGCCGGACGGCTCATACCATTGAGTGATGATCTGGAAGTGAGTAGCTCGGGTTCATTTCCGGCGCAACGCGCGCGGGCAGTAAGACCGTTGCGGTTTTCTGGAAGGCGGCCCGACGAGGGCGGAAGAAAAAGTAGCAAGCTGGTGCCTTTTCCTGGTCAAGAGGAGAGTGTTGTGGGGGTCGGTGGTTACCGCGGTCCGAGAACTGGGAACTTCTATGCCAAATACGAACCCATTTGGGGAAGGCCGCCAGCCGCAGTGCCATCGCAATCGGCAGGAGGCCGGAGAACTGTGGCGGTCAGCAGGCCGATGCGCAAGCGGAGGGGGCTGCCGCGGTCCCAGCAGAGAGGTGGAAGGAAACAGAGATCTTCCATGGATTCAGTGAATTGTCGTTACGGGGCCCCTCCCCTTCTCTCGATTGCCGATTGGCGAGAGAAATGGCGGACACTCGTGAGGGTAACCTTGGGCTACGGGGGGAGGAACAGATCTTGGCGCGGGTGGCGCTGACGATTGAGACAGATTCCGGGAGCGCGGGCATCTTGTCCGTTCTTCGCTCCTGTCTCGGGAGCTTAGAAGATCAAGAGCGGGCAAGATGCCCGCGTTCCCGGGATTTTGTTAACAGGACGCTGAAATGAGGCTTTGTTGGACTCAGGCTGGAATGTCGCTTAGAATCAGTGAGTTGACCGCTTCTTCGACACTCTATATTGCCGAATTGGCACCAAGGCAGCAGGCGGCCGCGTTATGGGCTCCGCGGGAATGGACAACGGTTTGAATCGCCCCCAAACCGCGGGTCCGGCGAACGTTAGGACCGAGCGGCGCTCGGGCCCTTTTGGAGGGAAGCGGTCGCCAGGCAGGCGCCGCGTGAACGGGAAGGGCACCGGTTCCGCGGACTGCTGTTTCTACACGACCAAAGCCGGGAGTCATTAGCTCGGAAGGGCGGTTTATGACGAGTAGCTGACCGTGCATTTAATCAGCTTGCGAGATATCCCGGCCTGTACTATCCTAAGCTAGAGAGCTTGGGAGGGTGGGGAAGTGGTAGCCTCGGGCGCGCGTAGCCTTTCGGGGCCAGCGGCTCGCAGACGCAAAGACGGGCCGAGGCTTCTGGAAACAACGAGACAGAGACTTATGAGTGGAATCGAAAGTGAAACCGCAGCAGCGACGGCGGAAACCACCGGATTCGAGTCGCCCGGACCAAGGCACCAGAGAAACGGAGATCGGGAAACCAATTCCAGCCCTGCCCGCAAGCGAGGACCGGCCGCCCTGCACGGGCTCGTTCCGCAGCTTCCAGGGGTGTCCGGGACGACCGCCATCGATGTGGGGGAGTCAGCTTGTGAGCCGCTTCATGATTACAGTTATGGTAGAACAGAGAAAATTAATAGGGGGCGTAATTACCAATTTCCCCCACCCCTTTCGCCACTTTGGCGAGAACGCTCTATTGCAAACAAACGGGTTATTGGGTTTGGTGTCCGTTTTCGGACGTTTTAGGGGCTACCAAATATGACCAAATTCTGACCAACTTTTACCAAAAGTGTGCAGCCAACGCGCACGAAGGGGTAGATAAGGGCAGTTAACGGGTGTTTTTTCGCGACCGATTTATTTAAATCGTGTCAAGTCGTGCGGCCCGTGTCAAGTTACGAACGGGCATCGCCAACTCCGTAGTTCCGCAACCAAATTGGTCGCGAGTGGCTGGTGGCGAGTGGCGAGCGAGAGAAATCGTCTGTCCCGGCAACGATATCAGCTTAAATGTTGGTACCGCCTTCCGGCGAGATCAGCGGGTGGGGAGACAGGCTGTGACCAAGCCTATGATTCTATGATGGTTGATAGCCAAATCGACGACCGAAGAAGAAAAAGAGCTTCTGAATCTAAAGGACTTGCTGACCATGTTCCCGACGGGCGTCGGAGCACTTTTTCGCGTTTTGTTGGCCGACGAGAACATGCCGTGGCCGATCTGTTTGATTCGACAGGGATTGATGGCTAGGTTGCGAAGGAGGACAGACGAAGGCTTGCTCAGTCTAAAGGACTTGCTAGCTGTGTTTCCGGCGAGTCAGAGACGTTTAGTTGAAAGCGAGCACGTTTTGAGGCCTGCGCTTCAATGCAGAATCGCGCCAAATTTCGCCATTTTCGCGCCAAAACGAGCAGATAAACGCAGAAAATGGGGGTTCTCGGCACCCTTCGAAGCCCGGATTAGCACGGATTCGCACGGATTAAGACGAAGGACTTATCCGTGCTAATCCGTGTCGATCCGTGGCCGAAGCAACTTTTTCACGGCTTCTGAGAACTGATGACTGAAAACTGAGAACCGAGAACTGAGAACTGAAAACCTATGGACACTCGCAATCTCGAAGACGTTGCCATCGTGATCCGGCCGCAGAAAGACAACGTGGCCGTAGTGACGGCGGACTCTGTGGAGCAGGGCACGCCGCTGCGTCATGATGGTGCGACGATGACGATCTCAGGCCGTGCGCTGCGCGGTCAGAGCTTCGCCATTGCGAAGATTCCCACGGGCGCCGCTTTCATTACGCTGGGCGACCCCATCGGCCTCGCGTCGCGCGACGTCGAGCCGGGCGATCCCATTAGCGAGAGCAATCTGGAGGATCGGTTACCAAAGCTGAGGGTCCGCTATCGCGACAACCCGGAGCCTAAGCCCATCGATCCCGGGCTCGCCGGCCTCACGTTCGACGGCTACCTTCGGGCCGACGGCGGTGTCGGGACGCGCAACTACGTGGGCATCGTGACCTCGGGGATGTGCTCGTCCACAGAGGCCCATGCCATCGCCGGCCGCGCCATGCGCGAGGTCTACTCGCGCCAGAAGTATCCCAATGTGGACGGCGTGGTAGCCATCTCGCACGAGTCGGGGTGCGGGATGCCGGACGGGCGCGCTGTTGACACGATGAACCGCTTGCTGGCCGATACGCTGCGCCATCCGAACCTCGGCGCCGCCATTTACATCGATTTGGGCTGCGGCAAGACGTGCGTGGAGTGCTCGGCGCCCATCTTTCAGAGCGAGGTCCCCAATTTCAGCCAGCGCGTGGTGAATCTGGTCATTCAAACTTCCGGAGGCAGCCGCCGCACGGTGGAGCGTGGGGTCGAGATTCTGCCGAGGCTACTAGACTACGCTAACCAGTTCGAGCGCCGGCCGGCACCGGTCTCCAAGCTGACCGTGGGGACCAAGTGCGGCGGCTCCGATCGCTGGTCGGGGGTCACCGCCAACCCGGCCGTGGGCGTGGCCGCGGACATGTTCGTGAAGGCGGGCGCAGCCGTGTTCCTGCCCGAGATCCCGGAGTTGCAGGGCGCGGCGATGATTGACCTGGCGCAACGCGCGCGCACCCGTGAAGTGGGGCGCAAGCTGATGGCGGCGCTGAAGCGTTACGAAGCCTACGTCCAAAAATTCGGCGACGACTTCCGCGACAACCCGTCGCCCGGCAACGTCAAGGGCGGTCTCTACAATATCTATCTGAAATCGAGCGGCGTGAAAGCGAAGGGCGGCACGTCGATTGTGGAGGATCTGGTGGAGTACGGAGAATGGCTGGGCGAGCGGCGCGGGCTCTACGTGCTCTATACCCCCGGTTACGATCAGATTTCCACGCCCGCCCTGTTCCTGAGCGGCGCCCAATTGGCTCTCTTCACCACGGGGCGTGGGACGGGGATTGGCTGCGCGCTGGGTCCGGTGCTGAAGATCGGGTCCAACTCGCCGCTCGCCCGCATGAACGGCGACATCGATATCGACGCCGGAACCATCCTCGAACGGAAGGAAACGGTGGAGGAAGTCGGCCGCAAGATCTTCCAGCAGACGCTCGATGTAGCCTCCGGCCGCCAGTTCACGCGCGCCGAAGAGGCAGGGTATCACACCGAGTTCAAGGTCTGGGAACAGTTGTGGCCGGCGCTGTAGAACGGTGGTTTCTTGGTCTGACGTTTTGACGCTATACCGTTTCGGTGTTAACCTGAGATTGGGAGGAGCGATGGCCCAAAACGTAAGAGCTACGATTTACTTCAATCCTAAGCTTTATCGCGCCCTTCGTATCAAGGCCGCCGAGTCCGGCGACACCATCTCGGCATTAGTCGACCGCGCGGTTTCAGAATCACTTCGCGAGGACCAGATCGACTTGGAGGCTTTTGAAGAGCGGAAGAACGAGCCCTCCCGCCCTTGGCGCGATGTGCTCCGAGACTTGAGGCGCGATGGGCTCATATAGCCTGATGGTTCGCGCGTCCGCGGAACGTGAGCTTCGAGCCGTTCCGAAGGAGGATCTCCGGAGAATCAGGCGAAAGATTGAAGCCTTGACCCACGATCCCACGCCACAGGGTTGCAAGAGGCTGACGGGGGAGACCCGCTACCGCCTGCGCCAAGGAGATTGGCGCATCGTGTACGAAATCAACTTTGAGCTAAGAGTGGTCGAGATCGTAAAGGTCGGTCATCGCCGTGAAGTCTACCGCAAATAGAGAGTCGCAGCGGCCGGACTGGATTGCCGCTGATCCTAAAGATGGGGGGAGAGAAATGAGAACCATTTCACGTTGTCTCGGCATGGCTTTCGCTGCCGTCCTCATGGTGGGCGGAGCGCCCGTGTCGGCGTCGGCGCAGGACACCGGCCTGGCGCGCACGCCGCCGATGGGCTGGAATAGCTGGAACCACTTCGCGTGCAAGGTGAGCGACAAGGTGATCCGTGAGTCGGCGGACGCCATCGTCGCCAACGGCATGAAGGACGCCGGCTACATCTATGTGAACGTCGACGACTGTTGGCAGGGCAAGCGCGACGCCAACGGAGTGATCCAAGCCAACGAGAAGTTCCCGGACATGAAGGCGCTGGCTGACTACGTTCACAGCAAGGGGCTGAAGTTCGGCGTCTACTCGTCGCCCGGGCCTAAGACCTGCGCCGGCTACGAGGGTAGCTTTCGGCACGAGGCGCAGGACGCCAAGACCTACGCCGAATGGGGCGTCGATTACCTGAAGTACGACTGGTGCAGCGCCGAGAAGGTGTATAAGCCGAGCGAAATGCAGGGTGCATATCGGAAGATGCACGACGCCCTTGCCGCCACCGGCCGCCCCATTGTTTTCAGCCTGTGCCAGTACGGCCTGGAGGCGGTGTGGCGGTGGGGAGCGTCGGTGGGCGGCAACCTCTGGCGCACGACGGATGACATCAATGACAGTTACGACCGTATGTCGGTGATTGGATTCGACCAGAACGGCCTAAGCCGTTTCGCCGGACCCGGCCACTGGAACGATCCCGACATGCTGGAGGTCGGCAACGGCCACATGACTCACGACGAGTATCTCACCCACATGAGCCTGTGGTGCATCCTCGCCGCTCCCCTGCTGGCCGGCAACGACCTCAGCAAGATGACCCCGCAGACCCTCGCCATCCTCAACAATCCGGAGGTGGTGGCGATCGACCAGGATGCGGCGGGCACAGAGGGTCATCGGGTGCGGCAGGAGGGGCCCTTCGAAGTGTGGATGAAAGCGCTCGCCGACGGCAGCAAGGCCGTGGGCCTGTTCAACCGCGGCGAGGACGCCAGCCAGATATCGGTGAGCTTTAGGGAGATCGGACTAGGCGAGACCGCTAGCGTCCGCGACCTGTGGGCGCGGAAGGACCTGGGTTCCTTCACCGGGTCGTACGCGGCGGAAGTCCCCAAGCACGGGGCGGTGCTGATCAAGGTGAAGTAGTTGAGAATTGGTACGGAGGCGAAGAGCTGTGAACGGTTGCGAGGGAGCTTCCAACCAAAGGAGGCAGGTAGCCTCGGCTGCGACAAGAAGAAGACCTCAACACGGAGGTCGCAGAGGCTCGACGGAGGCCACGGAGAGGGTGCAGACGCATCCGGCGCCAGCCAATACCCATTGAGCTCTTTCGCGCGAACCGGAGGTTCACGGGGGCATACCAAGTCTTTCCGCTCTGTGGCCTCCGTCGAGCCCCGGCGACCCCTGTGTTGAGGTCTCCTTTTTGGTTGTGGCCACACGCCGCGCTGCGGGACACCGTGAACTCTATGTTGAGCTCTCAATTCTTCGCGCGGCACAACGAGGGCTCGGGGTGTTTCGCACGTTTCGAACGGGGGAGGGAATAGTGATGTTGACCGAGCCTGACACGAAGGCCAGGGTGGCGTTTCGATGTTTGATCATGGTGATGGTTGCGGGCACATTCGTTCTTCCGGGACAAGCTCAGACCGAGACCCGGGAAGCCCTGTCGGCATACGATAACCCCTCGCTTCCCATCGAGCAGCGGGTGGCTGATCTGATCGCGCGCATGACGCTCGACGAAAAGGCGCGGCAGATGCAGCATACAGCGCCGGCCATTTCCAGGTTGGGCATTCCCTCGTACGACTGGTGGAACGAAGGGCTGCACGGCGTGGCGCGGTCCGGGTATGCCACCGTGTTTCCTCAGGCTATCGGCATGGCCGCCACCTGGGATGCCGATCTCGTGCACCGAGAGGGCAGGACGATCGCGACCGAGGCGCGGGCCAAGTACAACCAGGCGCAGCGAGACTCGAACCACAGCATCTACTTCGGGCTCACTTTCTGGTCCCCCAACATCAACATCTTTCGCGATCCTCGCTGGGGGCGCGGCCAGGAAACCTACGGCGAAGATCCCTTCCTCACCGCAAGACTCGGCGTGGCCTTTGTGAAGGGGCTGCAGGGCGACGACCCGAAGTATCTGGAAACCGTGGCCACGCCCAAGCACTACGCCGTGCACAGCGGACCGGAACTGAAGCGGCACGGCTTCAATGTGAATCCATCGCCCCGTGAGCTGGAGGATACCTATCTTCCGGCGTTCCGCGCCACCGTGGTGGAGGGACACGCCGACTCCGCCATGTGCGCCTACAACGCGATCAACGGCGAGCCTGCCTGCGCGAACACCTATCTGCTCCAGAAGACCCTGCGCGACGATTGGGGCTTCCACGGTTACGTCACCTCCGATTGCGGCGCGGTGGAGGACATCACCGCTGGTCACCACTTCGCTCCTGACCTCGAGCACGCGGCGGCGGTTGCGGTGCGCGCCGGAACGGATACCACCTGCGGTAATGAGTACGTCGAACTGGTGAAGGCGGTGCACGACGGCCAGATCAAAGAGAGTGATCTCGACACCGCGCTCCGGCGCCTGTTCACCGCCCGCATGAAGCTGGGCATGTTCGATCCGCTGCGGGCGGTTTCCTTCAACACCATTCCTTTCTCCGAAAACGACTCCTCGGAGCATCGCCAGTTGGCGCTCCAGGCGGCGCGCGAGGCCATGGTGTTGCTCAAGAATGAAGGCGCAACCCTGCCCTTGAAGTCCACGGTAAGGACCATCGCGGTGATCGGGCCCAATGCGGAGTCACTGGCGGCGTTGGAGGGCAACTATAACGGCACTCCCTCGCACCCGGTGTTGCCGGTCGAGGGAATCCGGCGGCAGTTCGCCAAAGCGGAGGTGCTCTACGCCCAAGGATCAGCCTATGTGGCGGAGTTGCCGGTACCCGTGCCCAGCACTGTATTTCACCCCGCCGAGAACGCGCCGGGCGAGGCCACTCGGGGCCTCTCGGCCGAGTACTACGGCCTAGGCGGCTTCTCGGGCGCTCCGGTCCTAAAGCGCATCGACCCGCAGATCCAGTTCGATTGGAACGCGGCCTCGCCCGCGCCTGGTGTTCCGGCGGGCGCCTTCGCCGTGCGCTGGACTGCCACTTTCACCCCGCCCGGGCCGGGCGATTACACGTTTGGGGTTGAGCACCCATCGTGCTGGCATTGTGAGAGCGAGGAGACGTTCCGCGTCTATCTCGACGACAAGCTGGTGACCGCCACTGTGAAGAGTCGTGGCTCCGAGGTGCGTCAGGTCGAGATGCATTTCCCGGACACGACGCCGCATCGCTTCCGCCTGGAATACACCCACCGGGCGCCGCTGTTCAACGGCGGCGTGACGCTGGTTTGGAAGCCTCCGGCCGACGTGCTACGTCACGAGGCTCTTGATATAGCCCAGCGGTCCGACGTCGTGCTGGCTTTCGTGGGGCTCTCACCCAATCTGGAGGGCGAGGAGATGGGCATCCACGTGGAAGGCTTCAACGGCGGCGATCGTACCGACATCGGCCTGCCGCGGGCTCAGCAGGAATTGCTGGAGGCGCTGGCCGCCACCGGCAAGCCGCTGGTGGTAGTGTTGATGAGTGGCAGCGCTTTGGCAGTGAACTGGGCTCAGCAACATGCGGCGGCCATCCTCGAGGCCTGGTATCCGGGCGAGGAGGGCGGTACAGCCATTGCGGAGACGCTGGCAGGCGTCAACAACCCCGGCGGAAGGCTGCCGGTCACCTTCTATGCGTCGCTCGATCAGCTCCCGCCTTTCGATGATTACTCGATGCAGAATCGCACCTACCGTTATTTTGGCGGCAAGCCGCTCTACGGTTTTGGTTACGGCTTGAGTTATGCGAGCTTCGCCTACCGCAACCTCAAGCTCTCGTCCTCACAGGTCACCGCCGGCGACCCGCTCCAGGTGGAGGCCGATGTGCGCAACACGGCCAAAGTGGCGGGCGATGAGGTGGCGGAATTGTATCTCGAATATCCGCAATCCGGGTCCGAGAATTGGAAGCCGCTGCGGGCGCTGAAGGGGTTCGAGCGCATTCACCTGGCCGCGGGCGAGACGAAGCGCATCACGTTCAAACTCGATCCGAGAGATCTCAGCCTGGTTACGGAAAAGGGAGAGCACGAAATTCAACCGGGTAGCTACCGGGTATTCGTCGGGGGCGGCCAGCCCGGTGAGATTGCGCGCGGCGTGGAAGCGAGCTTCAGCATCACGCGTAGCAGTAGGCTATCACGTTAGGGTAATGACGGGGTCGTTTTTGATAACGGGCAGCGGCCTGGTCGGCTATCAGCTATCAGGCATCAGCTTTCAGACAAGGCAACCGGACTTTCTTGCTGAGGGCTGACGGCTGATAGCTGATGGCCGATTTTCTACTTCGGCAACGTAACCACGGCCACTCCCAAACCTCGCAGGGTGAGAACATCGCTTGGCAACGGCGCTGACGCTGGAGGTTGGAAGGCGGTGGTCTGATCCACGTAGTCCACGCGAGCGCCAGTGACTCCCGGCAGCGAGATTCCGAGCGCGCGATCGCGTTGGTTCACCAGCAGGATCTCTCGCCGGCCATCGCGCGTTACGAAGGCCTGGGCAAAGACGTTGGGCGCGGTGATCCGTGTGTTCACCAGTTTGTCGCCCGGCGCGAAGTTGTCGTGAAGCAGCTTGAGCACCCAAGTTCGGGCGTTGGGCTGGCCGGTGTTCCAGTCCACCATCGAGACACTCGGGAATTGGGTGGGGTATCCGACGAGCTGCGACTCGCCGGCGACGTCGATCCCTTGCCGGGCGAGCTGGGCGAACACGTAGGCGTACATCGCGCCTGACAGGTTCCAGTAGGAGTTGGGGATCGGCTGGGTTACGTGTCCGGGCTGGTCCTGCCCGCCGTCATCTGCGGCAATGGAGCCGATCTCGTCGATGGTGGTGTGCGTGCCGGGCGAGAGGCGCTGGCGAATGGCGTCAATGTAGCGGACCACGTCGAGGAAATGATCGGCCTGCTCGAAGAAGGTAAATTGCTGGACCTCCGGACTTTGATCGGGACCGGGAGTGGCGTAGAAATGGTAAGAGATCATATCCAGAGGAATCCCGGGCTGGTGATGCTGGGGATTCAGGAAGTACTCGAAGAACCCCGGCGCCTGGCTGGGCGCGGCCAACGCCAGGCCGACGAACTTCATCTGCGGCGCCACCTGGTGCATGGCGGCCACCACCGCGTCATAGCGGGCGGTATACTGTTCGGGCGTCATCGAGTGCTCGAAGTCCACTTCATTCCAGACCTCCCAATAGGGAATCTGGTAATGGTGGCCCGACTCGTGGCGCCGGCCGGCTTCGTCGGTGAATCCGCCCTGGGTGTACCAGCTCACGAGGCGAGCGTAGTAGCCAGCCAACTCCTTCAGGCTGGAATCGCGCAGCTCGGTGCCCTGGGTGTAGTTCCAAAACACCTGGTCGGGATCGACGGGATAGGCCACCGGCTTCTCGGTTTTGAACATCCACTGCGGAATGGTGCTGAAGTTGAGAATGACAGAGTGGCCTTCGGTCGCCGCCAGGAAGTCCTCGGTCATGGGATCGATCAGCGAGAAGTCCCAGGAGGTCTTGTCGTCTTTCGGCGGCTCGAGTTCGGCCACCGCCAGCTTGGGGTAGGGAAGCCAGGGCACGTAGCGAACATAATCGCACCCGAGGTCCCGCAAGGCTCGGAACACCGGGTCGTGAATCGCCGAACCGCGGCGCAGCGGCGGATTCACCACCACCTGGAGGGTCGGAGTGGTGCGGGAAACTCGCTCGACCTGGTCCCACTTGACCTCCACTTTCCCGGCCGAGTCAGCGCCGAGCGTGGGCCGGCCGGACGAAATCAAGGCTGTAACAAAAATCGAAAGCGCGAATGCATTGGTCTTATGAACTCTCATCGAGACTCCGTCGCCGGCGTTTTGTTCCGTTCCGGCGAGTGCCGGGACCAGGCTTACTCCAGTTTGCCGGACCCTTGTCCAGCAGGCGGCTAGTCTAAGCCGACCGAGGTCCCCTAGAGGCCCATCCGGAAACCCGCCATGGGCGCGAAAGAATTGCCGATTGCAGATTGACGATTGACGATTGAAAGATAGTCTCATTGACGATTGTCGATGGTCTATTGAAAGCGCCGCGCGGCTTGCCGACCCTCCTCTTCCAATCGTCAATCGTCAATCTGCAATCGGCAATTTTTCGCGCTCCCTTGGGTTTCCGGATGGATCTCTAGCAGGCAGCCGTCTCGTTGCCTAATTCTGCCGTTTCCTTTTCGATTCGGCATTTATTGAGTTCGGATTCCAGTTGGTCCGCCAGCGTGCTTGCATAGCGTATGAAGTGGTGTCCTGATAGCAGCATCGCAAATCCCAGACTAAACTTCGGTGGATCGAGCGGCCAATGGACAAGGAGTCGAAACAGGAACTTCCAATACGCTCTCCGGTAGGAGGAGAGGATGCCTTGGTGGACGATGGAGCGAACAAAGATTCCAAGCAGCGGCCAGAAAGGAATTGTCGGCGGCTTTTGCGGCTTACGTGCCTTCCAATGCAGAAGCGAGCGATAACACCGATCGTAGAAAGCAGCGCCGCCGTATAGAGAGGTGAGAATCGTGCGGAAACCCTCCAACAGGACCGGCAATGGTAGGAGCGTTCTGAAGTTGGGTGGATCGAAGTTGCTCGTGGCGGTGCTATCCATCAGCAATCGGCCTTCTTTTAGCATTCGATCAAACAGCGGGGTCGTGGGAGGGGCCTGGAGAAATCCGGCCATAGCCCAAGGGATGGCGGCGCGCTCAATGAAGTCTCGTTGCTGTTCGAAGATCTCCTCGGTATCCGAATCGAACCCCAGGATGAAACCCGCCGTCACCCAGAGACCCTGGTTTTGGATGAAGCGAATGCTCTCCAGCGGATCACGCCGCAGGTTTTGAAATTTCTTGGCTTCCGTCAGGGACTTGGGGGAGGGACTTTCGATGCCGATGAAGACATAAAAGAAGTTCGCCCTCACCATGGCCTCGATCAATTCGGTTCTCTGGGCGAGATCGATCGACGCCTCCGTGTAGAGCAGTATCGGATAGTGATGAGCTTTCTGCCACTCTTCTAGCTCAAGCGCCAGCCCGAGGGCCAGTTTGTGGTTGCCGATGAAATTGTCGTCGACGATAAACACCTGGTCGCGCCAGCCGAGTTCAAACAATCGATCCAACTCCGCCAGCAACTGGCTGGGGCGCTTGGTTCGAGGCTTCCTTCCGTAGATGGTGATGATGTCGCAGAATTCACATTGGAACGGACACCCGCGAGAGAACTGCACCGCCATGGAGGCGTACTTCCCTAGCTTGAGCAGATCAAACCGCGGGACGGGAGTCTTGCTGACGTCGGGCTTGTCATTGACCACGTAGAGCCGTTTGGCGGAGCCGCGCTCCACATCGGCGGCAATCTCAGGGAAAACCTCGTCGGGCTCGCCCACCACGACGTGGTCCGCCAGTCGAAGCAGGAGCTCCGGTTCGCTGCTGGCGAAGGGACCGCCGATCATCGTTCGCTTGCCCAGAGCCCGCGCCCGGAGAAGGGTTTCGCGAATATCATCCTTCTGGACGCGCATTCCGCTCACCATCACCAGGTCGGCCCAAAGGATGTCGCTATCGAGCAGGTCCTCGAAGCTTCGGTCGATCAGCCTTAGCGTCCAGCTTTTCGGGCAGAGGGCGGCAACGGTAAGCAGACCGAGCGGCGGCTGATCTGTCTCGATAGGAACAAGGTCCAGTATTCCGTCGAAGCTCCAGAAGGAGGACGGAAACCGCGGCCAAACCATAAGAACCTTGAGCGCCGGGCCAAGAGGAGGAAAGGTCACTAGCTCGTTGGGGTCATCTGCGGCCTCGGGCCCGGTTTGCTTCTTGGATTCGGTCAACTGAGACATACCTTCCTACCGGATGGACTTAATATCCTGCACTTCCTGCTTTCATCGGGCCACCCATCAGCCCAAAGTGTGGCATCACGGGGTTCCCGGAAGGAGTTCGACGATCCCGGAAAAGGCCCAGAAGGAGTAGCCGCAGTGCCAGGAAGCTCCCCTCTTAAAGCCCCGGCTGTTGGAAAGTTAACAAGTCGGGGCTTGGGTGTCTGTTCCAAACGGAACACACGGCCTCGTTCTCTTAACTTGGATTTCACCTTCCCAACTGGCGTACAGAGCATACACCCGTTTGGGAACGTCGCCGACTTTTTTTGTTCCGGAACGCGTTAGGCGGAAAGATAGGGAGAGAAAGAAAGGCAAAAGGGCAAAGACAAAAGTGAAGAAGGAGACGCCGAAATTCATGGGTCGAGGTGAACGAGTAGGGCGAAGCCGCGGAGCGGCGAAAGAATTTAGCCCAGGGCGCCAGCCCTGGGTTGGTGCCCAGCCATCACCTTATTGCGTCCTGGTTGCCTCGCCCGATTCGGACGAGTCGTCCGATTCGGACCACCCGATTTGACTGGTTTGCCAAGGTTTGTTCTGCTTGTTAATGATGACAAGGCTCCCGGCTCAAGCGTGATCCCTCGGGCTTCGGCCACCCGCAACGCTGGCCGGCGAGTCTTGTGACTGGGCGGGTGCGTCGTCTAGATGAACCATCGCACGTGCAGGTAACTTCACCGGTGGCGTCGGCGTGCCGGCAGAGGCCAAGTTTCAGAAACCCCGAGCGTAAGTGACTCGACTTATTAGGGGAATATCTATTTAGGAAAAGGGCGGCCCCTATGTCGACAGAGCCTCGTGTCTTACTGCTTTACTCAGACCCCGAGCCATTCCTGAGGTTAGAGGCGCTTCTCGAGAATCAGTCGGTCCCGACTGTACGGGCCAGCTCATGCCAGCAGGCCCGGACGCTTTTGGCCCAGTCCGGAACGCCCCGCATCGTCCTCACCGATACAACTCTTAAGGACGGCACGTGGCGTGATGCTCTTCGCCTGGCCGGCGAGGTATCGCCCCCCCGCGCGGTCATCGTTGTGAATCGCTGGGATGACATCCGATTGTACCTTGCGGCGCTCGAGGAGGGAGCGCTTGACTTCATAACGCCGCCGTTTCTGGCATCGGATGTTGGTTGGGTGCTACGAACTGCTCAGTTGCATTTGGCGCAGAGAGACAGAAACGGGTTCAAGGCTGCTGCAACAGCGGACTGACTCTCCATGGTCCGTGACGTCTGCCACCGTCTGGCGTTTGTTATCTAAGGCCTTTTGGCCTCGCAGCGTCGTTTCCACTGCGAAGCTGGTTCCGTCGCGGATGTGTGCAGCGATGAACTCCTCGCATTCGTGATTGGCCTGGCTGCGGATTTCAGGTGAAATGTTCTGGTAGGCGCCGCCGTTCAACTCGGCAGAACGGTCATCGATATTGAAGCAATCGACTCCCGTCTGGGCGACGGGAAATACCGAGGACTTTCCGCTCCCCGGTGGGCCGGCCACCACGATCATCCGAGGTCGCACTCGGAATCCTCTTGCATATCGGGCGGTAGGTCTTTCCGAACGCGCCGGCCCTGCGCGTCCATGATGCCCTTCTCCTGCAATTGCTCGACGGCTCTACGAATGCGCTCGTCCGCCTTCTTCTCTTCCTGCCGGCGAAACAGATCCATCTCTCGATCATCGTCAACATCGACGTTGGCCCAAGTCATCTCGCGGGTTTCCGTGGCCATTCTGCACCTCACTGAGCTTTAGCATACCCGGCGGCGATGCTGAGGTCAATGCGTTCTTGGTTTTGGAGTGCGGCAGCTTGCTGCCGCTTTGTTCTCGTCGCTTGTCGCAGCGCTGCAGCGGTAGAAAGCGGCAGCAAGCTGCCGCACTCCAAAGCCAAGTCCGGACACTGCCCTCATCCTTTACCTTTGGCACTGGGCCAGTGAGGCGCAGTGAGGCGGTGGTCACCCTCATTTTACCCTTGTGGCGGCAGTCCGCGACGTCTGCAACCGGCCGCTGGAGTTGCTCCAGGTGTGCCCGTGGTGTGAAATCGTCGGGATCGGCGGCGGCGTAAAGCGGCCCAGTATCGGCCGGAACCGTGCGCTTCATCGCCTGAACAAGTAACGGTCGTGGGGCCTAGCTCACGTCGTGGTGGCCGGTTCCGCGCTCTCCAGTAGCCGTGCGCGGGTACGGGCGAGCCACGACCTTTTCAGAGTTTCGGAAGCTTCCGCCAATGTGGTAAAGTGTGGCGGCTGATTATGGACTCGCCGCGCAAGGTGTTTCTGAGCTATCGCTCCGTTGACCAAGCCCGAGTGCGCGCGACGGCGGAGGCGCTCCGAGCCGCAGGCATCGACGCTTGGCTGGACGAGTGGGAGATTCTCCCCGGAGACAACCTGGTAACCAAGATTAACCAGGGTCTCGAGACCTGTAACGCCGGGGTCGTGTTCTTATCGAAAGCGTCCCTGGATGGAAAGTGGCATCAGGATGAGATCACCATGCTCAAAGTCCTTGCCGTGGACGAGGGCAGGCCCGTCATTCCTGTGCTTCTCGATCCGGATGCCAAGGTTCCCGTCATCTTGCGGCCTTACTCGCGGCTGACGGCCGACCAGATCCCGCAGTTGATCGACGCCATCATGGGCCGCACGGGCAAGCCGGGCCTGGGTGAGCCGCGACAAGAGCTGCCCTGCCGGCGGCTCGTGATCCGCTTGCGCGAGCTGCCAGGCGACGCCATCGGCGTATCGGCGGAGATGAACGGGAAGGCCGTGGGCGAGGAGACATCCGTACGGCCCGGGCCCGACTTCGAGTTCTCCTACGCTGATTTCGTGCACGGCCGCCTGCCCGGGAGCCGATTCGGCAGCCCCGCCGACGAGGCGGTGGCCCGCGAGCACGAACTACGTAAGCTTGGCGAGGCGGTGGGCCGCGTGGTGTTCGCGGGCGAGATTGGCCGTGAAGTGGCGCAGGCGCTCGACGAGGCGGGGCGGGGTGCGAGCCAAGTGGAGCTGATCTTCGAATCGGGCGCGGCCCGCCTGCTCAGTGTTCCGTTCGAGTCGGCGGCGCTGCCTGACGGCCGCGCTCCGGCTCTGCTGCCGGCGGTCTTCGTGTGGCGGCGGCTGGCCGGCAAGCCGCGAGTGTCCGCCCACCCGCTGCCGGGACCCCTGCGGGTGCTGGTGGCGGTGGGAGCGCCCGATGAAGGCAAGACGGCCGCCGCCGTGCTCGACAGTGAGCGCGAGCTGCAAACGATTTTCGATGCCTTGGAAGGCGCCCGCCGCCTGGGCAATGCCTACGTCCGCGTGCTCGAAGTAGGAAGCCCCGACCAGATCGGCGCGGCGCTGAGCGAAGGCAGCTACCACGTTCTTCATCTCTCCGGCCACGGCAACCGAGGCGTGCTGGAGCTGGAGGATGAGGACGGCAATCCGGTGAAAGCCACCGCCGCCGACCTGGCGCGAAAGATCCAAGAGTCCGGCCACCCGGCGCCCCTGGTCTTTCTGGCGTCATGTCACGGCGGGCTCGGAAACGCCGAATCCGCCTCCCTGGCTCAAGGTCTGCTGGCCGGCGGAGTGCCGGCCGCCCTGGCCATGCAGACGGCCGTCTCCGACTGGTACGCCACCGAACTTGCGGGCCGGTTTTATGAGGAGCTGGCCCGGGCGGAGCGGCCCCTTCCCAGCCGGGCGCTGGCGCTGGCGCGGCGCGCGCTTGAGGAGCAGCGCAAGCAGAATCTGGCCAGGGGACAATGGGGGATGGAGACGCTGGCCGAGTACGCCACGCCTGCGCTTTTCCTTGCCGGCGAAGAAAACGCCGTGCTGGATCGCGGCCTGGCGCTGGAGCCAGTGCGGGAGCCGCCCGCGCCGCGATCGGTTGGCAAGGTTCCGCTGCTGAAGCTGGGCGATCTCATCGGCAGGCGGCGCGATTTGCGGGAAATCGTCCGCGTGCTGACGGACGACGAGCGCAGCGTGGCCGAGCGTGGCCGCAAGGCCGGCTGCCAAATCCTGGGGACCGGCGGCGTGGGCAAGAGCACTGTCGCCGGGCGAGTGATGCAGCGCATGGTCGATCGAGGATGGCGCGTGGCAACGGTGAGCGGCGCCTGGAACCTGGGCGACGTGGCCTCGGCGGTGGGAGCGGCGTTGTGGGAAGACGCTAACCCGAACTTGGCCAAGGCCGCCGGCCTGCTGGCCAATCCGCAGGCCCCCGACAACGTGCGTCTCCAGTGGTTGCAGGCCATCCTGGCGCAGCACGAACTGCTGCTGGTGCTCGATAATTTCGAGGACGTTCTGACGCTCGGGGGCGACGCGTTCCGCGACCAGACAGTGCGCGCGGTTTTCGAGGAGTTGCTGGGCGCGGCACAACGTGCCAAGCTCCTCGTGACCAGCCGCTATCCTTTGCCGGGAGCCGAAGCTTCGCTGCAACCCGTGGAACTGGGACCACTCTCCCGCGCCGAGACGCGCAAGCTGATGCTGCGTCACGAGGGCCTGAAGGGAATCCCGCCCGAGAGTGCGCGGCTGATCGAGCGCGCCATCGGCGGACATCCCCGGACGCTGGAGTACCTCGATGCGCTGTTGCGCCTGGGGAAAGCGCGCCTGGACCGCGTGCAGGTGCGCCTGAGCCAGTACGCCAAAGAGGCCGGCGTTCGCCTGGACCAACCGGGCTCGCTCGAGGAGCGGCTAAGGGATGCCGTTCGCGTGGCGGCGGCGGATGCGCTGGTAGACGAACTCCTCCAACTCATCGGCGAAAACCCGGCTGGCCTGGAACTGCTATGGCAGGCATCGGTGTATCCCATGCCCGTGCCGCCTGAGGCCTTGGCATTCCACGTGGCGTCCGACGTAGAGGCGGCCTTTAGGCCGGCATCTTCCGCACCCTTGCCATCCTCGTCCGCGCCCGACACACCCGATAATCCGCCAGACTCAGGAGCAGCTGGCCGAGACCGTGAACCGATTGGCCGCCACTTCGCTGCTTGCGCGAATCGATGGCCATGTCTTCGTCCACCGTTGGACCGCGGAGTCGCTGAAGCCACGGATGGGGGAAGCGGTGTTCCGAAGGTGCTGCTGGCGTGGGGGAGAGTACCTTGAGTGGAGAGCACGGAACCAGACGCATGACCTCGGAGACTTGGTGGCGAGCATGCGCCTGTTCTTGGCCGCCCTGGAATTCGATCGAGCCACAGAAATCGGGCGGGGCGTAATAGGCTTCCTGAAAAATTACGGGCAGACGACGGTATGGACGGAACTGGCCCGGGAAGTAGCAGACGCGCTGCCCGCTGGAACCGTCGAGAAGTTGCGATGGATGGGCGTTGAAGGTGACGGCTTGAGGGCGCTGGGATTCACCGGCCGGGCCTTGGAGCGTTATCGTGCCTGGGCGGAGGCTATCGAGCGGCTGGTGACCCAGGAGCCGGACCGCTCCGATTACCGGCGCGACCTCTCGGTTTCCTACGAAAAGATGGGCGATCTGCTCCGCGCGCTGGGGCAGGGGGAGACGGCCCGGCAGTTCTACCAGAAGGATCTTGAGATTGCGGAGCGGCTGGCGACCCAGGAGCCGGACCGCGCCGATTACCAGCGGGACCTCAGCGTCTCCTATGAACGCATGGGCGATCTGCTCGGCGCGCTAGGGCAGGGCGAGGCGGCCCGGCGGCTCTACCAGAAGTCGCTAGAGATTCGAGAGCGGCTGGCGGCCCAGGAGCCGGACCGCGCCGACTACCTGCGCGACCTCTCGGTTTCCTACGGAAAGATGGGCGATCTGCTCGGCGCGCTAGGGCAGGGCGAGGCGGCCCGGCGGCTCTACCAGAAGTCGCTAGAGATTCGAGAGCGGCTGGCGGCGCAGGAGCCGGAGCGCGCTGATTACCTGCGCGACCTCTCTGTCTCCTACAACAAGGTGGGCGATCTGCTCCGCGCGTTGGGGCAGGGCGAGGCAGCCCGGCAGTCCTACCAAAAGGCGCTAGAAATTGCGGAGCGGCTGGCGGCCCAGGAGCCGGAGCGCGCTGATTACCTGCACGACCTCTGCGCCTCCTACCAGCGCATGGGCGATCTGCTCGGCGCGCTAGGGCAGGGCGAGGCGGCCCGGCAGTTCTACCAGAAGGTGTTGGATATTCTAGAGCGGTTGGCGGCGCAGGAGCCCGACCGCGCCGATTACCTGCGCGACCTCTGCGCCTCCTACGGCAGGATGGGCGATCTGCTCGGCGCGCTGGGGCAGGGCGAGACGGCCCGGCAGTTCTACCAGAAGATGCTGGAGATTGCGGAGCGGCTGGTGGCCCAGGAGCCGGAGCGCGCTGATTACCTGCACGACCTCTGCGCCTCCTACCAGCGCATGGGCGATCTGCTCGGCGCGCTAGGGCAGGGCGAGGCGGCCCGGGAGTTCTACCAGAAGATGCTGGCGATCGCGGAGCGGCTGGC
Source organism: Terriglobia bacterium (assembly GCA_035315065.1). Classification (GTDB taxonomy): domain Bacteria; phylum Acidobacteriota; class Terriglobia; order UBA7540; family UBA7540; genus DATFYM01. Next base: position 85,741 of record DATFYM010000203.1, read on the forward strand.
GGCCCAGGAGCCGGACCGCGCCGATTACGCGGTGGACTTGGCAAAGTCCCTGGCGAGGACCGGCGAGCGGGCTAGCTTGGGGCGGGCGCTCGCCGTCCTGACCGGGCTCGCAGAGTCAGGCCGGCTGAGTCCTTCTGATCAACGCGTGTTACAGGCGCTTCGCGAGCTGCTGCGGAGACTCGACGAGCCGACAGACGCAGAAGAGTAGCAAAGGGCCCGGCAAACATCGCCAAGGCTCAGCCCAAACCCCTGGTACCTTCATCTGTGTGCTTTGCGTGCGTCGCGGCTGTTTGCCCCCGAACCGTTGGCTGTGGTCGGCTGCCACGCCGCCGAGTGCGGCTGGGCACGGCTTACTCGGAAATAATCTACCTCGCCTCCCAATGATCTTCTTCGAATTGAGAGTAACCAAGTGCGTTTGTGGGGTACTGTCTTAATTTGGGTTTGGAGTGCGGCAGCTTGCTGCCGCTTTCTTGTCGTTGCTCATCGCGGCGCTGCTTAGGGGCGAAAGCGGCAGCAAGCTGCCGCACTCCAAATCCAAATTAGGACACTGCCCGTCTGTGGTGTGGCCTAGCGGATTGATCTTTACTTATGGTATACTGCCTTAGGGGAGCGAGCTTGGGTCCGGCGGTACGGCCGTCGCGAGGCGAGTTTGTCTTCGTAGCGGCGCCCTTTAGAGCTTGCCCTGAGCGAGGCGAGGGCGCGGCAGTTGGGTAGGCCTAAGATGCCCGGCCGAAGCCGGCCTCTCTAGGAGACTTGGTGGGCGGAGGTTAGGGCAAGTGGCAGCCTCGGGCGCGCCTAGCCTTCGGGCGCCAGCGGTTCGCCGGACGCGAAGACGGGCCAAGGTCTCTGGAAACAAGGAGACAGAGACTTTATGGTTGCAATCGAAAGTGAAACCGCCGCAGCGACGGCGGAAACCACCAGCGTCGAGTCGCCGGAGACCAAGGCACCAGAGAACGGAGATCGGAAACCAATTCCAGCCCACCCGCAAATTGGCGGCCGGCGGCCTACACGCGCTCGTTCCGCAACTTCCTGGGCGCCAGGGACAACCGCCATCGATTTGGGAGGACTCAGCTTGTGAACCGCTTATGTATAAACTTGTGGTAAAACCGAGAAAATTAATAGGGAGCGTTAATTGCCATTTTCCCCCACCCTGGCGCCACCTTGCCGCGAAGCCAGTATTGCAAACAAATGGGTTATTGGAACAGGTGTCCGTTTTCGGGCATTTTTGGGCCTACAAAATCTGACCGAATTTTACCAATCTCGACCAAAAGTGTGCAGCGAAAGGGCAGGAAAGGGGTAGATAAGGGCAGCTAACGAGGGGTTTTGGGGGACCGATTTATTTAAAGCGTGTCGAGTCCCGCGGCTCGTGTCAAGCTGTAACCGACGCGCCGGCGTGCTGGTTCCCGACGGCTCTTTTTCGAAGAAGAGAACCTTCAAGTTATGTTAATCGAGCAGAATGCTTCGGGGTTCCCCGAAACTGAGTTGGCTGACGGACCAGGACGGTCGCCTGTGTTTCGGACGGTTGCGAGCAGTCCACTTTAAGAAGTGCGGTTGGCCGTGAACGGTGCCGAGCGACATTTCCCGGTTCGTCGGGCACGGGCGAAAACCTCGGAGGCTAATCTGTTGATTATAGGACTGTTGCTAGCCAATTCGCTTAGCTGAAGAAGCTGCGGCGTGTTGAATTTAAAGAACTTACTGACCACGTTTCCAGGGCGAAGGATCTTTTCTCGTCTTGTCGAGCGACTGAAACAATGCCACGGCCGATCCGTTGATTCGACAAGGGTTGTTGGCCAGGTGGCGGATAAGGACAGTCTAAGGTTTACTGAATCTAAAGGACTTGCTAACCGTGTTTCCGGCGAGCGTCGAAGGGCTTTTTCGAGTTTTGTGGGGCGACTGAAGCATGCCACGACCGATCTGTTGATTCGACAACGGTTGTTGGCCAAGTGACGGATGAGGACAGGCTAAGGCTTGCTGAATTTAAAGGACTTGCTAACTGTGTTTCCGGACGGGCGTCGAGTGGTTTTTCGCGTTCTGTCCGGCGACTGAAGCATGCCGCAGCCGATCTGTTGATTCGAGAAGGGTTGTTGGCCAGTTGGCGGATAAGGACAGGCTAAGGCTTGCTGAATCTAAAGGACTTGATGACTGTGCTTCCGGCGAGCCGGAAGGGCTCGTTTGAGAACGAACCCTTTGGGGGGCCTTTTTTTCGTGCAGAATCGCACCAAATTTCGCCCTTTTCGACCAAAAACGTGCAGATAACACCACAAAATGGGGTTTCTGGGCACCGGTTTTTCGAGTGCGCCGCGTGCTGGGAGGCGTGCCCGGTTGTGATGGCGGACCGCCGCAGCCGTCTTGCCCGCTTTCAGTGAAACCCTGAACTGACGACTGAAAACTGAGAACTGAAAACTGAGAACTGAAGACCAAGAATGATACGCAACATCGCCATCATCGCTCACGTAGACCATGGCAAGACCACCTTGGTGGACGGCATGCTCTGGCAGAGCGGGACCTTCAAGGCCAACCAGGAGGTGGTGGAGCGGGTGATGGACTCGAACGAGCTGGAGCGCGAGCGCGGCATCACCATCCTGTCCAAGAACACCGCCATCCGCTATGGCGGGGTCAAGATCAACATCGTGGATACCCCTGGCCACAGCGATTTCGGCGGCGAGGTGGAGCGCGCCCTGAAGCTGGTGGACGGCGTGCTGTTGCTGGTGGACGCGAGCGAGGGGCCGCTGCCGCAGACCCGCTACGTGCTGCGCAAGGCGCTGGAGGCCAAGCTGCCTCCCATTGTGGTGGTGAACAAGATCGATCGCACCGATGCGCGCCCGCAGGAAGTGATTAACGAGATTTACGACCTCTTTATCGAGCTCGACGCCACGGAAGATCAGCTCAATTTCCCCATCCTCTACGCCAACGCGCGCCGCGGCACCGCCAAGACGTCGCTGGACGAGCCTTCCGACAACCTGAAGCCGCTGTTCGACGCGATCCTGGAACATATTCCCCCGCCTGCCGGCGATCCTGCTGATGTGCTCCAGTTGCTGGTGGCCAACCTTGATTACAGCGACTATCACGGCCGCCTCGCCATCGGGCGCATCTTCTCCGGTACGCTCCATCGCGGCGACGAAGTCGCCCTGGTGAAGCTGAACGGGGCCATCCAGAAGACGCGCATCACCAAGCTCTACGGCTTCGAGGGCCTGGAGCGCACCGACATCGACGGCGCCGAGGCGGGCGAAATCGTGGCCCTGGCCGGCGTCGAGGGCATCACCATCGGCGAGACTGTGACCAGCGTGGAAACGCCGCGCGCCCTGGTGCACGTACCAGTGGACGAGCCTACCATCTCCATGCTGTTCACCGTGAACACGTCGCCCTTCTCCGGGCGCGAGGGCAACTACGTCACGTCGCGAAACCTGCGCGAGCGGCTGGAAAAAGAACTGCTCACCAACGTGGCCCTGCGCGTGGAGGAGACGGAGACCACTGATTCCTTCAAGGTATTGGGCCGGGGCGAGCTTCAGCTTGCCATCCTCATCGAGACCATGCGGCGCGAAGGCTACGAGCTGGCCGTGGGCAAGCCGGAGATCGTCGCTCGGCTGGTGGACGGCAAGACGCAGGAGCCCATGGAACAACTTATCCTCGATTGCCCGGCGGAGTTTGTGGGCGTGCTGATGCAGAAGGTCGGCGAGCGCAAGGGTCTCAACACCAAACTGGTGGGGCACGGACGGCCAGGCGGGCGCGTGCGCCTGGAGTTCACCATTCCGTCGCGCGGACTCATCGGGTTGCGCAGCGAGATCCTGAAAGATACGCGCGGGACGGCGGTGATGAACACGCTCTTCGACGGGTATGCCGACTGGCAGGGCGAGATCGCCCGGCGACTGACCGGGTCGCTGGTGGCCGACCGGCCGGGCCGCACCACGGGCTACGCTCTCTACAACTTGCAGGAGCGTGGGGAGCTGTTTGTGGGGCCCGGCGTGGAGGTTTACGAGGGCATGGTGGTGGGCGAAAACGCCCGCTGGGACGATATGGACGTGAACGCGGTGAAGGAGAAGAAGCAGACCAACATGCGCGCCTCGGTGGCCGACGAGGCTATCCGGCTGGTTCCGCCGCGGCCGCTTACTTTGGAAGCGGCGATGGAGTTCATCGCCGAGGACGAGTGGGTGGAAGTGACGCCGGCATCGATCCGGGTGCGGAAGAAGGTGCTGGAGTTTAACCGGCGTCCGCGGCGGCATAAGACGGAGGGATGAGGCCCGACTTCAGGTGATGATGAGCAGCGAGTGAGATATGAGAGATCGTAGCGCGTTTGGATTAAGCATTCGCCCTGCCCTTTTTGCCGTTGTCCTGGCGTGGAGCGGCTGGGCTGCTTCCGCGTCGGCCCAAACGCAGGAACAGCCGGCCAACCAGGCTCCGTCGCAGCAGGGCGCGGTTCCACAAACAAGTCCCGCTGGCGGGGAGAAAGGTTCGGCGCACAATCCTCTCGACGTGGGAAACGGCGTTTCGGCTCCTATCGCTATCTACAAGCCCGAACCGCATTACTCGGAAGAAGCTCGCAAGGCGAAGTGGCAGGGTATTGTCGTGCTCTGGATCATTGTTGACGCTCAGGGCAACGTCGGGGACGTGCGGGTCGCGCGGCCTCTGGGCCTGGGACTCGACGAGAAAGCCGTGGACACCGTCAAGACCTGGAAGTTCAAGCCGGCGATGCACGACGGGAAGCCCGTGGCCGTCCGCGTCGCTGTCGAGGTAACTTTTCGTCTGTTCGACAAGCCTCCAGACAATGGCGTTTTCTTTGCGGCCGGGAAGGACGGCGTCCCTCCCCAACCCATTTCCGCGCCAGACCCCGAGTACACGAACCGGGCGCGCCAAGCCCACTTGGAGGGAACGGTGGCGCTGGCAGTAGTCGTCGATAGGAAGGGGCGCGAAACGAACGTGACGGAGATCGGGCCCAAGCTCGGGCTGGGCCTGGATGAAAAGGCGCTGAAGACTGCTCGGAAGTGGAAGTACCGCCCTGCCACCAGCAAGGGCGAGCCGGTGGTGGCGCGAATAAGAGTAGAAATGAAGTTCCACCTCTGATCCGCTATGCTTTTGGGGAAGAGGGTTCAGACGGAGTAGAGCAAGAATGTCGAATCTAACGAGTCTCGATTTCGACTTTCGAGTTTCGAACCCGCGCTGTGTTAGGATTTGAGTCTATGCGAAAAGCCTGCTTCACTTGGGTCTTTTTAGCGTTTTTCCTTGGCGCCCGGCCGTTCCACGCGGCCCAGACGCTCGATGTCTACTTTATCGACGTGGAGGGCGGCCAGGCTACGCTGTTTGTCTCGCCTTCGGGCGAGTCAATGCTGGTGGATACCGGCTGGCCCGATTTCGCCGGCCGCGACGCGGACCGCATTGTCGCCGCCGCCAAGCTCGCGGGCGTGAAGCGAATCGATTACCTCGTCGTGACGCACTACCACGGCGATCACGTGGGTGGCGTGCCGCAGTTGGCGGAACGGATCGCCATCACCAATTTCGTGGACCACGGTCCGAAGGACGTTGAATCCGACCCCATGGCGCGGTTCTTGTATAACTCTTACGAGAGCGTAGCCTCGAAGGGTAACCGAGTGACAGCCCGGCCAGGGGAGAAGATCCCCATCCCCGGCATTGATGTGGAGATCGTGAGCGCGGCCGGCGAAGAGATCGCGCAGCCACTCGCCGGCGCCCATCAGGCTGGTCAGCCCAACCCGCTCTGTGCCGAAACGCCGCGCCGCGAGGTCGATACCGGAGAGAACGCGCAATCGGTGGGCATGATCATCACCTACGGCAAGTTTCGCATCGTTGACCTCGGCGACCTCACCTGGAACAAGGAGCTGGACCTCGTTTGCCCCGACAACAAGCTGGGTACAGCGGACGTTTATCTGAGCACCCACCACGGCACAGACCTGTCGGGGCCCGCTGCCATCGTTCATGCTCTGCACCCGCGCGTGGCGATCATGAACAATGGGGCCAAGAAGGGTGGCAGTCCCGCAGCGTGGCAGACGATCCATAGCTCGCCGGGCCTGGAGGGATTCTGGCAACTCCACTACGCGGCCGACGGAGGTCCCGCCAACAACGTGGCGTCGGACTTTATCGCCAACCAGGACAACATCGACGGAAAGTGGATCAAGTTATCAGCCGATCCCGATGGCACGTTCACGGTAACCAACAGCCGAAATGGGCGGAGTGAGAGGTACCCGGCGGGAAAATGAAGAAAAATCAAAAGGCAAAGGGCAGAATGCAAATGGCAGAAATGAAGAGAAGAGCCTCTCCCAACCTGACCGCCAGGTTGGGGCGCGAAAGGACCACAACGGTTCATTCTTACCCTTTGCCTTTTGATTTTCTTCGTTTCGCTCAAGGATAACAGTGCCTATTTCCGAAATAAACGCGGAGGCTCCGACGGCCCTTGCCACCCGGCCGCGCCGTGGCGAGCCCTGGGCGGCGGGAGCGGTGCTAGGCTATGCCGCGGCGGAGATCCTCGACCGGGTGGGGGTCCGGCAGGCTGACCCGCTGATCGGACCCTTCTTGCGCGGTCTTCCCAGCCTGGCGCTGGGAATCATCCTGGTGTGGAAAAACCACACGCTGGACCAGCTTCGCCCTGGCTCTGCGCGCTACATCGGCCGCCGGCCGATCGTCTCCGTGCTGGGTGCGGGCGTCCTTTCCACCCTCGGCCTTTTCGCTTATTACTTCGCCATGCGCGTAGGTGGTGTGGTGATAACCGTGCCGGTGCTGCAAACCTACGTTATCTGGGGGACGCTGATCGCCTGGGTTTTTCTGGGCGAGCACTTGACCAGACTGGCCGTGCTAGGGATCGGGCTGTTATTCGCAGGCCTCGGGTTTCTTTCCTGGGGCCAACTCACCGGCCACCCGGCTTCGACGCACTGGTATCTCGCCATTCCGCTCGCCTTCTTTACCGCGCTCACCTACGGGGTTTCGGGAGTGCTGTGGCGCGACGCGCAGCTTCGCGGAGCCCACCAATCCACCGCCATCCTGCTTCAGTTCCTGGCGAGCGAAGGCGTGGCGCTGCTCGGTTTGGTGGCCATGGGCCGCAGCGGCTCGATCCTCGACACCGCCGGCCGCAACCTGGCGGCGCTGCTCGCGAGCGGCGTCCTCTCCGGCGTCATCGCCATCTATTGCCTCTTCACCGCTCTGCGCCTGATGGCCGTGGCCCGCGTTTATGCCTTCTTTCCGCTCAATCCGATCATGGCCACACTTTTCGCGCACTTCGTGTTGCACGAATACCTCAGCCTGATCATGCTGGCGGGAGTCGTGTTGGTGTCGGCCGGGCTGACGCTGACGCAGGTGTTCAGCCCCAAGGAGGAGAAACAGGCCCCGTGAAACATGGTTGGCGGTTGATCGCGCGTGGCAAACACTTTTCCGGCCGCCCAGGCTGCGTGGCTAGGGCCGCGGTCACTGGGCGAGGGTCTTTCGTTCATCGTTCATCGTTCATCATTCATCATTTCTTGCTGCTGTTCCTTCTTCTGGTCACGTTCGACGGGCTTGCCCAGCAGCCCGTTTCCATTCGGGTCGACGCCACGCGGAAACTGGGACCCTTCAAGCCGATCTGGAGTTATTTCGGTTACGACGAGCCCAACTACACCACTATGCCGAACGGTCGAAAGTTGATCGCCGAACTCGCCGCCCTCAGCTCTACGCCCGTCTACATCCGTACCCACAACTTGCTCACCACCGGCGACGGCACGCCGGCCTTGAAGTGGGGTTCGACCAACGCCTACACTGAGGACGCGTCGGGCAAGCCCAACTACAACTGGACGATTGTCGACGGCATTCTCGATACCTACGTTCAGTCGAAGGCAAAGCCTTTCGTCGAGATCGGCTTCATGCCCAAAGCTCTCTCGACTCATCCCGACCCCTACCAGCACACCTGGCCCAAGGGTGGCATTGACACGGGCTTGGCCTATCCGCCCAAGGATTACCAGCGATGGGGTGAGTTGGTCCGCCAATTGGCGGCCCACTGCCTGGCGCGCTACGGTCGGGAGGAGGCGGAATCGTGGTACTGGGAGGTCTGGAACGAGCCGGACATCCTTTACTGGCACGGTTCGCCTGAAGGTTACGACCAGCTCTACGACTACGCGGTCGACGCAGTGAAGAAAGTGCTGCCCGGGGCGCGCGTGGGAGGTCCGGCGACGACGGGTCCAGCCGGCGGGGGTGGGGCCGCTTTCCTGCGCCAGTTCCTGGCCCACTGTGCGCGCGGCAAGAACTACGCCACCGGCCAGGAAGGAGCGCCGCTGGATTTCATCAGCTATCACGCCAAGGGCCGTCCCGATGTTGCCGAGGGCCGCGTGCGCATGGGCTTGGCAAGGCATCTTCAGGATGTGGACAAGGGGCTCCAAGTGATTGCGGAGTTCCCGAAGTTTCAAAACCTGCCGATCGTCTTGAGCGAGTCAGACCCCGAAGGTTGCGCCGCGTGCTCGGCGAAGGTCTACCCCCAAAATGCTTACCGCAATGGTCCCCTATATCCGGCCTATACGGCTTTGGCATTGAGCAGCATTGTGAAGCTGGCTGACCTCCGCCACGCCGATATTGAGGGCATGCTGACCTGGGCCTTTGAGTTTGAGAACCAACCCTATTTCGAAGGCTTCCGAACCCTGGCCACTAACGGGGTCGACAAGCCTATTCTCAACCTCTTTCGCATGTTGGGACTGATGGCCGGCGAGCGCATCACCGTGGAGAGCAGTGGCGCTTTGGGACTGGACTCGATCCTCACTCGGGGTGTGCGCGAGCAGCCGGACGTGGACGCGCTGGCCGCCGCGTCTGAGCATGAAGTTTCGGTGTTAGTGTGGAATTACCGGGACGAAGATGGATCGGGCGCCGACGCGCCCGTCAAGCTGAACCTTGCCGGCTTGCCGCAGACTGCGGGACGCATCCTGCTGCATCATTACCGGATTGATGGCGAGCACAGTAATTCCTATTCTCTGTGGAAACAACTTGGATCTCCGCTGAGCCCCACGCGGGACCAGTACGCGCAGCTCGAAGCCGCCGGCCAGCTTCAAATGCTGGAATCGCCCCGCTGGCTCAGCAACAATGGGGGAGTGTTGGAAATCGATTTTGCGCTGCCGGCGCAGGGAGTGTCGCTGGTGCAGTTGAGTTGGTAGGAGCAACGCTCGGAGTGGCGAGGGCCCAGAAGGATCGACGACGCAGCGAGCGAGCCCACGCCAGTCCGTCCGGCCCGCTTAGCTTCTGTGGTTCGATGGTAGCGCTACCGGGAATCGAACCCGGGTTTTGAGATTGAGAATCTCACGTCCTAACCCCTAGACGATAGCGCCTGATCACGTTGGTTGAGCCGCGGATGATCGGTCGATCTGCGTACCCAGGCGTTTTGCAATCTGGGGATAGAATACAACAAGGTGGTCACGATTGGCAACGGAGTGGTTTCCGTCCCGCAAGCGCTGGGGTTGGTTGTCATGCTGGTTAAGGGCCGAGAACACCGGGTAAACCCGGTAACCGAATCACGCGCTGGCGCGGCTTGCGGTTTGACTTATCGGGAATGTCGGCATTAAGATGCGGTCAGGCCTATGAATAGGGACGACAAAGCAGTCGCAGACGCCGAGACTGAAACGCAGGCGAGTTTAGCGGCTGCGCATACGTCGAACCAGGGCGACAACGTCGAACGGAAGCCTTCTGCGGCCGAAGTTCGATGGCAAAAGGAGACGTTGGGCCCGGCGCTGGCTCGATCTCCCGAGCGCGAAAAAACGTTCACCACGCTGTCTGGTGTTCCCATCCAGGGGCTCTACACCTCTGCCGACCTCGCCGGCTTCGACTACGGTCGCGACCTCGCCGATCCGGGTCAGTTTCCCTTCACGCGCGGCATCCACGAGTCGATGTACCGCGGCAAGGTCTGGACCATGCGGCAGTTCTCCGGCTTCGGCACCCCCGAGGACACCAACCGCCGTCTCCACTATCTGCTAGACCAGGGTCAGACGGGCCTGTCCATCGCCTTCGATCTCCCCACGCTGATGGGTTACGACAGCGACCATCCAATCTCAGAAGGCGAGGTCGGGAAGTGCGGAGTGGCCATCTCCTCGCTCGCTGACATGGAGACTCTGCTGGCGGGCCTGCCGCTCGAAAAGGTCACCACCTCGATGACCATTAACTCGCCTGCCGCCATGGTCTGGGCGATGGTTCTGGTGGTGGCGGAGAAGCAGGGCGCCGACTGGAAAAAGATCTCCGGCACCACCCAGAACGACATCCTCAAGGAATACATCGCCCAGAAGGAGTATATCTTCCCACCGGCGCCCTCGATGCGCCTGGTAGTGGATACCATCACCTTCGGGGCGCGCGAAGTGCCGCGTTGGAATCCGATCTCCATCAGCGGCTATCATATTCGCGAGGCGGGATCGACCGCCGTGCAGGAATTGGCGTTCACGCTGCGCGACGGGATCGAATACGTCGAGTGGGTAACCCGCACCGGCATGAGCGTCGACGAGTTTGCGCCGCGCCTCAGCTTCTTTTTCAACGCTCACAATGATCTTTTCGAAGAGATCGCCAAGTACCGCGCGGCGCGCAAGGTGTGGGCGCACGTGATGCGAGAGCGCTTCGGCGCCGAGAATCCACGCTCCTGGCTGTGCCGCTTCCACGCCCAGACGGCGGGTTGCTCGCTCACCGCGCAGCAGCCTTACAACAATGTGGTGCGCACCACCCTCCAGGCGCTCGCTGCCGTCCTGGGCGGAACGCAGTCGCTGCACACCAATTCACTTGACGAGGCCTGGGCGCTGCCCACCGAGCAGGCCGCCACTATCGCCCTGCGCACGCAGCAGGTGATCGCGCACGAAAGCGGCGTCACCAACACGGCGGACCCGCTGGCGGGCTCCTATTTCGTGGAGGCGCTCACCCAGGAAACCGAGCGCGCCTGCTACGAATACTTTGCCAAGATCGACGCCCTGGGCGGGATGGTCCCGGCCATCGAGAAGGGTTTCCCGCAGAAGGAAATTCACGAGGCCGCCTACACCTACCAGAGGCAGCTCGAGCGCAAGGAGAAACTGATGGTGGGCGTCAATACGTTGGTGGGCGAGGAGGATAGGCCCATCGAGACTCTGGTGATCGATGAGAACGCGGCGCGCCGCCAGCACCAGCATCTCGCCGAACTGCGCCAGAGCCGCGATAACCCTCGCGTGCAATCGTCGCTGGAAGCGGTGGCCAGCGCAGCCGCGACCGACGCCAACTTGATGCCATACCTCCTCGAGTGCGTGCGCGCTTACGCTACCCTGGGTGAGATGTGCGACGTGCTGCGTCGTGTGTTTGGAACGTACGAGGAGCCGGCGTTTCGATAGCCCTCAGCGATCACCCTCGGCTCTCGGGGAAAAGAATAGCAGGTTCAGGTCCAGGATGCGACCGTCGGGCGACGAACAATGACCCTAAGAAAGGGTTGAATGGAACATGCCGGCAAAGAGTCATTTGAGAAGAAAGGAAAGCCCAGTCGACACGGGAGGCGGTGGCCAGCAGACACCGATCTGTTTTGTTTCCTACTCGACGCGTGAGCCTCATGTGAGATTGCTGATTGAATGTATTGAAATCGTGCTAACGCCGCACTTCAAGGTCGAGCGGACCCCTTCAGCCCTGCAGAGTGGAGCTAGCCAAAGGGATCAGATTACAACGCTCATTCACGATTGCACGTTCGGAATTGTGATACTCGACGGGCTTCGGCCTAACGTTGTGTTCGAGTACGGCATCCTGCACGGGTTCGAAAAACCTGTTATCCTCTTTAAGGAAGCGGAGGCTCGAGTCGATATGCGAGGTTTCTTGGGGGACGCGCCGGACTTGAGCCTGGCTCCGGTCGCCCTTGACTTGGACAAGCACTTTTCGGACGCCAAAGATATCTACTACGCTGAGTGGAATCGGTTTGAAATGAAGAACACCGTACGCACGATTTGGAAAGAGTACGGTAAGAAGAAAGGCGAAATCTCAGGCTACATTGATATACCGGAGCCCCCGATATGTACGTAAAAACAGGCAGATTCGTTTACGGTGAACTCCAGCCGCAAGGAAAGCGGGCTCTGAGCAAAGTTCTGGGCGGCGACCGTGGGCCCGAGTTCGCGATCGAGATTATCAGAGAATATTCAGCTAACGAGCTCGTCGGCAAGCTCCTCAGGAAGGGACATTCCGGAGACTGGGTGCCGGTTGACTCAGGCACACTGGCGAGTCCCGAGTGGCAGCAGCGCTTTTCCGGGACTTCTCCAGCGAAGTTCGAAATGGCGGGGTCCGGCACTTGGAAGGTACTGCACTTGAGAATCGAGAGTGATGAAACGGGCCCCTACGTCGCCATCGCCCTGCGATATTCCGAGTAAGCTCTTCCCTTACCATAAGGGTAGCCATCTGATTGCTGCAGTATACATGACCGCGATACGATCTGTTGAAGCGGGTAGCTATGCCTGATCGACGCATTCGAGTCCTTGTCGCCAAGCCTGGTCTCGACGGTCACGATCGCGGCGCCAAAATCGTCGCCCGCGCTCTGCGCGACGCCGGCATGGAGGTGATCTACACCGGCCTGCGTCAGACGCCGGAGCAGATCGCCGTTGCCGCGCTGCAGGAGGACGTGGACGCCGTCGGGATTTCAATCCTCTCCGGCGCCCACAACACCATCGTGCCCCGCATCTGTGACTTGCTGCATCAAGAGCAGATGGACGATGTCCTGGTGATTGTGGGCGGCATTATTCCCAATGAGGATATTCCAGGATTGAAACAGGCCGGGGTGGCGGCAGTGTTCCAGCCGGGCGCTTCAACGCAGGAGATCGTTGAATTCATCCGAGAGAGAGTGGAAGAAAGGGTGAAGGGTAAAGGGTGAAGGGTAAACGTTCAAAGGATGAGGGCCGATTCTCCGTGGCCTCTCCCTTCAGCCTTAGCCTTCATCCTCCACGCTTTAGTCTCGGTCCTTCATGCCGTTGCCGCGTGGAGATTTCAAGCCTCAGTTCGGTCGCGGTTCTCGCGTTCCCGGAAGGTGAAGCCTATCCGCGCCTCACGCGCGCCGTGCTGGCGGAGATCGGCGAGCACTTAGCGGCCATCGAGGGCTCGGGTTGCTTCACCGGCGTGGTCATCGCGGCGAACTCGCGCTCCTTTGCCACCGGCGCGGAGTTGGAGGAGATCACGCAACTGGACGGATTCGGCGCGCGAGAGTTTGCGAGGACCGGGCAAGCTCTTCTCCATCGGATCGCGACCTTTCCGCTTTCGGTGGTGGCGGCGATTCGAGGCTACTGCCTGGGCGGCGCGCTCGATCTGGCGCTTGCCTGCCACAGCCGCGTCGCCACCTACGACTCGTCGTTCGGCCACCCCGGGCCGACGCTCGGTCTCATGACCGGCTGGGGCGGGACGCAGAGCCTTCCACGTTTGCTGGGCAGAGCGGCAGCGCTCCAGATTCTGCTTACCGGCGAACGGATTCCGGCCACCCAGGCGCTTACGCTCGGACTTGTGGATCAACTGGTTCCGGCGCCAGACCTGGTTGCGGCCGCGGCACGACGAGCGCAAGGTTGAAATCAGAAGTCAGAAATCAGAAAACTTACGATATCAACAACGTTGAGCACAGTGGTCAGCGTTTCGAATCTCGACCTCGAGTTTCCAATGCTCAGTTTCTGATTTCTACCTTCTGCTTTCTGACTTGCTTATCGTCATGACCGAGCCCGGTCCCATCACCGATTGCTCCACTCTTTCCAAGCGCGCTGCCCGCCGCCTCATCCAGCGTGCCCTGGTGCTTGCCGGCCGCGAGCGCACCCTGCGCCAGCACATCCGAGAGGCAGAACTGGTCACGTTGTGGGCGATTGAGGACCGGGAGATTGAGTGGACTCTCACCCTGGATCACGGCAAGCTGGACTTTGACCGCCGCGTTTCCAAACGTCCCGACGCGACGTTTGCCTGGTCCACGGCGGACGACTTTTTCCGCCAAGTTGGAAGTGGCAACCTGGAACCCAAGGCGACGTACGCCGGACCGGCGTTGCCGCGTCGAACCCTGGAGCCACTCTTCCACGCCTTCTGCGCCGCCTTGCGCGCTGTGCTGCAAAACCCGGTCGATGGGAATGGGGATCCCCTCGTTTAAGAGGAAAGCGAGATTCGAAAATCGAAATGCGAGAGGGCAACAATCTCCAAGAAAGAACCGCAGACTTTGGAGAGCAGATCTACGCTGCAACTTGCTGTAGGGCGGAGGTTCTGGTGATCGCCGCGCGGACCGCGGACAAGGCACGAGTTTCGATTTTCGAATTTGGACGTTCTATGGCAGGATGTCACTTAAGACCGGCGCTCCCGGCTGGTACAGTTTCGCAATGTCTTTTTCCATGCTTCACGAACTTCACATTCAGAACTACGCGGTGATTGAGGCCTTGGCCCTGGAATTCCGGCCGGGTCTTACCTTGCTGTCGGGAGAGACCGGGTCGGGCAAGTCGATCCTGGTTGACGCCTTGGGACTGGCACTGGGCGGTCGGGCCTCACCGGACGTGATCAGAACCGGCGCCGATCGCGCCACGATCACGGCGGTGTTTCGCGCCGAGGGCAAGCCGCCGTGGAAATCGCGGCTGGAAGAGCTGGAGCTGGGCGGTGATACCGAAAGCGAGATCATTTTGCGCCGCGAAATCCACCCCGGCGGCCGAAGCCGGCTGCTGGTGAACGATCAGCCGGTAACTCTGGCGACGGCCAAGGCCCTGGCACGAGTGCTGGTGGAGGTCCACGGACAGGGCGAGCATGTTCTGTTGTTTTCTCGCGACGCTCAGCTCGATCTTCTCGACCAATTCGCCGGCCTCGAAGATTCGGTGGAGCAGGTGGGAGAACTCTTCCGGCGCCGGCGTGAGCTGGAACGGGAGATGGAAGCCCTGAGCGGGGACGAGCAGGACCGGTTGCGCGCCATTGATCTGCTCAGCTTCCAGGCGCGGGAAATCGAGCAGGCCCGGCTCGAAGCGGGCGAGGACGGGCGGCTGGAAGACGAGAAGCGCGTGCTTGCCAATCTCGAGAAGGTGCGCACCGCCGCAGCCAACGCCTTTAGCCAGCTCTACGAGGACGAAGGGTCGGCGTGCGAGCGGCTGGGGTCGGTGAGCCGTTCGCTCGAGGAGTTGTGCCGTTACGACGCCGCGCCGGAGCCGTATCGGGAGCCGCTCGCCGCCGCCAAAGCCACCGTCGATGATCTGGCGCTGTTCCTTCGCGACTACCTCGACGGTCTGGAGGCGAACCCCCGTCGCCTGGAGGAGGTGGAAGATCGCCTGGCGCTGATCGATCGCCTGAAGCGGAAGTACGGCCACAGCCTCCCGGAAGTCCTCAACTATAGCGAACAGGCCCGGCTGAAGCTCACGACCCTGGAGCGCGCCGACGAGCGCCGCGAGCAGCTACGGGCTGACCTCGAAGCCGCCGTGGCTGAGTACCAGCGCGCGGCCAGCGCCCTGTCCGATGCCAGGCGCAGCGCGGCGGGCAAGATCGAAAAGCTCGTGCGCGAAGAATTGGCCCAACTCGGCATGGAGAAGACGCGGTTTGAGGTCCACTTTGCCGCGCCGCCCAGCGACCCCGGGGGTGCGCGAGGAGGCGCGAAGGGTCTGGACGGGATCGAGTTGCGGATCTCTCCCAACCCCGGCGAGGAGACCCGGCCGCTGGAGAAGATTGCCTCCGGTGGCGAGCTTTCCCGCCTGATGCTTTCGCTGCGCACGGTGGTGGGGAAGGGAAGAATGGCAAGTGCGATGCCGGGGCATCGCGGCGATCGAACGCCGCCGGCCTTCGTCTTCGACGAGGTCGATGCCGGCATCGGCGGGCGCGTGGCGGAGTGCGTCGGCCAGCGCCTCAAGCGCCTCGCTCGCGAGACGCAGGTACTGTGCGTCACTCATCTGCCGCAGATCGCCTGCTTCGCCGACCATCACTACTACGTTGAGAAGCGCGAGCGGGACGGAAGGACCGTTGCCACGGTCACGTATCTCGAGACGCCGAAGGAACGCGCCGCCGAGTTGGCGCGCATGCTTTCAGGCAGCCAGATCACCGACGCGGTCTTGAAGCACGCCGCCGCCATGTTAAAGCTTGGGGCATCGAGCGATTGAGTCACCGGGTGATTGGGCGATTACTGCCAATCACAAAAAGTGGTCGGGCCGGATTGGCGCCCGTGGGCCACACGGGCCTTCGTCAGACAGCCGTCGGGTGACTGTCGATGGCAATGGCGGATAAGGAAGGGATGTCCTTGGATTATTGGCGATTATAGATTATTCTAAATAGGCACGAAGCAGGGAGGGAAGGGAAAGCGCGTTGAAATCCACTGGGAGAGGTGAACAATGATGAAGAAGGTGATGCTGACAGTCCTGACCCTGGTGATCTTCGGAGTCGTCGCCGTAGCGCCGTTGGTGGCCCAAGACCAACCAGCAAGCGCGGGTGATGAGAAGACTGCTAAGGCCGCAAAGAGTTCCGAGAATGCCGGAATGTGGTCCAGCAAAGCAGAGACGCTGAGCGGGACCATTTCTGCGGTCGACTCCGAGAAGAAGATGGTGGCCGTGGAAGCTAACGGTGTTTCGTACAGTCTTAAGGCGGTGGGAACAAAGATAATGGTGGGCGGTAAGAAGGCGAAGCTGGGTGACCTTCAGACGGGCGCGCAAGCCTCGGTTACATTCGTCGCCACGCGTTCCGGCAACACAGCAAAGAGCATCACGGTGCAGTGACGAGGGCGTTAAAGGGCGAAGGGCGAAGGGTAGAGGGTGAGAGGTCAAGGAACGAACGGCACTTGAGGGCCGAGTTTTCACCGTTTACCCTCGTCCTTATGCCCTGGTAGCCTCAGACTCACTGTTGATGTCCGCACAATCGATCGCAACTCCGGGCCGGAGCCGCGGTGTCTCCTCTCCCGTCACCGTATTTCGGTGATCCGAGAGTGCCGCTATGCCATTACGACCTGCCCGCAATTGTAGGAGTTCATTCTCAATTGACAAGGAGAAGGCATGAGAAAGCTTGCATACGCGAGTGGTGTTCTGCTCCTAGTGGCTGGGCTGGGCTTGGCCGCCGACAAAACACAAACGTTCACGGGCGAGATTGGCGACAGCATGTGCGGCTTGAAGCACACGATGGGCGATAACGCCAAGGACTGCACGGTGGAGTGCGTGAAGGGCGGTGCGAAGTACATCCTGTCCGATATGGTTCACGGCAAAGTCTACCAGTTGAGCGATCAGGACGCGGCCAAGAAATATCCCGGTGAAAAGGTGAAGGTCACGGGCACTCTGAAGGGCGATACCATCGAAGTGGCCAGTATCACCGCGGCGAAGTAAGGAAAGCAAGTCGAAAGTCGAAAGTTCAAAGTCGAGAGTAAGACAAAGTAGAACTTCAACTTTCGACTCTCGACTCCAGTCAGAAAGGAGCTTATGGAAGCAGAGATCAGTGTGCCTCACCCGAGCCCGACCCCGGTTGTGAAGGGTTGGAAGTTGAAGCGCGTTGGAAACGTGACCTTCAGCATTTCGAAGCCCAAACGGAATCCGCGCAAGCTTCGCCAGTCGCGACTCAAGAACACGCGGAGGGCGAGGTAGGGAATTGACGATTGACGATTGCCGATTGAAAAGCATCCACTGGCATGTCCGCCTGAGTTCCTCTTAGAGGCTGAACCAAGCGCTGGATGTGCCGTTGGGACTTTCTTACAATCGTCAATCGTCAATCGACAATCGTCAATTCTCTTAACCGTCCTCCGCACCGGGTAGTACAACCTCTGTGAAGGGAAAATACTCTTAATGAAGTATGGGCGTTCCAGGTGAAAGCATGAGGAAGACAGTGGTGTTCATTGGGCAGGGTACAGGCCACAGGTTACAGGCGGCCCCGTCGCCGACACCTTGTCGCCTGAGCCCTGTCCTCTGTGCCCTGTCCCCTGCACCGCGTCCCCTGAGACTGGCGCGTCGGGTGGGACTGACGCTGTTAGCGTGCGCCGTGCCCCTTCTGGCGTGCGCGGCCGACCATCCTCTCAGCAAAGACGACGTGCGCCTGCTTCTCATCGGCGGGGCCCCGAGCCAGAAAATGGTGGCTCTGATAGCGGAGCGCGGGATCGACTTCCCGATGAGCCCGGATCTTGCCAAGCAGTTTCGCGACGACGGGGCGGACGACGCGGTGATCGACGCTCTCCAGAAGGCGGTCGCCAAGCCAGCCGCTGCGGCAACTCCCAGCGCGCCGACGCCTGCTGAAGGCGCAACGCCGGCAATATCACCGCCCGCAGGTCCTGTTCTGGCCCGGCCCGCCGCTTCCAGCGGCACCGTGAACACTCCGCCCGCCGCGGCAAGCACTGCGCAAACCAGCTCTTCTTCAGATTCGCCATCCGGTTCGGTGGACGACAGGATCAAGAACACCCTGTCGGCGGTCGATGCCAAACCGACCGGGGAGAGTGAGCCCACGACGGCGATGAACGACCACCCCTACGCGGCCCAGTTTTCGTTGATGAGCCTTTTCTCGGGCAAGCAACTGCGGCTCTCCGACTACCGGGGCAGGGTCGTGTTGCTGGACTTCTGGGCCACCTGGTGCGATTTTTGCCGGAAGGAAATCCCGGACTTCGTGCGCTTCCAGGATAAGTTCCGCGACCAGGGCTTCCAGGTAATCGGCGTCTCGACGGATACCAGCAAGGAGAAAGTGCGGGATTTCTATCAGCGATTTGTCATGAACTATCCGGTGGCAATGTGCGATAAGTTTACGCGTGATCTCTACGGCGGTCTCACGGCGTTGCCCACCACCCTCCTGATTGGCCGTGACGGCCGAGTCTACCAGCGCGTAGTGGGTGCGCCGGTGGACCTGAGCGGTTTCGAGAGAGAGATCGAGACGCTATTGGCCGCCCCGAACTCGTTGCCGGAAGGGAAGTCCGTCCCCGTGCTGGTGGCGGACAAGTCGTCTCCACCGGCGCCTCGCGAGGCAGCGGCCGATGCCAAACCGACGGAGACCGCACCGTCGCCAGCCAATTCTGGTCCGGTGTTGCTGAGGGCCAAGTCATCCGGGCAGACAGCCGCTTCCACGGCGGTTGCGTCAACTTCTTCGGGTATCCCTGCTGCCTCTGGCGCTTCGTCGGCCTCCAAATCCGGCGCGCCTGCCAAGCCCGCCTTAACCGATCCCAGTTCGGACCAGGTTCAGCAGATCATTAAGGAATTCGCTGCTAAGGAAAAGCTTTTCAAGGAAGCGCGCGACAACTACACCTACCACCAGATCAACAAGGTCGAGACGCTGGGCGGCGACAATCAGGTTACGGGGATGTGGCAACAAGAATGGGACATTGTCTTCGACGATGCCGGGAAGCGAATCGAGAAGGTGACCTACGCGCCGGCCGATACGCTGAAAGAAATCCTCATGACCGAGCAGGATCTCGACGCCATGCGCCGCATCGCGCCGTTTGTCCTGACCAGCGACGACCTCCCGGAATACGACGTCAAGTACCTCGGGCACGTGCTGGTGGATCAGTTGACTTGTTACGTGTTTTCGGTCCGCCCCAAAGAGATCCAGAAAGGGCGCCAATATTTTCAAGGCGTTGTGTGGGTGGACGACCGCGATCTTCAAATCGTCAAGGCAGAGGGCAAAAACGTGCCCGAGTTGCTGAATACCAAGCACGGCGAAAACCTTTTCCCCCGCTTCACTACCTACCGTGAACAGATCGATGGCAAGTACTGGTTCCCGACGTTCACCATCGCCGACCAGAACCTTTACTTCTCAGGCGGCCCCCCAGTCCACGTCAAGGAAGTTGTGCGCTACACGGAGTACAAGCAGTTTAGGTCGGGAGCCGTCATCAAGATGATCGGCGCGGTGGACGGGAAAGACCAGAACCAGCAGCAAGGCACGACGCCCCCGCCGAAGAAGCCGGACCAGAAGCCGCAGCAGTAGCTGTCAGCCGTCAGCCTTCAGCCGGCAAAGCGGACGGGGGCTTACGCATTTCTGAAAATGGTTCAAGTTACTTTAGGACAGCGCCATCACTTCCTCTTCGGGCTCGCGATAAAGCCTATCGGCCCTTTTTGTGGCACGGGCGGTGGCTGCGTCAGCTCCCGGAGAATATCGAATACTACCTTGAACTGCTTGTCGTATTTCTTCTCCATCGCCTCCAGTTTTGCCGCCAGATCTTTGTGCGTGGCCAGGATGTAGCGCAGGCGCACGAAGGTCCGCATGATGGCGATGTTCACCTGTACGGCTCGCCTGCTGTTCAACACGCTCGAAAGCATGGCGACGCCTTGCTCAGTGAACGCATAAGGGAGATACCGGCGGCCGCCACGGCCACCTGGCTTTGACATTCCAATTTGGAATCTCAAAACGCGAGCCTCTTCCTTGGTGAGTTGAAACATGAAGTCTTGAGGAAATCGGTCAAGATTTCGTTTCACAGCCTTATTGAGGTTGAAGGTTTCCACTTGATAAAGCTCAGCCAAGTCACTGTCCAACATAACTTTGTGCTCGCGGATAAGGTATATCCGCCGCTCAATTACTTCGCGCGGGACAATCTGCTGCTCAGGAGCCCTTCTCGTTGCCATGATCTAAGCCTACTGAATATCGATGGTTTGTCAAAATATTTCCCTATCTCTCTCGCCACTGGTCGCTTTGTTGCTCTTCTGCCTCTTCGCCTCCCATTCACCGCCTGATACAATCTCTTCGTGCCAACCGGAAGACTGCACTGGCGCGTTGTCCTCGTAAGGCCCCGCAACCCCCTGAACATCGGCGCGGCGGCGCGCGCCATGGCCAACTTTGGATTTCGCCAGTTGGTGGTGGTGGAGCCCTACGAGCCGGTGTGGCAGGAGACGCGGTCCGCGGTGGGGGCCGAGGAAGTGGTTCAGTCGGCGCGTCGGGTGGACCAGGTGCGGGAAGCGGTGGGCGACTGCACGCTGGTGATCGGTGCCACGGCGGGCTCGGGGCGGAACCTCGATCGCGAACTGATCGCGCTGAACCGTTTGCCGGCGTGGATCGAGTCCCGGTTGGGGCGAGTTGCGCCGGTCGGCGACGCGTCTGAATCCGAAGGCGGCAAGGCGCGGGTGGAATCGCCGGTCGCTCCGCAGCACGCAGCGGTGCTCTTTGGATCAGAGAAGACCGGCCTTTCCACCGAAGTGCTGAGTTACTGTCACGCGTTGGTTCGGATCCCCACTTCGGCGGAGTGTCCATCGATGAATCTGGGGCAGGCGGTGGCCGTGTGCTGCTACGAATTGACGCGCGCCAAGGTGGTCTCCGCCGTGCCGATCTCGGCCACCGTGCACGTTTCCGCGCCTGCCAACGTCCAGTCACTCGATCACTTGTTCGACCGCGCGGTACGAATTCTCGACCACGTCGGTTATCTCAAGCCCAAAAGCCGCGATGCCACGCTGATCAAGCTGCGGCGCGTCCTTTTTGATTTGGAACTAACGAATAACGACGTGAAAATCCTGGGCGGAATCCTGGCGCAGATCGAGTGGAAGTTTGCCAACCCCTCAAAAGCAGTCGCTAATGGCGAGTGGTTAGTGGCTAGAAAGAAAGACGGGAAGGAGGGGTAACAGGTCAAGAGTGAAGTGTGAGGCAGAGTGGGCTTTTTCGGGGGGGGCGGGTCGGAATTGTGAATAGTGAATAGTGAATTGTGAATTGATTGTAAAACGCAAAGTGAGGTGTACGATAAAAGTCGGCGTGACCGGGAGCCACGACGAGCCGGGGAACTCGCGGAACCCCTCGGCCACAACCGATAAGCGGCAGGTCGGAGAGAAGGGCCCTGCCTGCTGGTCAGCCGCTTCAGTCGCTCTGGCCTCTTGTCAACAAGTGGATTTCACGATATAAGTTCAGTCGAACGCTGAGCGCGGGCTCAAAGCTCGTCGGACAGCGCGTAATCCAGACCAGGAGGTCCGCCATGCAGAGTCGCATCCTCGGCACCACCATGCCGGTACTTGAATTCGCGCTTGACCCCAACGAGTCCGTCATTTCTGAAGCCGGTGAACTTTCTTGGATGACGAGTTCCATCCAGATGACGACGCACACCCAGTTTGGTGGGGGCGGAGGAATCTTCGGTGTGCTGAAGCGCGTGGCGGGTGGCGGATCGCTGTTCATGACGGAGTACCGGGCCATCGGCGCCCCGGGAGGGATTTCGTTCGCCACCAAACTGCCGGGGCACATTGTGCCGATCGAAGTTGGCGCGGGACACGAATACATGATTCACCGGCACGGATTCTTGTGCGCAACTCCGCAGATTCAGATCAGCGTCGGCTTCCAGCAATCCCTGGGGGCGGGAATTTTCGGCGGCGACGGCTTCCTGCTGCAGCGCGTCAGCGGAATGGGGACCGCATGGATCGAGCTTTCGGGTGAGTTAATCATGAAGGATCTGCAGCCAGGCGAAACTCTGCGGGTACATCCGGGACACGTCGGCGCGTTCCAGGCGTGCGTTTCCTTTCAGATCACGACCGTGCCGGGAATCAAGAACATGATCTTCGGCGGTGACGGAATCTTTCTCGCCTCTCTCACCGGGCCGGGGAGAATCTGGCTGCAAACGCTGCCCATTTCCAAACTGGCGCACAAGCTCATGGAGTACATGCCCACGCAGCACCAGGAAGCAGTGGGGGGAGGCGTCGTCGGAGGCATCATGGGCTCAATTCTGGATGGAATGAAATGAAGTAGTAAGCGACAAGCGGTGAGCTAATGCGAAGAGCTTCCAGGACAGATGCACAGAGAGAAATTGGGAAACGCGGGGGAAAACAAACGACATTTTCATTTGAACTCCGTGCTCTTCTCCGTGTCTCCGTGCCTCTGTGTTTAATTTTTCACACCTTCTGAAGAACGGGCTGTCCTGACAGGGAGGAAATCAATGGCCACCGTCGCGTCCATCATGGCCGACCTAAGAAAGAAGGGCACGGAGAAGACGCGCAAAATATATGCGCGCCATGGCATGGCCGTGGACAGTATGTTCGGCGTGAGCGTCGCCGACCTTAAGCTCATCGCCAAGAAAATCAAAGGACAGCAGGCTCTCGCTTGCGAGCTCTACCAAACGGGGAACCTGGACGCGATGTACCTCGCCGGAATGGTCGCCGACGGCTCTCTAATGACCAAGCAAGAGTTGAATGCCTGGGCCGAGGGCGCAGCCAATCTGCAGATGATTGCGGAATATACAGTCCCCTGGGTCACGGTTGAGAATCCACACGCCCGCGAACTGGCCATCCAATGGATGAAGTCCAAGAAGGAGCGCGTGGCATGCTCGGGTTGGTGTACGTATGCCGGACTCGTCGCCACTCAACCGGACGAAGCTCTGGACCTGGCGGAAATCGAGGGCCTTCTCAACACAGTCGTCAGGGGAATTAGCAGTGCGCGAAACCGCGTCCGCTACACCATGAATGGTTTTGTCATTGCGGTAGGAGGTTACGTGAAGCCATTGTTGGAACAGGCGAAGGCCGCCGCCCGCCAGATTGGCGCCGTGTCGGTGGACGTGGGCGACACGGCGTGTAAGGTACCGCTTGCCACCGCGTACATCGAAAAGATCGAGGCCGCCGGCCGCGTAGGCCGGAAGCGAAAAACCATCCGATGCTAACCCAATAACCCACCGGAGGCTAGCTTGCTAGGCCAAGCACATAAATGGCAGCAGTTTTTTGGATTTTTATCTGTTTCTGTGTGAGTACATGAGCGGCAACAAAGCTGTCGCGTATTCTAACTTAGAACGGATCCTAAACGCGAAACCCCATCTGGTATCCAGTAGTGGATTCTTGAGTGATGTCATGAATGATAGTCAAGTGCAACACATCATAGCAAAATATTATACCGATGGTGAGATTGATGAGCTCCATTCTGTCATTCACCGAGAGACGACTGTGAGTGAAAGGTTCTTTGCGCAGGCAAATAAACTTAAAGATTATTATCAGCAAAAGGCAAATTCGACTATGGGTAGATAGCCGCTTTCAATGCGCTTGTGACTGTAGCCTTCTTTCCCCTTAATGACGAGCTCGTGCAGGCTTAGTCGTCCATTTCATAAATTCGCTAACGTATTCTTGCTTTGCCATGACCGCCTGTGGTGCAACGACGCCCGGCTGCCTTAACCCAAGAGAGCGTTAGTGAATTTATGAAATGGAGTACTTAGCAAAGCAGGCAGTGCGGAGGCGGGCCTACTTGGCCCCTCCTCTGCTGCGCTAGATCGGGAAATGACCGCTTGCGGACGCGGGTGCAAGGCCTGTCATGGGCGGCATGTCGCGCCGGCGCCGCCACCGATCAGAGTCGCCCGCGTTTGATGGCCATGCGAAAGCCGTTCCGTACACCGGGCCAGATGACGAGGCGCGGAGGAGGCCGAGTGCGCACCTCCGCGCTTACTCACTCAAGAATGGTCGCGACCTTCGCCAGAACCTCGTCCATGATCGCATCGGGTACGGTTTCCAGCTTCCTGCCGTGGCGCGCGCCGAGATCCAGCGCGCGGGGCTGGTCGCAGCGGACAACGCCGGTGGTTTTAGTACCGGCGCCGGCGAGAGATACCGCAAATCCGGCGGTCCGCGCGAAACTCCCGCCGCTGGTGATGGGGAGAACCACGGGCACCTTCGTGACTTGGTTAAAGGCGTCAGGAGAGATGACCAAGACAGGACGCCGGCCCTTTTGCTCGTGTCCTTCAGCGGGATCAAGGCCCACCACCCAGATTTCGCCTCGCCTCATCAGATCAACTCCCGGCCCACGGGCTTGTTATCGAGCCATTCCCGCTCCTCTTTCGTGCGGCGGGCCTTGGGGTCGCACTGGGCGAGCAGTTCGTCCAGGGTGTAGCGGGGCCGTCGTGACGGCTCCACCACCAGCCGGCCGCGTTCGATGGCAATGCCGACCTTTGCTCCCGGCCGCAAGCCCAGGACGTCGAGCACGGCGCGCGGTACCGCCAGCATCACCGAGCCGCCCACTTTGCGCAGATTGGTTGTGTGCATAATCATTCCTTTCGATTATACTTCAATATAACATGTTGCATGGGGATTCACAACCCTGGCAGCCTGGCTGCGTCTGCCCTTTCTCTCCTGTTGGGTGGCGCGGCGGGCAGCTCCGGGGCCGCGGCTGATGATGTCTGGATCATCGGTACTTCCGATTTTAGGTCAACCAAACCGAATTACTAATGTCATTGCGCAGGTTTTGGTCGGTGGCGAATGATTTCGTTTGACCCATCCGGATTGAGCAGTCGCTGGCGCTCGATTGCCTCGCAAAACAGAACAGATTCCTTCGCAAAAATCCGCAAACGTGATTTTGTCGTACTCTTCGCCGCTCAAAATAAGCAATGGCGATTGATATTCCTGACCGCTTCGTTCGGTTCCTTTTTGGGTAAGCTCGGTGATGAAAACCAGCGCTCGCATGTGCCGGGCGTCGCCGTCCGAAAGTCGCGACTTCGATTCAAGAGACCCCTCATCCGCTTCGTACCTCGGCACCTTCTCCCCTGGGAGAAGGTTGGAAATCAAGCCGCCCTCCCCCAGGGAAGCCGCGAAAAAACTGGTTCCGGCTGTGACTAAGCACGACTAGGGGCGCCCGGCGCTGTGGATGACTTGAACCCTACCGACCTTGCCGCCCTGCAGCCTCACTTTGATCCCGCGCGGGTGAAACGCGGACTTCGTGAGAAGGTCCTGGACGATGCCTCGGGTTTGTTTCCCGGTGGGTTGGTCCTCTTTGAGGACAACTGAAACGTCTGCTCCACGCGTTACATCACTTCGGTTCCGTCCATCCATGAGATGCACCCCCTTCACAGGCTCGCCAAAAGGGCCACAGAACTCATAAATCCGCGCCATTGCGCTGAAGTTGCGCTAGCTTGTGCCATACGGCAGGAGGGGAGATTGCTGATCGTCTTCAGGGGTCATCCTCTCCGGTTTGTTCTTTGCGAACAAGCACTAACGCGCAACGTGCTTGTCGAGATTGAAACACACTCGTAGGGCAAAATCCACCGCGAAGTCCAGATCCCGATAAGTCGCCTTGTCGTCAACCAGGCGCCACTTGGTCGCATTACGGCCTACCCCGAAGGAGCTTCGAGACGCAGAGGCACGGAGAAAAACGGGAAACGTCCGTGAAACAAAACCGCATCTTCATGTTCTTCTCATTCTCTTCTCTGTGTCTCTGCGCCTCTGTGTTTGATTTCTTTACACCTTCTTGGCGAGAGGTGGCGCGAAGTGCCGGGTGGAGGGCAAGCCGGATGTGGCCATATTTCTTGGGCCGAGGACTTATAAACCGGCAGGACGCTAACCTTGGCATTACTAATGTCACCTTAAATATTCTTCTTGACAATGCGAGCCTCTGGGCGTAGCATATCTCTTAGGCTAGCTCCGGCCGAATGTGCTCTCGTTCAAGGAGAGAGCTTTCCGGCGGCAAGGTATCGGAACGGAGCGGCCCAGGAGGCTTATTGCATGTCGTTAGTGGAACGTGAATCGACGCCCGCCCGCGTAGCGGCCAGCCAGGCCAACGGCAAGAAATCGAATGGACCCAGCACTCCGGAAGGCAAGGCGCGCGTTTCCCTCAACGCGCTGAAGACCGGCGCTTACGCCAAGAGCGATCGGGCTCGACGCGAAGTGATGCTGAGAAGGGGCGAGAACCCGGACGATTTCGAGCAGTTGCACCAGGAGTTGACCGAGGACTGGCGGCCCGGGCACGTCACCGAGGCCATGTTGGTGAAAACCATCGCCGAGAAGAGCTTCGATGTGGCCCAATTACAGGCTGCACGAATGGAGAGACAGTTGAACTCCTTGCGGACTGCCGAAGTCCAGGCGGAGCGGCAGCGACTTCTCACGCGCCGCTGGCTGCCCGGTATGCCCAACGTTCCGAAGGGGGAACAGCCGCCTCTTTGGCTGGCCAAGGACTCTCCGTCCAAATTCCACACCATCTTCCAGATTCTGGACGACCTCCAGAAATGGTACGACAATCGGGTAACTCCCGACACCTTCGGGCGGGACATGCACACTCTTTACGGCGAGTATCACAGCCGGGCCGGCGAGAGGATCCGAACCCTGTTTATCGAGATGTACGAAGACGACCAGGACGCGGCGGCGAAGGCCGAGGTGGAACTGCCCAAGTGGATCGCCCAGGAACGGCGCGACGTGGAGCGGGAACGCGACCTCTACCGGCAGGAGTGGGAGCTCAAGGCCAACGCCGGCCCGAACCTGGTCGAGGAGGAGGTGGCGAAGAAGGAAGCCGCGCTGGAAAAGCAGATCCGCGAGCAAACGCGGCTCTTGCTTCAGTTGAAGAAGACGCGGCCGCAATGGGACGCTCCGTCGTCTGGGCCGTCCGAGGAACAGAAAACAGGGAACAGGGAACCGGGAATAGGGGACAGGGAAAACTCGCACAGGGCGCCGCAGTCTGAGACGCAGGAAACAGCTTCCGAGGCGGCATCGTCCAGCCAATCTCCCGTCCCAACCGAACGCGGCGCAGTCGACGGCGCGCCGCCAGCGAAACCAATAGGGTCTCCATCCGTCGGCCCTTCGTTTGGCTCTTCGGGTGGCTCATCTTTTGGGTCATCTTCTGGCTTATCGGGCGGCGGCTCCACTACGCGGGAGGCCAAAAGCGTCGCGGAGGGCACGGCAATGGAGCAAAAAACGACCGTTGACGACGAGGTTGCAGAAAAAAATGAAAAAATGGGTGAATCAAACCTGACAAGTGCCGCGTAATCAACAACATGACCCCAAAAACAAACCTAGAACAAACCTTGTAAGTCCTTTAGAATCGAGCCGCCTCGAAAAACAAACCTAGAACAAACCTTGTAAGTCCTTTGTTTTGGAAAGCTCAAAAAACAAACCTAGAACAAACCTGAGATTGACGCGTCCCTCGGACACGATCTTTTCCTGGGACGAATTGTGATAGAATTTGCCGTTTTCTGCTGTGGCGGCAATAGGACACTATGCGCCACTTGACATTGTGCCGTTTCAACTCCGGCCTCGTTGCCTTGCCAACGCTCGTGTTGGCCTGCGCTCTGACACCTGCGGCCTTGCGCGCGGCCGAAACCAAGGCGATGGAGGCGGAACTGAATCGCACTTACAAGGATCAGGTCCTCATCCTGCGCAACTTCTATGGCGGCAACCACCGGCGCTACGACGCCAGCGGCCAGCTCCTGGAGCGCGGACGCACGGGATACTGGACAGTTGACGGCGAGGTCAGATTTGACGGGATCAAGTTCCGCAGGGCGCATATCGAGGTCGCGGGAACGCGCCTTTGGCTGGCCTACGATCGGAAAAGCAAGCAGTTTGGGCAGGTCCGATGGCCGGGCAATAATGTTCGAATCGAGCTCGAGGCCGATCCAAGAGCGTTGACTCTCCCCCAAGTTCAAACCCTGATGGCCAAGGTTTTCCTCACCAAGAACGAGAAGTGGGCGGATTTCGCGCCCGCTTACTGGCGGAGTTTCCTCTCCGGGAGGTTAGGTCCTGACGGATCTGAGCAGCAACCACTTCTGCACGTGCCCACGCCCGGCCACAACGACACACCTCCGATTGCACTCCCCCACGAAGAACCGCCCTACACCGAGGAGGCTCGGAAGGCCAAACTGCAAGGTACGGTAGCCCTGTGGGTGATTGTGGACCGAGAGGGAAAGGTGAGCGATGTCCAGATAGCGAGGCCTTTGGGCCTGGGGTTGGACGACCAGGCGGTGGAGACGGTTAGGAAGTGGCGATTCAAGCCGGCGACGAGGGACGGCGTCCCCGTTCAGGTTCGCGTGTCGGTGGAGACGACCTATCGGATGTTTTAGTGTCGGATGAGCCGCCCCGCTAGACGGCAGGAACGCTATGTCTAAGTCTCGGGGTTGGGATTCGGGGTTCGGAATTCGCAGAGGAGAAGATTGGGGGCGGGGTTTTGTTCTGCGAACCCCGAACCCCCAATCCCGAATCCCGTTCCCAGCAGCGCCGTATTTGTGAATGCAGCACTAAGGCAACGACGCAATGAAGCTGAAGAACCTAATCTGGATACTGATCGCGGCTCTCGGCGCGGTGGCGCTGGGCTTGATTGCCTTCGTCCGCCGCGAACCGGTGAACGCCGTGTGGCTGGTGACGGCGGCGGCATGCCTCTACGCCATCGGTTACCGGTTTTACAGCCGGTTCATTGCCCTGCGGGTTCTTCAGTTGGACGATCAGCGTGCCACGCCCGCCGAGCGCCTCGACGACGGCCGCGACTTTGTGCCCACCAACAAGTGGGTGGTGTTCGGACATCATTTTGCCGCCATCGCCGGTCCCGGCCCGCTGGTGGGCCCGATTCTCGCCGCCCAGTTCGGCTATCTTCCCGGCACCATCTGGATCGTGATCGGCGGCTTGCTGGGCGGCTGCGTTCAGGATTTTGTAACCCTGTTCTGTTCCATCCGGCGTGACGGCAAATCGCTGGGGCAGATGGCCAAGGAGGAGATCAGTGAGGTGGGCGGCTGGACGGCCCTCTTCGCCGTGCTCTTCATCATGGTCATCCTGATCGCGGTGGTCGCCCTGGTCATCGTCAACGCCCTCAAAGCGAGCCCGTGGGGATTTTTCACCATCGCCATGACCATTCCCATCGCCCTCTTTCTGGGAATCTACCTGCGGCGGCTGCGGCCCGGGCGCGTGCGGGAAGCCTCCGTGCTGGGCTTCCTGATGGTGCTGACGGCGGTGATCGGTGGCAAGTACGTGGCGGAATCGCCGGCCTTGGCCCATTACTTTACTTACGGCGGCGTCGCGCTCGCCTGGATGATCATTGTGTATGGTTTCGCCGCGTCGGTGCTGCCCGTGTGGCTACTTCTTGCTCCGCGCGATTACCTCAGCACGTTTGTGAAGCTGGGCACGATTTTGCTACTGGCCCTCGGCATCCTCCTGGCGCACCCGCCGATGCTGCTGCCGGCACTCACTCGCTTCACCGACGGCACCGGCCCCATCTTCGCCGGCAAGGTGTTTCCGTTCTGCTTCATCACCATTGCCTGCGGCGCCATCTCCGGATTCCACTCGCTTATCGCCAGCGGCACCACCCCCAAGCTGATCCGCAAGGAGACCCAGGCGCGCCTGATAGGCTACGGAAGCATGATGATGGAATCCTTTGTGGGGGTCATGGCCATGGTGGCGGCGACGGTGCTCCAGCCCGGCGTCTACTTTGCCATCAACAGTCCGGCGGGCATTGTGGGGGCCACGGCGGATAAAGCCGTCGCCACGATTTCCGGGTGGGGTTTCCCGGTCAGCGCCGCGGCGATGTCGGAACTCGCGTCCCGCGTGGGCGAGATCACCCTCTTCAACCGCACTGGCGGCGCGCCGTCGCTGGCGGTGGGCATGGCGCATATCTTCGGCAGCACGCTGGGCATGGCCGGCCTGGAGGCCATCTGGTATCACTTCGCCATCATGTTCGAGGCGCTCTTCATTCTCACCGTGCTCGACGCGGGCACGCGCGTGGGCCGTTTCATGCTCCAGGACCTGCTGGGCCACTTCTGGAAGCCGCTGGGCCGCACTAGTTGGTATCCCGGCGTGGTGGCCACCAGCGCCATCATCTGCGCAGCGTGGGGATACTTTCTGCTTCAGGGGGTGGTGGATCCGCTGGGCGGCATCAACAGCCTGTGGCCGCTCTTCGGGATCTCCAACCAGTTGCTGGCCGCCATCGCCCTGTGCGTGTGCACCACCATCCTCATCAAAATGGGCAAGACGCGCTACGCCTGGGTGACGCTGGCGCCGCTGGCGTGGCTGGTGGCGGTGACCATGACCGCCAGTGTCCAAAAGATCTGGCATCCCGATCCCCGTCTCGGCTTTCTAGCCCAGGCGAGTGAGTTGAGCGCGAGGCTGGCAGCGGGCGCGATCCCGGCGGCCAAGGTGGTCGAGACCCGGCGGCTGATCTTCAACCTGCACCTCGACGCCGCGGTCACCGCCGTGTTCGCGGTGCTGGTGCTGGTGATCCTGATCGAGTCGGGACGCAACTGGTGGTCCTATGCTTTCGGGAAGAAGGCGCCCGTGCTGCGCGAGGCGCCGGTGGCGTTGTCGAGGATCACGGCGTGAAGATAGGGAACAGGGCAGGGAACAGGGAGTAGGGAATAGGGAGTAGGGAATAGGGAGTAGGGAATAGGGAACAGGGAACAGGGAACAGGGAAGACAGAAGACAGAAGACAGAAGACAGAAGTCAGAAGACAGAAGTCAGAAGACAGAAGACAGAAAGTCGCAAGTTCAGGAGTCGGGAGTGAGCAGACAGGAGACGGAAGTCAGAAGTCAAAAGTCGGGGGTCGTCGGTCAGAGTGAAGAGCACCAGCCAACGATGAAGGCTCTTCTTCACTCTGTCTCCTGTCTCCTGTCTTCTGTCTCCCGTATTCCATCCCCTGTCTCCTTCTTCTGGAACTACCTCCGCGAAGCGTCGGGCGAAAACGATTATGCCCGTTATCGAGCCCGCGCGCTCGCCCAGGAGGGTTCGGCGATGACCGAGGAGGAGTTCTATCTGTGGCGGGTTCGCCGCAAGTATTCCCGGATCAACCGTTGCTGCTGAGGCTTGGCACATTCTTTCCCCAGGTCCAATTCGAGCTTACGAGCCTACAAGCTACGAACCGCGGCCGAAGCAGGCTTCCGTGTCTGTAGCGCGGGCGTCTCGCCCGCTGTGGCGGGAGCGTCCCGCTCCCGCGCAAAGGAGGGCCAAGCGCCTTAGAGAGAAGGCAAATTTAAGCTGATGACGGGTCGGCCCGCGCGGGCAGGATGCCCGTCCCGCCAAGGCGGGAGGCGGGACACCCCGCTACCTCCAATGGTCCGCTCCTCACTTTTATGTCGCACACGCTTTTTCTTGGTGTGCGTTGACACCCGTCCGGGCTCGTGGTACATTTCAACTTTGTGAACTTCGCCTCGCTCACCGTAGGCTGACTGGTAAGTAAATGGGGGAAATTCTTAATCAGCTTGCTCGGCTTTTTGTCCAGACCATCCCGACCGTTATTCTGGTTTTTGTGCTGATGGTGATCCTGGACCGGCTGCTGTTTCGGCCGGTGATCGCGGTTCTGAAGCAGCGGCAGGATGCGACTACAGGAGCCCTGGAGCGTGCCCGTCAGGCCGCCGCGACGGCAGAGGCCAAGGCGCGCGAGTACGAGGCGGCATTCCAGGCCGCGCGGCAGGAGGTCTATCGCCAGCGGGAAGTAGCCCGCCGGGAGGTTCTGGCGGAGCGCGAGAAGATCCTCAAGCAGGCGCGGGAAGAGGCCGAGGCATTAGTGAAGTCGGCGCAGGCGACCGTGAAGGCGGAGACGGAAGCGGCCAAGCAGCAGTTGCAGGCCACGGTCAGCGGTTTGGCCCTTGATGTCACCGCGGCGGTCCTGGGTGATGTGACGCCCGGAAACCAGGGGGGTCTCGCCCGTTGAAACTACCTGTTTCCAATCCCCGAACCCCGCCAGCCCTGCTGGTCTTAGCGGCCCTGTTCATGCTGGCAGTCGGCAGTCGGCAGTCAGCAGTCAGCAGGTGCCTACTGCCGACCGCCGACTGCCAGCAAGCTGCCGCAATCCAAAGCTATAGTTGGGGAGCGCTCGCCTCCGCAGTTCCGCCCGCGGCCGTGCTGACGGGCGGACAGGCGCAGGAAGCCCATCCCGCCGAGCGGGACGAGAAGGGCGGCGAAGCTAAAGGAGAGTCGCCGCATGCGCTGCTTTACAAGATTATTAATTTCCTGATCCTCGCCGGCACGCTGGGTTACTTGCTGCGGAAACCCCTGGCGGACTTCTTTCGCCAGAGGGCGCAGACCATCACCGAAAGCTTGCACCAAGGCCGCCACGCTCTTGCCGCTGCCCAGGACCGACTGAGCGAGATCGAGGCGAAGCTCGCCAATCTCGACGCCGAAATTCGTGCCTTTAAGGACTCGGCCGCGCACGAGATGGAGGCGGAGGGCCAGCGCCTGCGCCAAGCGGCACGGGAAGAATCAGAAAGGACCCTGGCCTTCGCCCGCGCGCAGATGGAGGTGGCGACGCGGGCCGCCGCCCTGGAGTTGAAGCGCTACACGGCGCTGGAGGCGGTGAAGCTGGCCGAAGGCATCATTCGGCAGCGCCTGGACGATCAGGGCCGGCGGCGCCTGGTGCGTCGCTTTGTTGAAGGACTAGCGCGATCACATGAAGGAGTGATTAGTGGCTAGTGGTTAGTGGCTAGAGAAAAGCAGAAATTAGAAATCAGAAAGCAGAACGGAAAGGTCTTCTTCAGACTTCTAACTTCTGATTTCTGATTTCCTCTAGCCACTAGCCACTGACCACTAGCCACTGATCTGAAAATGAGTGTTGCCGTTGCCAATCGATACGCCCGCGCCCTGGCCGACGTTGTCGGCCCGGCGGGCGACTATCGCCGGACGCTGGGGGAGTTGGAGGCGTTTGCCGGACTCTACCGGGAGAGCGCCGAGCTGCGCGAAGCGTTCAGCTCGCCCGCGGTTTCCCTGCCGATCAAGACCAACGTGCTTCTGCGCCTGACGACCGAGCTGGAATCCTCCCTGGTCACGAGGAATTTCCTCCGCGTTCTGCTGGCTCACTATCGGATGGGCCTGATCGAGGAGGTTTGCCGGTCGTTCCGAAAAATCACCAACGAACTTCTTGGCATCGCCGAGGTCAGCGTCACTTCCGCCACGCCTCTTGCCGGGGACGAGGAAGCTGCCGTGCGACAGCGATTCCAGGTGCTGACCGGGAAGCTGGTGGAACTGCGTTTTCAGGTAGACCCGGACCTTTTGGGAGGAGTGGTGGCTCAAGT
The DNA here is from genome assembly GCA_035315065.1 of Terriglobia bacterium. GTDB lineage: Bacteria > Acidobacteriota > Terriglobia > UBA7540 > UBA7540 > DATFYM01. Next base: position 119,217 of record DATFYM010000203.1, read on the forward strand.
GGCGAGCACGGTCTACGACGGATCGATCCGCGGCGAACTGGACCGAATGCGGGAAAAATTGCAGGCGCAGTGAGGGAAGAGTCAAAGGTCGAAGGTCGAAGGTTGAATGTGAAGAAGCGGGAACCTTCCTTTCGTCTTCTCACCTTCGACCTTCGACCTTCGACCTTCGACTTTTGACTCTTCGCAACGGGGGAAGCTCGACGATGCCTCAAATAAAAGCTGACGAAATCACGAAAATCATCCGCGAGCAAATCGAGGACTTCGACCGCAGTGTGACCGTGAGCGAGGTGGGGTCGGTGATCTCGGTGGGAGACGGCGTGGCGCGCATCTACGGCCTGGATCACGTGATGGCCGGCGAGATGCTGGAACTTCCCCACGACGTCGCGGGTCTGGCCCTGAACCTCGAAGAAGACCAGGTGAGCGCGGTGTTGCTGGGCGACTACGTCAAGATCGCGGAAGGCGACTTGGTGAAGCGGACCCGCCGCATCATCTCCGTGCCGGTGGGCGAGGCCCTGATCGGCCGCGTGGTGGACACCCTCGGGCTGCCGTTGGATGACAAGGGGCCCGTCGTCACCAAGGACTATAACCCCATCGAGAGGCTGGCACCCGGCGTGGTGGAACGGCAACCGGTGCGCGAGCCGCTGCAAACGGGCATCAAATCGATCGACGCCATGATCCCCATCGGCCGCGGCCAGCGCGAGCTGATCATCGGCGACCGGCAGACGGGCAAGACGGCGATAGCAATCGATACCATCATCAACCAGCGGGGCGGCGACGTCATCTGCATCTACGTGGCGATCGGCCAGAAGCAGTCTACGGTGGCCCAGGTGGTGAAGACGCTGGAAGCCTACGACGCCATGAAGTACAGCATCGTGGTGGCGGCGAGCGCTTCCGACCCGGCGCCCATGCAATATCTGGCGCCTTACGCCGGGTGTGCCATGGGCGAGTACTTCCGCGACCGCGGCCGTCACGCGCTGGTGATTTATGACGACCTGTCGAAGCACGCGGTCTCCTACCGCGAGATCTCGCTGCTGCTGCGACGGCCCCCCGGCCGCGAGGCCTACCCGGGCGATGTGTTTTACCTCCACTCGCGACTGCTTGAGCGCGCCGCCAAGCTGAGCAAAGATGGCGGGGGCGGCTCTCTCACGGCGCTGCCGATCATCGAGACGCAGGCGGGCGACGTCTCCGCTTACATCCCCACCAACGTGATCTCCATTACCGACGGGCAAATCTATCTCGAAACGGACCTCTTCAACTCCGGCATCCGCCCGGCGGTGAACGTGGGCATCTCGGTGTCGCGCGTCGGTGGCAACGCTCAGATCAAGGCGATGAAGCAGGTGGCAGGCACGCTACGCTTGGATATGGCCCAATTCCGCGAGTTGGCGGCTTTCGCGCAGTTCGGCAGCGATCTCGATAAGACCACGCTGGCGCAGCTCAATCGCGGCCGGCGTCTGACCGAAATCCTGAAGCAGGGCCAGTACCAGCCGCTGCCGGTAGAAAAGCAGGTCCTGATTATTTTCGCGGGCACCAACGGCTTCCTCGACGACTTGCCGCAGGAGGAGTGCGGGGCGTTCGAAGCGGCGCTCTACGACTTTGTGGAATCATCGTATCCGGCCGTCTTGCAGCAGATCGCGTCCAAGAAACAACTGGACGAGCCGCTCCGCGCCGAGGCCAAAAAGGCGCTGGAGGAGTTCAAAGCCAAGTTTTCCGCCGAGCACGGAAAAGGAATAGGGAGTAGGGAATAGGGAGTAGGGAACAGGGAACAGGGAACAGCCCTCACCCGGCGCTACGCGCCACCCTCTCCCAATGGGAGAGGGGAGTTTCCTTGATTCAAACCGTCTCCGTTTGGGACAAGTAGTTTCGTCTTTTCAGATCCCAACCCTCTCCCTTTGGGAGAGGGTGGCGCGTAGCGCCGGGTGAGGGTCTTCAACAATCAAGCGGTCAGGACACTAGATGCCCAATGTTCGCGACCTTCGACGCCGCATCCGCTCCGTCAAGAGCACGCAGCAGATTACGCGCGCCATGAAGATGGTGGCCGCGGCGCGGCTGCGCCGGGCGCAGGAATCCGTGCTCAATGCCCGGCCTTACGCCAACCAGATGCTGGCCGTGCTTTCGAGCGTCGCCGGCCGCGCCGAGCAGCGGTCGCACCCCTTGCTCGCGGAGCGTCCGGTGCAGAAGGTTCTGCTGGTGTTCATCACCGCCGATCGCGGACTCTGCGGGGCTTTCAACTCCAACCTTATCCGGGCCGCTCAAGAATATTTTCGCAAGGCTGCAGCGTCCGGCATCAGAGTGTCGATGCTGGCCGTAGGAGCGAAGGGACGCGACTTCTTCCGCAAGCAGCCGATCGAGTTGGTGGGCGAGCATGTCGGAATCTTCGGCAAGATTCGGTTCTCAGACGCGCAGGAAGGCGCGCGGACCATCATCGACCGTTACGCCAAGGGCGAAGTGGACGCAGTCGATTTCATCTATAATGAGTTCAAGTCGGTCATGGCCCAACGGCTGATCGTGGAACGTTACCTGCCCATCAAGCCGTTCCCGGCCCCCCCAGGGCAGGTGCTGATTGATTACATCTACGAGCAGCCGCCGGCGGAGATTTTCAACGCCCTCCTGCCGCGCTATGTGGAAACGGAAGTCTATCGCGCGCTGCTGGAGTCGCAAGCCGCCGAGCTTTCCGCCAAGATGACGGCGATGGACGCCGCCACCACCAACGCCGGCGAGCTGATCGATACGCTGACACTGCAGATGAATCGCATTCGCCAAGCCGCCATCACCAAGGAGATTATTGAGATCGTGAGTGGGGCGGCAGCTTTGTAAGACGAAGCTATCAGCTTTCAGCCATCAGCTTTCAGCAAGCAGACTGCCTTCTTGCTGAGCGCTGATAGCTGAGGGCTGACAGCTAGGAGAAGACGATGCCAGAGACGACGACACAAAATGTCGGCAAAGTGGTCGAGATCATCGGCCCGGTGGTGGTGGTGGCTTTTGAAGAGCACCAGTTGCCGCCCATCTACAACGCCGTGGAGATCATCTCCGAGGGGTTTGATGTTCCCCAGCCCATCAAAGTGATCGCCGAGGTTGAGCAGCACCTGGGCGAAGGCCGCGTCAAGTGTGTGGCCATGGAGGCCACGGACGGAATGGTGCGCGGCATGAAGGCGATCGATCAGGGCGGACCCATTACCGTACCCGTAGGTCCCGGCACTCTCGGCCGCGTGATGAACGTGATCGGGGAGCCGGTGGACAAACTGGGGCCGATCCGGTTTGAGACTCGCTTCCCCATCCACCGCCACGCCCCGCTTTTGGATGCGCAGAACACCAACCTCGAGATGTTCGAGACCGGCGTCAAGGTGGTCGACCTGATCGAGCCCTATCTGAAGGGCGGCAAGACGGGGCTCTTCGGCGGCGCGGGAGTGGGCAAGACCGTCATCATCATGGAGCTGATCAACAACGTCGCCAAGAAACACGGCGGCGTCTCCGTGTTTTCGGGGGTGGGCGAGCGAACTCGCGAAGGCAACGACCTCTGGCTGGAAATGACGGAGTCGGGCGTCATCAAACCGGGTGTTCCGGAAGAATCGAAAGCCGCGCTGATCTACGGCCAGATGACGGAGCCGCCCGGAGCGCGTCTGCGCGTGGGCCTCACCGGACTGACCGTCGCCGAATACTTCCGCGACGTCGAGGGCCGCGACGTGCTCCTCTTCATCGACAACATCTTCCGCTTCACCCAGGCGGGCTCGGAGGTCTCGGCGCTGCTGGGCCGCATGCCCTCGGCTGTAGGCTATCAACCTAATCTATCGACGGAAATGGGCGAGCTCCAGGAGCGCATCACGTCCACCAAGAAAGGATCGATTACCTCCGTGCAGGCGATTTACGTCCCGGCCGACGACCTTACCGATCCTGCGCCGGCCACCGCCTTCGCGCATCTTGACGCCACCACCGTGCTCTCGCGGCAGATCGTGGAAAAGGGCATCTACCCGGCGGTGGATCCGTTGGCTTCCACTTCCCGCGTTCTGGATCCGCGCATCTTGGGGGAGGAGCACTACAACGTGGCGCGCTCCGTCAAGGGCATCCTGCAACGCTACAAGGACCTGCAGGACATCATCGCCATCCTGGGCATCGACGAACTCTCGGACGAGGACAAGATTACGGTGGCGCGCGCCCGCAAGGTGGAAAAGTTCCTCTCGCAGCCGTTCTTTGTAGCGGCGCAGTTTACGGGGCTGGAGGGCCGCTACGTGAAGCTGGAAGATACCATCCGCAGCTTCAAGGAACTGGTCGAGGGCAAGCACGACGATGTCCCCGAACAGGCCTTCTACATGGTAGGCACCATCGACGAGGCGTTGGAGAAGGCCCAGCAAATGGCTGCGAAGAGTTGAAGATGGAAGAGTGAAGTGTAAAGGATGAAGTATAAAGTATGAAGGCAAGACCTGTGCCTCCGGCTGTTCGTCGCTTAATTCGACCTTCGATCTTCGACTATATTATTTCGACTTTCGACTTTAAACTTTTCGACTGTTCTTATGGAAGACACTCTACCCACAAGACTTCACCTTGAGATCGTCACCCCGGACCACCAGTTGGTTCGCGACTCGGTGCTGGACGTGACCGTGCCAGGCAAGGAGGGCTACCTCGGTATCCTGCCCGGACACGCGCCGCTGCTTTCCGAGTTGAAAGCCGGCGAAATGTCGTACACGCGCGACACCGTGACTCACTACCTCGCCGTCTGCTGGGGCTTTGTCGAAGTGCTCCCGGACCGGGTAATTGTACTGGCTGAGCGCGGAGAGCGGGCGGAAGAGATTGATGTCTCCCGCGCCGAGCGAGCCAGGAAAAAGGCGGAAGAGCGATTGGGCAAGCTGAACGATCCCACCATCGACCGGGCGCGAGCCCAGCGGGCGCTGGATCGGGCCATGGCCCGGTTGGCGGCAGCAGCCCAGCTCAAGCCAAGACAATAATGAATGCTGAATTATCAATGAATAAAGGAAGGCCCTTCTTCCGTTCATCATTCAGCATTCATCATTCAGCATTGTCTTCTCATATGACTTACGACATAAGAATGTACACCACCCGTTGGTGCGCGGACTGCCGTCGCGCCAAGCATTTCCTCAGCTTGCGAGACGTGCGGTTCGAGGAGATTAACATCGAAGAAGTCCCCTCGGCCGAAGCCTTCGTGCGCCGCGCCAATCATGGAAAGGCAAAGGTCCCCACCTTCGAGGTGAATGGCCGCACCTTTCACTGTTCGCCTTACGACCCGGACAAGCTGGCCCGCGAACTGAACCTAAGCTAGGGATTTGGCCCTCGCTAGTGACAGCGTCCCTTCGCTTCGCTGACCTCCCGCCCGAAACCGACAGCATCATGCGCGAGTGTGGGCGCTGCCCTTGGCATTGGCCTGCAATGCCAATTCGCCATTTGAGATTCGAAATCAACGCCTTTTTCGCTGGGAAAAATTCAGCACGCCCAGCCAGCCTTCTCATGAGATACTACCTCCGCGACGCTGTACTATATCAGCAGGCAAAGCGGTTTGGACAGGCAGCCCGTCGCGCTCCTCACTTGCGTGCAACCCCGTCGTAGCCCGCAAGCGGGGCCCATCGAGGCCTGCAAAATTCGGGAGGTGAACTGTGCGAAAGACACTCGTGGTTGCGATCTTGTCGATGACTCTGGGCCTGCTGGCCGGATCTCTCGTTCCAGCGCGCGCCCAGGGGGTATTTGAGGCCGTTAACGAGGGCAAAGCCTTCGATAATGCGGTGCCCAAGGACTTCTACCTGGAAGGCAATGCCATTCCCACCGAGAAGCGGAACGCGGTGCTGCTGAAGACGCCGGGGGGCAAGCGGGTCGTTGTAGCGCTGATCGACACCACCGGTTACAGCTCGCAAATTCAGCAGAAGTACATCGGCATGGTGATCGCCGAAGGAACTCTCTCGGTCTGTGGCCAGAAGGTGACCGTGGGAAGCTACGGCTTCGGACTCGACAAGCCGGCGCCACCCAGCGACGCCGATGCCACCTTCCATCTTTATAACCAGGCCGGCCGCAAGCTGTTTGACTGCGCCGCCAAGAAGGACACCACGGCTACGCAGGCGCAACCCTTGCAGGTGACGACCAGCGGCGGCGCGAAGCTGGTTCTGGGCAAATACTGGCTGGACCTGAATTGATGAGCGATCTTCGCTCGCCGATTGAACGAACCGAAACTCGAAATCGGCCTTTGGGGAATCGGAAACTGACTGCACGTAGCGGACTAGCCGTGCGTTTAAGCGTAGTGTCACTCGAGTTCGTTGAATGGACAGTCGGCAGCGCCAGCCAACTGGACCGATTGACTAGCGCGCCGGATTGAACTACGATCAGTTCTAGTCTGGTGATTAGAACCAATGATCAGCGATAAGATCGGAAGGGCCTTCTCGTATCCTTATGAAGCGGTCGTGGGTTTTTTCGCGTCGAACCGCTTCAACCCTAATGTCCTCACCTTTACCGGCTTCGCGATCAACCTGTTCGCCGCCTATTTGTTCGCCACCGGTTACTTCCGGTGGGCCGGGGCGGCGGTGTTGGTTGCCTCCGTGTTCGATCTGACGGACGGTCCCGTGGCGCGCGTCACCAAGCGCGTGACCCCTTTCGGTGGATTCTTTGACTCGGTGCTCGACCGTTACTCGGACCTGTGCCTGTTGATCGGACTTCTAATCTACTATGGCCGCATCGCCCGCTTCCTTTATGTGACCCTGGTGGCCATCGCCATGATTGGTTCGGTGATGATCAGCTACACCCGGGCGCGCGCCGAGAACCTGATCCCGAGTTGCAAAGTGGGATACCTGGAGCGCGCCGAGCGGATTGTTCTGATCATCGTGGGCGGGCTTGCGGACCGCATGGCGCCTGTGCTCTGGGTGATCGCGGTCTTTTCCAACCTTACCGTGATTCACCGGATGATTTACACCTACCAGCAGAGCAGGGGACAGGGATTAAGTGGCTAGTCCGTCGTCCCTGGTCAGTTGTCCGTTGCGGGAGACCATCTTCGTGTGGCGGCGCCTATCCGGCACCGCTACAATACCTCTGACCCACCAAAACCCACGTCACGAGTCCCCATGGGCTTGGCAACCAGGGGAAAGAAAGACGACAACGGCGAAAGATTTCTCTTGGCATCAGTTCTGAAACTGGTGTATACTTCTAGTGCTTGATCAGTTTTTGTGACCGAACACCAGTCACGGAGGAGCCACGGAAACTCATCGAGGTTTCGGTGGCTTTTTGTGTTTTTGGCGAGTGGTTGCGAGAACAGAACAAGAACATCTTAGTAAAGTTGAGGAACAACGAACACAATGGATAGAGAACAAGGAACGGTGAAGTGGTTCAATAACGCCAAGGGCTATGGATTCATCCAGCGCTCCTCCGGCGACGACGTTTTCGTGCATCACTCGGCAATCCAGGCATCTGGGTTTCGGTCGCTGAACGAAGGCGACACGGTCGAATTCACGGTCACCAAAGGCCCCAAGGGGCTGCAGGCTGAAAACGTGGTAAAGGTCTAGCGATCCGCGGTGGCTCCCGCTTCGGCGGGAGCCACTCAGCTCCGGACGTTTGCCAAGAAAGCTTATTTGAGCATACAAATTCAATACCTTGGGTTTCAGTTGAAACCCCGTGGACGGGACTACGCTTATCGCGTTGTGAACTCGAAGGCCGAGGCGCGCGAGTTTACATTTACCATTCCCAACCAGGCGTTTCTCGATAAGCAGATTCCCTACCAGGACGCCGCCGGTCTCTGTTACAACAAGCTGGAAAAAGAGCTTCTTACTGAAACCGCGGAAACTCCCCTTCGGCGTCACTCCACGATCACCGACCAGGAACTCGACGCCTACCGCGAAAAATACCGCCCTGCCCGAAAGCGCGGTTGAACGAAGAGAGAGTCGAAAGTCAAAAGTCAAAAGTTGAAAGTCAAGACCGACCGCCGGCGGTGCGACTTTCAACTTTCAACTTTCGACTCTCTTACAGCCCCTCACTCCTCCAGACGGAAGGCCACCACGATCGTAGTCAGCACCTCGACGGGGTCGCCATTCAACAGGGTGGACCGGTATCTCCACTGGCCCACGGCATCAGTGGCCGCCTTCGAAAGGTCGTCGCTGGGCGAACTGAGCACTTTTAAGCTCATGGGCACGCCTTCCATCGAAATGACCCCTTCCAGCAGGACCACGCCCTGGATTCCCTTGTCCCGTGCCGACTCCGGATACTCCGGCGGCGGGTTATCGATCAGTTTCGCGGCTTCGACGTTGCCGCCCACGCGGATTCGCCGCGGCCCCACGGAAGCAGCGCCGTTCGTCGTAACGCCGGGAGGAGCCTTGGCGGTGACCACCACCGACTCCGTCAGGACTCCCGGCTCCAAAACAAAAGGAATGAAGGGTGCAGGGCCTGTCAGTTTCAGCTCAAACACGCGCAAAGCCCCGCTCATACCCGGACTCGTGACCTCGAGCGAATAGCGGCCGGGGGTGAGGTTGTTGAACGCGAAGTTGCCCGTGGCGTCGGTCTTAAGTTCTTGCTTGACCCTGGTCTGGCGATTGACGAGCTCTACCTCGGCGTTGGGCACCCTGGCCCCGCTGGCGTCAACCACGACGCCGGAGACACTGTTGGTCCTCACGATCCCTCCGGTGACCCCAACCTGATAGGCCCGGTAGGATTTGTCTGCCCCGTCTGCGCTAGGAGCTGAATTGTTGGTCTTCGCTGAATCGTTGGTCTTCGCTTGGTCTTGTGACTGGCCGCTTGGCGTCACCGCCAACGAAAAGGCGGAGGCGGCAAGCCAGGATCCGGCGATCAGTAGGACACCGGACACGAGGGAAATCTTCGCCAGACGCCCGCTGGCGCGCGGCTTCAGTAGTCTCATAACACGTTCCTCCAGGATGTTGGCGTCAAAGACGCCCAGGGTGTAATCAAGCTTGATCGCCACGGCGCGGCGCAAGATCTGGTTGGCTTGACGAACCAGGGAACGCGCGTAGTCGGGAGGGTTCAGCACCCTCGCCGCCAGTTCGTCGCAAGCGAGTTCTCGTGTTTCGCCCAGGCGCCGTTTCACGAGCAGGATGAGCGGGTGAAAGGCCACCGGGAGCGACAGTAGCTCCGCCACGAGGTTCCACAGATAATCGCGCCTCACAACGTGGGCTGTTTCGTGGGCGACCGCGGCCGTCATATCCTCCATTGCATCCGGATCGCGGAGGCTGAGGGGCAGGATGATGGCGCAACGCCGCACGCCTACTGTCACCGGCCCGGGAATTTCGCGGGACCACCAGGCCCGCACCGTCGGAGCCTTCTTAGTCACAGTACGGTTCAGGGACCAGCGGCGGCGGGCCATCGCGCGCTGGCATCGTTCAAGTGTAGAGGCCAGGTGCGCCGGAAGCGGCTCCTCAAAGGCGCCGCGCCGGGTCGCGCACGTTCGCAGCCACGCCCGGCCGAACCGCACCATCATGAAGGCCAAGAACAGCAGGTAAAGCGCCAGGATCGCCCGCGCTAACCAACGGGGAAGTCGAACGTCGTGGTGGGTCCCCGCCAGGAACTCCGACCTCATGAGGCCGACGCGTGAACCGTAAGTGCTCGCTTGGGCGGGCGGAAGCGCCGGCAACTGAGCGAAGTCCGGAGCGGGTGCGTTTACCTCAAGCGCCAACGGAACCGGTGTCCAGCTTCGTTTTTCCAGCGTCCGGAGGCTCGCCGCAGGCAAGACCACGGCCGCCGTCAGGGCCATCGCCCAGAGCGCGTGACGATAGCGCGCGGGAGCGCGTCGCAAGCCGAGGTCGGCCAGCGCCGCTGCCGCCACGACTAACGTCACCTGCCACAGCGAATTCAGAAGAAAGGTCGCCACCCAGCGGCTAAGCACGTCCATGCTCGTCCTCCTTGGCGCTCGCTTCCGCCAGCAGCCGGTTGAGTTCGGCCAGTTTGCCGGGGGTCAGATGGCGCTGCTCGATCAGGCTCATCACCAGGCTTTCGGCGGAGCCTCCGAACAGCCGATCGATGAGATCGCGGACCGCGGTCCGGGCGGCGCTCTGCCGGCTGACCGCCGGTGCGTATTCATAAGCGCGGCCCTTCAACACGCGCTTCACTTTGCCCTTGCGTTGAAGGATGTTCAGCATGGTCTGGACGGTGGTGTAAGCGAGGGGCGGGCGGTGAGGCAGCGCCTCTTGCACCGCCGCCACATTGGCCGGGCCCCTGGCCCATAGCGCCTGCATGATTTCGAGCTCGAGCGGAGTAAAGTCCCGGCGAGCGCGTTTGCGAGTCATACCCATCCTCTCCTAAATCTTTCGGACCCAGGCTACACCTGAAGATTTCGCGCTGTCAACTAAAGTTTCAGGAGGGAAGGCGCCTATGTCGACGTTTCGCTTTCGCTCGGTGGCGCGACTGGGCAAACGATTGCGAGGCTTCTCGCCTCTTGCAATTGCGCTAGTGTGCTGGGTGGCGATTTGGCGCGTGGACGGAGCTTCTTGGCGGAGGACTGCGCACACCAGGCGCAGGCCGGGTCGCCGTGATCAGCAACAGACTCGGGAAGAGTCATTTCGGAGCGGTCCGGCTCCCGCCTACTGCCTACTGTCCGCTGCCTTCCGCCTGCCGTTACTGCTTGGCGGGGACGAAAACGCGGTCCGGCGCCGTGATCTCAACGCCTGCCTGCTCGGTGGTCACCCGGAGGCGTTGGAATCCGGCCTCTTTGGATGGCAGGGGCCGGAAGGTGAGTATGTACTGCCGCCCCAGATCGGTCCGGAGTTGCTGCAGGTAAGGGCTGAAAGCGAGGGGGGTCTGGGTGCCTTGGAAGTACGATTCGCCGCCGGTTTCAAAGCTGAGACGGGAGAGACAGCCCTGGCCGTTGTTAATCAGAAAAGAGTTGCCATCGAGACGGCCAGCGCCATCAGCGAAGATCGTGTAGACGGTGACGCCGGCGCGCTGAGCTTCGTCGATCGCCTCTTGGAGATCGGGATTCAGCGGGGCCGCGGAGTCTGCCACGCCTCGGAAAAGATCGATGCCGTCGCTGATCAGCAGAACGGCGCGGCGGCCTCCACCCTGAGGCCAGTGCTTGGCGAGATCGGCCACGGCGAGGTAGATGCTCGATCCTTCATCGATGCGGCCCAGTGGCAGGCGCAAGGCCTGCGCGGCCTTCTGGTGGTCGGCGGTGAATTCCCGGGCAACGCTGGCATCACCGTGGGTGCCGTAGACGATGGCCACCCGCGTCGTCGTCGGCAGCGACCCGAGGAAATGGCTGAGATCCGAGAACTGCACGCTGAGCGCGTCATCGCTCGAGTCGTCGACCATCATTGCCAGGTCCAGCCCGGCGGCGTTCGCTTCCGCCGGTCGCCAGTCGACCACGGGACGCCGTTCGTTTGCCTGGTAGACGAGCACGTCTTCTCGGGTCAGCGCCACCGGCGCGGCGGAGTGATGGCGGCCC
>DATFYM010000204.1:0-43863 GCA_035315065.1 Terriglobia bacterium
TTTTATTAAAACGTGTCAAGTCTCGCGGCTCGTGTCAATCTGTAATCGCTGCTCACTTCGTAATCGCAAAAGAGCTTCCAACCCAGAGGCACAGAGAAGAATGGGAAGCATTGGGAAACAAGAGACATCTTTAGATCCCCCACGGTCCCCTCTCTGAGTTCGGGCCTCCGTGGTAATTTTTCCTGCCTTCAGCCGACCCTTTGGGGGTCCGTTGGGAGCCGGGGAAAGTTCTGAAGCCAACCTATTGATTCGACGATGGTTAATCGCCAATTTGCCCAGTCGAAGGAGCCGTAGCATGGTGAATTTAAAGGACTTACGAACAACTGTTGCCGGCGAGTGTCGGACCGCCTTTTCGGTTTTGTCGGGCGACAGAAACGCGGCGAGGACAATATATTGATTCAACGATGGTTGTTGGCAAATCTACCGGGAAGAAGTGGCGAAGGCGTGCTCAATCTAAAGGACTTACTAGCTGTATCTCCGCCGAGCGGTGCGAGACCTTTTCGGTCTTGCGGGGCCACTGAAACGTGGCGCGGCCTATCTGTTGGTTCGAGAAGGGTTGGCGGCGAAGTTTCGGAGGAGAACGGGCGAAGCTCTGCTCAATCTAAAGGACTTGCTAGCCGTTTTTCGGCCGAACTGTCGGGCGACCTTTAGGGGTTTTGTCGTGCTACTGAGACGTGGTGAGGCCGATCTGTTGATTCCGCGAGGGTTGTTGGCCAAATCGCTGAGGAGAACGGGCGAAGCGCTGCTCAATCTAAAAGACTTGCTAACGGTTTCTCCGCCGAGCCTGAAGCGCTTGTTTGAGAACGAGCGCCTTTTGAGCCCTCTTTTTTGTACAGAATCGCACCAAATTCCGCCACTTTCTGCCAAAACATGGCAGAATATGGCAGAATATGGCAGAAATCGGAGTTTTCCGAGGCTCGATTTCGGCTAGAACGGACTAATCGGGGGCGTTTTGGTGGCAGGCCCAATGGGCGTGAAATCGATTCCAACTCGAAATCTGCGGGTTGTCTTTTGTAAAGGTGGCTAACGAACTGTAATTGGCATCTGGAGTAGAATGGGGTGGAGGCGCTCGGCAAGACGAGTAAGGCCGGCGGCCTCCTGAGGTTGAGAATGACACTGACCAGAGGTATCTCGAGAGTGGCGCTTGTTTCACTAGGGCTTTTTGTGGGTAGTGTAGCGACGTTCTGCGGGCAGCAAAGCACCTTGAATTTGATGCCGGAACCGGCGCAGATCACGCTCGGACAGGGCCGGCTGGCCATTGACGGTACATTTCGCGTGGGCTTGGCTGGCTACGAGGAACCGAGATTGCAATCGGCGGCGCAGCGCCTGATCAGCCATCTCGCCAGGAACACCGGAATCCCGCTCAGCGACGGACTCGTGTCGGATGCTTCCCAGTCGACGCTGCTGATCGAATGCGATCATCCGAGGCCGTGCAGTCTTTCAAGGAAGATGAGTCCTACACCCTGGAAGTGAGCCCCAAGCAGGCTCGCCTCAAATCGCCGACGCCGGTCGGGGCGCTGCGAGGGATGGAGACATTTCTGCAACTGGTCGATCTAGACGCTACAGGCTTTGGCGCGCCGGCAGTGGAGATTCACGACCAGCCGCGTTTTCCCTGGCGCGGCCTGAGTTGGGACGTCAGCCGCCATTGGATGCCGATCGAAGTAGTGAAACGAAACTTGGACGGCATGGCCGCGGTGAAGTTAAACGTCTTCCACTGGCACTTGTCTGACGACCAGGGATTTCGTGTCGAAAGCAAGACGTTTCCCAAGCTGCACGAAATGGGATCGGACGGGCACTACTACACGCAGGAGCAAGTGAAGGAGGTCATCGCCTACGCGCGCGACCGTGGCATTCGCGTGGTGCCGGAATTTGATATGCCCGGCCACAGTACGGCGTGGTTCGTGGGGTATCCGGAGCTGGCGAGCGGGCCGGGGCCGTACCAGATCGAGCGACGGTGGGGCGTTCTTAATCCGGCCATGGACCCCACCCGCGACGAGGTCTACCAGTTTCTCGACGCCTTCGTTGGGGAAACGGCCGCCTTGTTTCCGGATGAATACTTTCACATCGGCGGCGACGAGGTGAATGGCAAGCAGTGGAAGAGCGATCCGCGTATCCAGGCCTTTATGCAGCAGCACGCGATGCGGTCCACCGCCGATTTGCAGACCTACTTCAGCGAACGATTGGTGGAGATTGTCGAGCGGCACGGCAAGAAGCCGATTGGGTGGGACGAGGTTCTGCACCCGGGGCTGCCCAAGAACGTAGTGGTGCAGTCCTGGCGCGGCCAGCGGTCGCTCGCCACCGCCGCCCAACAGGGCTACATGGGTGTCCTTTCGGCGGGCTACTATCTGGACCTCATCGAACCCGCCTCGCGGCATTACCGGGCTGATCCGCTCGAAGGCGCCACCGCCGGCCTGACGGCGGAAGAGCGGGTGCGCATTCTGGGCGGCGAAGCGTGCATGTGGGAGGAGTTTGCCAGTTCCGCCACTGTCGACTCACGGCTCTGGCCGCGGTTGGCCGCCATCGCCGAAAGGCTGTGGTCGCCGCAGTCCGTGAAGGATGTCGACTCAATGTACCGGCGGCTCGCGGTGGTGAGCCGCGAACTGAGCTTCTGGGCCTGACGCACGAGTCGAATCGTCGCTTGATGCTCGAGCGCCTCGCCCAGATGAGCTCTGCCGACAGCCTGGAATCGGTCGACGGCATCCTGGAACCGGTCAAGGGGTACACCCGGGACGAAACTTCTCCCGGGTCTACCAGTTTTACGCCGCTGAATCGCCTGGTGGATGCCACGCCGCCGGAGAGCGATGCGGCTCGCGAGTTTGCTGTCTTGGCGGCGAACTGGAAAACGAACCAAGTCGAGATGCGAAGGCGGCTGACGCGGTGGCACGACGATGCGGTAAATCTAATCCCAGCGATGAAGCAGAATGCCTTGCTTCAGGAGGATGTACCTTTGGCCGAGGATGCCTCGGCAGTGGCAGCGGCCGGCCTTCAGGCGCTCGATTACCTCAAGACGGGCCAGCCCGCGCCAGCATCGTGGGTGGCGCAACAACTGGACATGCTCGCCCGCGCCGCCAAGCCCCGCGCCGAATTGCTCATCGTGATTGTCCCGTCGGTCAAGGCACTGGTCGAGGCGGCGAAATAGTGTGGGGATAAACACGCGCAGTGGCTGGGCCAGTGGCTAGTGGCGAGTGGTTAGTGACTAGCGGCTGGAAAGACCAAGCCCGCGTGACGCAGCAAAATTGCGATGTGAGTGTGCCGGGCGTTCACAGTAAGGGTGGACGGCGGCTCACGCTTCGGACCTACTTTGATGATGGCAGGCGAGTTTGAAACCGACTGGATCTCGACCACCCTGCGCGTCCGTTACGCCGAGACGGACCAGATGGGCATCGTGTATTACGCCAACTATTTTGTGTGGTTCGAGATCGGACGCACCGATCTCTGCCGCCAGCTTGGTTTCACCTACGAGGAGATGGAGCGTGAGGAGGGACTCTACCTGATGGTGGCGGAGACTCGCTGCCGTTACAAGGCTCCGGCGCACTACGACGAGGAGATTGCGGTGCGCACCAGGCTGCGCTCCGTCCGCAAGCGCGTGCTGGTGTTTGCTTACGAAGTCTACCGGGCCCTCGATCCCATGCTGCTGGCGGAGGGCGAAACCCTACACGTGATCACCGATCGCGACGGCCGGCCGCGCGCCCTGCCGGAGAAGTATCGCGAATTGTTCAAGGCGCACGCCAAGAAAGGGTAAAGGGTAAAGGGTAAAGGGTAAACGAAGACAAGATCTCTCGATGAAGATGCGGAGGCGCGAAGTCGGCCGAATGGCTGCCTTCGGGTTCAAGCAAGTGGGAAATGAGGAACGGAAAGCATCTCGGCCCGAGGACCACAGGCCGCCCGACATTCGCAAACGAGCTTTTCGGTATTCGTTGCGTGCTATCAGGTTGTAGCGCTTTCTTCAGGAAGGAAACGATGGAGCTGGCTGGGTTCTAGGGCAAGCAATACCTCAGAGCTTCAACCTCTATCGGAGCGAATATGGAAGAGGCTCAGTCTGCAGAAACGAGAGCGGACTTCATCCACAAGTATGGAATCGCTCAGAAGGAGGCGAAGGAGAGCCTGTATTGATTGCGTCTGATGGCGGAGTCTGGCACCGTCAGCATCCAACGCCTGAAGCCTCTAATGAAAGAGACGGAAGAAATATACGCCGTGATAACGGCAATCATTGTAAAGGGCAAGCAAAGTATGAAAACCCGGTAGCTGGGGCGGAGAATGAGTTAGTTCGGTCTTGGTCTTCGTTTACCCTTTACCCTTCACCCTTTTGTCGCCGCCTTTGGACACTTTGATGTCAGAAACGCTGTTGCTCACGGGACACGACCTCACGCTGGAGGATTTCTTCGACGTTGTGCTTCGAAAGCGGCCCGTCGGACTGCAAGCCGATGCACTCAGCGCCATGAATCGCTCGCGCAAGGTGGTGGAATCGATCATCCAGGAGAGGCGGGTTGTGTACGGTGTGACGACGGGCGTGGGCAGCCTTTCGACCGAACACATTGAGCCCGACAAAGCGCGGGAACTCCAGATCAACGTGGTGCGCAGCCACGCCTGCGGAGTGGGCGAGCCGCTGACCGATGCCGAGACCCGTGGATTACTTCTGCTGCGCGCCAACGGGCTGGCGCGAGGTCTTTCCGGCGTCCGTCCTTCCATCGCCCAATTGCTTTGCGATTTTCTGAATCATGGCATACGTCCTACGATTCCGGCACGGGGATCGGTGGGCGCGAGCGGCGACTTAGCGCCCTTGGCGCACATGGCGCTGGCCATGGTGGGCGAGGGGGAAGTGGTGTACCGCGGCCGCCGTATGCGCGGCGAGAGAGCGATCCTCGACGCCGGCCTGGAGCCCATCACCCTTGAGGCTAAGGAAGGACTATCGCTGCTCAACGGCACGCAAGCGATGCTGGCGGTGGGACTGTTGGCTTTGCGCCACGCGGAGATCCTGGTTGACACGGCCGACATTGCCGGGTCGCTTTCGCTCGACTCCCTCCGGGGCTCCCCCGTAGCTTTCGATGAGCGGTTGCAGCAGGCACGGCCGCACCCCGGACAACTGATTACGGCACGCAACCTCTCCCGGCTCAATCAAGGCAGCAGAATTCGGGAATCGCACCTCAATTGCCCGCGCGTCCAGGACGCTTACAGCTTGCGCTGCATGCCCCAGGTTCACGGCGCCGTGCGCGACTCCCTGGCCCACGCGCGTCACGTATTGGAGATCGAGATGAACAGCGTGACGGACAACCCGCTGGTGTTCGCCGATGAGAGCGAGGTGCTTTCGGGAGGCAATTTCCACGGGCAGCCGTTGGCAACGGCGCTTGATTTGATGGCCATGGCGCTGGCCCAACTGGGGGGGATCTCGGAGCGGCGCATCGACCGTATGGTGAACCCGCTGACGTCGGACCTGCCGCCGTTCCTCGCCACCGAGCCTGGTGTCGAGTCCGGATTCATGCTGGCGCAGGTCACGGCCGCGGCCCTCGCTTCCGAAAACAAGATTTACGCTCACCCCGCCTCTATCGATTCCATCCCGACTTCGGGCAACAAAGAAGACTTTGTCAGCATGGGCATGACCGCGGCGCTGAAGCTGCGGCCGCTGCTCACCAACCTGGGCCGCATTCTGAGCATTGAGCTGCTGGCTGCATGCCGTGCGCTCGACCTGTTGGCCCCACTGCGCAGCGGGGACCTCGCCGAAAAGGCGCGCGCGTTGGTCCGCTCCGTTTCTAATTCCATCGAGCGCGATCGCCCGTTAGCGCCGGATATTCGGCGCGTTGCGGAGTTGATCGAGGACGGCGAATTCGCAAGGATCATTCGCCAGTAGACGAAAGGACCACGGACAACTCGCCTCATGCCACAAATCTCCGCCACAGTGATCACCCATAACGAAGCGAAGAACATCGAGCGCGCCATCCACTCGCTCCGCGCTGCGGACGAGATCGTGGTGGTGGATGCCAATTCGACGGACGGAACGCGAGAGTTGGCGAGCGAGCTGGGCGCCCGGGTGGTCGTTCATCCATGGGCGGGCTTCGCCGCACAGAAGAACTTCGCCTCGGACCAAGCCAGGCACGACTGGATCTTGAGTCTCGACGCGGACGAGGAATTGAACGCCGACGCCCGCCACTCGATCGGCGAATGGAAGTCGTCCGCGCCGGCCGCGGCAGGCTACCGCTTCGCCCGTCGCGCCCTCTACCTCGGACGCTGGATTCTCCATTCCGGCTGGTACCCCGACTACAAGGTTCGCCTCTTCAATCGCCGGCGAGCGCAGTGGAAAGGCGCGTACGTCCACGAATCGGTGGTGGTGGATGGTCCAGTCGAAACACTACCGGGAGAGATCCTGCACTACACTTGCGATTCGCCCGACGAGCATCGCCAGCGCATCGAGTTCTACACGGACCTGGCGGCACGGGAAATGCTCGATCGTGGCGAGCGCGCCGGCCTGTTGCGGCGGTTTCTGGCCCCGCCGTGGGTATTTGCCAACGCCTTCTTCCTGCGGCTCGGGCTGCTGGACGGCCATCAGGGTTTTCTGATCGCCTGGATGGCGGCGCGCTACGTCCGCCGGAAATATGCCAAGGCGGCCCGGCTGCGACGTGACGCCGATCTTGGAGTCGAGCATTGATGAGAATCCTTCATGTCGATACGGGCTCCGGACTGCGCGGCGGGCAGCAGCAAATCCTGCTCCTGGTGCGTGGGCTGGCGCGACGCGGCCACCAGCAAGTGATCGCGTGCCCGGAGGGCGGTGCGCTCGAAGCGCGCGCCAAGCAAGAAGGATTTCGCGTCTTCAGTCTGCCGGAGCACGATCCGGGCCGCGCCCATGGGATCGTTCAGCTCCGTCAGTTCCTGCTTGGGGCGCCGGTCGATATCCTGCATGCACACGATGGCCACGGCCAGACCGTGGCGTGGTTGGCGTCGGTGGGCTTGGACGTACGCCGCGTCGCCAGCCGTCGGGTGACCTTTGTGCCTCGCCAGCGGTGGACCCATCGACTCAAGTACAGCCACACCTGCGACGCCGTGATTGCCATCTCCGGCTGCGTGCGTCGGCTCCTGCTCGAAGCCGGAGTACCCGACGCGAACATTGCGGTCATCCCGGATGGAATCGAGATCCCCGAAGTGCAGGCGGAAAACGGGGTCCGTACCTGCGTCCGAGCACGCTGGGGTTTCGGCGCCGATGAGTTTGTAGTGGGACACTTAGGAGGGTCGTCTTACGAGAAGGGGCAGTCCGTCGCCATTGAGGCGGCGCAGATCCTGGCAGGGAGGTGTCCCAAGGCGCGACTGGTGCTGGCCGGCGTCGATCCGCCACCGCCGGCAGAGGCCGTTCCTCCGAACGTGCGTCGGCTGGGCTATCGAGAGGACATTGGGGAGTTCTTTGCCGGACTCGACCTCTACATGATGCCCTCCCGTGCTGAGGGGCTGGGCTCGTCCGCGCTCCTGGCCATGGCGCACGGGTTGGCGGTCGTCGCCACCAGGGTGGGAGGGCTTCCGGAGATTGTCGCCGAGGGAAGGACCGGTTGGCTGATCTCCCCCGACTCTCCGCTGTCGCTGGCCGAGGCCATAACGGACGCCGCCTCAGATGCCACGTTGCTCGCTGAGTTCGGTCGCCAGGCTCGAGAACGCGCGCGCCAGTTTTCCAGTGATATCATGATTGATAGGACGGTCGGTTTATATCAACGCTTGCTCGGAGAAGGCCAGCGATCATCGCCCTGAAACAACGTCGTCCGGGCCGGCTGACCTGACTGGAGTGTTGCACTCATGCCCTATGCTTTGGCCGCGATCTTCGGCCTTATTTTCGGCAGTTTCCTCAATGTCTGTATCAGTCGACTGCCGGCCGGTGAGTCGATTGTCCGGCCACGATCCCATTGCCCCCGGTGCGGCCACCCTATTCGGTGGTACGACAATGTTCCGGTGCTCAGCTATGCGCTCCTGGGAGGCCGCTGTCGCGATTGCCGCGTTCGGATCTCCGCGCTGTACCCGTTGGTGGAGATTCTGACGGCCGGCTATCTGGTACTCGACTATGCCGTCAACGGCCTCAGCGTCGAGTTCGTCAAGGCAGCGGTGTTCGGGATGCTGCTGCTGGTCGTCATCTTCACGGACCTCCGCGACCGCAGTATTCCCCACGTCGTGACCATTCCCGGAATCGTTCTCGGCTTGCTGCTGAGCCTGGCCTTGCCCGTGGATGCCCGGCCGATGGACTGGATCCTGCGGCGGTGGGAGATGTCTCCGGCCCCGGGTTTCCTGTCGTTACTCGGGTCCGTCACCGGAGCCCTGGTGGGTGGTGGACTATTCTATGCCATCGGCGAGGTGTTCTACCGGGTGGGGGGCCGCAAGAAGGAATACCTGGGATTCGGCGATGTGATGCTGATGTTGATGGTCGGCATCTTCCTGGGCGCGCCGCTCACCTTGATGACCATGCTTCTCGGCTCGCTCGGCGGAAGCGTCCTGGCGCTGATCGCCATCCGTGCCAAACCGGAGCTCCGCGAATACCAGTGGCCCTACGGCAGCTTCCTGGGCGCGGCCGGACTCTATGTCATCCTGGGTGGAAGAGGCCTTTTCGAAGCGTACCTGCACTGGTCGGGAGTGCGGTAGCCGCCGCCCCAAACTGTGTGGAGGTGGTCTAGGAACGAGCCTTGTAGGCAATTTCGGGCTGTGAGTTTTCGAGTTGCCAGTCTCGGTTTTCGACCCCTCAGGCTGGTGCTTCGGACCAGGAACGGGAGGAAGGGCTGGCTCCTTCCTTCGCGGGCCTTGACTTCCAATCGTCGGCGTCTCCGTTGAGGTGGCGCTGCAGGGCTTCCCGGTCCTCGGGGCGTAAGGTTACAAACTCGATCGCGACATGGTTCGGGGGCTCTTGACGTACCGTACGAGCGCGCGCCAGGATGGGCTTGGGGCCGGGCGGAACGAGAAACTCGAGATCGAATTCCTGGCCCAGATCCATCCCGCCCGCTGAGTCGAGCAGCATCCCGCTTTCGCTCAGGTTGATGCTTTGCAGGTTCAACTGTTTGCCGGAGTACCCGCACTTTACCGCGGCGCGAAAGGGGAAGCGCCGGTGACGTCGCTGCTCCACAAGCATGGCCCCGCGCGTGGCGTTGAAAAGGTGATAGATGCGTTCGCGCGTCAGCGGCTTGCCGAGAAAGAAGGTCGCGCCCGCCTGGAAACCTCTCCTCATGGTGGCGGCGTCGTCCACATCCGAGAGCAGCACGATCGGAGCGCGCGAATTGGCCCCCGACTCACGAACCGCCTTGGTCAGATCGAAGCCGTTCGCGCCCGGCATCTGGGCATCCACGAAGATGCCGTCCACCTTTTCTGCTCGAAGAGAAAGACCGGCGGAGGCGGCGTCTTCAAACACCACGACCTCGCACCCCAACGGTTCCAGCACCGCCTTGATTGCTTTCAGGACGTTGGGATCGTCGTCCACGGCCATCACTTTAACCGAGGTCACAGTTCTGCTCCGCTCGCTCTCGCGACTGCGCAGGGCGCTGCCTCTCCGCATCGCTTGAGTTGCCCTATCGCGCCCGGAGGCGGTGCCACACCATGATCAGCCTGGGCATATCCCGCCGGGTGCGCGCGCGCATTGCCGCCAACTCTTGGCGAACTTCCTCCCACACCTCTTCCGGGACGGAAAGAAAAGTCTCCACCACTCGAGGATCGAACTGACGGCCCGATTCGCGCTCGATCTCGGCACGCGCCACAGCGTAGGGAGAAGCCCGACGGTACGGCCGGTCGGAGGTGATGGCGTCCAGAGTGTCAGCCACGGTAAAGATACGCGTCCCCAGGGGGATCTCTTCTCCCCGGAGTCCCTGCGGGTACCCGTCACCGTCCCAGCGCTCGTGGTGGGTGAGAACGATCTCGGCGGAAGCCGCCATGAACCCGAGTCGGCTCACGATTTGGTATCCGATCTGCACGTGCGCCTTCATCACTTCGGTCTCTTCCTCGGTCAGCCGGCCCGGCTTGAGCAGGATGGCGTCGGGAATGCCGATCTTTCCGATATCGTGCACGCGGGCCGCGCGTTCCAAGCTGTCCATTTCTTCCTGCGAGCACCCCAACCTTCGAGCCATCTCCAGCGAATAGAGGGTGACTCGCTGAGCGTGACCGGCGGCGTCGTCATCGTGCACATCGAGCGCGGCGCTGAGAGCGTCGATCGTCTGCTCGTGAAGCTCGCGTTCCCTGCGGCTGGAGAGCGCTTCACCACCGAAAACGCGTCTCGCGCCCACTAGCGGTTCCAGCGCCATCATCGTGCTGTTGAGCGTACCCACTCCAATCCCTCCGTCCTGGGGGCCATCCTGATTGACGCCCAGACCGGCTGCCTCGGAAACAAAAACGGCGGCCTGCCTCTTCGCTTGCATCGCTAACTCCACACCGTTGTTTCATCGGCTGATTCGTCGAAAGAGATGAGCGCCTCCGGGAAATCAATGAGCTGTTCTCGGCCTGGAGCGGGGCACGCTAGGCCTCGCACGCCAGCCAGCAGGTCAAGTTCCGAAAGAGCTTCAGCCCGTCCTGCGAGTAATGGGCGGAGAGCGAAGCACGCTCGGGGTGAGGCATGAGGCCGAGAACCAGACCGCTTTCGTCCATGATCCCGGCCACCGCGTCCGGCGCGCCATTGGGATTATCGGGGTGGCGCATCGTCGGCCGGCCCTCCTCATCGGCATAGCGAAGGACCACTCTCGCTCCTTCCGCCGGCATCGAGGGATCTGAAGACACCGATTGAACGCCGGGGCAGAACAGCGGCCGGCCTTCACCGTGGGCGGTGGGCATCCTCAGGATTTGCCCTTCGAGACCCTTCGTCCAGAGGCTCTTCCCGGATGCGACGCTCAGGCGGACTTGGCGGTCCTCAAACCGCGCCGACTGGTTTTCCAGCAGCGCCATCGAACGGTGTCCCGGCGCCCGCCCCGGCAGGATGCCCGCGTCCGCCAGCACCTGGAATCCGTTGCAGATGCCGAGCAGAGGCTTCCCCGCTGCCAGAAACTCCACCAGTTGATCTCGCAACCGGGCCACCAGCAGGGTGGCGAAAATGCGGCCCGCACCGAGGTGATCGCCGTAGGAAAACCCGCCCGGAATCACCGCCGCCTGATATCGGGCAAGGTCAGTTGATCCTTGCATCAGGTCGTGCAACAGCACCAGGTCGCTCTTGCCGCCAGCGGCGGCGAGGGCCGCCCCGGTTTCTTCGTGGCAATTGGTGCCCGGAGCGTACAAGATGGCCGTCGTGGCGGCGCTCATTCCAGCACCTCCCGGAAGGTCCGGCTCCAGCTCTCGGTGAGGGATGAAACGGCTTCTCGCCAAAGCATGTCACCCGAATCGGCGAGAGCGAGTTGTGGCTCGGGAGTCACCTCGCCCAGAACGCAGTGGCGGACCCCACCCAGCGATTCCTCCACATCAACTTCCGGCGCCACCTCAATCAGCGCCGCGCCGATGAATTCACCGAACAGTAGCGCGGCCGTCCCGGCTGCTGTGGTGCGGGCATCCCGTTCGCTTCGCTCAGGGCAGGCTTGCCCGCGTACCCGCCTGCTGATAGAGGAAGAAGGGTAGGAGCGAGACGCTCCGGCGACAGCAGGCGAGGCCTGCCCTGAGCGAAGCGAATGGGACGCCCACGCTACATCGGCACGCGCTGCATCAACGTGGGCGCCCAGCCCGGATCCATAGGCGGCCTCAAACAAGCGAAGAGCAATTCCCCCTTCGGCGATTGCCGAGCCCGAGACGTAGATTGCACCACGGTGGAGCGACAGCAAGGCGTCCCACACAGAGCGAATAGAAACTGCATCGCCCGGATCGAAAAGGCGGTCGCCGCGCTGCCCGTGAACGTCGGCATAGACGCTTCCGGCCAAAGCGGGAGCTTCGGGAGTCGCAGGATCCATTGCGCCGACGACGAGCAGCTTGTTCCCGGCACGCTTGAACTCCTTGGTCACAATCTTCCTGGTGTCCGGCACCCGTCCCAGGACTGCCACCGCCAGCGTGGGTGGCACGTCGATCCGGCGCGGCGGCTGGCCCGCGGGCCCCGGCGCCTCGAACGTTCCCGAGCTTGAGTCCTTGCCGGAAATGAACGGCACGCCGATCGCTTCCGAAAAATCGGCTACGGTCTCCACCATGCGCTTCAGGTCCCACGCGATCTCGGGCCGCACGCGCGGCGTATAGAAATTGTCGCAGAGCACGCAGTCGCGGTAATCCACGCCTGCCACTACCGCCTTAGTCAGCGCCTCGACAATCATCAGGCGCGCCATCTGCGCCGGATCGATCTCGCCGTAGAAAGGATTGACGGCCACGGTGGTGACGACTCCGCAAGATTTCCCGTAGAGCGGCGCCGAGACGTAAAGATTGGTGGGCATGCGGTGGTTCTTGCCGCTATAGGGACCAATTGCCGTCCGGCCCTGCACCGTGGTGTCAAAGCGCGACCCGGCGGCGCTCTGGTCCGCGCAGTGGTAGTGCGAGAGCACGCCGTGGAAGGAGCGCGACCAATCCTCCGGCGTCTGCGGCTCTGGGATTTCGAGGGGTCGCAGCCGGCGCTGTGGCTCCGCCGTGTCGATGGCGTCGAGGGGGCAGCCGTGCCAGAGGAACTCCAGCTCGAGGTCCACCGCCTTCCGGCCTTTCCACGTCGCCTCGAAGCGCCGGGAAGCGGTGAACTTTCCCAGGACTGTCGCGCCGACTTCGTAGCGATCGAGAATCGAACGAGCCTCGGCCAGTTTCTCCGGCGACACCACCAATAGCATGCGTTCCTGCGACTCGGAGAGCAGGATTTCCCACGCGGTCAGGCTCTGGTCCTTCAGTGGCACGGCATCGAGCGAAATCGCCACGCCGGTTTCGGCGCCCATCTCGCCCACCGCGCAGGAAATGCCCCCGGCGCCCAAGTCGGTCAGCGCGCGCAGGCAGCCGGCATCGCGCAGCACGGGGATGGCCGAGGTGAAGCGCCGCTCGGTGATCGGGTGGCCGATCTGCACCGCCGCCGATTCCTTCTCCAGCGTCTCGCCCGTCATGCCGGTGGAACTGGCGGTGGCGCCGTGGATTCCGTCGCGTCCCGTTTCGCCGCCGATGAGCAGGGCGAGGTCGCCGGGCCGCGGAGCGTCCTTCAGCGCGTGCTTCCTGGGGATGAGCCCGATCGAGTGGCCCAGCGCCAGGCACTTGGCGTAGCCCGGATGCGCGCGATAGACGGGGTGCATCATGGGGATGCCCATAGGATTGCAGTAGTACGCCGTGGCGCGAATCGACTCGCTCACGATCAACTGCGGGTGCAGCGCGCCGGGCGGGACCTCGTCGTCGCTCAGGCGTGGGTCCAGGGTGGCCATGATGGTAGTGCCCCCGATGGGATAGGCGCCCTTGCCGAAGCCCAGCGTATCGCGAATCACGCCGCCGTGCTTGGTGGCCACTCCGCCGAAGGGCGCGATGGAGCTGGGGAAATTGTGGGTCTCGCCTTTGATGGTCACCACCCAGTCTTCGTAGAACTCGATTCCGCCCGCGTTGTCCTTGAAACTCGAGACCACCAACGGATGGTTGATGCGCGCCGTCGCGGCGGCCAGCCGCTTCAGCAGCCCCAGGCTCTTCCACGTGGTGTGAAAGCAATGGTCGCTCCAGCTCTGCGCCAGAATCTCGATTTCCGCGTCGGTGTGTGGCCGGCCTTGCGCCCGCTCGTGCGCCTGGATGGCTTTCATCTGCGAAAGCGGCGCGTACCAGGAGCGCTCTCGCGATAGCCCGTCCAGTTCGTCATCGCTCAAACCGAGGAGCGAAACCGTCCCGACGGGATCGGGACTGCCGGTGGGCCGCAACGTCGCCACCAACTCGCCCGGCTCACGCACGCGCTCCACGACCTTGTTATAGAGAAAGCGGGCGGCGAGTCTCCGCGCCTCCGTTTCGTCGAGCCCCGCGAACTGATAGCGTTTGGAGAGCCGCGCCAGCTCGAGCCCGTCTTCGCCCAGCGCTCGTGCTCCCGCCAGGATCGACGGCGTTTCGGGGTCGGTCACGGCAGGACGGTAGGCGATCTCCACGATCGGCCCCTGCGCCGGATCGAGCTGCGAGCGCTTCGCCGCCGTCTGGTACAGCGGGTTCACCAGCAGCGGAAGCAGACGCTCCACGCTGATGTCGCCTTCCAGCCAGAAGACGCGCTCGATCGCCAGGCCCGCAAGTGCGGGGTAACCGTGGCGGCGGAAGAAGGCCAGCCAACTCCGTGCCTCGGCGTCATCCTTCGCCAGCGTGTAAATCGTGTGGATGGGCATTGTGCCTTCGCGTTGGGAGCAACGAACGGCGAATAGTGAATTATGAATTGTGGAAGGTGAATTGTGAATGGTGAATTTTGAATTCGTTGTGGCTCTCTTTGACTCTGGTATTTTGGGAACTGTTTTCGAATGAACTGTGAAATCTTGAAGTGTGAATAAAGAGGGCCGAATACGATTTGAGTAGCGCAGAGGTCGGAGAGTCAATGACCATAGCTATTTGCTAAAGTGGCCGGGTTATATTTCAAGCCAACTAGTTAAAAGTTGAGCGTCGGGCTAAACTAAATGGACCGGGTGAAACAGAAGCCGGTCCGGCGGGGGCCAGCGCGCCAAGGGATAACCCGGTGGAAACTCACCGAAGATGATGAGACGGGACGGCCGACGACGACAGTCCATCCTATCGGCATCGGCTTCGATAGATTTCCCTATGCCTTAATAATCCCCGCCCCGAAGGGCGGAAGACCGGCCATCGGAAGCGGTGGCTTCCATTTTGACGCATAACCAGGACGGTTTGAGGTGAGCCTATGATGACGACGCGATTCTTTGTCGTGTTCTTTGTCCTCTTTTGTGTGGAAGCCCGAGCCCAGGACCGCGGAGCACTGTCACTGATCGATGTGGCCCCGGTAACGGCGGCGACCTGCACGACCGGAACGGTCAATCTGACTGTAAGCGGCACCATGCCGAGCAACTTCGTGACCGGCATTCGCGTGGACGTGGACGGGTCGCGCGTCACGGCGTGGAACGGCAGCGGCCTCGGACCAATCAAGGTGAGCGGTCAGAACATCTCCTATGCCGAGTCTTGCAGCGGGTTCGCTTCTTATGCGGGCGGCGCTTACGTTTCGGCCCAGATTCCTTATGTGGGCGCCTACTACGTCATTGATGTGCCCGGTCACATTCGCCTCGCCCTGGGCGATCAATCCATCAACTGCGGCTCCAACTCCTGCGTTTACGGCATGGGCCTGAGCGACTTGTGGGACAATAAGAATGACACCACGTTCAGCATCAAGGGTTGGACCGCCTCCGGCTCGTCGGTAACCTTGACCCTTTCCGGCGCGCCCTCATGGTCGTCCGGCCAGCCGTTTTTCGTGTTCGATAGCAGCCTGGCGTCAGGCAGGCTTGGCGGCGGCTCGATCAATGGCGGCTTTCTCATTGGGTCGATCAGCGGCAACCAGGTTAGCTATAACCTCACCGGAGGGCTCAGTTGCGCCAGCACCTGTACCGGGGCAGGCGGATTTGTCTACCAGGTGGACATGGCTTCGATGGACGCGGGGCTGGCGCAAATGCAGTTCGGTCTAATCAATGCCCCTTACAACTTGTCAACCACGGCGGGCGGCGGGGCCTCATTGACGGGAACCTGTTGCGGCGGCGACGGGCAGACCGTCACCCTTAGATTAGCCAACAGCTCGATGACGCCCACGGTCCCAGCGCCCGACGCCATCAACGTCGCTGTCTCTGGCGTCACCGTCGACAGTGGAAGCTGCAGCTTCAATACCGGCGGGTCTTCCGTAACTGCGGTCAGCATGGGACAGATTCGCTACAAGCTTGGGTCGGTTCAGACCAATTCCTGCACTGGACACGGCGGGACGGCGACCGCGGGCCGATTTGGTGAGTACAAGAATTCGTCTGGGGCACACATCGCCGTGCTGGAAGCGAACAACGTGCGCATCCGCCTCAAAGAGACGTGGGGCTTGCGACAATATGGCCAGTTCGCTAGTTGGGTCAACATGCCCAATTACACGAGCGGACTCGATTGCTGCGTCAACGGTACGGAGTACTACACCATCTATCGCCCCGACAAGGTGTTTCACCGCTTTGATATGTCCTACTCGAATGCGGACTCTCAAGGTCCGCTGACCTTTGGTAATGTTGCCGGCGGCGCCGGCTCCGATGCCACGACGCAGCTCTCGATTTTGAAGAGCGCCAACTTTGCCAACACCAAGGGCCAAGCCGATCAGGGTGTCTGTTCGTACTACCCGACGATTTCCCCTCCTTGGCAGCAAGTATGGCAGACCGGCTATCAGCGTTTCGCCTCCAACATGACCTGGCTCATGTTCACACCCAACCATGCCAACTGGTATGGCACGGTCTCATTGACCAATGGCAGCGCATCGGTACGGGTGGCGAGCGGAGACAACTTTGCTGTCGGAGTTCCCCTGGCAGCATGGGTGGGGGTGCCTTTCTTTGTGTGGTCAACTTCGGGTAACGGTGCCGGCACCGCCCGGCAGCTTATGGTGTCTTCCCTGACCGGCAGCGACTTTACAGGTGGTACCACCCTCACGCTGAGTTCGGTGTTCACGGGTCCGACGGGCACTTACAAGTACTACGTGGGAAGCCTGCCGCCGTGGGACTTTGGCAATACCTCCAGTTGTAGCCCTCTGCCCGCCGTGGGAGTGATTCAACCCAGTGTCGGTGACCTTCCGACGTGTGCGACCGGACCGACGCAGGATGATTCCAGCGGATGCCAGTCGCCTTACGCGTACGGGACGAAGCTCTCCGGCGTGGTCCACTCGAACTACCTGCGCATTCTTGGCGCCAGTCCCCTCGCTTCGCCCGCCACGGGAACTTACATCACCAACCAACTTAATGGTCCGACATGGTTCGAAGGGATGCGGACGCGATTGCAGGGAGCCTATCAAAGCGTGACGCTGCCCGGCGACGGCAACCCGCACACGATCCTTCATGACACCCTTCGCGTGGGCGACGACGGATTGTGGACGGGATCGAGGCAGGCAACACAGGCCGTAGCCGGAGATTACGCGGCGGAATACGAGGTGCCGCCAGCCCCTAGCTTCATCGCCGGAAGTTGCACCCGCGGCTACGGCACAAGCTGCTTCGATCAGGATACCGGCGCGTATCAGATCACTGCGGGCAGCGGCGAAGTCAGCTTCACGCTGTCGCTCCCAAGCTGGCAGAAGAACCACCTTTACTCGCTCGGTCAGGCGATTTGGGACGGAACCAATGTCAAAGTGGCGACCTTCGTCAATGCGTCGAGCGGGGCCAGCGGGGGCTCGCAGCCCAATTGGTCGAAGTGCCCGAACCCGGGTAACATTTGCGCTGACAACAGCGTGGTGTGGATGAACGCCGGCAACCGGTACTTCCACTACCCGGCATTTGAGATTGCCGGGTGGAGTCAGGTGCCATCGACGTTGACGGTCAACTCAACCACTTACAATCTGAACACCGAATACGTGGGCGCGGTAAACGCGGGGGGGGTCATAATCCAGTTGCTCGCGGGCGACAGCGGGACACCGGGATTCTATGCCAGCGGGTTGGAGGTACGGGGATCGCAGGAACCGTAGTTGCCACCGGCCGTTCCCAGAGGCCATGATAGGCGGTAAAGGCACGTTGGGAGGAAACCACTGTGCAATGGTCCGGACGGGCCGGGGCACCAGGTCGTCGCGCACTAGGGGGCTGGAAGGCGGAAGGGCGTAGACATGCACACATAAAGAGATCATCCTCTATTGGAGCCAACTGGGCTTGGGTAGTCTGTCACTCGTCAATCGTCACTGCCTTCAGGACCCCGTGCTGCTGTAGTTGCTCACTCCGCGGTTCCACACCATCACGGCGAGGCAGAAGAATCCAGCCGCCACCAGCGGCACCAGGTGAAAGTAGGGCGTGAAGGTACGGCGTCCAAGGAAGTGGGTGGTGGGATAGAAAGAGGCGAAGCCGAAGGGGATGATCCAGCTTAGCATGAACTGGATGAAGACGTTGTAGATGGTCAGCGGATAGCGGCCGAAGGTGAGCATGTTGAATACCGGCGGCACAATGCCGACGCGGTCCTCGAACCAGAACGAGACGGCGGTGAGAATGAGAAACACGGAGAGATAGATAACCGCGCCGCACACGACCATTGGCGCGAACCACAGGTCGTCGGCCAGGGTCCAGTGCAATCCGAGCTTGCGGACGCAGATCCCGATCACCAACAGGCCCGTCACCACTTCCTGTAGAGACTCGATGCGGAACTTCTCCGACAGCACCTGGAACAGCGTGGCGACGGGCCGCAACAGGATGCGATCGAAGCGGCCCTGGATAATATAAATGTCGCCGAACTCGTAGAGGTTCCAGCTCACCACGTTGAAGAAGCCGAGCGGGATCAGCGAGAAGGCGTAGAGAAAGAGGATCTCATAGAACGACCAGCCCTCGAGCTTGGGGATCTTGGTGAAGAGCACCAGGACAAAACCGAAGCCGATCACGGTGGCGGCCATGGAGGAGAAGAAGGCGATGAAGAAATCGGCCTTGTACGCCAGACGCACCTTGGCGTATTGCGCGAAGTAAAGGGCGAAAAGGCGGAGATGGCGCTTCATAAATGATGAATGCTGAATTATGAAGGATGAACAAAGAAAGGCAGACGGTAGGTGGCAGACGGCATAAAGGGAAAGAAGCCCCTCTTCCCCCTTATGTCCGTCTACCGTCTACCGTCCACCCTTCTTCGGTTCATCATTCATAATTCAGCTTCATCTGTCTGCTGACGACTCACAATTCCTTCAAAATGGTCAATCGTCAAGGCACAGGTCTGAGCCATGGAGACGAGTTTCGAGTTTCGAATGTCGGGTTTCGATGCTTAATCGAAAATCGTCAGTGACGCCGCGCTCGATCTCGCCTGCCACGCGCAGCACCAGTTCCTCTTCCCAGGGCCGGCCCACGACTTGCACACCGATCGGGAGGCCCTTCGGCGAGCGTCCCACGGGCACCACCGCGGCGGGATTGCCCATGATGTTCCACCACTGGGTGTAACTCATCGCGTCGAGGTACTTCACCGTTTGTCCGTTGACACTCCAGGAGCGTTCGCCGTGGCGGAATGCCGGGACCGCGCACACGGGACACAGCAGCACCGGAAACCGCTCCATTTCCGCCAGCAGTTCCGCGCGGATCCGGTCGCGCTCGATGAGTGTCTCGATCAATTGTTCGAGGGTGAGGGGCGGGTCGGCGGCCACAATGCTCATGAACTCCCTCAGGATGGGGCTGAGATCGGCTTCACGATCGCCGATGAAGGGCTTCAACACAAACCCGCCGGCGCGCCCAAAAATGTCCCACCACAACTCACGCATGAGATCGAGGTTGGTGGGGCAGAACGGCTGAACGTCGAACCCGGCCCGCTGGAGGGTCTCCGCCGCGGCGCGCACCGCGGCTCGAGTCTCGGGAGTCACGGGGGTGCGGCCGCCCTCTTCGAAGAAGCCCACAGGCACCGAGCGCATCTCGGCATCGTTCCAGACACGAAGCAGCACAGGCGCAGCAGAGGGGTCGCCAAGTTCCGGCCCGGCCATAGCCTCGAACATGAGCGTCAGGTCGGCGATGCTGTGTGCCATGGGTCCCACGACGCCGATCTGCGCGAAGGGTCCTGCCGAAGCAGGGAAGTGGCCGGTGGCTGGAATGCGTCCCGGAGTAGGCTTGAGGGCGCAGATGCCGGTGTAATGCGCGGGCACGCGGACCGAACCGCCACCGTCGCTGCCCACGCCGGCTGCCGAGCAGCCAGCCGCGATCGCTGCCGACTCGCCGCCACTCGATCCGCCGGGCGTGCGGTCGAGATCCCACGGGTTGTTGGTACGGCCATGGAGCAGGTTGTCTGTCTCGTAGGCCATGAGCATTTCAGGGGTATTGGTGCTGCCGAGCACGACGGCGCCCGCCGTCTTGAGCCGGGCCACCAGCGGCGCGTCCACGGCGGCGATGTAATTCGCACGCAAACGGCTGCCAGCCGCGCAGCGCCAGCCGGCCACATCGATCGAACTTTTGATGGTCACCGGCACCCCGGCGAGTGGTCCCACGCGCTCGCCGCGCTGGATCGCAGCTTCAATCCGGCGAGCTTGCGCGCGCGCGCCGTCCTCGTCGATGATGACAAAAGCATTCAAGCGAGGATTCAATTTCGCGATCCGATCGAGGTGGGCTTCGACGACCGCGACGGGCGAGACCCGCGTCGCGCGCACGGCCTGCACCATCTCCGTCGCGGTCAGTTGAGTGAGATCCGCCATCCGCATCCATCCCTGAACAGGCTTCAGTCTAGCACGCGCGCGCCCGCCGGCGACCGCAAGAGGCTTCTCCACAGATTACGCAGATTTAACAGATCGAGAACCGGGTCTAGGAAACCCCACTTTCTTGGTCTTGAAGAAATCTCGTGAGATCCGCCTAATCGGTGGACCATGGTTCCTGGCGTAGCGCCGATCTCGCGCATGAGATTGAAAACACTCGCAATATAGTTCTTGACAGCTAAATCGCAATTTGCTATAAATGAATCGCAATTAGCGATATGACTCTGGGAAACAAAATTCGGTACTTGCGATCGGTGGAGGGCACGCTGCGCGGGCTCGGTCGCGAGATGACCCAGCAGGAAGTGGTTCGCGCCATCAAAAAAGATCTGCGCAAGACGATCAGCCAGTCGTATCTCTCGCAGATCGAGAGTGGTGCGCGCCCGCACTTGACCAACACCACCCGGATGCTTCTGGCGAAGTTCTTCAAGGTGCACCCGGGCTACCTGGTGAACGATCCGGAGGGTTACTCGACGGAGTTGACCTCCAATTTTCTGGCTGCGGACGATGCGCTCGACCTCTGGCTGATCAGCGGCGCGGAGCGTTTTCGGCGCGACACCGAGGTGAGCCAGGCACTGCTGAAGGTGGCGCGGCACGAGGACACGCGGAAATGCCTTATCCTGCTGGCTGAGATTCTGGATACGCCCGGCCTGGCGGATCGCCTGTTGCAAGTGTTGAAACCGGCGGACATTTTGGAATCAACGGAATCAAGCCGCAGAGTGCGACAGGGGGGAGACGATTAACATGAACTGGGCTACTTTTTATCTGATCTGTTTTCTGGTGGGTCTTGTGCTCAGCGTCATCTCGCTGCTGAGCGGGATGATCCATTTTCCCGGACACTTGCACGTGCACCTGCCGCATGTGGGCGGGCATCACGGTGGCGGTCTGCACGCACCTGGCCCGCACGTACCTGGCCCGCACGGCGCGACGGCACCCGCCGGAAAAGTCAGCGTCCGGAGCGGGTCGGGGGAAATCTCGCCTTTCAACTTTATCACGCTGATGGCGTTTCTGGCCTGGTTTGGCGGCACCGGGTACCTGCTGACGGAGTACTCGCGCTTGTGGTTTGCTCTGGGAATGATCATCGCCACGTTTAGCGGCCTCGGCGGCGCCGCCATCGTCTTCGCCTTCATCAGCCGAGTGCTGCTCGCCCACGAGACCATCCTGGACGAGGCGGATTACGTAATGACGGGTGTTCTAGGCACCACCAGCGTCGGCATCCGCGCCGGCGGAACCGGTGAGATTGTCTATTCGCAAGGCGGGACTCGGCACACCTGCGGGGCACGCAGCGAGGATGGCGTAGCGATCGCCAAGGGCTCGGAAGTGGTGGTCGAGCGATTTGAAAAAGGCATCGCGTATGTGCGCCGCTGGGACGACATGACGAAGTAGGACGACCCGGCGGCAATGTGACTTCTCTTCAAGAAAGGAGAGGAGGGCTTCGATGAACGTTGCACCTGACAAACGGGGATTGAACCGGCGAACGCTCCGCAGCCTTGAAGTTGCGCGCGTCATCGCAGTTTTCGCCGCCCTGGGCGCGATTCTGGCGTGGATAGGACCACGCGCCCAACAGTTGACGACATCGATCGTGCCTTGCGCGGGAGTTATGGTGCTGAAAGCGGTGGTTCTGGGTGGGTGGGGCCGTCTGTTGTTTGGCGATTGCGGTTGGACTCAAGGGCCGCACTTGGCCCTGCTCATCCATTTTTCGTCGGACCTGGTCCTGTACGGACTGATTCCGATGTTGGCAAGATAATGTTTGCTCCAAGGGAGGGAATATGCAGTTGACGGAGATATGGGTGATCGTAGGGTTGATTGTGTTGGCCACTCTTTTCCTCATGACGGTCATGGCGAAGCTGTTTCGCAAGATTGGACCCAATGAGGCACTGGTCGTGTACGGGTTCAGGGGACCACGGGTGATCAAGGCTGGGGGAACCGTGGTGTTTCCGATGCTCGAGAGTTCTCGAGAGTTGTCACTCGAACTGATGTCTTTCGATGTCGCGCCTCAGCAGGACCTCTACACCAAGCAGGGCGTCGCTGTCACAGTGGAGGCCGTGGCGCAGATCAAGGTGAAGTCGGACCCAGAGTCGATCCTGACTGCGGCGGAGCAGTTCCTGACCAAGCCGGCCGACCAGCGCGAAGGGTTGATCCGGCTGGTCATGGAAGGGCACCTCCGCGGCATCATTGGCCAGTTGACTGTGGAAGAAATCGTCAAGCAGCCGGAGATGGTGGCGGACCGCATGCGCTCGACCTGCGCCGACGATATGAACAAGATGGGCCTGGAAGTGATCTCGTTCACCATCAAGGAAGTGAAAGACAAGAACGAATACATCTCCAACATGGGCAAGCCGGACGTGGCTCGCATCCGGCGAGACGCCGACGTGGCGGCCGCTGAGGCCGACCGCGACACGCAGATCAAGCGCGCCGAAGCGCAACGCGACGCGGCCACTGCCAAGGCGTTGGCCGACCAGTCGCGCGTGCTGGCGGAGACACTCTCGCTGGCCAAGCAAGCTGAGTCGCAGCGCGATCTGGATATGAAGAAGGCGAACTACCTGGAAGCGGTGAAGAAGCAGCAGGCGATGGCCGACAAGGCTTACGAGATCGAGACCAATATCATGCAGCAGCAGGTGATCGCCGAGTCGGTGAAGATCCAGCAGGTGGAGAAAGAACAGCAGGTAAAGGTGCAGGAGGCGGAAATCCTGCGACGCGAGAAGGAGTTGATCGCCACGGTCCTGAAGCCGGCGGAGATCGAGCGCCAGCGCATCGAGACACTGGCCAGCGCCGAACGCCAAAAGTTGATCTCCGAGGCGGAGGGCAAGGCATCCTCGATCCGGGCGCAGGGCGAGGCCGAAGCCGAGATCATCTTCAAGAAGGGCGAGGCCGAAGCCAAAGCGATGAACGTGAAGGCGGAAGCCTATCAGGAGTACAACCAAGCGGCGGTAGTGGACAAGCTGATCACCAGCCTGCCGGAGGTGGTAAGGGCGATGGCCACGCCGCTCGCCAACGTCGACAAGATCACGATCGTTTCGACGGGTAACGGTGACGCCGCCGGCATCCACAAGCTCACCGGCGACATGACCAAGATCGCTGCCCAGGTGCCGGCGCTCTTCGAGACCCTTTCCGGCATGAAATTGAGCGAACTGGTCTCGAAAGTGAGGCTAATCGGGGATAGGTCGTCCCCGCCGGCTCCCGACGCGGCCGGACAAAAGTAGGTGTGGGTTATTACCGGGCGTTCTCTGCCATGGGCAGCGAGCGCCCGGGCTTTTCAGGCGGTTTTAATGTAGTTAACACAAGGAGGAAGACCATGGCACTATTGGAAAGAGTCTCAACGTTGGTACGCGCCAATCTCAACGACCTCATCGACAAAGCTGAAGATCCAGAGAAGATGCTGAAGCAGCTTATTCTCGACATGGAGAATCAACTTCTGCAGGTGAAGACGCAAGTGGCGGTGGCGATGGCGGATCAGCACTTGCTGGAAAAGAAGCAGCAGGAGAACGAGACCAAAGGAGCTGACTGGATGCGTAGGGCGGAGCTGGCAGTGGACAAGAAGCAGGACGATCTGGCTCGCGCCGCCCTGGAACGGCACCAGAGCTACAAGCAGATGGCACAGAGCTTCAACGAGCAGGTGGCCAACCAGCGAGTGGAAGTGGAGAACCTCAAGGCGGCGCTGGGCAAGTTGGACCAGAAGCTGGCCGAGGCGAGATCGAAGTGCGACCTGCTGATCGCCCAGCATCGTCGGTCCCGTGCCGTGAGCAAGGCCAGCGACGCGCAGCTCGCGGCCGGAGATCGCTCGAAGATCGCGGCGTTCGACCGCATGCAGCAGAAGGTGATGCTCGGCGAGGCGGTGAGCCAGGCGAAATCGGAGATGGTAAAGGACGACCTCGACGAGCGGCTGGCAAAGCTCGAGCGCGACGACCAGATCGAGCTGATGCTGACCGAGTTGAAGTCCCGCCGTAGCGCGGGTGCGTAAAGAAGACGCTGAGTGCAGAAGAATGACTGATGAGCTGCGTCGGCGCTCGCCATCAGCAGGAGCCGGGACCAGTCTCTGGATCGCCCAAAGCTGAAGTCTGAGCGCTGAAGGCTTCTTGGTATTCACCATTCATGACGGTCTTGGGGGGAGCCATGCGTCGCTACGCGTTGGAGTCGAAGATCGAGTCCCCGGACACGCAGGTCCTGGCGGTCCATTGCAGCGATCACCGCTTCCAGGGCGCGCTGCGCGAATTCCTGGACCAGACGCTGGGCCTGAAGGCGAACTACGATCTGCTGGTGGTTCCCGGCGGGCCGCAGTGTCTGGCCGAGACCTCGCATTTGCCCAAGTTCGCGTGGGCCAGCCGCAAGTGGTTCCGCTTTCTAATTGAAGCCCACTCGCTTCAGCGAGTCATCCTGATCGCCCACCAGGACTGCGGCTGGTACAAGTGGCTGGCGGAGTACGAGGCCCATAGCGCTCGGGGCCTCCCGGCCCGCGAACGCCAGGAACGCGATCTCGGCCGCGTTCGCGACTTCCTCGCCGCGGACTTTCCCAGGCTGTCTGTCGAGACGTACTACGCGGGGTGGAACGGCGCGGGCCAAGTCGGGATCGAGGCGGTTCCTTGAATAGGGGGGAGAGACTGGGCGTCGCAACGGGAACCAGAAACTGACGCTCCAGACCGTGGTGGCAATCGTTGGGCGGTGCTGTTTCAGAAACACAAAGGTCGCCCGAGCGCGACCGCCTTTGCGGTTCGAGGTCGTCAGATGAACATCTGGTCGTCGTGGCTCGATTCGCTCACAGTCGCGGCGCGCCGACGGGAGAAGAGAACGTCCAGCCCCTTTTGCACGCCCTTGATGACTGCCGACGCTTCATGGAGAGGCGCCAGGACGCCACGTTCCACCGCGTCCGCCGTGGTCCCGACCCTCTCCACCATCCCCGTCACCAATTGATCGACGCGGATGATTTGAGCTCGAGACCGTTCGACCAGTTCAGCCACCACTGTGTCGACTTGCATGCTGCGCTCGCGGAGCAGCGCGGTGATGCCGGCGAGGTTGGTGGTGATGGTGCGGACCGGCTCGCGGCTTTCGGTGAGAAAGTCCGTCACGGCCTGAGTAAGCTCGTCAACACGTTGCATGGTGCCGGACGAGGATTGCTGCACGCTTTTCTGGAGCTGGCGCAGCGCCTCGAAAATCCCATAGAAGATCCCTGCCTGCGCGACCAGCGCCAAGGCGGCGATAATCACAAAAGCCATCAGTATTGTGTCGTGGCCCATAGGTTCCTCACGGGGCCTCACCGCAAGAGGACCGCTCTACGTCCGCGCCTTGGATTTCTCCTCTTGGTAGGCCTGCTTGCCGGCCTCGAGCGCCGCCGACAACTGTTCCTTCTGCTGGGCCACGAGGTCCTTGCCTTTCTCCACTACTTCTTCCGCCTGGCGGCGCAGATCTTTGCCCTTCGCTGTTACGTAGTCTTTGCCCTCCAGCGCCTTCTGGGCGATCAGGTCGCGCGTCTCTTCTCCGGACTTGGGAGCAAACAGAAGCGCGACGATCGCGCCAACTCCCAGCCCCGCCAGAAAATAGACAAATTTGGATCCGCCATTCTCATCGCTCATAACAACCTCACCTCTCTCAGAAATTACGGATCAGGGTTAAGGGTTAGCCGCGAACACTCTCCGCCGCATCAGGCTCGCCCATGCGACCTTCCCCGGTGGCGGTGGCTAGGGTCTGTGACCCCTCGTCCCTTAGCGCTAAATCCTATTGTCAGATGACCGCTACCTTTTCGGCGAAAGTTCGCCCAGCTTCGGCAATCCTCTCCGCTTTCTTCCGGCCCTTTTCTACGTAATCCTCGGCCTGCTGGCGCAACTCGCGCGTCTTGTCCGCGATGTAGTCCCGACCCTCGCCCGCTTTCTTCCCAATCAGCTCGCGGGTTTCTTCGCCCGAGCGCGGGGCAAACAGAAGCGCAATCACCGCTCCAATCCCGATCCCCGCGAGCAGGAAAGTCACTTTTGTGCCTAGGTTGTCGGAAGCCATGGTCTAACCTCCCTAACGTTCCATTTGCCTGCCGTAAATCACTCCTACGCCCCACCCAAGCCGCAAGGTGCGGGCAGGTCGTCCACCACGTACAACACCTGCACAATTGTATGTATCAGTTTGGCAGGCCATGGTCAAGACAATAGTTATAAATAGACCGGTCAGTCGGTTTAACATGTTCACGCTGGAGTGGGATGGAAGGGGAGGGTGGCTCCTGGTTTGCTTCACCGGCGCAGGATGTTCCAGCTTGTCAGGGCCGGCGCGGGAGCGAAATCGAGATGGGCTGCACGCTGATTAACAAGACTGTTAACACTCTCCGGACAAATCAACCCTCCAGCCCGTTGAGACAGCGAGCCGGGCGCCACGCCAAGGCACACCACCACGGCTTCGTGCCGACCGACCAGCACTCGCCAGCGGGGATGAACCGGCGTGCCCCGCGCCAGCCTACGCGGGTAGACATCAGATAACTAGACCACAGCCCGGAACGTACGCTCCGAGCCGACCGGTAGTCTAGGTTGCGGGAGTACCTTCGGCCACCGGAGCTCCACCCGTCAACTT
The DNA here is from genome assembly GCA_035315065.1 of Terriglobia bacterium. Classification (GTDB taxonomy): domain Bacteria; phylum Acidobacteriota; class Terriglobia; order UBA7540; family UBA7540; genus DATFYM01. The sequence continues at coordinate 26,771 of DATFYM010000204.1, forward strand.
GGCCCGAAGTTCAGCCTTTTCGCGCTCCTGGTCTTTGACGAGTTCGGAAAGAGCGCGGCACTGCTCCTCCCGCTTCTTCGCGTCCGCCTCGAGCCGAGTCACCTGGCGATGGAGGCGAGCGTTTTCGCGGCGCAGGAGCGTCAATCCCTGATTGCCCCACTGGGAAGCAGCCAGACGCGCGCCTTTGATTCCTCCCGGAATCTTGAGCACCGCGTTACCGGCGAGCAGTGGTGACACCTGGGCCTGGGTCTGGCGGATGAGACCATCCAGTTCCTTGCGCTCCGCTCCCGGCGGGCAGAGTTCCCGCAACGCGAGCAGTCGCGCCAGGTCCGGATTGTTCCGGCCCCGCTCCCAATGCTGGATCGCGCCCTTGGTGGCGTTCAGGATGCGCGACAGACCTTCCTGACTCAATTGCAGCCGGGTTCGTACCCGGCGGATCACTTTTGCGGCATTCAGTGCAGCCATGGTTGGTAGCCTATGTCCCCTTGAAATATTTTTCTTGACAAATTCCAGCCTCTAGCCTACTATATCAGAATCCGGGTCAGCCTGTCAAGACTCTTTCTCCCGGAAAGTTCGGGAGTCAGAGATTGGCGGCCGTCGTGATTACTAAATATGGACTGTACCCTAGCAGTATCGAAAGATCAAGCTATTATTCGGAGTGGCAACTACAACGCTACCCAACAGGCGCTGGGGGTCTCAGTTCGGTGTGCGCCTCCACAGCCTCAACCACGAAGCGCCAGCGAAACGGGCGGTTGCGGCCCCGCCGACTCCGGTCCCGTAACTTTGCCCTTACGCCCCCAGTTGGTATTTTTCACCGGCCGCTCGCTGATGCGGCCGGAATCATGCATCCCCCGCACGGAGGAAATAAAAATGACAGTCGCGCCCAATCGCCCAGGACTACCGGGCAAGCAACTCTTACCCGAGAGCCTGCAAACCGTGAACCTATCCCCCGCGAGCACCAGCCCGCCGCCGTTGTTGCCTTCGGCGGAAAGCGCTTCAAACCGGGCCATCTCGATTCCACCCGCCAAGAGGCCGGTTAGGATCGAAGCCCGACGATGCGTCGAAAGAGGATGCATCTACCCAGCCGGCCCTGGCGAAAGTGGAAGGTGTCTTCAGCACCAACGCCAGCAACGTGAGCCCGCGCTCTTCCACTCCCGTCAGCCATCCATGATCCTCCTGGATTGCGCCAAGTTCGGCCTGCCCGAGGAGGAGCCCGAAGACTCGCGCTTCCGTGACCGGCGCCGTCTTGCGGCGCAACGGGAAGCGTTCTTGGGTGGTGCAGCGTAGCACGACTACTGCCGGGAGAGCAAGACAATGACGATGCCAGCTTTTTCGCCCTTGAAACCGCATGTCCTGCCTTCGTCGCCGCCCAGGGGTGCGCCGCAGCCTGGTAAGCCGGAAGATCCGATGCTTTCCCCGGCCAACGCCTGGCGCATCCTCTGCACGCGCACGGGAGGCGCAGTCTCCAGGGCTACCTTCTATCGCTGGGTTGCCAGCGGAAGGGTGTTCTCGATTCGAGTCGGGCATAAGTTCTCGATTCCATGGTCCGCGCTCGAAGAAATCATCAAGCAGTGCCTGGCGGGTGAGCGGTTCTAGAGAGTCGCTCACCCCCAGCGGCTTTCTCCGAGAGGTGTCGCAATGCGCCCTCCAAGTCGGGGAAGCGAAACTGGTAACCCGAGGCGACTAACCGCGCCGGCTCGACGCGCTGGCTTGCGAGGAGAAGCTCGTTGGCCATCTCGCCCAAAGCGAGCTGCGCGGCGAACGCCGGCAGGGGAAAGAGCGTGGGGCGGGAAAGCACCCGTCCCAGTGCTTTGGTGAACTCGCGGTTGGTGACCGGCGCGGGAGCAACGGTGTTCAGTGGCCCCCGCAGGCAGTCTGTGGTCAGAGCGTGGTGAATCGCACCGATGACGTCGTCGAGATCGATCCAGCTCATATACTGCCGGCCGTTTCCGATGACGCCGCCGGCGCCCATGCGGAAGATCGGAAGCATCTTGGCTAGTGCGCCTCCGGCCATGCTTAGAACCATCCCGGTGCGCAAGTGAACGACGCGGATTCCCCGGTCTTCCGCAGCCTTGGTCGCCGCCTCCCAGGCGATGCAAACCTCGGGGAGAAATCCAGAGCCAGGCGGGCTCTCTTCTCGCAGCACCTCGTCTCCGCGGTTCCCGTAGTATCCGATCGCCGAAGCCGACACCCAAACTCGCGGCGGCCTTGCCAATCGCGCCAATGACGCACTCAGGAGGCTCGTCCCCCTTACCCGACTGTCGCGGATCTGCTGCTTCTGTGTTGCCGTCCATCGCCCGGCGGCAATGTTTTCGCCGGCGAGATGCACCACGCCATCGAGGCCTTCAAGCGCGGCCTCGTCGATCGTCCCCGAGCGGGGATCCCAGTGGACCCCATCCGCATCGGACGCGGAACCGGGGCGGACCAACCGGATTACTTCGTTCCCTCGGCTGGAAAGCAGCGGTGCAAGCGCCGCGCCGATTAGCCCCGTCGAGCCCGTGATCAGGATTTTCATCGTTAGACCTCCGGCCCGCCGACAGCCCTCCAGTGATGGGGTTGATTGTAGTCCGATGATGGCGTTCGAACAAGCTTCAAAACGCAAGCCGCGAGGGCACTCCTTCCCGATAATAGCGGCACCCACCCTGAAGCGGGCAATACTCGCACGACGGCGCCGAGCGGCGGCACAACTCCTGGCCATGGCGACGCAACAGTTGGTGCGCCCGAATGAGCACCCGACAGTCCTCCTGGAGTTGGCCTTTGGCCGCCTCCTGTGCCGAACGGTAGGTGGTGGAATAGTTTTTGGATGCCTCGCCGAACCCCAGCCGCACCAGCGCTCGCAAACCATTGGACTCGAGCGCCAGGGCAGGATAGCTTCTCGAAAACAGCAGGATCTTCTCCGCCCCTGGGTCGCCGATGCCCGGAAACAATCTGAGCGCCTTCTTGGCCTTCTCCGGCGCTTGTTTCACGACCTTTCGCAGGTCTCCTTCGAACTCGTCGAGGGCGATGCGCGCGATCGCCCGCAACCTTTCCATGCGCTGCTCCGGCCGCATTCCGCCTAGCTTGGCCACCTCCCGGAGAGTGGCTGAGGGCGCCGAAAATCGCGACGGGAGTCAGGCCGACCCGCTCGCGCAAAGCCGCAAAAGCAGCCTGGCGCCGTTCGTCGCTGAGCAGATAGGCCACGTTCTCGAACAAAATCATTTCCAGCGGATCGGTCACTGCGGGAGGTTCGGGCCGGCCGTACTCCCTCTCAAGCCGGCAAAGAATCGATTCGAAGCGTGTAACGGTTTTGGCAACTGCCATACTTCTCCGAGAAAAGTCGAAGGTCCGAGCGCGAAGGTTATGCTTTTACAGAATGCTGATTCCTGGTCTGTCACAAGCCCATGAGTTATCATCAGGGAAATGTCCGCGCCCGGCCAGCCCGAGATCAGCCTCGCCCACGCGCTGCGCGAGTGGTGGAAGGACGGCCTCGAGCGGGAGGGCTTTGCTCCTACACTCAAGAGACTCCTCGCCGAGGCGTGGGAGTTTCTGCGCGACTCTACCCCACAGCGCTGCCGCTCCCGCTGGGGCGACGCCGACTACGATTGGGATTATCGCGTCGACACCACCAGCGCCACTGTTGGCTGGCGCGCTCGACTGCTGGGCGTGATCCACTCCGGCTATCAGCCCACCGAGCCCGCGCTGTTTCACGAGATGCTGCGCGCTCTCGCCATCCACCACCCGGACTTCACCTTCGTCGATCTCGGCTCGGGCAAGGGCCGGGCGCTGCTGATGGCTTCCGACTACCCCTTCCGTCGCGTCCTGGGTGTGGAGTTGCTGCCGGAACTAGACCGCGTGGCGCGCGAGAACATCCATCGCTACCACAGCGACACCCAAAGATGCTTGGCTCTCACATCCATCTGCGGCGATGCCCGCGACTTTGTCTTTCCTCCGGAGCCCACCGTGCTCTATCTGTTCAACGCCTTGCCGGAGCGCGCCTTGGTGGTGGTGATGGCTAACATGGAGCGCTCCCTTCAACAACACCCTCGCCCGGTTTACCTGCTTTACCATCATCCTTTGCTCGAACGCGTTCTTTTGCGGACGACAACATGGAAGAGAATCGGAGGCACTCGCCAATACGCTGTCTACTCAAATGTCGAATAGCAAGACTTCCGTCCCCCATGCCTTCGAAGAGACCGAGCAGCTTCTGCATGCTGTAGCAGGAAAGCAAACCCGCCCGCGATCCGCAACGGCGACAGCGTGTAGGTCCCCCCAGGGCTTTCTCCCGATCGTGCCGTTGCCACCTCCTTTTCGCAGGGCCCCTTTCCGTCCGTTGGCGTGAAACAATATCACTTTTTCGCGTGGATGGGTACAATCGCGTGGGAGCCAATTGCGGCATTGCATCATTGGGCAAGCGAGCTGTGGGGCGATCGGACAATGATGACGCGACGACGTTCGGACCAAAGACCTGTGGGTACACTTCCCGACGACTGCGCAATTTTCTCTGCCGGCGGCCGCCGCAGCTTCCTGCGGGCGGCGTTGGGAGCGGGAGCATCACTGTTTCGAGTCCTCTCGCCCTTCCGCCGCCCGGGCCGCTTCGAAAAAGAAGAAGGAGCCAAGAAAGTGAACCTACCTTTGCGCTGGCGACCGCACGAAGTTGCCAGAATTCCCAGCGGATATCAGGTGGCCGTGGCGGACGTGAACGGCGACGGCCGACCGGACATCCTGGCACTGAGCTCGGAAGCGAGCATCGTGGAGTGGTACGAGAATCCCGCCTGGGCAACGCACCGGATTACCACGCGCACCCGCAAGAACATCAGCCTGGCGCCGTTTCTTGGGCGCGGACGCCGGTTCGAGGGCATCGCGCTGGCAGTGGACTTTCACCTGGACGACAGCACGCAGGGCAGCGTATGGTGGGCCGACTCCTCGAGCAACGCTGGCCACCCCGACCAGGAGTGGGAGTTGCGCCCCATTGCTCAGATTCCCACCTCGCACCGTCTGCGCTGGGCGGACCTCGATGGCGACGGCCGGCTCGAACTGGTGGACGTACCCCTTCTCGGACCGGGCGCGAAGGCCCCGGATTATCGAGGCGGCGGGCCGATCACGTGGTTCGACGTTCCCGAAGCGATTTTTCGCCACGAGCGTTCGCAGGACGATCGCGAGCGCTGGAGGTCGCACCTGATGGATGATTCTTTGAGTGTTGTGCATGGCATTCTGGTTTTCGATTGGGACCACGACGGCCGCGACGAGTTGCTGACCGCAAGCTTTGAAGGCGTCCACTTGTTTCGCTCGACCGGACGCGGCGGCGAACTGCGCTGGACGAAGGTTCGTCTGGCCGAGGGCGATCAGAACTGGAAACCCGCCTCGGGCGCAGCTCCCGCCGAGGCGCATCGGGGATCGAGCGAGGTCGGAGTCGGAGAGGTGGCGGGCCACCGGTTCCTGGCCACCATCGAGCCGTGGCATGGCGATCAGGTGGTGGTCTATTTGCCGGTGGAGCATGCCCGCGCCGACCAGTTGTGGGAGCGTCGCGTGATCGATTCCAGTTTTCGCGACGGCCACGCCCTCGCTTGCGCCGACTTCGACGGAGACGGCAACGACGAGATCGTGGCGGGATATCGCGGCCCGGGGACGAGCCTCTGCCTTTATCACACATTGGACGACTCGGGCACGAAGTGGGAGCGCCAGACGCTGGACACGGAGATGGCTGCGTCCGGTGTGGCGATCGCCGACATCAACGGCGACGGGCGTCTGGATGTGGTCGCGATTGGCGCATCGACCGGCAACGTGAAGTGGTACGAGAATCTCGGGTGAGAAGTGGCGGAGCCTGTGGTTTGCCGCCCGCATTCCTTCTCTGCCATCATGGTGCAGACCACATGGAGCCTCAATGACCGCGCGACTCGCCATCGTGATGTTTTTGATCGCCGGCCCGGCGCCTGCGGCATGGCCACTCTGGCCAAGTGTGGATGCGGGTGGCTCGCGGCTCGAAAACCCGCAAACCGAGCAGGCCGCCAATCCGGCATCCGAGGACGCTTATGCAAAGCCTTTGACCAAACAGCAGATCAGGGACCTGGTCGCTGCCGGCATGAACAGCGCGAAGCTGGCTCCGATAGTGGTGCGGCGGGGAATCGATTTCGACCCGACGCCGGCGGACTTGGCCGCTTTGCGAAGGGCGGGAGCGACGGAGGCGCTCATCAAGGCTTTGGGCGACGCCCCTCAATTCTCTCCGCCGGCGAGCGTGCCGCCGGATAGAGGAGTTCGGGAAGTTGCGCCCGCGCCGCCAAGCAGAGAGTCCCAACCGGCTTCGTCGGGGTCGGCGCCGCTCGACAAGTTGAAACTCCTGCGCCTGGTGGTCCGCGAAACGCCCAACGCGCGCATCCTGGACCTGATCGAGACAGCGGGCCTGGATTTTACGCCCACCGACGAGTTCCTGGACACCCTTCAAATCGCCGGGGCCGACGAAGCTGTGCGCGCGGCCGTGGGTAGCTTGGCGCCGAGCAAATCTCATGCGCCCGCAAACTTCTCCGCCGCATCGCGCCAGCCGGAGACAGCGCGGCAAGTGGACAATGAGAAAGACCGGATCTATCAGGCAGGGGAAGATATCACGCCGCCCAAGGGTATTTACACGCCCGCAGCACCCTACACCGAACAGGCTCGCCGGCAAAGAATTGAGGGTACGGTGGCGCTCGACATCATCGTGGAGCCCTCCGGCAACGTGTCCGACTTGAAGGTGGCGGAATCGCTGGACCCGGGTTTGGACGCGAGCGCTGTCAAGACCGTTCGCAACTGGAGATTCGAGCCCGCCACGCGCGACGGGCGAGCGGCGCGCGTGGCCGTTCACGTGGAGATCAGTTTTAAGCTCCGCGAATCCCAAAAGCCGTAGAAGGTGTGAAACCAATTGCGAAGGAGCTTCCAGCACAGAGACACAGAGGCGCAGAGAAAAATGGGAGACGTCCGGAAACAAATGGCATCTTCATGTGATCCTCGTGCTCCTCTCTGTGTATCCGTGTCTCCGCGTCTAATTCTCCACACCCCTCACACCTCCGTAGCACAAGGGCATTCATGACTTCGAACCACGCCGTGCTCCATTTGGTTTCTCAGCTTGCTTCGACCGCCTACGACAGCCGCAGCCTCATGGCCGAAACCGTCCGACTGCTTCAGCGCGAGCGGCCCCACTACCATTGGGTCGGGTTCTACATGCTCGAGGGCGACGTGTTGGTGCTGGCCCCATTTGTGGGCAAGCCGACCGAGCACGTGCGCATTCCGCTCAGCCAGGGCATCTGCGGCGCCGCCGCCTCGACGGGCGAGACGGTGGTGATCGATGACGTCACGGCCGACCCTCGCTACCTCGCTTGCAGCCTGGAAACACGCTCGGAGATCGTGGTCCCCATCCGGCGCGACGGCCGCGTGGTGGGGGAACTCGATCTCGATAGTGACGTTCCGGCGGCGTTCACGGCGGACGATCGGGCGTTGCTGGAGCAGGTGGCGGAAATCATCGGGGCCAAGCTTTGACAATCGAAATTCGAAACTCGAAACTCGTGTCTCGTCCGTGGTCCACTGTCCCCCTTTCACTGCACCCGAGGCAGACTCTTGCAAGTGGGTCAATTTGATGTTGTAGCGGAGATTCCTCGCCAACTGGCGGCGTAAGGCCAACTCGACATCAAAATCGACCTACTACCTCGGCGCGCAAGTGTGCCAAAATGGAAACCCTATTTTCTAACAGGGGGGTCACGGGATGAAGAGGTTCTGGGGATTCATGGCAATGGCCATAGTGCTGACTTTCGCTCGCGTGCCGGGTGCGGCAGCGCAGGCGCCCGAGGGACAGAGCCAAAAAGAGCCGGAGGCGAAGCCCGCTGCCGAGACCACGCCTCCGCCCAAGGAGGAGTCGTCCGTTACCGATCATAGCCTTCGCATGGGCGGAGAGACCATTGCCTACAAGGCCACCGCGGGCACCATCCTGCTCAAGGACGACGAGGGCAAGCCCAACGCCAGCCTATTCTTCATCGCCTACACGCGCAGCGACGTGAAAGACCTCAGCCAGCGCCCTCTGGCATTCGTTTACAATGGTGGGCCGGGCTCATCGTCGGTGTGGCTTCATATGGGCGCCTTCGGGCCGCGCCGGGTCGACACGGTCAACGCCGAGCCCACTCCGCCGCCGCCCTATCGCGTGCTGGATAACGCCAACTCGCTCATCGACGTGGCCGACCTGGTGTTTATCGACCCTGTGGGCACTGGCTTCAGTAAGGCTGTGGGCAAGGCTAAAAACAAAGACTTCTGGGGAATCGACCCGGACGTGAAATCGCTGGCCCAGTTCATCAACGCCTACGTCGGCCGCAACAACCGCTGGAACTCGCCCAAGTTTCTCATCGGCGAAAGCTACGGCACCTTCCGCAACGCCGCCCTGGTGAATTATCTCCAGTCGCACGACGGCATGGACTTCAACGGCGTGGTGATGATCTCCACCGTTCTCGACCTCGGCACCATTTCCTTTAACCCGGGTGACGACCTGCCTTACATTCTCTACCTGCCCAGCTACGCCGCCACCGCGTACTACCACAAGGTGCTCAAAGACCCTCCCGCCGACCTCAACGCGTTTCTCACCGAGGCGCGTCACTACGCCGCCACCACCTACGCCGACGCGCTGATGAAGGGCGCGTCGCTGAGCAAGGCGGAGAAGGCGGAGGTGGCCAAACAAGTGGCGCACTTCACCGGCCTCGGCGAAGACTATGTCGAGAAGGCCGATCTGAGGGTGAACCTCCCCCAGTTCATGGCGGAACTGCAGCGCTCTCGCGGCCTGGTCACCGGCCGCCTCGACGCGCGCTTCTCCGGCCCCAGCTTCGATCCTCTGGCCGAGTTCGGCCAGTACGACCCGCAGGACACCGCCGTCAGCGGCGCCTTTACCGCGGTTTTCAACACCTACGTGCGCGAAGATTTGAAATTCGGCAAGGACCAGACCTACGAAATCCTAAGCAACCAGGCCGCCGGCGTATGGGATTGGAAGCATGAGGGCGGCCGTGGCTTTGGGTTCCCCGGCTCGCCTAATGTGGAGGGCGATCTTACCGAGGCGCTCATCTCCAACCCCCACCTTCAGGTCCAGGTGGAGAACGGCATCTATGATCTCGCCACGCCGTTCTTCGGCACCGAACATACCATGGGCCACCTCCGGCTGCCGGAGAATCTTCAAAGCCACATTCATCTCGAGTATTATGATGCCGGCCACATGATGTACCTGCGCGAGCAGGACTTGGCCAAGCTCAAGAGCAACGTGGCGAGCTTCATTCAGTCGAATTCGGCGCACTAGTTTCGCGCCCCCGTGTCGGCTATGAACCGGCCATTCGGCAAATCAATATAGACTCTAGGGAGGTGAATATGCCCACGCTGAGTTATCGCCAGCCTGGATTGGTTTTGGCAGTTGGGACCAACGACGCTACTGAACAGCAGGTTCACGATCTGCAGGGCGACCTACGTGCCTTGGGTTATCTGAAACGCCACATTGATGGCAAATTCGGTTCCGGCACTGAGCAAGCCGTCAAGGCCTTACAACGAGACCTGCTGATAAACAACGGAACAAGCACCGGAGGCGACGGACCTGCACCGGTGAGGGTGATAGATTATAACCAGGGCAGAGTCAACGATGTCACGGGGCAGGCGGATCAGGGGCTGGTGGAATGCATCTCGGCCATGCTCGACGACGCGAACTTCGTTAAGTTGCCTTCCGTGCCTGACCCAGGTACGCAGAACGCCCAGGCGGTCTCCCAAATTGCATCTCTACCAGCGCAAACAGTTCCCATGCCTTTCCTATTAGCAATCTTTGAGCAGGAGAGCAACTTGATGCATTTCTGTGTGCCCGCATCCGCTGATGCCGACACCTTCATCGTCACGGGTCTGGACACGAACGATCGCCAAAACCCGGAAAGGATCACCTCCCGCGGCTACGGGATCGGGCAATACACGCTTTTCCATCATCCTCCCACCGCCGAGGAAGTAGCCGGCATCATGCTCGATCCGAGCAAGAACGTGCTGAAAGCCATAGGTGAGCTTCGTGAAAAGTTCGATCGATTCGTCAATGGGCCGGCTTCAGAGGCAGATGACAGGCAGGCTGAGTTCGGGAACGGACCGCTGAGGCTCTGCAAGTATTCTTCTGACGACGCCCGTTACATGAAGGATTGCCGGCAGTGCGCCTTAGACGCCGGCACGGTGAACATTCAGGCCGGTAGTACACCGCTCTACCCAGGGTCGAGGGAAACCTATCAGCCGACCCCCAACTACCCGACTGCCTCGTATCAAAACGTCCCGGTGCGCCAAGCTATTGGGTGCGACTGGCCGTACGCCGCACGCCGGTACAACGGTGCCGGGATGGACTCGTATCACTACCAAGTCCGCATCCTAAGGAATCTGTTGCTGACATTCGGCGCTGAGGCGCAAGCGCGGGCGGCCGCGACTGGAACTGGTTCGTAGTCTTTACGATCCTCCCGCGTTTGAATCCAAGCAACCTTAGTGCCGCCGCCGAGCGCGGTGGAGGCACAACTGAGTGCGACGCTGCATGAACAAAAGAAAACCTAAGGCCTCGCCGAAAAAACCCAACGATCTTGAGCCCGTGTTCGCAAGGCTCAAGCAAATCCTGGAATCTTGCAAGGAGGGTTGGGTGGTGAAGGGCGACCCCCAGCGCTACACGTATCTGGAGAGCGCTTCGGCCGTTTGCAGAGGAAGGCCGCTGTGGTTCGGCGCGGTGCGAATAGGCAAAAACTATGTCAGCTTCCACCTCATGCCGGTGTATGCCTGCCCGGAGTTTTTGAAGGGCATGTCGCCGAAGCTAAAGAGAAGGATGCAAGGTAAAGTGCTGGCGGCACACTCAGACGGCCGCGCAAAGCCAGTGCCAACCACTGATGATTTAACGCGCCTAATCCCTGCCGTCAAGAGCCGGGAACCGAAGCGTGAAGGTGGATCCCTTGCCCAGTTGACTCTCGACGAAGACGGTCCCGTTCATTCGTTCGACCACGTGCTTGACGATGCTCAGACCGAGTCCGGTGCCGCCAACGTCGCGCGAGCGCGCCTTGTCCACGCGGTAAAAGCGCTCGAAGATACGTGAAAGGTCGTCGGAAGGAATGCCGACGCCGGTGTCGGTAATGCCGATAAAGGCTTGACCGCGGGATGGCGACCCGCACTCGACGCGAACCTCTCCGTGCGCGCGATTGAATTTGACCGCGTTGTCGAGAAGGTTCACCAGCGCCTGCTCGAGCCGGATCTTATCACCCAGCACCCGGACGTCGTCGAGCCTGCCGGTACGCAACGTCACATCGCGCACACGCGCCTCGCTCTCCACGGTGCGCAGCGCGCTCTCGAGCGCCTCGCGGATCGAGACGGGCGCCGGGTCCGCCACGTGCTTGCCCGACTCCAGTTCCGAGAGCACCAGCAGATCGGAGGCGATGTTGTTGAGCCGGATCGAATGCGCCTGGATGATCTCCACAAACCGCCGATTGTGCTCCTTGTCGTCGAGGGCCCCCTCCAACAGGGTTTCGGCGTAGCCGCGGATGGCGGTGAGCGGTGTACGCAGTTCGTGCGAGACGTTGGCCACAAAGTCTTTCCGCACGCGCTCCAGGCGCTCGAGATCGGTGATGTCGTGCAGGATGGCGATGGCGCCGGGGCCGGCGGGCGAGGCGAGGGGCGCCGCTTGAATCTCGAACACCCGTCCTTCCGCGGCGGTCAACTGCAGGCGTTGCTTGAGCGTCTGGCCGCCGCTCAGGACCTCTTTCAGCAATTCGGTGAGGGCCGGATCGCGCACCACTTCAATCAGTCGCACGCGGTCGCGGATGGGCGCCAGGGCGCCCACGGCCTCGACGAATGCCTGGTTGGAGAACGTCACGCGAAGGTCGGCGTCCACAGCAAGCACTCCCTCCACCATGCTGGCCAGAATCGCCTCGCGGCGCTCCGATTCCACTTTGAGGTTCATCATCAACTCCTGGAGCTGGCTGGACGTCTTGCGCAGTGCCCGGCCCAGCGCCCCCAACTCGTCTTCTCCCACTGGCAGCGTTGCGCCCACGCGTGCGTCGACCAGCCCTTCCGACGCCGCCCGCAATTGGGCGATGCGGCGCGTGAACGAGCGCGCGAACAAATAGGCGAGGAACAGCGCCAGAAGCGCCATCACCAGCGACGCCTGGAGGATCCCCAAGCGCACCTGACCGATCGCCGCGTCAAGGTCCCCGAGCGGAACCGCCAGCCGCAAGACCCAGTTCTGCTCGCCCGCGTAGTTCACTCGCTGGGCCCAGTAGCAGACGTCCAGGTCCAGCGTGGCGCTGTGGCGGATCGACGAGCCCGTCCCGCTGCGAACCGCTTCCTGGATCTCAGGCTGGTCGGCGGGGTTCTCCATGGTTTCGTGGTCGCGCTGGGAATCGCCGCGCACGACGCCCGACGGGTCGATGAGTGTCACCTGGGCTTGCGCTCGCTCCCCGGCCTGCTGCGCCCAAGTCGCGAGTTGGCTCACGGGAACCGTCCCCAGCTCTCCGGAGAGAATCCCCGCTTCCGCTGTCAGCCGCTGCCTGGCGCTCGCCCTTTGACTCTCCGATGTGACCCGAGCCATCTGAAAACCCCCGATGACGAGGGTGAGAGCGATCAGCAGAAGAGAGATCGCCAGGAGCTTGCGAAAGATGGGGCTGCCAAGGGTCATGCCGAGACCAGTTGCCAGTCTTCAGTTCTCAGGTTCCACATCCGACTCGGCTGCGAACCGGTATCCGGCGCCGCGAATCGTCTGCAGGAGTTGCGGATGGTCGGCTTCGGCTTCAATCTTCTCGCGCAGGCGCCGGATGTGGACGTCCACCGTGCGCGGCGTAACGAAGCGCTCACGGCCCCACACTCCGTCCAGCAACTGGTCGCGGCTGAAGACATGCCGGGGGTGGGAAGCCAGAAAGAGCAGCAGTTTGAACTCCATCGAACTCAACTCGACGGGCTGACCCCGCACCGTCGCCTCGTGCGTGCGCGCGTCCAGCCGCACGTCGCCCACTTGCACCACTTCCACTCTTTCCAGCGGACGGTCCTGGCGGCGCAGCACCGCCTTTACGCGGGCCACCAGTTCGCGCGGGCTGAAGGGCTTCACCACGTAGTCGTCAGCCCCGATTTCCAGGCCCAGCACGCGGTCGATCTCCTCGCCCTTCGCCGTCAGAAAAATCACCGGCACCACCCTCAGGCGGTCGTCGGCCCGCATCCGTTTGCAAACCTCGAAGCCGTCCAGATCCGGCAGCATGATGTCCAACAGCACCAAGTCGGCAGGCTTGCGGCGCAGGTGCTCGAGCCCGTCCTTGCCGCGCCCGAAGCTCTCCACCTCGTACCCTTCCTTGCGGAAGTTGTACTGAACAAGCTGGACGATATCCTTTTCGTCTTCGATCAGAACGATTCTCTGGCGCATGTCTTGATTATAGCATCCCCTCGGTGAAGGCTTCCTCAACCTAAGCCCAGGCCGGCCCCAGGATGCCCGCCTCCCACTACGAGTAATCATTGAAAGTTTTGGTTCAAGCCGGTAGAATAGAAAATCGTCGCCGATTAAAGAAGGAGTTCCATGAAGACAGATATTCATCCCCAGTATCACGAAGTCGCCGTGGTTTGCGCGTGCGGCAATACTTTCAAGACGCGGTCCACCTACAAGAGTGACGTGTTGCACATTGAAATCTGCTCGAATTGCCATCCGTTCTTCACCGGCAAGCAGAAACTCGTGGACAGCGCCGGTCGCGTGGAGCGGTTCCGACGCAAGTACGCGGGATTCAGCAAGCCCGCTGCTGCCGAGGCTCCGGCCAAGGCGCAGTAGCCTTTGGCGCCGCTTTGGACCACGAACCGCGGGCAACGCTCTGGACACCTTTCTCCGTGGCATAGGTCCCCGGTATCCATCACTCACCACTCATCATTTGCCTTCCGCCAGAAGGATCGCCGGCTCCGCAGGCGTTACGTTACCACCGAGCCCGGCGTGCGCGGCAGAGGGCGTTGAAGAGGTGTGCTGGGTGGGTTCTCAGCGCCCGCCGCCTTGCGGTAGCGCTCCATGTGGTCCCGGTACTCTATGTTCTTGGGATCGAGCGCGAGGGCCAGGGTCTCCACCCTTACCGCTTCCGGGAAGTTCCCGTTGGCGTAGAACGCTTCCGCCAGCGTATCGACAAAGGTCGGCTCTCTCCAATTGCTCAGTTCCACCGCTCGGCGCGCGTGCTCCAAGGCTTGTCGCGGATCGCGGTACTTCGGGTCCTCGCTAGTGGCATAAACCCAAGCCAGGTTATTATGGGAGATGGCCGCATTGGGCTGCAACCTCAGCGCCTCTCGGAAGCGCTCGATCGCCTGTGGGTAGAGCTTGCGCTCCAGGTAGATTTCCCCGAGCTCTTCCTGCTGGTCGGGCTCGCGGGGATTCTTCCCCAGCAGCGCTTCGAGGGTCTGCTGGGCTTTAGCGAGATCGCCGCTTTCCTTATAGGCAGCGGCGAGTCCGACCTGAGCCACCGGCGACTCGGGATCATCGCGGAGGGCCTGCTTGAACTCTTCCAGAGCCTCCGCCGCGTGGTGTTCATTGAGGTCGAGAAAGCCCAACTCCTCGTGGGGACGGCTGTCGCGGGGCGCGCGCCGCGACGCCTCCTGGAACACCGCCCGTGCACGATCGTACTGGTGAGCCACGCGCAGCCGCTCGCCTTGCTCGAGCAGGCGGGTTACCGCGCGGGACACCCGATAGTGATCGGCGGCCCCGGCGAAGGCGAACCCGACCAGCAGAATCGGGACCGCCACGATTGCCTGCGACGGCTCTTCCGCCAGTTCGCCCGGCACAACGTCGTGACCGGGAGGAGGAATCAGCAGCGCCAGTAGAACCCCGGTGGTGAGGCCGCCCAGGTGTCCCCAATTGTCGATTCCGGGAACAAGCCACCCCATCGTCAGGTCCGCGAGAATGGCCAGGAGCAGCACGCCGGTTCCCAAGGGGCGTCGCAAGAGCCGCCGGACGAAATCGTGATGGAAATAGGTCGTCACCAGCAAGGCGCCGGCGATGCCGAAGATCGCTCCCGAGGCCCCGGCCGAAACGCCGTGGCCGACGGCCATGGAAAGCGCAGAGCAGCCCATTCCCGAAACTACGTAGAGCAGGGCGAAGCGGGCGTATCCATAGACAGGCTCCACCAGGCGACCGAGAAAGAAGAGGGCCAGGCTGTTGAGCACGAGATGCGAGAAACCGATGTGCAGGAACATTGGCATCACCAGCCGCCAGTACTCGCCCTGTCGGAACAGGGGCCGGGAAGCGGCGCCAAAGTCCAGAAGCACGCCGGTATTGGTGGAGCCGCCGGCCTGGGTCATCGCTATAAAGAACAGGACGTTAAGCACCAGCAGGACCAGGGTCGCGACGGGCGGTCGTAGCGGTAGGCGGACCATCGGTGGAGGCGGTGCCGTGGTCATCTCGAAAGGTTGCTCGGGGTCCATCATTCCTCACTCCTCGTTGCCACTCGCTCGTCACTCGTCACTTCTTCATAGTAACTCTCTCCCGCGCAACTGCGGCAGAGAATGCGGTCCTTCACCCGGCGCTCACGCCCGTTGTTGACGCCCTCGCCGCATTGCTGGCATGCCACGCACGAACGCGGGCCGCCGGGCAGGTCCCCGGGCTTCAGATTCACGCGCACGGGCCGGACGATGAACAACTCCGAGTCAGGAAGCACCTTGTACGCTTCCAGTTGCTGCTTCGCCGGCCGCGCCAGTTCCGGGAACATAGCTTTCGCTCTTTCCCGCGAGTCATCGCGCGCCACCACGCGCACCGCGCGCTCGGTTTCGACGTCGAAGAAAGTGGCCGCTACCTTACCATAGTCGAAGTACTTCAACGACCGGCTTCCCAGCCGGCAGCCGGTAACCAGACTAACCGCGTCCGTGGCGCACCGGTCGATCTCGACGTAAGTAATCAGGCGCTTGCGGTGCCGGGCGGGATCATCGATGCCGAGCTCCCGCAGCCCCAGCATCGCCATCCGCACGCCCAGCACCTGCCCCGGACACATGTGCCCGTGGTGCTGTGCGGCCAATGCCAGGTATTCGTCGAGCGTCTTCATTTCCTCAAGCTCAACCTCTCATGGCCGGCGAAAAAATGCCGATTGCAAGAGCAATCAGCAATCAGCTATCAGCCATCAGCCATCAGCTATCAGCAAGAACCGGACTTCCGTGCTGAAAGCTGACCGCTGATAGCTGAAGGCTCTTTCCAATCGGCAATTCTTCACACGCCGCGCGTCTCTGGATCCCAGATGAACTTGTGAAGCTGCAGCCCCAGCCGCACGCGCAGCCTGTCGCGCAGAATCCATTCCGCAAGCTGGCGCGGATGCAGCCGGCCAAAGACCGGCGAAAAGATGATCTCCTCTACCCGATCGCTCAGCCGGTGGCTCTCGATGAAACTGCACGCATACTGGTAGTCCGCTTCATCGAGGATCACGAACTTCGTCTGGTCCTTGCGCTCAAGCGCCTGCAAGTTCTCCATGCAGAACTTATCGCCCTCGCCGCTGCCGGGACACTTCACATCCACCACCTTGATGACCGGGCGCGGCAGATCGCCCACGTAGCGCTCGCCGCTGGTTTCCACCAGCACCTCGTATCCCTCCGCCAGCAACCGCTTGGCGAGCAGGACCACTTCCTGCTTTTGAAGCAGGGGCTCGCCCCCCGTGAACTCCACCAGGGGCGCGCCCAATTCGCGCACACGATCGAAGACCCGGTCGATGGACATCCTCTCGCCCCCGTAAAACGCGTACGCGGTATCGCACCAGTGGCAGCGAAGGTTGCACCCCGTGAGGCGCACGAAGACGCACGGCCGCCCGGCGAAGGTCGACTCTCCCTGAATGGACTTGAAGATTTCGGTCACCAACATTCCAACCTAATTCTAATCGAAAATCGAAGATCGAAATTCGAAACTTGAAACTCGAAATTCGAAATTGTGAGGCCGGTCTCCTTCATCCTGCTCCCTGGCGACTGCCCCCTTACCCAACGCCGCCTGACATTTGCCTGCTAACGGTGGCTTCGTTCCTGATTCTCGCAGGGCCCGATCCTTTGTTATCAATCAAATCGGTGGCTTCGTTTCTGAAAAGTTCTCAGTTATCAGTTCTCAGTTTTCAGTTACCGGCCCTGCGGTTCTCGTTCCTTTATTTTCA
>DATFYM010000205.1:0-8491 GCA_035315065.1 Terriglobia bacterium
CAGGGTCTTTTCCGAGTGTCAGGCATTGGTGATTATCATCACCGTGCCAGGAAGAGGGGTCAGCGTGGACTTAGTCGGAAAGCTGGTGGGTCAATTCTGAGTAGCAGACGTGGGTCAATTCTCGCGAGCGCCGAAGGCCAAGCGGCGCTCAATCAGCTTTCTGTAACACTGGACGAGAAAAGCACCTGATCCACATGCCGGGTCCAGCACCCTCATTCCGGGCCTCAGAGGATTGTGAGAGTCCAGTCGGTCCACCATGAAGTTCACGACCGGCACCGGCGTGTAGTAGGCGCCTCGGGCGGCCCCTTCTGATTTTGCTGACGGGTGGTGGGTGGCGTGGAGGAACTGCTCGTAAATGACTGACAGGGTTTCAATGGGGATCAGGGAAAAATCGTAGATGTCAAAGAGAGGAAGTTGGCCGTCGGCGGTTCCCCCCTGGAACACTGAGGCCACTCTCCGCAGCCGCTCTGCTCCAAACTCCTGAATCTTCGTACGTGAGAGTGGGAATACTGAGCCATTTAGCCACTCGTCAATGCGCTGCACTAGTTCCGAAAACGTGCTAAGTCGCGCGTGCTGACCGAAGGCCTCATCATAGGAAATGTCCCACTCTTTCAGTTTAGCGTCGGAAAGTATATTTCGTTGCCGCAGATAGCGTAGGTATACGAACTTCCCAATCATGGAGTGGGAGAGGGCACGGTCCTCGAGGCCGTTTTCGGACAGCCAGTCATCCAGAGAGCGGAGATTCTTAAGCAGCCTCCAGTCAACCCTCGACTCGGGCGTTACATGACTACCCCATTCTTTCCATACAGCGCTCGAGTCGACAGCATCACGCCGAATCGGGGCAAGCGCAGCCGCGACTTGTCCAAAATCATCAATAGCACGAAGTGCGCCAAGCCTTGGGTCGTCTCCGGCGTGATCGTCATAGCGGAAGCCGGGGTAGAGGCGCACCCACCCGGGACTCACGACCAGCAAGAAGGGGACGACGTTTTGGTTCCAGACTTTCCTGTGGATTTCCCGCGCTTTCTGTTCCGAATCAGCACGGCAAACGTAAATGACCGGAACATCGGATTGGGAAGGATCGTAGACGCTACCGCGAAGTGTGTAGACCCCCTGGAGGTCGCACGCCTGTTGCGCCATTCGGAGAATGTGGCCGTAGTTGGGGTCTAGTCCCAGCGCGTCCCCGGAGCGATAGTTCGGCGAAGCGGTGTATTGGAGAGCACCCAGGACAGTCTCGAGATTCATGTTGCTCGCGTTAGCTGGCAAGGTCCCTGCCCTTGTGCCACTTCATCCGAACTCGGTCGTTGGGTGCTTCGTTCAAATGGCGACGTGCGCCAAGGTAGCGCTCAGTGGACTGAATATTGGAATGACCGAGGAAAAGTTGAATCTGCTCAAGATCGCCACCTTCAGCCCGGCATAGCCTTGCGCACGTCCGCCGAAGGTCGCGTGGCCTCACGTCCAGACCAACGGCTCGCCCGGACGTCACCACAATCTGCAAAACGGTTTGCTGCGAAATCGGACGGTCCGATACCTTACCGTCGCGGTCAACGGCGCGAAAGATGGGGCCCTCCGAGATCCTCGAGGATTGCAACCAAGTATCAAGAGCTTGTTTGACCCAGATAGGAAGGGCGACCGTCCGATGCCGACCGTGCACGCCTTTGAGATCGAGAAGCACCCAACGTTGGTCGCGAGGCTGAACGTCTTCGATGGTCAGACCGACTAATTCGCCGCGACGAAGAGCACAACCGACGAGTAGCGCTAGAAGGGCCCTGTCACGCTTGCCCCTCACCGAAGAGGGGTCAGGAGCATTGATCAAGTCCTCCGACTGTTCCGCGGTCAGTGAGTTCCCGGTGCGAACTCCACGTGCACTAGGACCCTGAATTCTTGCGATCGCCATCGCCTCTCTGGAGTTTACGAGGCCTTGGTCCGCGGCCTTTGTCACGAGTTTTCGAATCGCGGCGAGGCGCTGGTTGATGGTGGCAGGGGCGTAATCCGCTTGCTGCAGGTCGCGCAAATGGGAGTGAACCAACGACCGGTCCAGCCGAGCGCCGTCGCGACGTCGCCACCACCCCAGAAAGTCCGCGACGGCCTTGCGGTACATCATCCTGGTGGTCGTGTTTTCGATACTCCCCAGCACCTGCTCTGCAAGGGCTTCGAACTGTTCCGGCGCGCGACTCATAAATGACGGCCATTATACCATAAATTGCATTATAGCAAGCGAATAAAAAGCGAATCTCATAGCCTCAATGCTCTCACCAGATTATCCGCTGGGTGGATTCAGCCCCCCGTCGACGGTGGTAGCGATCAACCGGCCCCAAAACGTGCTGCCCATCGACCCGCTCGCGCGATTCGTTGTCTACGCATACCGTTCTATCTCATTCCGGGTGGGTCGCCCGCCACTCGGAGGCTAGCCCCGACCACAAACTCGAGCGGCCAGCTTACGCGCCTCTGAGATTCCTCCGCAATACGCCCGTTACTCGCTGAACTGGCCGCTGAGCGGTGTCTCTCGCGATGACCCACCCACTAAGACCTTATACTCGCCGGCCACGAGTTCCCATTCGTTCTTCTCGGCGTTGAAGATGGACAAGTAGTGCGGATCGAGCCCCAGGGTCACCGCCTTGGCTTCTCCGGGAGCAAGTTGGATCTTGTCCCAGGCCACCAACCGTTTGAACGGCTCCCCCGCGGCTTGGGGCAGCTCGACATACACCTCGGCAATCTCCGCCCCGGCTCGGGCGCCCGTGTTCTTCACCGTGAAGGTCACCGCCGGCGACTGCCCTCGCTGCACTTCTAGACCCGAGTACGAGTAACTCGTGTAGGAGAGCCCGTGTCCAAACGGAAAGAGCGGTTCTTTGCCCTCGGCATCGTACCACTTGTAGCCGACCTTCAGTCCTTCGCTATAGTCGAGGTCGAATTGTCGCGTATTAGTCTTGAATGTCGAGCCCGGGAAAACCGGTTTCATATCCTCGGGGCCAGCAGCAGGCTGTTCCGCGAGCTTGGGACGAGGCAGGTCCGCCTCCGATCGCGGGAAGGTGAGCGGTAGCTTGCCAGTGGGGTTCACATCGCCGAAAAGGATGGCTGCCGTCGCTTGTGCGCCCTTGATCCCCGGATACCAGACCTCCAGCACCGCGCTTACGCTATCGATCCACGGCATGGCGACCGGCCCGCCCGTCTCCAGCACCACAATCGTGTGGGGGTTGGCGCCGGCAACCGCGCTCACCAAAGCGTCCTGATTATCGGGCAGCGAGAGGCTCGGCACGTCGCGCCCCTCGCTGGCGGGCTGGTTCACGAATACGATCGCCACCTCAGATTCTTTGGCAAGCTCCGCTGCCGCCGCCGGATCGGTCCCCTCGTTGTACCCTACTTTGGCGTTCGTTGCCTTGGCCCGGATGGCCTTCAGCGGCGAGGAGGGAAACCATACCGGGCCGCGATTAAAGAAGCGCGGCGCACCCGCCGGCGGAGGTGGCGGCGGCACCGCGTTGCCGCCCGGAGGGTTGACCTGCGCTGAACCGCCCCCCGATAGCACGCCAACGTCGGCGTGCGATCCGATAACGGCGATCGACTTGAGGCTCGACGCACTGAGAGGCAGTTGCCCATTCGCGTTCTTCAACAGCACGCTGCCCTGCTCGGCAACGCTTTGGGCGACGGCAAACCCTTTGAAGATATCCGGCACCTCGCGGCCCGGTCCATCGTCAAACAGCCCGACCGCAAACTCTGATCGCAGGACGCGGTGGACCATATCGTCGAGACGCGAGGCGGGAACCTCACCGCTTTCCACCGCCTTCTTGAGGGCATCGGCGAAGAAATTGTTTCCCGGCATCTCGATATCGAGTCCGGCCATGGCGGCCTTTACGGTGCTATGCGTGGCGCCCCAATCCGACACCACGAAGCCCTGGAAACCGAAATCCTTCTTCAGCACATCATGCAAAAGGTAACTGTTCTCGCAGGCGTAGTCGCCGTTGAGGAGGTTGTAGGAACACATCACCGCGCCCACGCCCGAATCCTTGACGCCGATTTCAAATGCCAGCAAATCGCTTTCTCGCATGGCCCGTTTGTCGATCTTAATGTTCACGAAGTTGCGGCCATTCTCCTGATCGTTCAAGGCATAGTGCTTGATGTCGCCAATGACGCCCTGTTCCTGCTCGGCCTTCATCTCTTCGCCGACCAGCTTACCCGCCAGGATGGGGTCCTCGCCCTTGTACTCGAAGATGCGGCCGTTGCGAGACTCCCGCGTGAGGTTGATGCCGCCGCCCAGCGACATGTTGAATCCCTGGTTGCGGAGCTCGCGACCGATCAGCGCTCCATACTCATGGGCCACCTTCAAGTCCCAAGTTGATGCTTCAGAGACTCCGGAAGGCAGAGCCGTTGAATAACGTCCGAAAGCCGAACCCCGCGTGACGCCAACGGCGGCGTCGGCCATCTGGAGGTCCGGAATACCGAGGCGCGGAATGCCAGGGATATGACCCGCCCCGCCCAGCGACCTCGTGGGCGGTTGTGACTCCGGGGGCCCGGCCGCACGGCCCAACCCATGTAGCAGCGAGATCTTCTCGTCAAGCGTCATCTGGCTGATGACCAGGTCAGCGCGCTGATCGGGGGATAGAGTTTTATCCATCCAGGGACCCTTGGGCTTTTGCGGCTGCCCCGGGAATTGTGCGGGAACACGCGTGAAGGGCACAAAAGCAACAGCGACGACGATAACCAGCGGCTTCAGGGCGTTCCTCAAGGCGAGACGAGTGGAAGGCATGTGTCGAGTTCCATCCTTTCATGGAAAATCAGGTGGAGCGGCGGTCGATTCCGGAGAATCACGCCCCAGGTTAGTTGATATGCCGCAGCTCGGGAAGGTTTCACGTTGCGGTTCCCAGTCTCCCGCTGGGAGCGCGGGCGTCCCGCCCGCTCTTCAGAAGTGGCCAGCCGCTTTGTGACACTCATCACCGACACCCGTCCGCTTTTTTGGTCAAATCTCCACCGCGGGACGCCGTGTGCTGTAACACGGGACATTTGGCAATGGCCAGCGGCGCAGCCGCTGAAGCTAATGACTCTGGGGCTGCGGGATCAATGTGGGTGCAAATGAAAACGTTGAATTCGATCTCCAGGCGAGACTTCATCAAATCGTCCATCGTCGCCGGCGCGGCGGCTGCAGGCATGCGATCGGTACCGCTGAATGGCGCCTCGGCCGCCAACGATCCCGCAACGCCGCTGCGCTTCGGAGCGAATTACACGCCGCGGAAGCGTTGGTGGTATTGCTGGCAGGACTGGGATCAGGCCTCGATCGTCGACGATCTGAGTGCGGTCGGCGAACTCGGCATGGACCACATTCGCATCCAGTGTTTATGGCCGATCTTCCAGCCAGGAATCAACCAGGTGAGCGACTCGGTTCTGCACAACCTGTATTTATTGCTGGAAGCGGCGGGCCGAGCCGGGTTGGACGTTGAAGTGACCGTCTTGAACGGGGATGAGCGGGCTGGAGTTCATGCCCGCCTGGGTGGCGCCACTGGTGCCTTCTTGGCATGGCAACGGCGCCGGGAATATATTCACGGACCAGAAGGTGATCGAGGCGGAGAAGTTGCTGTTGCGCAGAATTACCGAGACCGTGGGCAAGCATCGGCGCTTTCTGGGCTTCGACCTCGGGAATGAACTAGGGGTGTTGCAGGGACTCAATAACCCGGTCACTCCTGATCAAGCCGATGCCTGGGCCACCCAACTTCTCCATTACTGCGAAGAGATCGCCCCGGGAAAGTTCCACGTCAACGGAGTCGACGACGTGCACTGGTTCTCAGACTTCGGTTTCAGTAGAGAGAACCTGGCAACGGTAGGCAAGGCCACGGTGGTCCACTGTTATGTCTTCTTCACCGGCGCTCTGGAGCGCTACAAATACTCCGATGCCGGCTCGTTGCGCCTGGCGGAGTACATGGTGGAGTTGGCGTACGCTTATCACACCGATCTCCAACGGCGGGTTTGGGTGGAAGAGACCGGCGCGAGCGCCGAGTGGATGCCCGCCGACTACCTGCCGGAGTTCATGGAGCGAGTGGTAGCCAGCGTCGCTGGCACCGGCAAGGCCTGGGGCATAACCTGGTGGAGTTCCCACGATATCGATCCCGGGGTGAAGGGCTTCGACTCACTGGAATATACGCTGGGGTTGCTGGATCTCGACAATAAGCCGAAACCCTTGGGACGCAAGTTTTCGGCGCTGGCCCGCGAGTTGCGGCGAAAGCCGCCACCGGCCGCCCAACGGCGACTGGCGCTGGTGATCCCTGACCGTGGCCTGTCGCAAAAGAACTGGCCTCCGGATTGGACCTATGGCCGAGCCTTTATGAATCTAGTGGCGCGTGGAAATACCCCGGCCATTGTGCTGGAAAGTCGCGCCCGAGATAAGGAGTATCTGCGAGCTCGTGGAATTGAAGAGTTGGTTTCGTTGGCTCAGGCGGGCACGTGACATGCACGATGTCGCTCGCAAAGAACAACGTTAGTTTAGATGGACACGCGGCTGGGAAAGTAGTAGCGTCCCCTTTTAATGGCCGTGGACTGGCCGCGTCGGGAGGAAACCTTGGACGATAAGACAACCCCATTCAAAGCGCGTCAAAGCGCATACCCATCTCAACCCGATAGCAGCCGACGCGACTTCCTGAAAAGCGCCACAACCGTAGCCGCCAGCCTGGTGGTCCCGCCAGCGCTGCGGGTAGAGACGTCCGATCGGCTGCCGACGGTGAGCCTGGGACCCCACCGGGTCACGAGGCTCATCGTGGGCAGCAATCCCATGTACGGATACTCCCATTTCAATCATCTCTATGACCAGCACATGCTGGAGTGGTTCACGGACGAACGAGTGGTGAATCTCCTGCTGGATTGCGAGAAGAAGGGGATCAACACCTGGCAGGCGAGTTTCAACTATGCCATGAAGCGGCAGATTCCCAGACTTCGCGAGGCCGGGGGAAAGATCCAGTTTATCTGCCTGGCAGCCTCGTGGCACTACGATGAGAACTGGCCGAGAACCCCGGAAGCGATTCTGGATGGCACGGTCAAGTGCGCGCAGGCGGCGATGGAGTTCAAGCCCATTGGCATCGCCTTCCACGGAGGCGCCACCGACATCCTTTTCCGTGCAGGGAAAATCGACCTGCTCAAGACCTACATCAACAGGGTCCACGACATGGGAACTTTGGCGGGAATCTCCACCCACAATCCCGCCATTCTGGACACGCTGCGCGAGAAGGATTTGGCCAACGATTTCTACATGACGGGGTTGCACTACCTCACTCGTCATCCGGAAGACTGGATAAAGGAAATTGGCACGCGTCCCGTAGATGAGGGCTGGATCGCCTCGGATCCTCCCAAGATGGTCGAAGCCGTGCGCAAGGTCAACAAACCTGCCCTGGTTTACAAGGTCTTGAGTGCGGGCCGCAAATGCGGGTCGGAGGAAGAGAAGCACAAGGCCATCGAATGGGCGTTCAAGAACATCAAGCCGACGGACGCCACGATTATCGGCCTCTACCCAAGGTATTCGGACCAAGTCACTGAAACCACCAAGATGGTCCGCGACATCCTGGCTTGATGAGGCGCCGCGCAGATGCCGGCCGCAAGGCAAAAACGATTTCACCACGGAGGCACAGAGGCACAGAGAAAAGACACGGATAAGAAGCGCACTAAGCAACCGTGGCCCTTGCCAACGCAATCAAAAGGACCTTTCTCCGTGTCTCTGTGCCTCTGTGGTGAGCGGTTTGTTTGCGGCGCGAGAAGAATTTCGGAATGATCACAAGGGAGCAAGTCCACGGAGTCTGCTATGCTGAAGACCAAGAAGGGGAAACCGAAGCTTTCCAGAAGGAAATTCCTGAAGACGGCCGGAATGGCCAGCGGCGCTGTGGCGGTGGGCATGTTGGTGAAGCCTGCCTCCCGCGCCCAAGCCTCCACCACCAAATCCCAGCCGCTGGGGCCTGGCCAAGTGGAAGTCCGGCTGAACGTGAACGGCAAGGAACATGTCCTGCGGCTCGAGCCGCGCGTTACCCTGGTGGAGGCTCTGCGCGAGCGCCTGAACCTGACTGGAACCAAGCGCACGTGCGACCATGGCGAGTGTGGCGCGTGTACGGTGCTGCTGGACGGGCGCGCCGTCTGCTCTTGCATGACTCTCGCGGTGAATGCCCAAGGGAAGAAGATCATCACCATCGAAGGCCTGGCGCAGGGGAAACTGCTGGGGCGCTTGCAGAAGGCCTTCGTCGAGCACGACGCCCTCCAGTGCGGTTTTTGCACTCCGGGGATGATCATGTCTCTTCAAGCGTTGTTGGACCAGCACCCGCGCGCGACGTCCGCGCAAATCAGGGCGGCAATCGCCGGCAACTATTGCCGGTGCGGGGCCCTGCCCAACATTTTGAAGGCTGCGAACGCCGTGGCCAGGGCGTAGCCAGGAGGTACGACAATGTATCCAACCGGTCGAGCCGGAAGAGCTGCCAGGACGCCCGAGGAGAAGGAAGCCAAAAAGAAAAAGCTCAAGGCCAAGGTGGGCTTGGCG
>DATFYM010000206.1:0-25212 GCA_035315065.1 Terriglobia bacterium
GGCCCCGTCGACTAATAAGCTCTGAGGGTCACGGCAAGGAGGCTTTAGACGCGAAGAGAAGAGAAATCAAAAAGTAAAAAGCAAAAATGAGCAAGCAAAAATGAAGGCGCGTGACACGTCGAGAGGATTCGTGCGTTCTGATGGCTGATGGCTGACGGCTGATGGCTGGTAGCGAGGAGAAAGCACGAATGTCACCAAAAACAGGAGCTTGAATGGTAGTATTTCGATTGCTGAATTGGGACGGCGGCAAGCAGCCTTTGCAATTCGCCGTCTGCTTTGTTGTTTCGCAGCCAAGGACGTCTCTCATAATGGTGACCCAATGTCTCGACCCACTTCTCTCATCCCGACAGCCTCAAACCTGATCGCGGCCGTATGTGTCGCGATGGCTGCATTTTCCGTAACCGTGGCCGTGGCTGCCTCGCCGCGGGAGATCTCTTTCGTGCAGTCAGCGGAGGTGGTGGACGCCTACGATCTCGTCGAGATCACGGCCCGGGTGGCTGCCCCCGACGTATCGAATCCCTTCACCGGCGCGGCGCTCGCTGGGTGGTTCGAGCGCGCGGACGGGAGCCACAGGTGGCAGGTGGAGGGCTTCTGCGATGCCGAGGACGGCAGCGTCTACCGCATCCGGTTCATGCCTCCTTCGCCCGGTGAGTACCGCTACTCCGTCGTGTACAAGCAGGGCAGCTTCGAGAAGGCGACCACGGGATCGTTTCGTGCCCGCGACGGCCACCGGCGCGGTCCGATTCGAGTGGATCCGCAATACCCCTGGCACTTCATCTGGGAAGGCACCGGCGAGCATTACTTCTTCAACGGCACCACCGCTTACTGGCTGATGGGATGGAAGGACGAACGGGTCATCGATTACAGCATCGAGAGGCTGCACAGGTTGAAGATCAATCGCCTGCGGGTGACGATCGCCGGGAGGACGAACCTATTCTATGGCGAGCCGGTGATGGTGGGGGACAACTTCACCGTCTACATCGCGCCGTGGAAGGCGGAAAACGCCGGCGATATCTACCGTCCCGGATTCGATTACACGCGCTTCCAGGTGCCGTACTGGCAGAAGTTTGATCGCGCCCTGCGGTTTGCCCGCGACCGCGACATGACCGTGTCGCTCGTTCTCGACATGAACGACGGTCGGGTCCACCCCGCCGCCGGCAGCGAAGACGAGCACCGCTTCATTCACTACGCGGTGGACCGCTTCGGCGCCTTCTCCAACATCACCTGGGACATGGGCGACGACCTTGATAGCTTCCGCAGTGACGCGTGGACGCACGAGACGGGAACGCTGATCAAACAGTGGGATCCGTACCGTCATCTGGCCACCAGCCATCCCGTGGACAATATCCACCAGGACCGAACGTCGGATTGGTTTGATTTCACGTGTTTTCAGGAGTGGTCGCGCAGCCAGCACGCTTTCATGCTGGAGGAGCGCCGTAAGCAGCAGCAGACCGGCCGCATCATTCCGCAAACCAACGAGGAGTACGGCTACGAGGATCACTACCCGCTTTGGGCGCATGGCCTCGGCTCCGAGTCGGCCGACACCCTTCGGCGCACGGCGTGGGACATCGTGATGGCGGGCGGGTACCAGACCGCCGGCGAAAGCGCGCGCCGGGGAACGAACATCTGGCCTGATACCGGCGGCGGCTGGATGAACGGCCGCGGCGACGACACCATGACCATGTTCATAGGCTATGGACGCATGGTGGATTTCTTCACCGGCTTTGAGTGGTGGAAAACGGAGCCGCACGATGAACTGGTGGATAACGGCAACTACTGCCTCGCCCAGCCGGGGAAGATCTACGCCGTCTATCTGCCGGCCGCCGGCAAGGTGACGGTTAAGCTCGAGCCCGGCCGTTACGCGGCGTTTTGGTTCGGGGCCCTCACGGGTGAGAAGATCGCGCTGCCTGAGGTCGAAGGTCCGCTGTGGACTTCGCCCGAGGCGCCCGACCGCAACGACTGGGCGCTGCTGCTCTTGCGACAATAGGCCCTCGAAAACGTACCTACAGGGTCGTTCGACCGCCGAAGACGAAGCGCCCCCGAGGAGTCCGGTGAAACTCAAAGTTGTAGTTTCTCGTACTTCTTAACAGGGACGGAGAGGAGGGTGAAATGTACTGCGGGAAGTGTGGCACACAAACTCAATTAGGGCAGACCTTCTGCAATGTGTGTGGCGAGCCGCTGGGCGCAGCGCCGACGTACCGCGTGGAAACCCGCCTGGAGCGCCACGTGAAGGTGCTCGGTATCCTGTGGCTGGCGATCTCGGCGCTACGGCTGATTCCGGGCCTCGCGATCCTGTCTTTCGGCGGTTATGCCATGCGGTTCGTTCCTTTTAACTTCCGGGGATTCGTCGCGCCGTTGGCGGCAACCATCGGCGTGCTGCTGGCCGCGAGTGGCGTCGCTGGGATTGCTGCCGGATGGGGATTGCTCGACCGTCGCCCCTGGGCGCGCGTCCTGGCGCTGGTGATGGGGGTCATATCCCTGATCCATGTGCCTTTCGGCACGGCACTAGGGATATACACGCTGTGGGTGCTGCTGCCCGGCGAATCCGAGCAGGAGTATCGGCGGCTGTCGCGGGCCGCGTAAGAAGGTGTGAGCGTTGAGAACAGAAAAGGCCACCATCAAGGCGGAGGCGCAGAAGAGGGAAAGAGACCACAGGCGGATACCATCTTTTCCCCGATGTTCCCCGTTCTTCTCGGTGCTTCGGTGTCTCCGCGTTGGAACTTCCTCCGGAATTGCTCGGCAGGTTCTGAGCCTTTCCGAAGAGCAGGGCGGTAGAAAGGGTCGGGTGGCGAATAGGGCTCTGAAACTGGTCTTGACGAATCTTCCCCCGTCACGATATGTTGACCGGCTCGGAGTCTATCCCAAGCACATCTGCTTCTGCTTATCACACGCAGAAGACATTTTTATGGAGGCCCCATGAACGCCAAGACCGTACTTGAGTTTGCCACCAACAACAACGTCAAGATGGTGGACATTCGCTTTACCGATCTGCCGGGGTTGTGGCATCACGTGTCCTATCCCCTTCACGAGCTCGACGAAGGATCGTTCGAAGACGGCTTCGGAATGGACGGTTCCAGCATCCGCGGCTGGGCCGCAATTCACGAGAGCGATATGCTGCTGGTGCCCGATCCCTCGTGGTACATGATCGACCCCTTCCTTGACACACCGACGCTGGTGATGATCGGGGACATCATCGATCCGGTGACCAAGCAGCACTATCTGAAAGACCCCCGCGACGTCGCGAAGAAGGCGGAGAACTATCTAGCCTACACGGGAATCGCGGATACCGCTTATTTCGGCGCGGAGGCGGAGTTCTTTATTTTTGACAACGTCCGCTTCGACCAGGCGCAGCAGCACGGCTATTACTTTATCGACGCCGAGGAAGGGCGCTGGAACTCCGGGCGCAAGGAGGATAACCTCGGCTACCGCCCCCGTTACAAAGAAGGCTACTTCCCGGTGCCGCCCACCGATCATTATCAGGACCTGCGCAGCGAGATGGTGCTGAAGATGGAGCAGGTGGGCTTGGACATCGAGTGCCACCACCACGAAGTAGCCACCGGCGGCCAGTGCGAAATCGACCAGCGCTTCCGGTCGCTGGTGAAGTCAGCCGACGGTATGATGCTTTACAAGTACGTCATCCGCAACACTGCCTATCAGTACGGCAAGACGGTGACCTTCATGCCTAAACCCCTCTATCAGGACAACGGTTCGGGGATGCACACGCACCAGAGCTTGTGGAAGGAAGGAAAGCCGCTCTTCGCCGGCGATCAGTATGCCGGGCTCAGCCAGATCGCTCTGTGGTACGCTGGCGGGCTGCTGAAACACGCTCCCGCGCTCGCGGCCTTGATCGCGCCCACCACCAACTCCTACAAGCGGTTGGTGCCGGGCTTCGAGGCGCCCGTCAATCTCGCTTATTCGCGGCGGAACCGCAGTGCCGCGGTCCGCATCCCGATGTACTCGGCTAGCCCCAAGGCCAAGCGCCTGGAGTTCCGTCCGCCCGACCCGTCGTGCAATCCTTACCTGGCTTTCGCCGGTATGATGATGGCCGGACTGGACGGCGTGGAAGGAAAGTTCGATCCGGGCGAGCCGCTCGACAAGGATATCTACGACCTCGGCCCCGAGGAGATGAAGGCTGTGCCCTCGATGCCCGGGTCGCTGGAGGAGTCCTTGCGCGCCCTCGAAAAGGACCACGACTTCCTGACCAAGGGCGACGTGTTCAGCGAAGAGTTGATCGAGACCTGGATCGACTACAAGATGAAGAACGAGGTCCAGGCGGTCAACACTCGACCCCATCCGTACGAGTTCGCGTTGTATTACGACATATAGGAAGTTGCTACTTGCTGGTCGTCGCGTGTCAATGAGCCGGCCTGACGGCCGCGGCGCCGGCAAGAGTAACTTTGGCAGAGACGTCGGGGCGGGCACGAAGCTCGCCCCGGTGTACGTCGCGGTGCGCCTCGTACCGGGCGGGATAACACCACGGTGAGGTTTGACACGCCGAACTGCTTTGGGGCGCCCGGCGCGGTTGCGCGCCGCACGACGGCATGATAGCATGGTGTCATGAAGCAATCGATGACCGCACCGATCGACGACGCCGAGCTCAAGGTGGTAGGGAAGAGCGGTCAGATTTCCCTCGGTAACGTTATGCCGGCAGGACGCTACGTCTCGAGCGGTTCAACGACGGACGCATCGTGCTCACGGCTGTCAGGATGGTTCCCGAGAGCCAACTGTGGACCATCGAGGCGCCCCACCGTTCCCGCATTGAACGAGGACTTGCTTGGGCGTCGGAGACGCGACCGGAGGAGACGGACATCAATACTCTTTATCTCGCTCCACCCCGATCACGATTCCGCGTACCAGCCGTAACGCCCACAAGACAACGAGCTACTGACCACCGACGACTCCTTGTATAATCCAAAAGATGCAACCTGAGTTTTCCCGAGTGCCTTTCCGGGACGCGGCCAAGGCGAAAAGCAATATCGAGCGCCTGACGCAGAAGCTGGCCTCCTCGGTGATGGGGCCGCTGGCTTCGCTACTCATGCCGTCGCCCGATCCGGACGGAGCGTTGAACCTGTTGGACCGCTACGTCCAAGGGTGCCCGCCGGAGGTGCTGGGCGCCATCGCGCGTACACCCACCGCGCTCACGTATCTGGTGGCGGTCTTCGGGTACAGCACCTTTCTGGCGGAAACGCTTCTGGCAGAGCCTGCGCTGGCGGTGCAGTTCGCGCGCGATCGCAACTTTACCAAGCTCAAGTCGCAGGAAGATCTGCTGCAGGACTTCGCCCGC
The DNA here is from genome assembly GCA_035315065.1 of Terriglobia bacterium. Classification (GTDB taxonomy): domain Bacteria; phylum Acidobacteriota; class Terriglobia; order UBA7540; family UBA7540; genus DATFYM01. Next base: position 5,285 of record DATFYM010000206.1, read on the forward strand.
TTCACGACTACCAATCCCGATCCCTGGCTTTCGTCGCAGTTGGCGCGGTTCAAGCGGCGGAACTATCTGCGCATCGCGCTGAAGGATGTGCTCGGCCTCTCCACGCTGGGGGAGACGACGCTCGAACTCTCGTCCCTGGCCGACGTGATCCTCGCTAATGCACTAAGCTTCAGCGACCAGGAATTGAGCAAACGCTACGGCAGGCCGCAGTTCCGTGACCCGCAGGGAAGGATCGCGCGCAGCGGCTTCAGCATCGTTTCGCTGGGCAAGCTGGGCGGCAATGAGCTGAACTATAGCTCGGATATCGACCTGCTCTTTCTTTACTTCCGCGACGGTGAGACCTCCGGGGGCGCGGAGCGCAGTTCGATCATTGCCAACAAAGAGTACTTTGTGCGTCTGGCTCACGCCGTAACGCGAACCGTGACCCAGACCACACCCCACGGGCAGGTGTTCCGGGTCGATCTGCGCTTGCGGCCCGAAGGCGAGCAGGGGGACCTCGCGATTTCGCTGAAGTCGGCGCTCGAATACTACAAGCACCGCGCCCGCGACTGGGAACTGCAGATGTTGATCAAAGCGCGCCATTCGGCCGGCGACGTCCGACTCACGCGCGACTTCTTGCGCGGCGTCGAGCCATATGTCTACGGCGCAGCGACGGATTTTGCCGCCGTCGAGAGCGTCCTGTGGGCTCGCGAAAAGATTTCTCCGAGACTGCGCGAGAGCCGCGGTGCCGCCATTGATGTCAAGCGCCACCGGGGCGGCATCCGCGACATCGAGTTTCTCACCCAGTGCCTGCAGCGGCTCTATGGCCGTGATGATCGCTGGGTCCGTTCTGGCGGCACGCTGCATGCGTTGCGCAAGCTGAACGACAAGGGTCAACTGGGGGACCGAGAGTTTGCCGACCTGACCACGAGTTACGAGTTTCTCCGCCAGATCGAGCACTGCGTTCAACTCGACCGCGGCCAGCAGACGCATCGGCTTCCAGCCGACGCGGGGGCGCTCGACCGCCTGGCGCGTCGCGTCGGACCGGATGGTACCGGCCGCGGCTCCCGCCCCGGCCCGGCTTTGCTCGACCGATTGCAAAAAACCTTCGACCGCGTGGACGAAATCTACCAGCGCGTCATCCACCCGCGCGCCGGGGCCGTTTCCCGCGCCACTTTTGGGCTCCAGCCGCCGCCCGCCCTGCCTGGGGACCAGGGCTCCCATTCCTATGCAGCGACGCTGAGCTTTCTCGAGGTGCAAGCCCCGGACCTAGCGGCCGTGGTGAGGGACGCCTCCCTTTCGGAGCGCGCCCGGCCGGCCGTCGCCCGATTGTTTGCAGCCTTGCTGGGCACGGCGGAACGATTCGCTCTGGCTCGACACCAGCCGCAGCAATTGAGGTGCGCACTGGAAGTCATGGCGACGAGCGACTACTTGGCTGAATTGCTCATACGTCATCCTGAAGACTTGCTGGCTCTCGACTCGATGGGCCCCGCGTTCCTCGATCCCGTGAGCGTCACAGCGGAAGCCGAGTCGGCGCCAGCGGACCAAATGGAGATCCCTCTCGATCGCGCGTTGCGGCTCTCGCCCCCGGAGCCGTTCCCATGGGCAACGGAAGGCAACCTGGACCTCCGCCAACAGATGGCTTTGCTCAGGAAACAGTACAGGGCGGGCGTGATGGCTCTGGGGGCACGCGATGTAACCGGCTTCGATTCGGTCTTCGCCTCGCTGGCGCGTTGGTCCGCGCTGGCTTCGCAGGCGGTAGCCACAGCCCTGCGCGTCGCGGCCAGCCCGCCGGGGGGCACGAAGACGGAGATGCCGCTGGCCGTGCTCGGGCTGGGACGACTCGGCTTGCAAGAGTTTGACTTGGGTTCGGACGCGGACTTGGTCTTCGTAGCTCCCGCCGGAGCATTACGTGACGACATTGCTCGCTGGACTCATTTCGCAGAGAGAACCATCGAGATATTATCCAGCTACACGAGTGACGGTACCGTTTTCGCCGTGGACACCCGCTTGCGCCCGCGCGGCCAAGAAGGAGATCTGGTGGTGACGGAAGATGCACTCTCAGGCTATGTCGCCAGGGATGCACATGTTTGGGAGGCCCTGACTTACTTGAAGGCTTGTCCCGTCGCCGGCGACCGCGAGCTGGGCGCACGGGCAGTCCAGCGGCTGCTTCTCGGCGTATTCGACCGTTTCGCTGGTTATCCGCAACTTGAGACTGAACTCCACCAGATGCGGCGTAGACTGGAAAGAGAAGTCCTGGTCCCGCCGTCGAACACCAAGACGGCGCCGGGCGGATACTACGACGTGGACTTTGCGGTCTCCTACCTTCGCCTGCGTCATCGCGTGGAACTTCCTGCGGGCGCCAATTCACCGGAGCAGGTCGCGGCCCTTCGAGGCATGGATTTGATTGACGCCGCCGATGCACGCACGCTCGCTGATGGCGCGGCCTTCCTGCGCTCAGTCGATCACGCCATCCGGCTGGCCACTGGGAGAGCGGCCGACGGTCTGCCCGAACATGTTGGCCACGCTGAAGCGGTTGAGGATCTTGCCGGCCGATGGAGACTCACCGTTGCGGGCGAATCCCTGGCGCAGCGTTTGCGCGAGACCCAGCAAGAAGTGCGGTACGTCTATCGCCGGCTGGTGGAGTCCGAGTAAGCCCACGATCCGTGGCGGATGACAAGTGGCGAGTCTCGAGCGAAAAAGGAAACGAAGGGCAACTTAATGAACGTCCTGCTCGCCACTCGCCACTTGTCACTCGTCACGGTCTCGGAGATAATCAGTCGCGATGTCATCCACACAGAGTCCAGACTGGGTCCAGCGCCTCGGCAACTTCGGAGAGGCCCTGGGCGAAGAACTAACCGCCGCCATCAGCCGGGTCCGGACTTTCTGGCAGCGCGTCTCTGACGGCCAGCGGCTCCAGGAACTCTGGGCGGACTTCAGGGCGGAAGCGCAGGCGAGCTACAAATTCTACTCGAACGACGTCGATTGGGAAAAACTCGAGAGCTCGCGCGGAGCCATGCGGGCTCTCAAGATTGGCCAGGCACTCTTCTGGGCCATGTTGTGGAAGCTCTCGCCGGCGCGACGCGTCTTCCTGCTGATTGCCTGCGTGTTCATCGTGCTGGCCATCTTTGGCCCGGGGGGTCTTTACATCGTCATGGCGATCGCGTCGCTCCTGTTTCTGCTGGCTCTGGAGCTCGGTGATCGCGTGACGATGAAGCGCGACCTGGAGATCGCGCGCGAAATCCAGCATTGGCTGGTGCCGGAAAAGCCGCCGACGATTCCCGGACTCGACATCGCCTTTCGCACGCGACCCCAGAATACGGTGGCGGGCGATTACTACGACGCCTTCCTTCGTTCCGACGACCCCGGTTCGCTGGCGTCCCGGCGATTGCTGTTGGTGGTGGCCGACGTGGCGGGCAAAAGCGTCCCGGCGGCTCTGCTCATGGCTACCTTCCAGGCCAGCTTGCAGACGCTGGCCGCCGCGCCCACCACCCTGCTCGACCTCGTCCTGGCGCTGAACCGATACGCCTGCGCCCACAGCCTGGGCGGCGCACGTTTCACTACCGCTTTCCTTGCCGAGCTGGACCTGGATACTCACGCTCTCACTTATATCAGCGCCGGCCATAATCCCCCGGTGCTGCGGCGAGCCTCCGGCGCAGTCGAGCGCCTGGAGGCAGGCGGGCTGCCGCTCGGCATCAGGGCCGCCGCTTCGTACGAGTCCGGTGGCTGCGTCTTGAAGCCGGGCGATCTGCTGACCATCTTCACCGACGGAGTCGTGGAGGCGGAGAACTCGGCAGGGGACGAATACGGCGAAGACCGCATGCTGGGCCTGCTGGCGGCCGCCGTGCCGGGCGAAAGCGCCGCCGCCACCCTGAATCGCTTGATGGATTCTGTGGACACTTTTGTCGGCGCCACCCGACAGCACGACGACATCACTTGCCTCATCTTACGATGTCAGTGAACTCGGCATTCCGAACTCGCCCCAACCCTGGCCGGGGTTCGGGATTCGGGATTCGGAGTTCGCAGATAGAAGACGGCCAACCGGCGGCGGTTTTCTGCGAACCCCGAATCCCAAACCCCCTTCGCCCCCCCCCGCTCAAAATCTTATCCCCTAGCCCAGGCCGATCACGCCCACCAGTTCCTTCACCGAGGCGGCTGATTTCTCGAGTGCTGCCTGCTCTTCCGCAGTCAGTTTGATCTCAATGATCTGCTCGATGCCCTTGGCCCCCAGCTTCACCGGCACACCCACAAACAAGCCGCTGATTCCATACTCGCCTTCGAGGTACGCCGCACACGGCAGAATCTTCTTGCGGTCGTTAAAGATGGCATCGATCATTTCCGCCACCGCCGCCGAGGGCGCATAGTAGGCGCTGCCCGTCTTCAAGTAGTTAACAATCTCGGCGCCGCCGTTGCGAGTGCGGGTGATGATCTTGTCGAGTTGGTCCCGCGGCATCAAATCGGCCACCGGAATGCCAGCCACCGTCGTATAGCGAGGCACGGGCACCATCGTATCGCCGTGCCCGCCGAGCACGAACCCCTGCACGTCCCGCACGGAAACGCTGAGCGCGTCGGCAATGAACGTCCGATAGCGCGCCGTATCCAGCACGCCCGCCATGCCGATTACCCGGTTCTTGGAAAACCCGCTCACCTTGTAGGCCGTCTGGGCCATGGCGTCGAGGGGGTTGGTGACCACAATCAGAAAGCAGTCCGGCGAATGCTTCACCACCTGTTCCACCGTCCCCTTCACCACGTCGTAGTTGGCCTTCAGCAGGTCGTCGCGGCTCATGCCCGGCTTGCGCGGGAAGCCTGCCGTGATCACCACCAGGTCGGAGTTCGCCGTATCCGCGTAGTCGTTGGTGCCGCGTACCTTGACGTCATAACCCTCCACCGGGCCGGCCTCCAGCAGGTCAAGCGCCTTGCCCTGCGGCACGCCCTCGATGATATCGATCATGACCACGTCCGCGAGTTGCTTGTCTGCCAGGCGATGGGCTAGTGTAGCGCCCACGTTTCCCGAACCGACCACCGTTACTTTCTTGCGCATGTCTTCCCTCCTGGACCAGGTAGATAGTAGGCGGTATACGGAATATGGGGAAGAACGGTAGATGGTAGGGCGCATACGGGAGCATAATCCGTAAGCCGTCTGCTACGCGTGTATCGTGTATCACCTGACATCTATGCGTCCTTCCCATACGCGGTCTACGATCTGCCGTTGACCCCTCTTCCCCATATGCCGTCTACCATCTACCGTCTACCTGGTTTTTCCCGTCTGCCGTCTACCCTGTTTTCATATTCTCGATCATGGCGCTGGCGAAAGCGCTGGTGCCTAACTTCTGCACCTTCTCGATGCCTTCCATGCTCATCAGACGCTCGAGGTCGTAGGTGACCCTTCGCTGGCAGATGGCCTCGGCGAGCGACTTCTCAATCATGTCGCCGACCTCCGACCAGCCGATGAATTCAAACATCAGCGCGCCGGAGCGGATTACTGCCGCGGGGTTGATCACATCTTTGTCGGCGTACCGTGGCGCCGTGCCGTGGGTCGCCTCAAAGACGCCGTGCTCGTCGCCGATATTGGCGCCTGGCGCCAGTCCCAGGCCGCCGATCTGCGCGGCGCACGCGTCCGAGAGATAGTCGCCGTTCAGGTTCGGCGTTGCCACCACTTCGTATTCGTCGGCCCGAGTCAAAATCTGCTGCAACATCGAGTCGGCAATGCGATCGTTGATCAGCACCTTGTTTTTCCACTGCCCGTTGCCGTGCGTGGAATAAATCGCATCCAGGCACGCCTTCACTTCCGCCGCCACTTGCCGCTGGAATTCGGCTGACGCCATCTCAATGCCCGGTTCGATCTGCGCGGCGACCGCCTCCGCGGCGAGACGGGGATCCCGGTCCTTGGCGTCGAGAATCCAGCTCTCGCGCTCGGTTACCACGTGCTCGCGAAACTCACTCGTGGCCACCCGGTAGCCCCAGTCGCGAAAGGCGCCCTCGGTGAACTTCATGATGTTGCCCTTGTGAATCAGGCTCACCCGCTTGTGACCGTGATCGAGAGCGTAGCGAATGGCGCGCCGCACGAGCTGGCTGGTAGCCTTCACCGAGATGGGCTTGATGCCGATGCCCGAGTCAAGGCGGACCTGCTTCTTGATTTTGTCCTCCCGCAGCATCGCGTTGACGAACTCGATCACCCGCGCGGACTGTGGCGTGCCTTCGCGCCATTCGATGCCGGCGTAAACATCCTCGGTGTTCTCGCGGAAAATGATGATGTTCATCCGCTCCGGATGCCGGACGGGCGACGGCACGCCGGGGATGTACTTCACCGGCCGCCAGCACGCGTAGAGATTGAGCAACTGGCGCAGGGCAACGTTCAAGCTGCGGATGCCGCCGCCAACGGGGGTGGTCAGCGGCCCTTTAATGGCGATGCGAAACTCCCGGATAGCGTCGAGCGTCCCCTGCGGCAGCCACTCTCCGAACTGCCGAAAAGCCTTCTCACCCGCAAACACCTCATACCAAACGACGCGACGCCTGCCGCCAAAGGCACGTTCCACCGCGGCGTCAAAAACGCGCCGCGAAGCCTTCCAGATGTCGCGGCCCGTTCCGTCGCCTTCGATGTAAGGGATGATGGGATTATCCGGCACCACGAACTTGCCGTCGGCAAAACCGATGGTCGCACCATCAGCCGGAACGGGAACACCATTGTAAGACGTCATCAAACCTCCCAAAGTGACGAGTGGCAGGTGACAAGTTGACGCGCAAAGACTTGTCACGCGTCACTGCTTCTTCACTGCTGTCGTACAAAGTTGAGCAGACCACCTGCGAGCATGATGTGGCGTTGGCGCTCGCTCAAGTTGTACTTCACCGGAAACTCGTAACCTTGCGTGACGTTTTTCACCTTGAAGAAATTGCCTGCCGCCAGCGCTTGCCGGACCCCCACCATCTCGAGTTGATCGTCCGCGTTCACCCGATCGTAGTCACTCTCGTCCTCAAAAACCAGGGGCAGGATGCCGAAGTTAATCAGGTTGGACCAGTGAATGCGCGCGAACGACTTGGCGATGACGCCTTTCACGCCCAGGTACATCGGCGCCAGCGCCGCGTGCTCGCGGCTGGACCCCTGGCCGTAGTTGCTGCCGCCCACGATGAAGCCGCCGCCCGCCTCCTTGGCACGCTTGGGGAACGTGGGATCAACGCGGCTGAACACGTACTCGGAAATCGCCGGAATGTTCGAGCGCAGCGGCAGGATCTTGGCGCCGGCAGGCATGATCTCGTCGGTGGAGATATTGTCGCCCACCTTGATCAGGACCTTGCCTTCTACGCGATCGCCCAGCGGCGTAGCAATGGGCAGCGGCTTGATGTTAGGGCCGCGAAGAATCTCGACCGTGTCGGGACTCAGCGACGGGGGCACGATCATTCGATCGTCCACCAGGAACTTTTCCGGCCACGCGATTTCGGGGTAGTCGCCTAGCTCGCGCGGATCGGTAATCACGCCGAAAACGGCGCACGCGGCTGCCGTCTCCGGGCTGCCGAGATAGACCTTGTCGTTGGGCGTGCCGCTGCGGCCGGGGAAATTGCGATTGAAGCTGCGCACCGAAACCGCGTTGGTGCCCGGCGCCTGGCCCATGCCGATGCAAGGCCCGCACGCCGATTCCAGAATGCGCGCGCCGGCGCCGATCATATCCGTTAACCCACCGGCTCGGCTCACCATCTCGAACACCTGGCGCGAGCCCGGCGTCACCACCATGCTCACTTCCGGGTTCACGATGCGCCCGCGCAGAATCGCCGCCACGGTCATGAGGTCGTGGAACGACGAATTGGTGCAGCTTCCCACGGCCACCTGTTGCACCTTGAGGCCTTTCACCTGATGCACGGGAACCACGTTGTCGGGGCTCTGCGGCTGGGCGATGAGGGGCTCGAGCCGGTCGAGATCGATCACGATGTGCTCGTCGTAAGTGGCATCCGGATCGGGAGCCGCCGGCTTCCACGCCTCTTCCCTGCCTTGCGCGCGCAGGTATTCACGCGTGCGCTCGTCGCTGGGGAAGATCGACGTCGTGGCACCCAGCTCCGCCCCCATGTTGGTGATGGTGCCGCGCTCCGGAACCTTCAATTGCGCGACGCCGTCGCCATAATACTGAAATATGCGGCCCACGCCGCCCTTCACGGTGAGCCGTCGCAGCATTTCCAGGATAATATCCTTGCCCGTCACCCAGGGCTGGAGCTTGCCCCGCAGTTCAACGCCGACGATTTTCGGCATGGTGAGATAGAAGGCGCCGCCCCCCATCGCCACCGCCACATCCAGGCCGCCGGCGCCGATGGCCAGCGCGCCCATGCCGCCGCTGGTGGGCGTGTGCGAGTCCGATCCCACCAGCGTTACTCCGGGCCGCGAGAAGCGCTCCAGGTGGACCTGGTGGCAGATGCCGTTGCCGGGCCGCGAGAAGTAGACGCCGTGCTTGGCGGCCACCGTCTGCAGAAATCGGTGGTCGTCGGCGTTCTCAAAGCCGGTCTGGAGCATGTTGTGATCGACGTAGCTCACGGAAAGCTGCGTCTTCACACTCGGAATTCCCATCGCCTCGAATTGGAGGTAAGCCATGGTGCCGGTGGCGTCCTGCGTGAGAGTCTGATCGATGCGAATCCCGACCTCCTCACCGGCCTTGAGGTGCCCTTCCACCAGATGTTCTTCTAGAATCTTCTGAACCAGGTTTTGTGACATGATGACCTCCGAGCTGTGGATAATCGACTGGGGCTCGAACCATGAAGCGATTTGGACCGCAGGCCCTACTCTTCAGGATAGCATCGAGAATCGAAATTCGAAACTCGAAATTCGTGCAGAGGTACACGAAGAGATGGAGCGTCGCAACACGCTGAAATCAGCAAGGATAGGCTGGCGGAGAGGGTGGGATTCGAACCCTGCCGGCCCTTTAGTTCTCCGTAAGATACAGATTCCAGATTGCCACACATGCCAAGAATACCATACTTGCCGCCGCCCATTGCACGCTATTGCACGCTGGAAGTCCGCTGCCGCCTCCCCTGGCGGCCTGGATCGGTTCGTGTCTAGCCGGCATGTCCAGTCTATATACAGCCTCATGAGACTGCTTCCTCGTTCGGAGCGCCCAGTCAGGCCGCTGATTGTCGGAGCCAACTGAAACTTCCCGGATTCCGCCATGTCTCATTCGCATTAGTGGCGGGCCGTTGAACACGGCGGGCCGGGCCCTCCTCTTTGCGCCGCGACTTCGGTTCCCGTGCCGGCGCGAGGCTGTTGTTGGCGAGACAAGCCCCACCGGTAAAGGCTTGAAAACTCCCCTCTCCATTTGCCGGCGCCTATGCACCCGAATTGAATTTTGGACCGAATCCACAAGGAGACTGTTTGGAGCCGCGGGCATTCTCTTGCCACACTTGAGAGACCTCCTCATTTCGACAAGCGACCGTCTGCCACAGTTCACGGGTGGAGATGCAGTCCGTCACGACGGCCAGAGATTTCGAAAGGAAAGGGAGTGCAGCCAAATGTCACAGAATGGAGTCAACAAAGTCATCTTTTTGGGCCGAGCGGGTCAGAAGCCGGAGGTCAAATTCACGTCCGGTGGGAAGCCTGTGGCCAATTTCTCCGTGGCCATCAACGAGACTTACAAGAATGGCGACGGTGGAAAGCAGGAACGTGTGCAGTGGGTTCGCTGCGTCGCTTGGCAGCGCCTTGCAGAAATTTGCGGCGAATACATTGACAAGGGCCGTGAACTCTTCATCGAGGGCCGGTTGCAGACGCGGAAGTACACCGACCGCAACCAGGAAGAAAGAACCGTGACGGAGGTCGTCGTTTCGCAACTGCGGTTGGTGGGCGGAGCAAGGCATGGAAACGGAAGTGGGCCTACTCAGCCCGATTCCGCCGCGCCTTCGACCAGGCAGGCCGAAGACGTTGAAGACTGCCCGTTCTGAGATTGAGAACGTGATAAGTGCTGTCTTCAGGTCTGCCTTCGCCCCCCAAAATACGTAATCCACTGGAACAAAACAACCGAGAAGGAGGAATCATGTTCGTTGAATTGATGCCTATGCTGGCAGGCCGCACGGTAATGATCACTGTCGCCCGCGAGAATGACACGACGTTGCGTGTGAACGTTCTGCCTACCAGATCCGGCGATAACGAGAACCCCGCACTCGCCACACCGTTGAGCTACACGGGGAGGCCGGAAGAACTCGACGCTCAATTGGGCCGCGAACTGGCAGGCTACGTTGATTGTCACCGGGCTCTTGGCAGCACGTTGGCCGCAGCAAAAGCAGAAATGGAAGCGGCTGCCAAGGCAGCTCAAGAAGAGGCGAGGAAGAAGGCTGAGGAGCGGAAGAAGAGGGCTGAAAAGCCCACCGACAAACCCGCTGACACCGTTCCTTCGACGGTTCCGACACCCCCCGCACCGCTGGCGACCGCAAGCTTGTTCGGGGACTCACAACCCACGGCGAATCCGACAGGATCTGGAATGCCCGGTTAAGAAACAGTCCGGGCATCCAAATCAATGACAAGCGCCTTTCCGGTGTTAGCACCCGCACAATTCTTGCCACTTCTTGGCGATTTCCTGTGTAGTCGAAGAATCTGTCATCGGGTAGGGCACTTCTGCGGGTAGGGCATTATACGACCAAGTGGATTGTTCCGAACCTGCTGGCACAGCCCGCGTCCTGTTAACCACTATCAGCCCCGAACCCGAACCTGCCCTCCGGGTCATTCGATAGCCGGGAGACTGCACCCGCTAAGAGGCAGCCGTCTTCACCGCTCGCCGTTGCCTAGGGCGATATAATGAGGAAATGGTTCGGACACTAACCGAGGACGAGGTTATCGACGCGGTGATCGGTTTCCTGAAGCGGGAAGGGTGGCAATTCAAATCGCGAGCCACTGCCCACCAGCATGGCTTCGATATCGAGGCCGTGCGAAACGCTGAGCGCCTTTATCGTTGAGGCGAAGGGCGCAGGAAGTTCGAAGGACCATACTCGGCGTTACGGTCTGGAGTTCAGCAAGAACCAAGTATTCGACCATGTCGCCAAGGCAATCCTCAAGGCCCTGCGGGTCGTAGCAGGCGGCGAGACGCGCGCTGCGATCGCGTTCCCTGACAACAAGAACCACCGTGAGGAAGTGGAAAAGGTGCGCGCACCGTTGATGGCGCTCGGCATCGAGATCTTCTGGGTTTCCTCAGATGGAACAGCCAGAGCGGAAGGGCGAAGAGCTCGTAGTGCGGGAGCCGGGAATGGCTCATAAGAGCACGGCCAGGCAGCCGGATAACGCACTCTGCTTCGTGCAGTTCATGCACCCGGGCGCTTGCTCCGATGCACGGGTTACTACCCGGGTCCGGCACCGGCCGGGGGCTTCGCCGGCGCTATTCGGGCGTCACCTGATGAATCTCGGCGCTTTCGTGTCGCTTGAGGACATTTCCGACGCGCTTCCGCCTTACCAGGAGGAGGTTGTCGGCGTCGAGATGGACCAGACACTGACGGTAGCGTACGAGAAGTTGGAAGAGGACATCAAGGCTGCCTTGCGCGAGCATCGAGGCAATCAGTCGGTGATCAGCGTGGCATTGAATGCGCTGCTGGCCTATCCTGATCGACCCTATGGATTCGGAGACTTGCTGGGACGCGAGTTCAACCCCGATACCGGGCGGCGTGAATCGTTCCTGATTGCGGCGACACGGGACCTGGACGAAAACTTCGTCTACGCCAAAGAACGACGGATGTTGGAGGAAATCAGGGCTTCGCTGAACCGTGGACGGAAAGTACAGGTCTACGCGGTCTACACACAGAAACGGGACGTCACGCGACGCCTGGAGAATATCCTGGCAAAGGATGGGATCAGGGTAGCTGTGCTGACAACCCAGGTTGCGCCGGAAGAACGCGAAGCCTGGTATGAACGCCAGTTGCGTGCTGGGGTCGAGGTGGTGATCGGGCATCCGCGCCTCACCCAGACCGGGCTAGATCTCTTGTCTTTTCCCGATATCTTTTTTGCCGAGACGGGCTATTCGATCTACACTTTGCGGCAGGCCAGCCGACGCTCTTGGCGGATCGGGCAGCGCCACAACGTCAACGTTAAATTCTTCTACTACACCGGCACGATGCAGGAGGCTTGCCTGCGTCTGATGGGAAAGAAGCTCCTGGTCTCCTTGGCGATGGAAGGAAAGTTCGCGAACGAGGGCCTTCAGGCGATTGGCGAGGGCGACGATATCCTGATGGCGATGGCTCGGGAGTTAGTCACCGAGAAAGGGATCGGCGAATCAGCCGATGCAGTGTGGAACCAGCTGCAAAAGCAACAGGCGGAAGTACTTGGAGGGCGCACCGTCGACGCTTCGGTGACGGACACGGAGCCAGAAGTCGTCGTCGGGCCGGAAGCGATCATTCCGGCTACACCCGTTCCCGAAGTTGTGACGCAGTTGCTGATTTTCGGCGCTTCGCTCGAAAGCGTGCAGCGGCGGAAGGTGTCGCGTCGACCCGGTGTTGCTACGGACAGGTCGAACCAGTTGACGCTGTTCTGAAATTGCTAAAGTGAGGTCAGGTATGGCCGAGAAGGACTTCTTCATCGCTAGCCTACCGCAGGATGGTATCGTCACCTTTCTGGCGATGGTCAGGGAAAAGGAACTGAAACCGAAGCGAAACGGCGGAGTCTACCTGCATCTTGTGCTGGCCGATCGCACGGGTGAGGTGACCGCCAAAATCTGGGATTCTCCCCAAGAGACGTCTGCTCTGTTCGAGCGCGACGATATCGTGAAGGTGCGCGGCACGATCGAACTCTACAACGACCGCCCGCAGCTAATCGTGCAACGGATCCGGCGATGCGAGGAGAAAGAGTTTCAGGAAGCCGACTTCTACCCCGCTTCGGCCCGCGACCCGGAGGATATGTTCGCCGAGTTGCGAGGGTTTGTTAAGTCCGTTGTGAATGAGAGCGTGCGCTCGCTCTTGCAATCACTTCTCGATGACTCCGACATCGTACCGGCGCTCAAGGTTGCGCCAGCCGCGATGCGCGTGCACCACGCCTACCGAGCCGGCCTTCTCGATCACTCATTATCGCTCTGCCAGCTCGTCGAGGTGCTCGTTCAGAAGTACCCGCGACTCAACCGTGATTGGCTGATCGCCGGCGCCGTCCTTCATGATATCGGAAAGGTCGAGGAATTGGGAACATCGCGCCGCCTGGGGTACACCACGCGGGGGCAGTTGGTGGGTCACGTGGCGCTGGGCTTGGAAATCCTGGAGCGACACCTCTCAGCAATGCCTGACTTTCCGGTGGAGATAAAGAGCATCCTCCAACACCTGATCGTCAGTCATCACGGGGAAATCGGGAAGGGCGCCCTGCGAGCACCGATGTTCCCGGAGGCCCTGGTTCTCTCAATCATCGACTTGCTGGACGCGCGGCTGGAGCAAGCATGGCGGTTGATCGACCAGACGCCCGCGGGTGAGGAGTGGACCGCTTACGTCCCCTCGCTGGAGCGGCAACTGTACCGCGGGTGCCCAGTCGAAGCAGAGGTTGGTTTTGACAAGCCGCCAGGACACACGCACGCGTCATGCACTGAGACGAGGGGACCGGTCACTACAGTGGCCGGGACCGGCACTAACGGCCATCTTGGCGGTCGGCTGGCGCAGTCGAATTAGGTCGATATCCGCACAGACCACCCGGCTCATGCATGGACGCCCGGAATTGACCTGACCCAACTCCGGCCAAGCCGACCACACGAGAGCCCACTTCCCAAGCCGAATCCCAAACCCGCGACACCCACGAACAGGATGTGCACCCGGTGGGGTCAGGACAGGGCGCCTGCATCGCACGTGAAGGTGGCCACACCGGCTCCCGTTTCCCGGGCCCTACACCTTTCGCGTCCGGCCATCGGATGCGGGGACCTCCCGGCGGCGTGGGGGTGGTGGTGGTGGTGTGGTGGTGGTTATTGGTGGGGGGAGGGAAATGCGCGTGTGTCCTGGTCCTCACTCACACACACTATCTCTCCTCCACTCGATCTTCTTGTTCTGCGGCTGCCGGTGTGACTTCCGGTGATAAACGGCACACTGCGCGAGCCCGGCACCCCAAAGCTCAAGGAGAGCCACGTGTAACTTTGAGTATAACCTTGCCGGAATAAACCATATCCTTGCCGCGTCGGAGGGCAGAAGTCCTTTGTTTCCAAGGGAAGAAAATCGCAGGAGAGTGAGGCCCTAAAGCATATTGGTGCCGCGAGTCCATTCTAAAGCATATCCTTGCCGCGAGTCCGAATAAGGCCCCGGCCAAAGAACGCCGCCTTCTCGAAGGATGGGGAAACGCACACCGGCGTCCGATAGAGTCCGCAACCAGCAGAAGAAGGCTGGGGAAACGAGCAAGGAGGGATGGCGAGGTGTTCGAAGAATCGAATGGGAAACGGGTCAAACGGCTGGTTGACTCCATCCCGAAGGCGCACACGTGGCTGCCAGACGGCATGGTCGCACTTGGAGTGCGAAACTGCAGTTGCAAACGGGCGGATGGGGCTTATACTCTTGGCTGCCGGGAGCCAAAAAGGAAATACCGGCTGACATGGCTATCGATTCTTGATCTCGACTTCTCGTTTGGCTAGTCTAGCCGGGTTGGGATAGGTAGGTGCTGGGATGGAAAGGTTGTGGCAGGACGCCCGCTACAGTCTTCGAATGCTGGGAAAATCTCCGGGGTTTACAGCGATCGCCATTCTGACGCTCGCACTCGGCATCGGGGCGAACACCGCTATTTTCACCCTGATTGACGCCGTTATGCTGCGCTCGCTCCCGGTGCGCCACCCGGAGCGGGTGGCGGTCTTCAAGTGGAAGGCGCGCAACGACCCGAAATATCATGGCTACAGCAGCTTTGGCGACTGTGGCCGCAGCGGAGCAGGTTCCGGCTGCTCGTTCTCGGTTCCGCTCTTCGACGCCATGCGAAAGCAGGCGAGCGTTTTTTCCGGCCTCACCGCCATCGCGGGTCCGATGCAGGTGGTTCTGAGCGGCAATGGCGCACCGAGCATGGCGCGAGGAGAAATCGTCTCCGGCGGCTTCTTCTCGACGCTTGGTGTGAATACGATTCTTGGGCGGGCACTCGGCCCGGCTGACGATTCGCCGTCGGCTGCGCCTGCGGTGGTCCTGAGCCATGCCTACTGGCAAAAAGCGTTCGGCGGCGATCGCTCGGTCCTCGGCCGCACGATTCGCTTGAACGGCGCTGAGTTCACTATCGTTGGCGTCACCGACCCGCATTTCACGAACCTCGCGCCCGGCAAGACGCAGGATTTCTTTCTCGCCTTGTGGTCAGCGTCGGCGCTCAACGTGCGGTGGTTAAGAGGGCCGGAGATCATGGCCGATTCCCAGAGTTGGTGGCTCGTCATCCTGGGGCGGCTGAAGGACGGAGTTTCGATCGGCCAGGCGCAGGCCGCCGCCACGTCGATTTTCCGCAACCAGGTGCTTCACGGCGCGAAGCCCCTTTCAACAGAAGCGGATGATCCGGCCATTGTGCTCACGCCGGCGCCGGAAGGGCTCACCGGCCAGCGCGGCAGGTTTTCCACTCTGCTCTATGTCTTGATGGCTGCGGTTGGATTCGTCCTGCTGATTGCGTGCGCCAACGTTGCCGGACTGATGCTGGCGCGGTCGGCCGCGCGCCAGAAGGAAATCGCTGTGCGGCTGGCATTGGGTGCGGGCCGCCGCCGGATGGTGCGGCAGTTGCTGACCGAAAGCCTCATGCTCTCCCTCATCGGCGGCGCGCTGGTGATCGCGCAGGTCGCACTCTCGATCCTGGTGCTGATTGGAGCGGGATTGCTGGTGCGCACGCTCCAAAATTTGCGCGACATCAACCCGGGCTTCGACACGCAGAACGTTTTGATCTTCGGAATTGATCCGACGCTTTCGGGCTACAAGGAGGCGGAAATCCAGAGCCTGTACCGCGACCTGCAGGACCGCTTCGCCGCCATTCCCGGTGTTCTCTCGGCCACCTACGCGTCCGATCCGCTTCTGAGCGGTTCCTTGTGGACCACCGACGTTCATTTACCCGGACAGCCGGAGAAATCCAGCGTGGAGACGGACACGCTCGCCGTGGGGCCCGGATTCTTCTCCACCATGCACGTTCGCCTTCTTGCCGGGCGCGCGTTCAATTCTTCCGATTTCAGCGCCGCGTCGGCGACGGATGCGTCGCAAAAAGCCGTCGAGGAAGCGTCCCGAAAGCCCGCCTCCCCGGGCACGCCCGGCGCCGTTCCCCAAACGCCTCCCGGAGCAGGCGCGCCGATTCCGGTGATCGTCAATGATGCCTTCGCGAGACAGTACTTCGGCAGACAGAACCCGCTGGGCCGGCATCTGGACGATTCCGAGGGCGATGAGCCGCGCACGGCGCCGAAATCCGCCGGCTATCAAATCATCGGCGTGGCGGGAAGCACGAAATACAGTGACCTGCGCCGCGAAATTCACCCGGCCATGTATCGCCCGCTTACCGGCGGCGGCGCGCATTTCGAGTTGCGCACGGCAACCGCGCCCACTGCCCTGGTTCCCCTCGTCCGCGATATCGTTAATCGCGCGGACGCCAATCTGCCGATCTTCGACGTCGCGACGCAATCGGAGCGAATCGAGCAATTGCTGTCGCAGGAAAGGATCGTGGCGCGCCTCGCGAGCTTCTTTGGCGTGATCGCGCTCGTGCTGGCCTGCATCGGTCTCTACGGGCTGCTTTCCTACGATGTGGCGCGCCGGACGCGAGAAATCGGTGTCCGCATGGCGCTGGGCGCGCGTCAACGCGAGGTGCTGCGCCTCGTCGTGGGGCAGGGGATCTTCCTGGTGCTGGCGGGGGCAGGGTTCGGTATCGCCGCGGCATTCGGGGTGACGCGTTACCTCGCCAGCCTTCTCTACGGCGTGCGTCCATTAGATCCCTTGACGTTCATCGCGGTCGCGATTCTGCTGTTCGTGGTTGCGATCGCCGCATGTCTCGTCCCGGCACGCCGCGCCATGAGCGTTGACCCCATGGTCGCGCTGCGGTACGAGTGAACGGTACGCCGACATCGGAAGATCCAGCAACGCTTCACACAAAGCCGCGAAGGCACGGAGAAGAGCCTACGTTGGGATTTCGCAGTTCGGGGCTCGAACTGCATCAGGCCGGATTGAGGCGGTGCTCAATCTGGAGAGCCAATACCTCGAACGTCGCGTTTGCGAACAATTCGGGTTTACTTCCACAATCTTCCGAACGTCAGATCGTACGTAACCGGGTTGAACCTGCCAAACCCGGTGTCGGGTGCGAACGTGATCTCGCCGAGTTAGGCCTACTCTCCAGATCGCAAAAATCAACCCGTACGAAGGTAAATTCACGTCCGATCTTTTCCGCAGCCCGCGCATCTCCCTGAAATCCTCCGGACGCTCGACATCTTGCGTTTCTAAGAGATACTCCAACGAAAACGGCTGACGTACCCAGTCGCGATTATAGAAGACCCGTTTGTGTTGCGTCGCTCTATCCGTATCGACTTGCCCAAACTGCGCCCTCCCATCGAACACGAAGAATTTGTAGTCGATTCGTCCCACGTCTGGATGGATTGCCTCGCAACGGCTCAACCAAAATCTGACGCTCGATCTCGTTATACCAGCCTTCTTGTAGATACTTAATCCACGCTTAATGCGATAAGAGAGTATCGGCGGCCGCCGAGGACCAGTTCCACCCGATTAAACACACGAGCAGAGATTGGCCGCTTATCGGGCACCCTTCCACTACTTTCGGACCGCCGGAATCTGTTATGTGGAGAAGACTCAGGTCTGAATCCACGCACGCCGGCCAGACACCGCTACCGATATCCGGGGACAACGTTCGCCATTCAACTTGTGTGGCGGCCATTCATGATATCGTTACCCGCGCGGGAGGACCGGTATGAAGCACTTGACACCGACGGTGTCTGCTGTGGGCCTTGTCACGGTTGCGGTTATATGTCTGGTGGTAGCGCGACACGCTTCCGCGACCGCCGCAGAAAGGACGCCCGCGCTGGCCACGCGCGCCGCGGTCGCCTTCGATAAGTCCCCGCCGTTGGGCGCGATGGCGCAGTTTATCCCCGATAAGCCGGTGGTTGTTCATCCCGCAGTAGAGAGCCGGCCGGAACGGCAAGGCGCGACGGAAGGCCCGGGCACGGGCTTGGGGACGACTCCGCCTCCTCCACCCGCACCCGAGATCAACGCCGCTGGTGCCGCCGTCGAGCAGACGACCCAGGGCACGCGTCCCGCGATTGAGCCGGCAGCCAGCTTTGACGGGCTGGGCAACGGTTTTGCCGGTCACGAATACCCCGGTGCTGGCAACGCAGCCGAGGCCGACGGAGGCCGCGGCGGGAGCCGTGGCGGGATTGATATCAGCCTGGCCGTCGGTCCCGACCATATCTTCGAGATTCTTGATGGCAACATGGCCGTGTTCACCAAGAAGGGTAAGAAGTACGCCGCGACCGGCAAGCTGCTCTACGGCGCCGTGCCCAACAGCACCGTTTTTGCCGGCTTTGGCGTTCGCTGCGGCGCGAGCCACAACAGCGACGCCGTAGTGCGCTACGACCAATTGGCCGACCGGTGGCTGATCGTGGTTCCGGTCTTCACGCGACCGCCAGACAATCCGCAAGGCCCTTATGCCATGTGCTATGCCGTGAGCGCGACTTCCGACCCGCTGGGGCCGTATTACCGTTATGAGTTCCAGCGCCCTCTGTTTCCAGATTATCCCCACCCAGCGATCTGGCCCGACGGCTATTACGACCCAACCAGCACGAGCGACAACCTGCTGCCCGATGTAATCACGCAAAAGCACGACTGCATCGTTGACCGCAACAGCATGCTCAAGGGTCTGCCGGCGACGGAACAGTGCGTGGTCATCGACGGCGGGGTTTTCATGCTGAACGCCGACGTAGATGGCAAGCGGCTGCCGCCGGCCGGCGCGCCCAACCTCATGATGTCGACGGGCGGCACGCAGCTCATGAAGATCTTTGACGACGACGGCATATACTTCTACAAAGTGCACGTCGATTGGAAGGACGCCTCCAAGACCAGCGTCTCGCCACCGCAGAAGATCGCGGTGGCGCCCTATCACTATCTCTGCGACGGCCAATTGAGCAGTTGCGTCTCGCAGCCGGGTACCGACCGCCGCCTCGATTCGCAAGGTGACAAACTGATCCAGCGGCTCGTGTACCGCAACTTCGGCCATCATGAGTCCATTCTGGCCGAGCATTCCGTAGCTACGGCGGCCCACGGCGGAGGCGTGCGCTGGTACGAATTCCGCCTGAACAAACAGCGCGACCCCGTGTTGTACCAGCAGGGCACGTACGCCCCCGGCGGATTCTATCGTTGGCTGGGAAGCATGGCCATGGACCGCAAAGGTGACATCGGCATCGGCTATTCGTTCGGCGGCGATCCTGACTATCCGGGCCAGCGCTTTGCAGCCCGTATGGCTCATGACCCTAAGGGGCAACTGACCTTCCACGAGTCCGTGCTGGCTTCAGGTCAAGCCTCGCAGACGGGCAGCTTGCGCTGGGAGGACTACACCAACATCGTTGTCGATCCCTCCGACGACTGTACCTTTTGGTTCGTCGGGAACTACCTTCAAAGCGGCGCTACATCGTCGACAACGCGGATAGGGTCATTTGTGTTACGTCATTGCAAATGAGCGACAGACAACGCCTCGGCGTTTTCACAGATGACAGCAAACAAACCGCTTACCGGTTTGTTTACTCAGGAGCCGAATGCCATCCGCGGGTCTATTCTAAGAGCATATCGTCCGGCGAGTCCGAATGAGACCCACGCCAAGAACGCCGCCTTCTCGAAGGAGGGGGAAACACGCACATCGGTGCCTGACATGACGACCACACGGGAGTTGGCCCTTTAGGTCAACCCTACGCCGTTAGAACGAAGCCGCTGGCGCGGCGGACGCTACCGCGTTGGTTGAATCCCGTGATTCGCGGCACCCCTAGGGGCGTCGCTATCAAGGTAGTGAATGACATAACTTGGGTCATAGAGAAAGGAGATCTCTATGACCCGTTTACGCA
>DATFYM010000207.1:0-66765 GCA_035315065.1 Terriglobia bacterium
CACCAGGTCCAATAACTCCGCATCTTCCACCGCGTCGCACTTGTTCATGTACACCACGATGTACGGCACGTTCACCTGCCGCGCCAAGAGCACGTGCTCCCGCGTCTGCGGCATCGGCCCGTCCGTCGCCGCCACCACCAGGATCGCCCCGTCCATCTGCGCCGCGCCCGTGATCATGTTCTTGATGTAGTCCGCGTGCCCCGGACAGTCCACGTGCGCGTAGTGCCGGTGCTTGGTCTCGTACTCCACGTGGGCGATGGCAATGGTGATCCCCCGCGCCTTCTCCTCCGGCGCGTTGTCGATCGAGTCGAAGGGCCGAAACTTGATCTTCGGGTTCTCCTTCGCCAACACCTTGGTGATCGCCGCCGTCAGCGTCGTCTTGCCGTGATCGATGTGCCCGATCGTGCCGATGTTCATGTGCGGCTTGGATCGATCAAATTTTTCTTTCGCCATTGCTCTCTCCGCTCTCAGCTAACTTGTGCTGCGAACCCTACTCAAACGAGCAACCCTGGGCTTTCGCTTCATTTCGCGATAGTTATCAGCCGGGCGACCCAACCAAGTGTACTCCCCAAACTCTCGGTCATACTCACGATTTGTCATCGCAACGCACAACGAAATCTTCGCGATGGCGCCTTTCGCGCCGTTTTCCTCCAGCATTGAAAAGATCTCTCCTAAACGTTCCTTATTCGTCTTACTTCGGAAGAAATCTGAAACGACGAACATGCGAATGAAGTCTTTGTAGTCGCTCTTCTCAGTGACTAAATACACCTTGGCACCCTTGGATTTGAAGCCCTTGTCCAACGCCTTCTCTACGATTTTGATTCCGTTCTTAGCCATCCCAATAGCCACTCCGACTCTCGCAAGAAGCTTCCTGATTCCTTCTCACTGCTCACTCTGCCCGAGTAGCGAATCTCCGTTGACCATCTGCTGTTGATGTCCTGGAATGCGAGATGAAGGGCCCGGTTCCCGGAAAGGAGAGCTGTCAAACCCGCCACATTCAACAATTCAAACAACCCGTGACCCAATTTCTTGGCCTTACTTTCCTCCATCCGCCCGATTCCCTGAGCTACGCAAACGCAATACTTCAGCTCGCATTCCAACGCGTAGCCACACAGGTAGATCGCTCCCTGAAATCTACCAGCGTCATGCAAGCAGTTCGCATCTTTCCAGCGCGCGATCGAAGCTGCCCGAAAAACCGTCGCCTTTACCTGCGGCTTGTCGAATTTTGCGCGCAATCTTTCCTTCAACCTCGCTGGCCAATGCGGAAATCATTCAAGGCCGCAACGTGCCCCAGTGCCTTCGATAATTTCTGGAGCCGATGAGCGGAATTGAACCGCTGACCCCGTCCTTACCAAGGACGTGCTCTACCAACTGAGCTACATCGGCCCCCTTTTTCGAAACTCGAAACTGGGAATTCGGAGCTCGTCCAATGAAGTGGGTGCGAGTTTCGAGTTTCGATTTTCGAGCTTCGAACTGGAGCGGGAGACGGGAATCGAACCCGCGACCAACAGCTTGGAAGGCTGTGACTCTACCACTGAGTTACTCCCGCCCGCAAACTCAGTGACCAGTGGCGGGTGGCTAGTGACAAGCAAGAAGCTCCCGTCGTTTGCTAACTACTTGTCGCTCGCGTCGCTCGCCACTGGTCACTGTCTTCAATGGTGGACAGGGGAGGGTTCGAACCTCCGTAGGCCACATGGGCCGGCAGATTTACAGTCTGCTGCTTTTGACCGCTCAGCCACCTGTCCCAAACCTGAAGCGTGGCCGCGACAGGCCAGAGCGCATCAGGCCGTTCGTTTTTGGGCCAAGGGCAGGCTCCGCGGCACGAAAGGAAATCTCAAGCGGACCACTACTCATGAGAGAAGCGTCTTGTTTGATTCCGAACTCGTCGCGCCAATCCGCCGCTGCGCCCCGGCCCCGCCAAGCTGGAGCTGGCGAAGGGATTTGAACCCCCGACCCTCTGATTACAAATCAGATGCTCTACCAACTGAGCTACGCCAGCAACCGCAAATAGGTTATTTTACCCAAACGGAGAGTAAATTGCAATAGCTATGATTGGGGAAATTTTGATCCTTCCTTACCTCCGCCGCGGTCTCAGCCGGTCTTCCTACAAACCTCACCCGGACCGATCGAAACATCTGCAGGCGCAGGAATATCTTCTCACGCCGCGCAAGAAGCGCCCGCCGCTAGGCTGGCGATAGCGGGAGGCACTGAATCTCAACAGGATGTCGAGGAACGAACTCGACGTTTTGGGCGGTGATCTACCCGTGCAGAAACTTTGTTGGATCAACCGGTCCGTCGTTAATGTGAACTTCGTAGTGCAAGTGGGGGCCGGTCGCTTTCCCTGTCATTCCTATGGCGCCGATAATCTGCCCGCGTCTGACTTCCTGGCCAACCACAACTTTGATTTGGCTCAAGTGACCGTACATGGTACTGAAGCCGTTGCCGTGGTCGATGAGAATCTCCCTCCCATATCCGGCGTCAGGTTCAGCGAGGATGACGATGCCGTCCGCCGTCGCCGCGACAGGAGAGCCATAAGGGGCCGAGATGTCGATTCCGTTGTGTCCAACCCCCTCCTCGCCGCTGAACGGGTCCATTCGTTCTCCAAAACCACTCGTGATCTCCCCACGCACAGGCCAGGTCTCCGGCATCATTGAGTTGTTGATCAACGACGACCCTAAGAATCCTTGGGACGCCACGGCACTTGTAGGCCTCACCGCCATATCCCTCATCATCCTGAATGCCGAAAGGGATGCATTATAGCTCGACTCCACCGTAGCGTCGCTCTGGGCAGCAAGCGAAAGAAAGGCATGAGGAAACTGTGGGTGTCGGCCTCGGCCAAAACCGTACGTCAGTGCCACCTGCGCCGCCAGCATCTCAAGCGATCCCAGCTTCTGGTTGGTCTGTGTCAAATCGTTCTCCAGACTCTTATACTGAGTCTTAAGAGCCTCGGTTTGACGGCGAACATTGTTATAGTCGGAAACTTTAATGAGCATGCGGGCGTAACTGTTCATCATCGCCGCAAAAGTGATTATCCCAAAAAGGCTGAAGGCCAGAACAACGTGGATCATGTAAGCAGGAAGTTGAATCTTGAAGCTCCGGGCGTGGGTCCCGGGAAAAATCAGAAACGTGTAAAATTTGCGCTCCATCATTAGCACCGCCATTAAGGTTGTTTCGAAAAGCGCCCGCCCCAGATCCTCGCGGGCTGCGAAAAGCACGAACTAAAAAGCGAGCATAACTACCAGGGGACTTCATCCTATTTGACGGCAAGGACGCGTGTCAAGAATTTAATTGCGATCCGCTGAGATTCTTGGTCTGGGCAGACTAAGAACCAAGCTGCCTTGGTGGTGCTGCTGTCGTTATCAAGCTGGCAGTCCTTTCCTAACGCATCTGCCGCCGAGGCCTGAGCCTGACTTTGTTCCTTTGTTCATCGAGCGGTCCCGATTAAGATATGAATAGCCTGCAAGGAGGGCTGCCCTACGAAGCGGTTGCCCAAGGGGAGAATGGAATTGTTCAACACAGAGAACGAATTCATCGAGTGGCTCCGCGCCAAGGCTCTGAACCGGGAGCATCGAGTCAAGGCCGGCATTGGAGACGATGCCGCAGTGCTGGCATTTAGGAACGGATATGAAGTCCTCTTGAAATCGGATATGTCCATTGAAGGCGTCCACTTCAAAGCCGGTTTCCACCCCTCGCGCTCGGTCGGCCACCGGGCGCTGGCCCGCTCGCTTAGCGATATCGCCGCCATGGGCGGCACGCCGAAGTTTGCGCTGGTCGCGATCGCACTCTCCGTGCGATCCAATCACTCCTGGTTGAAGTCTTTCTACCAGGGATTACTTGCTCTGGCCAAGCGATGTGGGGTAGCCGTGGTCGGCGGTGATACGGCCGTTGTCTCCCAGGCGACGATGGTCGATTTGGTAGTGGCCGGGGAAGTTGAACCCGGCAGGGCGCTTCTTCGATCGGGTGCTGGACCCGGCGACGCCATTTACGTCAGCGGATGGCCTGGGGCTTCCGCGCGAGGACTTCAACTGTTGATGGAGCGGCCTCGCCCTTCACGTAGGTTCTTGATCGCACCCAGAGGAAGGAGTACTGCCGCCGGATTCCGCACGCCATTCAGCCCGCGGCACGCCCTCCAGTCCCACCTCTACCCTGAGCCCCGCCTCGCTCTGGGACGGTATCTCCTGGAGCGACGCTTGGCTTCCGCCGCGATAGACGTTAGCGACGGAATCTCCACCGACCTCTGCCGACTCGCTGAGGCAAGCGGCGTCGGAGCTATCGTCCAACAAGGGCTTCTCCCAAAGCCTGTGAGTCTCGAGTTGCGGGAAACGGACTGGCTGGCGCTTGCACTCCACGGCGGCGAGGACTACGAGTTACTCTTCACGGTTTCATCCCACAAAGTTCCTCTAGTCCCCCGCACATTCCAGGGTACGACTCTGCATCGGATTGGCGAGATCACCAAGTCCGAGGGCATGCGCCTGATTGGACCGGATGGAAGAGAGCGCGAGTTGCAGTCGGCGGGCTACGACCACTTCCGGAAGGCGTGAGCAGCTCTTTCCCCTTAACCTGTGGCGGCGTGACCGAACTTCGTCGGCGACTCAGTTTTGCGGGACGGGGGCGCCTGGAGGCGAACCTTGAGCCGGCGTCGCGACCGGCTTTGAGCCTTGGGGCATCGAGCCGCCTTTAGGCGCAGCCGGTGCCTTGTTGCCTGCGTTGGGAGGTTTCTCGGAACCGCGAGGTAACGCGGGAGGACGGGAGGGGGCGGCATTTCCACCGTCTACATCAGGAGCATTTACACCGGCGCTCCCTTCGGCCATCGATTCCTTCTGCTCCGCGCCCTTCGGACCACCTGCCCCCAGTAATGCCCCCGCTGCGCCGCTGGCCAGGACATCGGCCACCTGCTCCCGACTGGTCAGCAGCGGGGAATCGGGAAATTGCTCCGCAGGAGAGTCCTTGAGCGCCTCGCTCACGAAGTCCATCCAAATGGGCAGCGCCACGTGGGAACCCTCTTCCTTGGGGCCAAGCGTGCGGTGGTCGTCGAAGCCCACCCAGACACCGCAGGTAATCGCCGGCGAGAAACCGATGAACCACGCGTCGCTGAAGTCATTCGTGGTGCCGGTCTTGCCGGCGATGGGGTATTTAGCAGCGAGCGGCCGCGCGCGCGTGGACGTCCCCGAGTTGATGACCTCACGCAGTAGAGACACCATTACCCGTGCGTCGCCTGCCGGCAGCACATCGGTTATTTCAGGCCGAAACTCGTCGATGACCGCGCCGTCGTAGTTGGTGACCCGGTTGATCATGCGCGGCGAGATGTGGACACCGTCATCGGGAAAAGTAGTGAAGGCCGAAGTGTGCTCGAGCAGCGTGAGGTCGGACGCCCCGAGCGCGAGGGGAAGGTTCGGCACCAGTCGCGAAGTGATCCCGAACTTACGGCAGAGCTTGATCACTTTGTCGACGCCTACCCGCGCCAGCAGGCGCACGGCCGGCACATTGCGTGACTCCGCCAGCGCGTGCAGCAGCGTGATGGTGCCCTCGAACTTGCTATCGTAGTTGTGGGGCGACCACATGCCCGACGAAGTCGGGTAACTCACCGGCGTGTCCTCAATCGTGTCGAACGGGTTCGCGCCGTCGACTAGCGCTTGCGAGTAGAGGTACACTTTGAATGACGATCCCACCTGGCGCTCGGCTTGCACGGCTCGGTTGTACTTGCTCTCTCCGTAATCGTAACCACCTACCATAGCTTTGATTGCGCCCGTCTGGTTGTCGATCACCAGAACCGCACCCTGCACATCGGGGACCTGGTCCAGCGTCACGCGCAGCGTTTTCCCCTTCAGTTCCTTGATCGCGAAAAGATCAACATCTCCGGCGGAGAAGATCTCCACGGGGCTCGTTCGGTGCGTCCAGGCAAAATCAGCCGGCGTGACGCGGGCAGAGAGTGCGCCAAAGCGAACCAGCGCATAGCCCGGCTTGACCTCGGTGACCAATCCGCGCGCCCAGCCCCCCACCAGGAAGGGCTTCTTCCAGTCGTCGTCGGTATACGTAGCGAGCGTGGTCCGGCTTCCGCCGGCAAGCCCCGGTGGATTGTTGATGATGTTCTGCTCCGGCCCGCGCCAGCCGCGTCGCTTGTCGTCGTCGTGCAGCCCCCGGCGCAGCGCCTCAACCGCCAGTTCCTGCAAGTGGACGTTGAGCGTGGTATAAACCCGCAGACCCTTGGCCTGGACAGTCTCCGAACCATAACGCTTTTCCAGGAACTCGCGAACCTCGTCGACGAAATACGGGGCGATGTTTTTGGACCATGGCTGGATATGAAGGCCGAGCGGCGCCGCCTTCGCCTCTTCGTACTGCGCGTTGGTGATCTTGCCGTTCTCGAGCATCGCCGCCAGAACCCGGTTGCGCCTTTCCAGCGCGCGCTCCGGATGCCGCAGGGGCGAAAAGACGCTGGAATTGTTAGGGATCCCCGCGAGCATGGCTGCTTCCGGTAGCGTGAGCTCGCCGACGTGCTTGCCGAAGAAGAATTCCGAGGCCGCTTCAAAGCCGAAATTCCCGCTTCCAAAATCCATCTCGTTGGCCCACATGGTGAAGATCTGTGGCTTAGTGAAGTGGCGCTCAAGCTGCACCGCCAGCAGCGCTTCCTGAACCTTCCGCCGGAAACTCTTCTCCGGGGTCAGGAAGAAACGTCGGCTGAGTTGCTGGGTGAGGGTGCTGGCGCCCTGCGTCTTCCGCCATTCCAGCAAATCCTTGATGGCGGCACGCACGATGCCGATGATGTCCACGCCGAAATGACTCTCGAAATGGCGATCCTCAATGGAGAGCACGGCGTCCCGAAGTACGGGCGGAATCTGGTTGTAATAAAGGATGACGCGGTGCTCCAACGCGAAGCTCCCGATCACGGTCCCATCGTCCGCGTAGAGTTCCGTCATTACGTCGGCCCGATAGTCTTCGAGCTGACGAACCTTGGGCAGGTCCGCCGAGTATACGATGACCAACCCCGCGAGCGCTCCGATGCCGGCGGAGAGCAGGAGCAAGATGAAAAAGACCAGTTGACCGAAGATTCTGCGGCTGCGGATTTTGGGTGCGGCAGGCCCGCCAGCCAAGGAACGGTTGCTCCCCGTGGGGCGACTTCCGGCGGGGATCGGACGGTTGGCCATGTTGACTCGACCTACCTCTTCATTCTAGGAGCCCGGAGCCTCGCCGTCAAATTACGCTTGAGTATCCGGCTTCCAGCGTGTGACTTGTCGTGTTTGCGTCCGCAGGTTCCCCGACATAGTAGTCCGAGGAGCCGGGGTGGTTTTTAGGAAGGAGGGCACCCCGACTCGCCCGGTGCTGCATGAAACGGCTCCCTCAAAAACAGGGAGCGGGTAGTGGCTAAGTCAAATTGTGGTCTTCACTGGCGGATATGATGCCACAATTCGGAACTTGAATCCGAAAATATTTTGAGCAAGAATCTGCAAGCGGCCAACGCTGTGGATAGGGGACTCTTTCCGCCAGCGTTTCGCTATAATCTGATTTGCCGCGACGTGTGCCCGGGCAATCGTTGCCTCGGCTGGAGTATTCGCCTCGAACTGAACATGAAATCGCGCTACGTGCTCTTGCTCACGCTCGGTCTGCCGGCGATCACTTTGTCGCTGGCTGCCGCCGCCAAACAGCCCACCCGGTATACGATCCCGGTTCCGCCGCCACCGGACTTTTCGTCCCTCGACTGGCTGGCAGGCGAGTGGGCGGGCAGCACTGCGGGACGAAGCCCGCAGGCGCAGATCCATTTTTCCGTCGCGTACGACCTCGGCAAACGATTCATGGTCCTGCGTGAGGAGGTATTCTTTGCCGACCAAGGGCGTGATTTCGCCGCGAAGGAATCGTGGATTGGTATCCTGGGACCGGAGGGTGCAGACAAATCCTTTTTCCTGCGTACCTACGCGAGCACAGGATTCGTCACGCGTTACCGGGTACTCGCCGACGGCGAGGGGATCCGTCTTAACTCGGAAGGCGGAGAGCAATCGCCGGCGGGATGGGTTTTCCGGCGCTTCTATCAGGAGCTGAGCGCCGACGCGTTCGTCGTCACAGTGGAAGTGGCGCCGCCGGGCAAGCCGTTCTTCGTTTATTACACGGCCAAGCTGACGCGAACCGCGGCTACCAAGCCGTCGTCAGGCGCGGCGCCATCAGCGAAACCGCAAGCGAGGTAGCATCGGGCAGTAGCCCCGCAGAAAAATTGCCGATCGGATAGAGAGGAAGCACGCCGGTTTTCCATTCGTCAGTTCTTCGATCGGTGGTCGTGGCAGAGCCCGATCGGCGGGCTCAGAGGTTGTAATCCACAGACAATTCTTGACCATGGCCGTTCAAAAAAAGACCGTCCTGATCCTCGTGCTGACGATCGTGGCGCTGCTGGCGGCGCTGCTAATCATCGTTCCGATGGTCATCGATCTCGACCGCTACCGGCCGACGGTCATTGCTTACCTTCAGCGTGAGACCGGAAAGCCGGTGTCCATCCGGCGCCTCCAGCTCACCCTTTTTCCAGCTCTTTCCGTTCGCGCCGACGACGTCGTCCTCGGCAACCCGCGCGGCTTTCCGCCGGGAGACTTTATCACCGCCAAGCACATCTATGCGAAACTGAGGGCGGGCGCGCTGTGGCGCCGGCAAGTGGTGATCGAATCGTTGGTGCTCGATCAGCCGGCGATCGCGCTGCTCTCGGACGGCCGCGGACACTGGAACTACCAGAACCCGGCATATGAGCAACCTGTGCGCCAAGCCGCCCTCGCGTCGCCTCCCCGTTTCACTTTCGGAGTCATCTCCAAGTTGGAGGCCCGCAACGCGAATCTGACGGTTGCAAGCCTCCTGCCGCCGGAAGCGGGCGCGGCGACGTTATTTGAGGCGCGCGGCGTGGCCAGCACGCTGGAGCACGTCGACCTCGGCTCGTTGGCCCCGCCCGGCGTGCCGGCGGGCAGCGCGTCACGCGAGCCGCTGGTGGCCGCCCTGGATGACGCCCTCTCTCGCCTGGCGATCGCAGCGTCTGCTCCTTCCGACTCCGCCCGCCAAGCGACGACAGGCGATCTGGAGGCAGATGCGCTCCGCTTCGGTCCCATTGAAACCTCCAACCTCGAGTCGAAGGTTCGTATCGTCTCCGGGCAAGTCTTCTTGGACGATCTGCGCTTCGACGCTTACGACGGACACGGCACCGGCAACCTCGTCTTCAATTTCGGGACCCACCTTCTTTTCCACGCCAACACGCGGGTGAGCGGCCTTGATGTGGCGAAGCTCCTCGCGGCCATTCCTGAAGGCGCAGGGAAGATCACCGGCAAGATGGATTGCAACTTCGACGTCTCGGGAGAGGCTTCCCTTCAGTCGGCGTTGCTCGCCGGCGTGAGGGGAAGCGGCCAAGTGACCATTCGCAACGGCCGGCTTCCCACGTTGCGCCTTGACGAGAACCTGATTCAACTGGCGCGCGTCAGCGGCCTGGGACCTGGGTCTAGAGACCCGGCGGCCTTCTCCCTGTTTTCCGCTGACCTGAGCCTCGCCGACCAGCGCATCACGAGCCGCAAAGTCACCATTGTCGGCAACGGAACTGACATCGATGGCTCCGGCACTCTCAATCTCGCGTCCGCTAACGGCCTCGATTACCGCGGCACGGCCAGAATCGCCGCCAAGCAGGATCCGCTCACCAGCGCCATTGCCGGCCTGTCGGGCGCTACCTACGCCAACGGCCAGCTCTCGTTTCCTTTTGCACTCTCCGGCAACGTGCAGAATCCCCGGTTAGTCTTGGAGTCGGCGGAGGGTCATAAGCCGTCGAATCCACCGGACCTCTTTCAGGGCCTCCAGGGGCTCGTCAAGAAAAAGAAGTCACCCTAACTCGAAATTCGAAACTCGAAATTCGAAAGTGAAGAAGTCGAGAGTGGAAAGTAAAGACGCCTTTGAAACTTTACCGAAACTGGTGCACGGGCTTGCTTCTTTCACTTTCGACTCTCGACCCTCGACTTTTGAAATATGAATCACAGCACCCCGGCCGGATCCTCTTTGACTCAGGCGCTGCACTTTGCGCTTTCTGGCTGGCGCTTCTCCATCGTCTTCCTCTTTCCCGCGGCCATACTTTTGCGGGCGTTGCATTTTGCCCCTGTGCTTATCTTCAGTGCCGCCGCGTTGGCCCTGGTTCCCCTGGCCAGCCTGCTGGGAGACGCAACGGAGCAACTCGCGGCGCACGTCGGCACAGCCGCGGGGGGACTGCTGAATGCGACTCTAGGCAACACCACCGAACTCGTCATCGGCGTCGTGGGGCTCTGGGGCGGGCACCTAGAAGTGGTCAAGGCGTCGATCGCCGGCAGCATCGTCGGAGAGTTGCTGCTGGTGTTTGGCCTTTCTGCCTTTGTGGGCGGACTTGGCCGCGAGAAGCTCCGCTTCAGCACAGCCGCGGTGGGTGCCAATATCTCCATGTTGTTTCTGGCCGTGGTGGCGCTGGTGATGCCCGCGCTTTTTCAGCTTTCTGCCTCACGGCAACTCTCGCCTCTCAACTCGCCCCCGCCCCCCGGATTGAGCGTCGACCGCCTCAGCTTGTGGACCGCCGTCGTCCTCCTGATCGTGTACGCCGCCAGCCTGGTGTTCATGTTCCGCACCCATCGCAACCTCTTCCGCGGCGCGGGCTTTGCCCCACCGGTACTCGGACGCAGTACGGCGCTGGGTATCCTTATCGCCAGCGCCGGGCTCACCGTGGTTGCCAGCCAGATCCTGATCAGCCAGGTTGAGCCCGTCACCCGCGCCTTGGGCTGGTCGGAACTCTTTGTGGGCCTGATCATCGTGGCAATGGTCGGCAACGCAGCCGAGCATTCAGCGGCTGTCATGCTGGCCCGTCGGGACCAGATGGACCTGGCGCTAAACATCGCCATCGGTTCCAGCGCCCAGATCGCCCTCTTCGTGGCGCCGCTCTTGGTGCTCATCTCTCAGGCGAGGCCGCCCGCGATGTCGCTCGTCTTTCATCCCCTGGAAACCGCTGCCGTCATCATCTCGGTGGGCGTGGTCACCGCGGCCTCCATCGACGGCGAGACCAACTGGTTCGAGGGTCTCCAATTGCTCGCCGTTTATGCCATCCTCGCTGTGGTCTTCTATTTCTTGCCCTGAGTGAAGAGAAAGGAATTGCCGATTGCAGATCGCCGATTGCAAGAGAAGACGCGAGCCGCGCCGGTTTTCCAATCGTCAATCGGCAATTCTACGTCGGTAGCCAAGATGGGGTCGGCGTTGTAAAGAACGGCGTGTTCACCGGATGGCGAGCCCGGCGCTCTATTTCGGCCCGGGCAGCCCCTTGAACAAGACATGCATGACTTCGCCGCGGCTAGACGGGTCGTGGACCGCCACGTCGAAGGTGGCGACGCCAACCTTTGTGGAAGGCGATCCCACCGTGACCGTATCGAAATTCACTACCGGCTGTTCCGTGAACAGCGCGCGCGTGATACGGAAGGGCGGATCGGGCTTCTCGTCCGCGAACTTGTCGGCGGAGATGTCAGCCTGGGTCTCGAGTTCAATCCCTATACTATTGATGTAGTAGCCGGTAGGCGCGCTGACCAGATACGTCCACTCAGCGCCTGTAGGGACCGCCTTCACCTCGGGAGTGATGGCGACCACAGCGGTTGCCGTACCGTCCACCGGCTGGGTTACCGGCTGGGGTGTCACGGTCACTCGGCAACTATCGGTGGTGCCATCGGCCGTGGCTGTAATCGTGCCGACACACGTCGCGGTGGGCGAGTTCCCGGTGAAGCTGACTGAGGCATCGGAGTTCCAAGCAGATGAGGAAGCGCTGGGCGTGGTCGCGCTGCCTGGGGACACAGTGCCGCAGCCGGACGCGCTGAAGGTCACCGTCGTCGAGTAGGCGGGTTGATTGCCCTGCTTGACTGTAGCCGTGATCGTGGTCGAACTGCCCGAGACGATGGGGTTTGCCTCGGCGACTACCCTAATGGTGGCACTTGGCTCGTGACGGCGGCAGGAGGCCAACGCTACCAGCGACCCCGCCGTCAGAACGAGTAACTTCCAGATCACCAGCCTTCTCCTCCCCCCGGCGCTCGCGGCGCTACACTGCCGAGCTCTGAGGTGATTTAGATCTGGAATTCCCTTCTTCGGTTTGCAGATGGCACGCATGCAACTCGGGGATTCGCCTCCGGACGATAATAGTACGACGGACTGCCCTCGAAGGCAATGGGTCATGTACTGTGCTGGGATTGCCGATTAAACAATTCTCGGTCGACATTCCCCAAGCCCAGTGTTTATTTGGTTGTGGCCGAGGGCGCCGAGACGTAGTATCCGTCTCGGGTTTGCACGATGAGGTCGCTCTTTCTTGTGGTGAGGGTGATTTTGTGATAGCCCGGCCCGGTATTCGGCGGGTTGGGAGTGTACCCGAGGCTGTATTGGTTGCGCAGTTCTTCTTGCACGCTGTCGTAAATCTGCTCGATCGGTTCCTTCTTGGAAACCTCAAAGAGGCGTCCGCCCGTCTCCTTGGAGATCCGTTCCAGGATCTTCTTACCGTCTGGGCGCAATTGCTGCGGGTATCGTCCACCGCCGCCGTGGCGACCCATTCCGCCCCTGCCGCCCATGCCTCCCCCGCGCCCGCCGAAGCCGCCGTTCCCGTACTCCTGCTCAGCCTTAAAGAGGATGGAGTATACCAGCGTGTCGGCGCGCTGGGCCGCCTCGATGGCGCTGGCCAGGGTCTCTTTGCTGCCGTGGTCCACCCCGTCGGAGAGCACGATCAGCGCTTTGCGACCTGTCTGCTTCATCATCAGTTCGTTCGACGCCAGATACACAGCGTCGTAGAGCAAGGTGCCACCGCCGCCACCGCCCCGACGGTGCGAGCCCTGCTGAGGGTCCGACTGAGAGTCCGACGAGTCGCTTCCACCCCCTTGCCTGCTGAATTGAGGTGTCTGCAACGATTGCAAAGCTGCATCCAATTTCTGGCGGGAGGAAGTGAGATCCTGAAGAAGCTCCACTTCCCGGTCGAAGTGAATCACGAAGGCTTGGTCCTTGTCCACTCGCAGCACCTGATCCAGAAAGGTGCTGCTGGCGCTACGCTCCTGGTCGAGAACCCGCCGCTGACTTCCGCTGGTGTCCACGAGCAAACCGAGGGTCAGGGGGAGATCGGTCTCTTGCGCGAAATAGCGGATGGTTTGCGGGCGGCCATCTTCTTCCAGCGCGAAATCATCCTTGGTAAGATTGCGGACGATTTCTCCTTTTTTCTTCCGCACCGTGGCCAGCACGTTGACCACTTTCACCTCGACGGGGATCGTGGTCTGCGGAGCCGCCTGCGGGGTCGCCTGCGGCGCCGGCTGCTGCTGGCTCCTCATCGGGAGGCCAGGTGCCAAGAGGAAAATCCCCGAGAGCCAGGCACCCAGTCTCGTCCGCCAGCTTGCCCTACTGCTTAAGACATTTTCCCGGCATTCGGTATTCATATAGTGTCCGTGCCGCGCCGCTAACTCAATCATGTTCCCCCTTCAGTGCCCCGATTCGTCGACCCATCTAAGTTCTTCAGTTTAGTACTCATTGAAGTTCCTGAAATGCTGGGCAATCGTCGGGTATTGGGTCAATTTTATATAGAGGCGACCTTACGTCGCCACCTGGCGAGGTAAACTCGCCGCTACAGCACCAAACTAATCTAACCGACTGCCGAATCGTCGAGTGGGCCCTAGTTCTTGCCGAGTGATGAGACGGTTTACTTTCGACTTTCAACTTTCGACTCTCCTGGTCGGCTGATGGCTGATTTGCGCGAGCTATGGTAGATTCGTACTCTTGCTAACATTATGTTGGGAGATTCGAGTGCAGCTTACGCCCCGAGAGCAGGAGAAATTGCTGATCTTTATGGCCGCCGAATTGGCTCGCCGCCGTCAGGCGCGCGGCTTGAAGTTGAACTATCCGGAGGCCATTGCGATCCTGACCGCGGAAATCCTGGAAGCAGCGCGTGACGGGAAGTCCGTGGCGGAGACCATGACGTACGGCGCCACGATCCTGCGGCGCGAGGACCTGATGGACGGCGTGGCGGAAATGATTCACGAGGTGCAGGTAGAGGCGACATTTCCCGACGGGACTAAACTGGTGACGGTTCACGATCCGGTGCGGTGAGAAGTAGCTATCAGCCCTCAGCTATCAGCGCTCAGCAAGAAGCTGCCTTGCGTGCTGAAAGTTGATGGCTGAAACCTGAGAGCTATTTGCTGGCTGATAGCTGATGGCTGAGAGCTGAAACCTATTTTATGAAACCAGGCGAGTATTTTCTCGAGGACGAGCCGATCACAATCAACGCCGGCCGGCGCGCGGCGCGCGTGGTCGTGAGCAACCGGGGCGATCGACCCATTCAGGTCGGGAGCCACTACCATTTCTTCGAGGTGAACAAGGCCCTCGATTTTGAGCGCGACGCCGCGCGCGGCATGCGGCTCGACATCGCCGCCGGCACCGCCGTGCGCTTCGAGCCGGGCGAGGAAAAGGAAGTCGCGCTGGTGGAGTTTGCGGGCCGGCGTCACCTGATGGGACATCGCGGTATGGTGAATGGTCCTCTGGATACGTCTGACCATTGAAGGTGCCGAATTCATTTTGGATTTTGGATTTTGGATTTTGGATTTTGGATTGAAGAACCCGTTGATGGGCGCTTTTCTCTTCAATCCAAAATAGCCGGGAAGAAAACCCGCCCATGAGCATCTCGATCTCGCGCCGAATGTATAGCGACCTCTATGGTCCCACCACCGGCGATCGCGTGCGCCTGGCCGACACCGAGCTGATCATCGAAATCGAGCGCGACTTCACCGTGTACGGCGACGAGGTTACTTTCGGCGGAGGGAAAGTGATTCGGGACGGCATGGGACAGAGTTCCAGAGCGACCCGCGAAGGCTCTTCTGGAGCGCTGGACCTAGGCGCGCCGGACCCAGGCGCGCTGGACCGCGGAGCCCTGGATTTGGTGATTACCAACGCCGTCGTCCTCGACCACTGGGGAATCGTGAAGGGCGATGTCGGGGTCAAGGGCGGCCGCATCGTGAAGGTGGGAAAGGCGGGCAATCCCGACACCATGCAGGGTGTGGACCCTGAACTGGTGATCGGCGCCGCCACCGAGGTGATAGCGGGCGAGAACCTGATCCTCACCGCCGGGGCCATCGACAGCCACATCCATTTTATCTCGCCGCAGCAGGTTTACGAGGCGCTTTCCAACGGGACCACCACCATGCTGGGTGGCGGCACCGGGCCGGCCACGGGTACCAACGCCACCACCT
Organism: Terriglobia bacterium; assembly: GCA_035315065.1. Taxonomy (GTDB): domain Bacteria; phylum Acidobacteriota; class Terriglobia; order UBA7540; family UBA7540; genus DATFYM01. The sequence continues at coordinate 15,210 of DATFYM010000207.1, forward strand.
GCACGCCCGGCGCCTGGAATCTGGCCCGGATGCTTCAGGCCGCCGAGGCGTGGCCGATGAACTTCGGCTTTCTCGGCAAAGGGAACGCGTCGGCCGCGGAGCCGCTGGCCGAGCAGATCCGTGCCGGCGCCTGCGGATTGAAGCTGCACGAAGACTGGGGAACCACTCCGGCGGCTATTGACACTTGCCTGAGGGTGGCGGACCAGTATGACGTGCAAGTGGCCATCCACACCGACACCATCAACGAGGCGGGCTACGTGGAAGACACGATCGCCGCCATCGCCGGCCGCGCCATTCACACCTATCACACTGAGGGAGCCGGCGGCGGGCACGCTCCCGATATCATCCGCATCGCAGCACTTCCCAACGTGCTGCCATCCTCCACCAATCCCACGCGGCCCTTCACGGCGAACACCATCGCCGAGCATCTGGACATGCTGATGGTGTGCCACCACTTGAATCCGCAGGTGCCAGAGGACGTGGCCTTTGCCGAGAGTCGGATTCGCCCGGAAACGATCGCCGCCGAAGACATTCTGCACGACCTGGGCGTGTTCAGCATGATTTCGAGCGACTCTCAGGCCATGGGGCGCGTGGGCGAGGTGGTGACACGAACCTGGCAGACGGCCCACAAGATGAAGGTACAGCGCGGGCCGCTCGCGCCCGACGGCCCCCGCAACGACAATTTCCGCACCAAGCGTTACGTGGCCAAGTTCACCATCAACCCGGCGCTGACCCACGGCATCTCCCGCGAGGTGGGGTCGATCGAGCCCGGGAAGCTGGCCGACCTGGTCCTGTGGAAGCCGGCTTTCTTTGGCGTGAAACCCGAGATGGTGATCAAAGGCGGCTTCATCGCCTGGAGCGTGATGGGCGATGCCAACGCCTCCATTCCCACGCCCCAGCCGGTGCTTTACCGTCCCATGTTCGGTTCGTTTGGGGCGGCCACGGCGGCAACCAGTGTCAGCTTCGTCTCCCAGGCGGCTCTCGAGGGGGGCTCACTCCGCTCGCTGGGACTGAGGAAGACGCTGGTGGCGGTGAAGGGCTGCCGCAACCTCGGTAAGCGGGACATGGTTCATAACGCTAGCATGCCCCGCCTGGAGGTCGATCCGGAAACGTACGAGGTCCGCGCCGACGGCGAGTTGCTGACCTGCGACCCGGCTGAGAGTCTACCCATGTCGCAGCGGTATTTCCTGTTTTGATATGGGCATTCCTACCGAAGTTCGCGCCTTTCGCGTTGGTGTGGCAGGACCAGTCGGTAGCGGCAAGACCGCGCTGATCGACTGCCTTTGCCAACGCCTGCAAGCCCGGCACAGGCTCGCCGTGGTCACCAACGACATCTATACCAGGGAGGACGCCGAGTTCCTGATTCGCCAAGGGACGTTGCCGGCCGAGCGCGTGCGGGGGGTGGAGACCGGCGGCTGTCCGCATGCCGCCATCCGCGAAGACGCTTCCATGAACCTGGAGGCGGTGGCGGACCTGGAGGCCTCCTTTCCAGACCTGCAACTGATCTTCATCGAAAGCGGAGGCGACAACCTCGCCGCCGCGTTCAGCCCGGAACTGGTGGACGTGTTCATCTACGTGATCGATGTGGCGGCCGGCGATAAGATCCCTCGCAAAGGCGGTCCCGGGATTCGGCGGTCGGACCTTCTGGTGATCAACAAGGTGGACCTGGCGCCTTATGTCGGCGCGTCGTTGGAAGTGATGGAGCGCGACGCGCGCGTGCAACGTTCCGCGCTTCCGTTTGTGTTCACGAATCTGAAGAGCGGGCAGGGCTTGGCTGAGGTCGAGGCTTGGTTGGAGGCTCAGCTTTCCGGCGCCCCGCGCAAGGCTTTGTGGAATTCCGGGCGAGGGAACTCTGGCGAGCGCCACGTCCACTCGCACGAGCACTGAGGAACCGGAAATAGGGAATAGGAAATAGGGAACAGCCAGGATCAGCGATCGCGTGATCGGGTTGCGGAGCGATTGAAGCGCGCGTGGGCTGCTTCAATCGCACGATCGCTCATTCACTGAATAACTCAATTCTTCCGGGGAGGACTTGTGGAAGAGCGATTCATGCTGGACGCGATCCAGCTTGCGGTGGAGAACGTCAAGAACGGCGGAGGGCCCTTCGCCGCACTGGTGGTGAAGGACGGCGCCGTGATCGCGAGCGGCGTCAACCAGGTAACGCCCACCAACGATCCGACGGCGCACGCGGAAGTGGTGGCCATTCGCAACGCCTGCCGGAAGTTGAACAGCTTTCAGCTCGTGGACTGTGAAATCTACACCACGTGCGAGCCCTGCCCGATGTGCCTGGGAGCCACCTATTGGGCCCGGCCGGCGCGGGTGTATTATGCCAGCACACGAGAAGATGCGGCGCGCGCCGGGTTTGACGATTCGTTCATCTACGACCAACTGGAGTTGCCGCAGTCGGAACGCGCCATCCCGTGTATTCCAGTGTCGCATGCCGAGGCCTCAGCACCCTTCCGGGCATGGGAACAGCAGCAGGACAAGGTCCCATATTGAGGGCCAACGAGGGAATAGGGAATAGGGGGTCGGCGAAGGCGGTAGCTGGATTACCGCAGTCCAAGGCACGGACCTTCGGATCAAGGTGAGGCGGCCCGAGAGGCAGGGGTAGTTTCCTAATTTGGATTTGGCTAATCTTCGTATTCATAATCGGCGTCCGGGTAGTCCATTCCGGTCACCAGGGGAGTGAGTCCCTAGGCAGGGAGTTGCTGGGTGCCCAGATACCTAAAAAAGTACTTAACTTCTCTGAAAAGACATGGTATTTTATTATTTGGGTGCTTCGATTGCCCTGTTTGAATCCGCGAGCCACTTTGGCTCGGGAGGGGGACCTGAATTTAGCGCGCTTGCCCGGTCTAAGACCGATTTTGACGAGTATATCCATAGTTAATGATCACCAATTGCTTTTGCAGCACAAGGATTGAGATTGGTCAGCAACCGGCTTAGTGCCGCACGTCTCAGGACTTGGGCTTGCCCCAGAAAGGGGACTGATCGAGAAGCCATTGAAAGTAAACGGCTTAAAGGAAAGTCAATCAATATCTATTTTGTTTTCTATAAGATGAGCGCATTTCGAGCGAACGAAATATTCAGCGTTCGGCCTGTTGTTATGTTCGGGATAGGTGGTGTTTGGCGGAAAAAATTCGTTCGCGTCGAATCGCCCTATCGCGAAATCGGTTCCGCTGGCAAGTTCGAAACTCCAAAGCCGAGATTTGTCCGTGGCAAATAGTTGGCAAATTCTGGCATCTTCTGCCTAGAGACGTGGCAAGAAATGGCAGAATTAACGGGATTTTTCGCTACCGGTGCGTCGAATTTGAACCCTAGAGAAGCAGGAGAAAACCGGAAGGAAACAGAGATCTTCCATGGATTCAGCGAATTATCGTGCGACGGCCCTCCCACTCTCACGATTGCTGATTCGCGACAGAGTGGGGCGGAGGAACATGGGGTGCCCCTCGAAAAGAAACAAAATTGGAGATGAGGTGAAAAATGGGAAACGGAGGGCATCTTCACACGGGAGCCGTGATATCCTCTGATTTCATGAATATAACCCCGGTTGCATCACATCCGATTGCTGAATTGCAAGAACCTCTAGTTTGAGACCGAAGCGGGGCAGTTGAATTGGCAAACGAAGTAGGGCGAGATGAAAGCAAGTGGAAGGGTCCGTCCGTTTTCGGACAATGACCTTTCTTCCTGAGGTGGAAGATAAAGAGGAGCGCACCAAGGCGTCATAGCCAGTCAAGCGCAGAATGTCGGTAGATGTCATAGAACAGGATTGGAACAAACGGGGGTCGTCGGCAAGGGAAGGATCGTCTTATGAAACCAACTTTTGTGTCGCGCACCCAGAGGAAAAGGATGAGCTCCTCGCAGGTTTCGAGCCTGCGGTTTCCACCTCCGAACATCGGCAACTGCCGAGGCAATAGGATCATCTCCGCGATCATATCGTGGTTCGTGCTCCAGGCCGTGATCGCGTTGCCAGTCCCGCTTGCCGGGTCCGCCATGGCGGGACCGGCGGCTCCGGCCAATCTGCGCTGCCAGTACCTCACCAACCCGCTTGGCATTGACGTCACCCAGCCGCGCTTTGCCTGGGTGCTGGAACACTCCGAGCGCGGCGAGACGCAGTCCGCTTATCAGGTGCTGGTGGCGACGAGCGCGGAGAACTTGAGCCACGATCACGGCGACGCGTGGGACAGCGGCAAGATGGCCTCCGACGATTCCACGCAGGTTGCTTACGCCGGCAAGGCGCTGGAGAGCGGCCATCGTTATTACTGGAAAGTTCGCGCGTGGGATAAGGGCGGCGCAGCGAGCCCCTACAGCCACCCGGCATGGTTTGAAATGGGACTTCTCTCTCCCAGCGATTGGAAGGGCGAGTGGATCGGCGGCGCCAACCAACTTCGCACCGAGTTCAAACTGGCGGATTCCGTCATGCTCGCTCGCGCCACCATCGCCGGCGTCGGCTACTACGAACTGCACGTGAACGGCGTCAGGATCGGCTCCAGCGTCCTCGACCCCGCCTGGACCACTTACGAAAAGCGCGTCCTCTACGCCACGTACGACGTCACCCCCTACGTCCAGGGTGGCGCGAATGCCATTGGCGTGATGCTGGGCCAAGGCTGGTTTGCCTCGCGAGCGTTGCGGTTTCAGCTCGATGTGGAACTCGCGGACGGCCGTCACTTTCAGGTTCAGAGCAATACGTCCTGGAAGGCCAGGAATGGCCCCGTGGTGAGCGACAGCGTTTACAACGGCGAGATCTATGACGCGCGGCTGGAGGCGCCCGGCTGGGATCGCAGCGGCTTCGACGATTCCGCTTGGAGCACGGCGCAGAGCGTGCCCGGGCCTCAGGGAGTTCTCTCCGCCGAGATGATGCCGCCCATCCGCGACGTGGATACCCTGGTGCCGCTCTCGATGAGGAGTCCCAGACCGGGAGTCTATGTTTACGACATGGGGCAGAACATGAGCGGCTGGGCCGAGCTGCGCGTGCGCGGTCCTCGTGGCGCTGCCGTCAAGATGCGCTTCGCCGAGCTGGCCGACGACGATGGCACCATCAATCGCGACGACATTCGCGCCGCCAAGGCCAGCGATACTTACATCCTGCGCGGCCCGGGCATCCTGCGCGGCGAAGACGACGAGGTTTACAATCCCCACTTCACCTATCACGGATTCCGGTACGTGGAGGTGACGGGCTACCCGGGCACGCCCAGCCTCGATTCCATTCGCGGGCGCGTGGTGCACAGCGCCGTCGCGCCCGTCGGCAGCTTCGTCGCCTCCAAGCAGATCCTCAATCAGATTCAACGCCTCATTCGCTGGTCACAGCTCACCAACTTGTTCGGCATTCCCACCGATTGCGACCAGCGCGACGAGCGCCAGGGCTGGATGGGCGACGCCCAGGTAACGGCGGAAGAGGCCATGATGAATTTCGATATGGCCGCGTTTTACACCAACTTCGTGCGCGACATCCGCGACGTCCAGGCGAGCGACGGCACCATCACCGACACGGTCCCGCACCGCTACGGCAGCCGCCCCGCCGACCCCGCTTGGGGCACGGCCTTCCCGCTCATTTGTTGGCATATGTGGCAGCAGTACGGCGACCGCCGCATCCTGGAAGAAAACTACGATAGCCTGAAGAAGTACGTAGAGTTCCTGCGCAGCCGCGCCCCGGACAACGTGCTGCGTTACAGCTACTATGGCGATTGGGTGGCGATCGATCACACGCCGGGCGAACTCGTTTCCGACGCCTATTATTACTACGACGTGGAGATTCTCAGGGACATCGCCGCCATTCTGGGGAAGAGTGCGGACTCGCAGGCTTACGCCCAACTGGCGGATCAGGTCCGAGCCGCTTTCAATCAAACGTTTCTCGACACCAAGGCCGGAACCTATGCCAATGGCACGCAGACGGCCCACGCCCTGGCGCTCTTTCTCGGCCTCGTGCCCAACGAGCAGCGCGGCGCGGTGGCCGGCCACCTGACCGACGACATCTCGTATGCGCACAACACGCACGTCACCACGGGCTTTATCGGCGTGAAGGTGCTGATGCCGGCGCTCACCGAGATCGGGCGCTCCGACTTGGCCTACGAGCTGGCGGTGCAAACAACGTACCCAAGCTGGGGGTACATGGTGGAAAACGGGGCCACCACGCTGTGGGAACTGTGGGAGAACAAACGCGGGCCCTCGATGAACTCGCACGACCACGCTATGTTCGGCAGCGTGGGCGCCTGGTTCTATAACGCGCTGGCGGGCATCAACCTCAGCGCCGATGGCGCCGGCTACCGACACATTCGGATTGAACCGCAGGTGGTGGAGGACCTCCACTGGGTGAGCGCGACGGTGGAAACGATTCGTGGCACCGTGTCATCGTCGTGGACGCACTCGCCGGGCGAGATCACGCTGGACGTGACGATTCCGGTGAACAGCGATGCCAAGGTGGTGGTACCCAAGGAAGAAGAGATGACGGCAGTAACCGTTCGTGAAGGCGACCGGATTGTGTGGCAGAATGACGAGTTCGTCCCCGGCGACCCCGGCGTGACGGGCGCAAGCGCCGGCCATGGCGACATCACGTTCGAGGTGGGGTCGGGACACTATGCGTTTCGACTGACCGGAGAGTAGGGAAAATCAGAAGACAGAAGGCAGAAAGCAGAATGCAAGAAGCAAACTACTATCGAAGAGGAGAGAAATCCGCAGGCATTCGGTCGGACTCAATCAATCGTGAACGAAGGCGAGACAACGTTCTCTGACCTTCAACATTCGACCTTCGACTGTGGACTGCTAAGGCTATGAAACTAGTTACCTATATGATCGAAGAGGAAACGCGCGTGGGCGCGGTGCAGGGCGAAAACATTATTGACATCTGTGCTGCTTTCGAGCTGGCGGCCGATCAAGATGTCGGGCAAAGGTGGATGCGAGAAACTTACCAGGGGGGGAAGATGGACGAAACGGAGGAACTGGAGCTTGCTGAGGGCGTCGAACCGGTTGACATGATAGAACTGCTCGAGGTCGACCTTGGCTCGGACTCGCTCGGCACGGTGGACCGCGTCACGCGCTGGGCGCTAACCCAGATCGATTCGACCGAATTCCCTGAGAATCTGCTCGTTCCTCTCGCTTCGACTCGCTTGCTGGCACCGATTGAGCGGCCCGGCAAGATCACTTGCATCGGCCTCAACTATGCCGATCACGCCCGCGAACAAGGCATCGAGCCGCCTGCCAGTCCCATCTTCTTCGTGAAGACCGCCAACACCATCTGCGGCCCGGGCGATCCCATCGTCCTGCCGCCCAACTCGACCCAGGTGGACTACGAGGCGGAGTTCGCGGTGGTGATCGGCAAAGGCGGTAAGAACATCCCTGAGGAGCGGGCGATGGAGCACGTGGCCGGCTACATGATCCTGAACGACGTGAGCGCGCGCGACATGCAGTTCGGCGACAAGCAGTGGTACCGAGGCAAGAGTTGCGACACTTTCGCGCCTTGCGGCCCTTGGATCGTGACCAAGGACGAAGTTCCCGATCCCCACAACGTGCGCATCTCGCTCACGCTGAACGGCCAGACCATGCAGGACTCCAATACTTCCAACCTCGTTTTCAAAGTGCCGTATCTGATCAGTTACCTCTCGCAATCCGTGACGTGGGAGCCGGGCGACATCATCTCCACCGGCACGCCGCCGGGCGTCGGCGTCTTCCGCAAGCCCCCGGTGTTCCTCAGGGCCGGCGATACCGTAAGCGTTACGGTGGAGCGTCTGGGGACGCTGACGAATCCGGTGGTGGGAAGTAAGCAGTAGGCAGAAGGCAGGAGGCAGTGAGCAGAAGGCAAGTTGTGCAAAGGTGAACGTTGAAGGATAAAGAGCCAGGTGGTGTCACTTGCCGATAAAGAGTCGCAGGGCGCGAGCGGCCTCCTGCCTACTGCCCTACTGCCTACTGCCCTCCGCTGGCCACAAACGTGACGCAGACCGGCGAAGGCGCATCGAGCACCGGCCCGGTGGGCGTGAGCCGTCCCGTGTTGGGATCGATGTGGAAGACCACAATGGTATCGGAGTCCTGATTGGCGGCGAACAGGTAGGCGCCTGTCGGGTCGATAGCAAAGTTGCGTGGCGTCTTCCCCTGTGTCGAGACGAACTCTACCGGCGTGAGCGTGCCGTTAAGGGTCTCGATCGCGAACACCGCGATGCTGTTGTGGCCGCGATTCGAGCCGTAAAGGAAGCGGCCATCGCCTGACACCGCGATTTCGGCGCAGTCGTTGGCGCCCTTGAAATCTTTGGGCAGCGTCGAGATTGTTTGCAGCTTGTGCAAGGCGCCTTTGCCTTCGTCGTAAGAAAACGCAGTGACGCTCGACCCGATTTCGTTGATCAAGTAAGCGAACCTTCCGCTGGGATGAAAAGCAAAGTGCCGCGGCCCCGCTCCAGGATCGGCCTTGGCAAAGGGAGGATCATGGGGCGCCAACGTACCGTGTGCCGGATCGAAGCGGTAGACCAGGAGCTGGTCCAGGCCGAGGTCGGCCGCGAGGGCAAAGCGATTGTCCGGCGAGGTGAGGATGCAGTGGGCGTGCGGACCCTGCTGGCGCTGGGGGTTCACGCTGTGCCCGGTGTGCTGGATAAAAGCCGAAGCCTCGCCCAGACGGCCGTGCGCGAGCCTCGGGAATGCGGCGACGCTGCCGCCGTCGTAGTTCGCCACCAGGACGTATTTGCCGGTCTTGTCCAGCGAGACGTGGCAGGGGCCCGGCCCGCCCGAGGCCACTTCGTTGAGGAAGGTGAGCGCGCCGGTGTGCGGATTGATGGCGAAGGCGCTCACGCCGCCGCTCTTGCGGCCCTGGTAATCCGCGACCTCGTTCACAGCATAAAGGAATCGACGGCTGGGATCGACCGCGAGGAACGATGGATTAACGCTCTCCGCCACCAGTCCCCTTGAGACTAGCTGGCCGGTCGAGGCGTCGAAGCGATAAGCGTAGACCCCTTTGCTCTTGGGCCCCGTGTACGTGCCGACGTAGACCCAATACTGGCCTTTCGCCACCTTGTTGTCAGCACCCCTAGCGCCGGGTGTTATCAACAGAAGCGCAATCGTCGCGACGACAACAGTTGGGCGCCACATCGATGTTAGGTCTCCTTCTCCGGTCGGGCCGGGAGGTTAAGAGTAAAGGATAAGGGCCACAGGGTAAAGAGTGAAAATCGTTCAATTCGACCGAAGCCGTAGAGGTGCCGGCCCCGTCCTTGAACTGAGCCTGTGGCCAACGTATAATCACCAGTCGCCAGCGATGCCCGAGAGCGCGCCGAGTGATGCGGAGGTGGGAATGTCGACTTCGAGGCGAACCTTCCTGACGAGGGCGATTGCTGGCGCGGTGGCAGCAAAAGCAGGGGTGCCAGGCCCCGCTAACGTTTCAAGCGCGGCGGGAGCAAACTCGGGTTACGAGAACGACGCTGGCTCCGGATCGCCCTCCGACCCGCAGGAGTACACGCGTGGAGTGGGCGTCTACCCCGGTGATCCGCGGCAGGATTTCGGTCCCACGTTGGTGCCGGCTGACTCCACTTATCGCAACCTGGCGCTACGGCGACCCGCCTATCATTCCAGTAGCTACGACTACAACCTCACGGCCCAACTGGTGACAGACGGGATCAAGGACACGCGCCTTCCCGCCTGGGTTTCGGCCTCGGCCGGCTTTCGCGGCGAGCTTCCCAAAAACGAGCGCGAGTTTTTCCTGGACCACAACGCCACCAGCAACGTCGAAATCCGGTTCGGCCCCGCGTCGGTCCAGGTACGATTGGGCGGCGGTGAGAGCGTTCCGCAGGTTGACCGCGTTGACCTGCTGGTGGTGGCGCAGACGAGGGGACCGAAGCCTGCGGGACTCGTTTTCTCGGTGTCCACCTCCGACGACGGCCGCGCCTGGAAGGAAGTCGGCAGTGTCTCCGGACCCGAGCCTATCTCGCTGGCTGGCTATCCGCCGGGCTTTGCGCAGGTGGGACAACTCTTCGCGCCTTCCATCGCGTTGGGCGCTCCCGCCGAGAGCCGCGTCTACCGGGTCGACTGCCGGGCCTCCAACGTGATGGACTGGCAAATCTGCGAGGTGGCGTTTTTCCACAGCAGCCAGCGGGTGGAAATCGGCGGGCCGTACGGCTTCACCAGCGCCTGGATGAGCGCGGGTCTGGGCGAAGAGTGGGTGTATGTCGATCTCGGCGTCGGCTGTGAGTTCGACCGGGTGAAGTTGTACTGGATCGCACGCGCGACGGAAGGCTCCCTCCAGGTTTCGGACGACGCGCAAAGCTGGAAGGACATCCACGTTCTCCCGGAATCGACGGACTCTACGGACGACGTGAAGCTGGCCGAGCCCGTCAAGGGAAGATACCTGCGGTTGCTGATGAAGCGGCCCGCGTCACCGTACGGCTACATCCTGAGCGAGCTCGAGGTGTACGGGCGGGGCGGGTTCGTGGCGCAGCCGAAACCGCAGCCTGCGGCGCGAAGTGACGGCCGGCTGGACCTGTCCGGCGGGGCTTGGCGCTTGCAGCGGGATTCGCTGCTGACCGCCGGCGGCGAGACGCTTTCCAAGGTGGGATTCCAGGACGACGATTGGGTGGTGTCCACGGTTCCGGGCACGGTACTCACGAGCTTCGTGAACGTGGGAGCACTGCCCGATCCAAATTACGCCGACAACCAACTCATGATCTCGGATTCGTTCTTCTACGCCGACTTCTGGTATCGCAATGAATTCACCGCCCCTTTCATCCAGCCCGGCCAGCACGCCTGGCTGAACTTCGACGGCATCAACTGGAAAGCGGACGTTTTTCTAAACGGGGAAAAGCTCGGACGCATCGAGGGCGGGTTCATGCGCGGCCGCTTCGACGTTACCAGCCGACTGCATCTCGGCGAGAAGAACGCCCTGGCCGTCTGCGTGCGAAAGAACGCGACACCGGGAAGCGTGAAGCAGAAGACGTTCGAGAGCGCGGGCAAGAACGGGGGAGCGCTGGGGGCCGACAACCCCACCTATCACGCGTCCATCGGCTGGGACTGGATCCCTACCATTCGCGGCAGAAACACCGGCATCTGGAATGACGTCTACCTTACCGTCAGCGGCCCGGTGACGATAGACGACCCGTTCGTCACCACCACCCTTCCGCTGCCCGACACGTCGCGCGCCGCCGTCAAGATCGAGGCTACTCTTGTCAACCACAGCTCCCAGCCCCTGACGGGAACCTTGCGCGGGCGATTCGGAGAGGTTGGGTTCGCGCAGCCGGTGAAGCTCAATCCCTCCGCCACCCAGCAGGTCACGCTCGACCCCGCCAGCGTCCCCGCGTTGCGGCTGAAGGATCCCCAGCTCTGGTGGCCGGCGGGATACGGGGAAGCGCACCTCTATACCGTGGAGCTGAAAGTCGAGGCAGACGGCGCCGTGTCCGACCAGAAGAGCTTCCAGACCGGAGTGCGCCAGATGAGCTACAGCGACGAGGGCGGCGCGCTCCGGATCTGGATCAACGGCCGGCGGTTCGTGCCCCGCGGCGGCAACTGGGGCTTCGGCGAGTCCATGCTGCGCTACCGCGGGCGCGAGTACGACGTGGCCGTCGGCTACCATCGCGACATGAACTTCACCATGATCCGTAACTGGGTGGGTCAGGTGGGCGAGGATGAGTTTTACGAGGCGTGCGACCGGCACGGCGTCATGGTGTGGCAGGACTTCTGGCTGGCCAATCCCTGGGATGGTCCCGACCCCGACGATGACGCGTTGTTCCTGCGCAACGTGCGGGACACGGTCTTGCGCCTCCGCAATCATCCCTCCATCGGACTCTACGTCGGACGCAACGAGGGCTATCCGCCGCCGCTGCTGGAGAGCGGCATCCGCCAAGCCCTGGCGGAGCTGCACCCCGGTCTGCACTACATTCCTAGCTCCGCCGACGATACAGTGAGCGGGCACGGACCCTACATGGCGCTGCCGCCCGAGTTTTATTTCGCCCAGCGAGCCACCACCAAAATCCACAGCGAGCTGGGCATGCCCAATATTCCGCCTATGGAGAGCGTCCGCGCCATGATGCCGGAGTCAGCGCTGTGGCCGCAGGGGCTGATGTGGGGCCTGCACGACTTCTGCCTCGAGGGCGCGCAGGGCGGCGACGGGTTCCGCAAGATGATCGAAACACGGTACGGGGGCGCCAGCAACGTCGAGGAATGGGTTTCCCTGGCCCAGTTCGTGAACTACGAGGGCCATCGCGCCATGTTCGAAGCGCAAGGCCAGCATCGCATGGGCCTGCTGATCTGGATGAGCCACCCGTGCTGGCCTTCTTTCGTCTGGCAGACCTACGATTACTACTTCGAGCCCACCGCGGCCTACTTCGGCTGCAAGAAGGCGTCGGAGCCGCTGCACATCCAGTGGAACCCCGTCGGCGACACGGTGGAAGTGGTAAACTACAGCGCCGGCAACGTGAAGGGAATGGAGGCGCAGGCGGAAGTCCTCAACCTGGACGGCGCCCGGAAGTGGTACCAGGCCGCCTCGCTCGATAGCGCCGAGGACAGCGTGACTTCACCGATCCGGATCGAGTTTCCATCCCGATTGGCCGGATTGTCCGACGTGCACTTTATCCGGCTGAAGCTGGTGCGCGGCGGCGACGTGGTGTCGGAGAACTTTTACTGGCGCGGCCTCGAGGAAGGCAACTGCAAGGCCCTCCGTGAACTGCCCAAGGTGAAGCTGGAAGCGGCGACGCATGTTGAGCACCGGGCCGAGCGCCGGGGCGAGCGCTGGCGGCTGACCACCGAACTGCACAATCCGTCGCCGCATCCGGCGCTGATGGTGAGGCTGAAGGCGGTCCGTCAAAAGAGCCGCGACCGCATTCTGCCGGCGCTCTACAGCGACAACTACGTCGCCCTGATGCCCGGCGAGAGGCGCACGCTGCATACCGAACTGGTCGATGCCGACACCAGAGGCGAGAGCCCGGAAATCGTGGTGGAAGGCTTCAACGCCACGATCTGAAAACCAGCTATCAGCCATCAGGCGTCAGCTATCAGCGCAACCGGCAGGGCGCGACCGCCTACCGCGCCTTCTTCACCAATTCCTCAGGGCTCCGGGGAAGTATGCTGTCTCCTGACTCCTGACTCCTGTCTTCTGACTCCTTCTTCAATAGACCTTGCGTGGCAACACAGCCTGCTGGCCGAGTAGTCGCCACTTCGCCGCTCGCCAGAACTCATAGAGACCGGGCCACGTCCAGCGCGATTCCCGGCTCAAGCCCCGGACAATGATCCCGTGCCTGGCGAGTGCGCTGGCGCCCCAGCGTATTTCACCAGGGCGCGTAAGCCGAGCGGCGATCTCCGCCAACTCTTGTTCCAGGCCTCGCCACTCTCCCGCGGGAGGTCCGACTTTGCAGATGAAGAAGGTGGTGAGATAGCGATCGCCAGCCAGGCGGGCAGGCGAATCAAGAGGTCGCTGCCCGGGCTCGAGGTGGAAATGCTCCATGGCGAAGGGCAATCCTTGCGCGCAGATTTCGCTCTGGAGGCGCAACCCGCGATACCGAAAAACTTCTCCCGCCGCGGCGCGGCCCGGCGCGACCACCTCCCACCAGAAGAGCGTGGCGCCGGGGGCGAGATCGATGGACGTGTGCTGCTCGAACGACGAGCCCGCATAGGGGATGAGCGCGTCGGGGAGAAATTCCAGGAGACTGTTTTTGCCCAGCGAAATCGTGGTGGAGCAGACCGCGGCTCCTTGGCCGGGGCGAGAGCGATAGATCCGGGTGGCGCCGGTCGAGGTGATCTGCGCGGCGACCCCCGCGGAAAGTTCAATCTGAAGCTCGAGCCGATCCCCGCCCAGGATGCCCCCGGAGATGTTGTTCAGGTGGATTAGGCTCGCGCCCGCCTCGGTGGGAAACGCGCGCACGACTCTCCAAGGCGGCTCCTGCACGAGAAACCGCAAGGCCGCGCTCGAACCGTTTTGTGGCCTCTCGAAGCACAGCGACAGGCGTCCGTGCATGGCAACTCCAGCCATTAGGTTTCAGCGATCAGCTATCAGCTAGGTAACCGGGCTTTCTTGCTGCAAGCTGATGGCTGAGGGCTGATGGCTTTTTTTAACTTACGAACAGCCGCGTGGCAAGCGTAGGGTGGCTCATGGACGCCACATCCAGGGCTGGCAGGAAGCACGAAACGTCCTCCAGGCTAAGCGCGAGGCTGCGCTCGACGGTTGAGACAATCGACGGTTTCAGGTCCCATAGCAGCCGGCTGGCCCGGTTCTGTCCAAGCGGCAAGAGGCGCTGGCAGGCAGAGATCAACCCGGCCAGCGACTGGTGGAGGTAACAGATCGCAACCGGTGTCGGGTCGAGGCCGAGGAAAGCTCCGACTCGGCCGAAAGCCGTGCACAGGTGCACGTCCACGCCCTCCTCGATCGAGCGTTCAAGGGTGGTTGCGAGCGCCGGCGACTCCATTGTCGACGCTGCCAATCTCAGAAAGCGCCGTCCTAAAGTCGCGCTGGCCTCGCGGCTCTCCCGTGAGCAGCGGAAGGCGCTGAGCTGGCGGTTCAGGTGCAGCCACTGGGCAAGTCGATCCGGTCCGGCGCCTTCCTCGATTGGCCCGTCAAATCCGTCTGGCCCGGCTGGCCCATCGGGCCCCTCGTTCGATTGCTTCGGCCAGCACCCGTGCGCCAGCCGGCAGAAAACCGCTTCCAAGCATCCAGCTTCCTGGAGGTAATCCTCGAGAAAGGCCGGCAGGTCCTCGACGGTGAGCCGTCCCTCCGCGGCCAGGCTCTCGAGGCCGAAGGAATGCGCCGCGCCGCCGATGGGAAGGGCGCTATCCGAGAATTGAATCAGTCGTAAGAGAGAAAGCTCGCTGGTAGCCATAGCGACGCTTTTCAGTGTACCTTAAATGTTCTGGGACCGCGGCGTCTCGGAAATCGAGACTCGAAACTCTCGGGTTCGATCCGAGTCAACGAAGACTCCATTCTCGAATTTCGAGTTCCGAATTTCGAGTCTCCAAGAGGACGCCCAAGATCCCGAGGCGACAATGGACTTTGCGATTCGAGCGTGGCGGGTGGTGACGCCGGCGGGAACGAGGCCGGCGTGCATCATCGTGCGTGACGGGAAAATCTCCCAGATTGTTGACTTCATCGTCACCCCCAGCGATAGCGAAGTGTTGGATTTGGGAAACCGGATGGTGCTGCCGGGGCTGGTGGATACCCACGTCCACGTTAACGAACCGGGCCGCACCGAGTGGGAGGGATTCGCCACCGCGACGCGGGCGGCGGCGGCCGGCGGCTGCACCACGATCGTCGATATGCCGCTCAACTGCCTTCCGGCGACCACGACAGTTGGGGCGCTGACGCAGAAGAGGCAAGCGGCGAAGGGCCAATGCTGGGTCGATTACGGCTTCTGGGGCGGGTTGGTGGCGGACAACCAGCAGCATTTGCCGGCGCTGGCGGAAGCGGGGGTGCTCGGGTACAAGTGTTTTCTCACCCATCCGGGCATCGACGGCTTCACCATGGTCAGCCCGCGGCAAGTGGAAGCGGCGATGCCGATCGTCGCCCAAACGGGGCTGCCGTTGCTCACCCACGCCGAGCTTCCCGGCCCACTGGACGAGGCTCAGCAGGAGCTGAATCGCGACTCGCACACCGACTGGCGGAAATATCGAACCTACCTGCGGTCGCGACCCGATGAAGCCGAGTTTGAGGCCATCGGCTTGATGGTGGAGCTTGCCCGACGGTACGATTGCGACGTTCACATTGTTCATCTCTCGTCTTGCGAGGCCCTGCTGGACGTGCGGTCAGCTCGCGAAGAGGGTCTGCCCATCACGGTGGAAACCTGCCCGCACTACCTGCACTTCGCGGCCGAGGAGATCCCCGACCGTGCCACACAATACAAGTGCGCGCCCCCCATCCGCAACCACGAGAACCGGGAGCGGCTATGGGAGGCGCTTCGCGAACGGACCATCGATCTCATTGCCACCGACCATTCGCCTTGCCCACCCGCGATGAAGCAGTTCGAAAAAGGCAGTTTTCTGGAGGCCTGGGGCGGCATTGCATCCCTTTCGATGGGTCTGCCGGTGGTCTGGACCGAAGCGAGGCGGCGCGGATTCAACATCGGCGACGTGGTCCGCTGGATGGCAGAGAAACCGGCCGAGCTGGCCGGGCTTTCGCGGCGCAAAGGCCGTATCGAGGAAGGCTACGATGCCGACTTGGTGGTGTTCGATCCGGAGGCGTCGTTCCAGGTGGACGCGAGCCGGCTGCATTACCGGCATCCGGTCTCGCCCTATCTTGGGGAGACGCTGCAAGGAGTAGTGGAGATGACCTTCGTTCGGGGTCAGCGGGTGTACGCCAACGGCCAGTTTGCGGCCCAACCCATCGGAAGGGAGTGCGCGGGCGCATGATCCCAGCCGAGGACTGCATCGACCTTGCCTCCGAGCTGCTGGGTGGGGCGGCGCTGGCGGCGAGCGATGAGTTCTTCGCTCCCAAGGAAAACCTCGTCAAAGCTGCGGCGCCCGTCTGGATCCCGGAGAAGTACACCGAGTTTGGGAAATGGATGGATGGTTGGGAGACGCGGCGCTGGCGAACACCGGAAACCCTGGGAGCGCGGGCGTCCCGCCCGCTCTGGCACGACTTTGACTTCAATAAAGCCCGCCAAATGCGGGGAGGCCCGGCGGAGGACGAAAGAGCGGGCGGGACGCCCGCGCTCCCAGGTTTTCCAAGCGATCTTCATTACGATTGGTGCGTAGTCCGATTGGGACTGCCCGGCATACTGCGCGCGGTCGATATCGATACGACCTACTTCACCGGCAATTTCCCGTCCCACGCTTCGGTGGAGATGTGCTCTGCGCCCGACGGTGATTGGCAACGCGCCGAGTGGAGCCTAGCCCTACCCAAGGTCCGGCTGCAAGGCGGAAGTCACAACCTGTTTGACGTTGACGGTCCCGCGGGGCGTCGCAACCACGTGCGGTTGAACATCTTTCCCGACGGCGGCGTGGCGCGACTCCGCGTCTATGGCGAAGGAGTTCCCGATCTCGCGGCCCTTGCGCGCAGTGACGAGCCGGTCGACTTCGCCTCGGTGGCCAACGGCGGCCTAGTGCTGGCGGCGAGCGACGCGTACTTCGGCGCGAAAAGCAACCTCATTATGCCCGGCAGGCCGGCCGCGATGGGAGACGGCTGGGAGACCCGGCGGCGGCGCGGGTCCGGCTACGACTGGATCATCGTCCGGCTCGGCGCGCGCTGCTCCGTTGAGCAAATCGCGGTCGAAACCGAGCACTTCAAAGGTAATTATCCCGACCTATGCTCGATCGAGGCGTGCAACGTCGAGGCACCCGAACCCGAGGACTTATGCGATGACCGGCGCGATGACCTGATCACCGGCAAGGTCGGCTGGCAGGAGATACTGGCGCCGGCGAAACTGGGCCCGGACGCGGTTCACGTCTACCAGGGTGAGCTCGCAAAGCACGGCCCTTTCACTCACGTGCGGCTGAATATCTATCCTGACGGCGGCATCAGCCGGCTGCGGGTGTTTGGTCGCATTGCGGGTTGAGGGTCAAAGACGCGGCTTCAGAATCAGTAAGATCCGCTACTGTACCCTGCTAGCGAGGGGGGAATGAAGTTTGAGCTTGTTGGCCCTATATCAAATGTGGAAGTCATCGCCGCGGGTCCGGGCGTCCGGGTCCGCTCGTACCTCCGTAAGGCCTATGGTCAAGGCCGGTGGCGTAAGATGAAAGGCACAGCTACCGTACGGCTCGCGAATGGCGTTCTACGCTCGGTAGAGTTACACTGGTATGAGGCGGATGGGATCGGCCAAAGAGACATGAAGATCAAGCGCTACCTGGACGAATCATGAAAACACCAACCAAGCCATTCGCTCTTTGCGTAGACAATACCGGCTATCAGGCGTCGCTCATTCCTGGAAAGGTTTATCGGATTCTTCCCGATCCGGTGGCGGCCAAGGATGATCTGGTGCGGATTGTCGACGAGAGTGGCGAGGATTACCTCTATCACAAAGATTATTTCTTGTTTGTGGACTTTCCCCCCCGCGTGAAAAAAAGGATTCTCGCCTTGCAGGGCGTCGCCTAACGAGCCGATGGCCGGCGCAGTGAAGGAGCCCTTAAGGATGCCTTACGCTTGGTGATCGAGTTGCGCAACGGTAGGAACCTCAAAGCGCAGAGATTACAGTGCGAGCGTATGAGGTTTAGGAGTCTGCCCGTCTTGCTTGGAGGCGGCCAGACTCTGCTAGAATTGAACCCAGAGAATTCGTGGAGGGAAGATGCGCAACGCATCGATTATTCCAGCGGCCACGTTTATCCTGGCGGTGTCTTGCCACCCGCTTGCGTTCCTGGGTCAGATTCCAAACTCTCCGCCTGGCCAGCCAACGGAAGTTAAGGCGGCCGACTTGTGCTCGCTGGAAGGGACCGTCACCAGTGCGAAGACCGGCGAGCCCGTGAAGAAGGCGCTGGTCGAAATCTATCCCACTGATAAGGGCCAGTCCTACTTCAGCGTGACCACTGACGCCAGCGGCCATTTCGTCTTCAAGAACCTGGCGGCGGGCCGCTACCAGTTGGGGGCCAGTGCCAACGGGTACGTGCCACAACGCTATGGCGCGCGCTCCTTCGGCCATCGCGGAGCCAGCCTGACCCTCAGCTCCGGTCAACATAAGGACGGCATCGACTTCCGCCTTACTCCCTGGGGCGTTATCAGCGGGGCCGTATGCGATCAGGACGGCGACCCCGTCGTGGGCGGGATGGTGAGGGCTATGCGCTCAGTGTACGCCGACAACGGCCGTCGCCAGTGGTCATATTTCGGGATGGCGCGGACCGATGATCGGGGTGAGTACCGGCTTTACGGAATCCCGCCGGGCCGATACCTGGTAGTGGCCAGTTACCAAGGAGGCAGGGCGCCTGCTGCCGTCGAGGAGGCATACGTCCCCGCCTACTATCCCTCCGGCACGGACCCCGGCCAAGCCAGTCCGGTTCGAGTTGGCCCCGGGGAGGAAATCGGCGAGATAAACCTTTACTTTATCCACGCGCGGGGTGTCTGCGTCCGAGGAAGAGTCACCAACTTCATTCCCGGGCAGTCCCTCTTCATTAACCTAATTCCGCACCGGGACGGCGGCGCAGAGCCCGACAGTCACTATAGTTCCGCCGCCAACGATCAAGGAGAATTCGAGATTCGACATGTGCCCCCGGGAGAGTATGTCGCGTACGCGATCTTCGGCGCCGATGCAGGTCCGCAGTATGTTGGCCGTTCCGAGGTCAGCGTCGGTAATGTCGATGTTAACGGGGTGAATATATCGCCCAGCCCCGGCATCGACATCCGGGGACGCGTCCGGATTGAGACTCCTCCTCAGTTCGACTTCACCCACCTCTCCGTGGGACTGCGCGGAGTCGATGACACTCAGGGTCAGGCGGTCGCTGAAACAAAGGCTGACGGCACGTTTGTCGTGCCCGCGGTGTTCGACGGAATTTATCGGCTGGTGGTCCGGGGGTTTCCTGAAGAGCTCTATCTGAAATCGGCCCGTCTGGGTGATACGGACGTGCTGGGCAAAATCTTGGAGGTGAGCCACACCCAGCCTCCGGGAACGTTCGATCTTATGTTCAGCCCAAATGGCGGGCGTATCGATGGCACCGTTCTGGATGAGCAGAATCCCGTGCAGGGGGCCGTTGTCGTGTTTGTGCCGGATGCCGCCCACCGTGAGCACGACGAACTCTACAGTGTCACCACGACGGATTCGCAGGGCAGGTTTTCATTGTTGGGCCTACCGCCGGGAGATTTCACTCTCTACGCCTTTGATGAATTGGAAGACTATGCGGCCAAAGATCCGGAGTTCCTGCGACCCTACGCCGACCGCGGAACTGCCGTGCACATCGTCGAGAAGCAGCAGTTGACGGTGCGGTTGAAGTTAATCGCCGTGGGGGAATAGCGGGCGCAACGATGCCGACCGCCTCCAGGGAGCAGACGATAACATCACTGTACCCTCGATTTGGTACTGACTCATTTTAAGTGCCGCGGTGGGAACGTGTGAGGTGATTGCGAAAGAGCTTCCAGCACAAAGACACGGAGGCACAGAGAAGAAATGGCCAACATGGGGAAACAAACGTCATCTTCGTGTGATTCTCCTGTCTCTTTTCTGTAAACCACAAGAATCTTTGACAAATCTCGAGATTCTTGGGGCATGCGAAGAAAAGAACTCGAACACGGAGATCGCAGAGGACTCGCGGAGAAAACGGAGAAGAGCGCGCAACGCGCGGCCCGTCAACCGAGGCACTTCTTCTCCGTGGCCTCTGTGACCCCTCTGCGGCCTCCGTGTTGGCGTCTTGTTTTGGTCGCGGCTATAAGGCTGCACTGTGTCTCTGTGCCTCAGTGTTTGATTGCTTCACACCTTCTTTTGGGCGTGAAGCGGTGGGTGAGGGCAGCTTCTTCGAGCTCTCTTTATCGTTTCGCAGACATGCCTTGCAGAACTGCCGTCTCATGCCAAGCCAAGGGGTGCGGGCGAGTACTAGCCCGCACTCCGATCCAAACGCGGCCCGCGCTAACTGCTCCTTCGCCACGCCGCGCCAAGCACCATCGCCATCAGGGCGGTGCCCATCAGGATGGCGGCGCTGGGCTCAGGGGTGGTCGTAAGCGACCCCGTATAGGACCCGTTGACCGACACCGTCGTCGGGCTGGTTAGGGTGATCAATCCCGTGAGGGTCACCTCCCCGGTGTCCCCCGCAAGAAACCCGGTTCCGCCTGTGATCACCAGGTTGACTATAAATGCTGCGGTCCCATTGCCGTTGGGTTTCGCTTTGCCGCCGGAACTGGTGCCGAACAGAGTCCCGTTGCCGAAGGTCTCCGAAAACGTCGAATCCGTGATGACGATGTTTGGTGGATTGCTGAAATCGATAGTCGACATCGATAAAGCGGTGAAGGAACCGAACGTGGTGTCGTCGCCGTCGCCGGTGAAGTTCTGGACGTAGACGTTCGGCGTGCCGGTGGGTGTGAGGGTGGAGTCTCCCTCCAAAGTCCCGCGGATGGGGATGGTTCCCGCGAACGCTGGTAAGGCACCCCAGCAGAGAGCGAGGGCCAGCAAGCAAAGCGAGTAAGCAAGTTTTCTGTTCATAGCGATCCTCCTTTTTTTTCAGATTCTTTGGTCTCTGTAAATCACTTGTGACCCGATCTGCCCCGGCGGAGATCGGACGGCCTGTTCGCGAAATATCGTCGCGATTTCTAAGATTCCCGTCAATAGCACAAACGTGCCGCCTCGGAATAGCACTTTAGTTCTATTTTACAGAGAGGTACCCCTTTTCACCGAGATCAACCCTTGCAGGTCTACGGCAAGCGCCGACACGGCTAACCTCTGTTTTATTTCCTTGACTGATACTCGCCGGTTTAATATACTATCCGTAATCTCGTTGCCCCGTGTTGTCTGAATCGGCGGGCTCGGGATTACGGAGGTTTTTATGCTGCGCAAGTCACCGACTCGGACTGAGGCGTTCCTGGCCGCCAACCGCCGCAACGCCCAGAAGTGTACCGGCCCACGTACGCCGGAGGGCAAGGCACGCGTCTCCCTCAATGCCCTGAAGCACGGCCGCTACGCCCATCGCCTCCCGGAAAAGCTGGAAGCCGCCGGCTACCGGTCAGCCGCCGCCCTTTACTTCCAGATCCGGCGGGAAGTTGTCACCACCTTCGACGCGGAAGACCCGGTGGACCTCAAGCGGGCCGAGCGGGTGGCGGCGCTGGTATGGACGATGGCCTGGCGGGCGGGAACTTTGGGATGTAAACGGCAATCTAACTTGTTTTGTTCCCCTTCCATGCCACTGTCTCGTCACGAATCGCCCATGCACTTCCGGATCAAAGATCACCGGCGGAGGATCGGGCTGGTCTACTGGGTACAGCGAAGGCGGTACTGGACGGTGGACCGGTTGTGCGGGGCTTCGGGGAGCGACGAACCAGTGCCGATCCCGGCGGTGGGCGAAGTGATCGAAGAGAAATTGCGAAAACTGGCGTTCCGGCTGGGACGGCCGAGGTTTGTAGAGCGGCTGAAGTACCGGCTGGACCGGGACGGCGTCTACGACCCGGACCTGCCGCCGCCTGACCCCGCCTTACTGCGTCTGCATGAGAAGCTCTTTGCCGGCCGGTGGTGGGAGAATGATGAATTATGAATGATGAATGATGAACGGAAGAAAGGCTTAGCCCGGAGTCCGACGTCTGGAAGTGACACCGGACGACGGACAACGGACTACTGACAGCTTCTTCAAATCGTCAATCGTCAATTCCCACGGCGGTTGTTCAGGATCTGGAGGAACGAGCGGCCGCGCAGTTCCTCCAGCGTAAGGCCGGTGCTGAGGGCCTCGGCTTCGGTGATGGCGCCGCAGTTGGAAGCGCGCAGGAAAAAGTTGAGCAGACCCTGGCCGGTGGCGGCATCGTCAAAGATGTCGCCCATCAGGGTGGCCTTGGCGGCCCTTTCGATGAAGTTGCGTAGACGCGCGGCGGCGGAGTCGAAGCCTTGCAGGAAGAACGCGTACACGGCGGCGTAGCGGGTGGGCAATTGCGCCGGGTGCAGGTCCCAGCCCTGGTAGAAGGCGTGCCGCAGCGAGCGCTGGACGTGCTGAAAGTGCAGACGTATCGCGCGGTGGACGACGGTCCGATTCTCTTCTCGCTGCTGCGGGGTGAGTGGAGGACCGTCGGCGCTCTCCGGATGGGGCCCGACCGGCAGGATGTTGGTGGCGCCGTCGGAAAGCTCCAGCCCTCTTCCTGCCGCGCATACCTGCATCACGTGGCGAGCGAAGTCGGCGACCGGGTGGTCCAGGGTCTGATACTCGGCGGTGATGTTGCAAGCGGCGGTGTAATCGTAGACGCCGAAATGGAGGCCGCGGCAGCGCCCGCCGGCGGCGCGCACCAGCGCCGGGATCGCCAGGCGTCCGCCGGCGCAGATGATCGACTGCGGGGTCTCGATCATCAGCTCCAGCCGGAGAGAGCGGGGAGCCAAGTGATGCGCTGCCTCGGCGCGGCCCAGCAGTTCCGCCAAGGCCTCGACCTGCGCGGGTATTGTGACCTTGGGAAGGGTAACGATGAAGCCCGGCGGGACGCTGCCGTTGGTTTCCGCGAGGAGAGTTTGCAGGAAAAGACCGAGTGTCCGCATGGCGCGCGCTCGCAACGCTTCCGTGAAAGGCTTGATGCGGATTCCAATGAAGGGCGGAAACAGCGGGACGCCCCGGCCGCGAGCCACCTGCCGCGCGGTCTCGACAGCGTGGGCGTCCTCCTCCGCGTCGGGCCGGGTGCCGTAGCCATCTTCGAAGTCGATGCGGAAATCCTCTACCGGCTCGCGCTGGAGCTTGGCCGAGACGCGTTCGTAAACGGCGTGGGCCAGCCAGGCGTGGGGCCATAGGTGGGGTTGAGTCCGCCGCACATGCTTTGGGTCGCGTTGAAGCTCTCGTTGCAGTTTCGCTTGGGACTCGGCGTCGTCGGGCAAAGTTTCCGCGCCGGGCAGTCCCACCAATCGCGCCAGGCTGGCGAAATCGGGCGCGTAGGTCCGGAGCGTTCGCTGAGCGACGGAACCCAGCGTGGCCGCGGTTTCCGCCTTGAACAGGTGGGCGCCTCCGTAGACGGTGTGGATCGGCTGGCGCGCCGTCGATTCGCCGGGATATTCGGCGTCGTGCTTTCGATTTGCCTCGGAGAGACGGCCGACGATGGCTTCAATGTCGGTGAAAAGGGATTGTGTATTCATTCGCGTCTCGCGGTCTTATCGTACAATGGGAAATTCACGAAAGCAGTGGCTAGTGGTTAGTGGCGAGTGGCTAGTGCCCGGGAATTGTCGTTTGCCGATTGGAAGGGAACACGCACGCCGCTCCGGTTTTCCAATTGTCGATCGAAAATCGTCAATCGGCAATCTTCGCCACTAACCACTAGCCACTAGCCACTGCTTTTAAGCGTGTAGACTAACAGAGCAGACGCAGTTATGGAACAACACGTTGTTGGCACATCCGTGCCTCGCAAGGAGGGGCGCGACAAGGTTACCGGCCAAGCCCGCTACGTGGACGATCTCACATTTCCCGAGATGCTCCACGGGGTCACGGTGCGCAGTCCCATTGCCCGCGGCATTATCAGGAACATCTCATTCGCGGACGGCATCCCGTGGGAAGAATTCACTATCGTCACCGCCGAGGACATTCCGGGCAGGAACGCCGTGACCCTTCTCCTCGACGATCAGCCCTACTTGGCCGACGGCAAAGTAAATCACCCGGAGGAGCCCATCCTTTTGCTGGCTCATCCGGACAAGCACTTGGCGGAGAAGGCGCGTCTTCACGTGCGCGTGGAGTGCGACCCGTTGCCGGCAGTGTTCACGATTGAGGAATCCCTTCGCCGTTCGGCGATCGTTTGGGGCGAGGACAACGTTTTCAAAAGCTATGCGGTCGAAAAAGGCGATGTGGACGGGGCCTGGACTGCGGAAGACACGATCATCGAAGGCGAGTACACCACCGGGGCCCAGGAGCAACTCTATATCGAGCCCCAGGGCATGATTGCGGTAGCCAATCCGGAAGACGGTGTGACGGTTTGGGGCTCTTTGCAATGCCCGTTTTACGTTCACAAGGCTCTGCTCTCGTTGTTTCCGCTGCCCAAGGAAAAGATTCGCGTCATCCAACTGGAAACGGGCGGCGGTTTCGGAGGCAAGGAAGAGTACCCGTCGATGCTCGCCGGTCACGCCGCGCTGCTGGCGTGGAAGTCGGGCAAACCGGTCAAGATAATCTACGACCGGGCCGAGGATATGGCGGCCACCACCAAGCGCCATCCGTCGCGCACTCGCCACCGCACAGCGGTTTCGAAACAGGGCAAACTCCTGGCTATGGACATCGATTTTGTGATCGACGGCGGCGCCTACGCCACCCTGTCGCCCGTGGTCCTCTCACGAGGCACCATGCACGCGGCTGGGCCGTACGAGTGTCCCAACGTCCGCATTCGCGCCCGGGCGGTGGCCACTAACGCGCCGCCGCACGGGGCCTTCCGTGGCTTCGGCGCACCTCAGAGCATCTTTGCCCTCGAACGGCACCTGGACAAAGTGGCGCAGGCGGTGGGACTCGCTCCGGAAGAGTTGCGCCTCCGGAACTTCCTGCATCAGGGGGGGACCACCGCCACCAGGCAGGCGATCCGCGAGCCTTTGCAGCTCGACCGGATCATGGAGCGGGCCTTCGAGATCTCCGGCTACTACGAAAAGAGGAAGCAGTTCGCCGAGCACAACCAGAACCGCCCCAGGAAAAAGGGCATTGGTTTTTCATCGTTCATGCACGGGGCTGGATTCACGGGCTCGGGCGAACAGTACCTGCAATCAGTGGTCGGGGTCGAAGCCATGGCCGACGGCCGCGCGCGGATTCTGGCCTCCAGCACCGAGATGGGCCAAGGGACGAATACCATACTTTCTCAGATTGCGGCGGATACCCTCGGCATTCCTTACGACCAGGTGGAAGTGGGGAGGCCGGATACAGGCGAAGTGCCCAACAGCGGCCCCACTGTCGCGTCGCGCACCTGCATGATAGT
Organism: Terriglobia bacterium; assembly: GCA_035315065.1. GTDB lineage: Bacteria > Acidobacteriota > Terriglobia > UBA7540 > UBA7540 > DATFYM01. The sequence goes on from DATFYM010000207.1 coordinate 40,612, forward strand.
GGGCAAGCTGGTGGAATCGGCGGCGGTCGGCATCCGGCAGACGCTCGCGGGCAGCGGAATGCTGACGGAGCCTTACACTTTCGAGCAGTTTCGCGATGCCTGCGCTGCCTACACCTCGCGATTCGGTCCGCTGAGATCTTTCAGCCAGTATCAGACCCCGCCCGGAATCCACTGGGACGATGAGAAATATCAGGGTGACGCCTACGCCGCCTACGCGTGGGCGGTCTACGTTGCCGAGGTGACGGTGGATACGGTAACGTATCAGGTCCAGGTGGACGACTTCGTGGCGGTGCAGGAAGTGGGGCGCGTAATTCACCCCGTCCTTGCCGCCGGCCAGATCGAAGGAGGAGTGGCGCAAGCCATCGGCTATGCCCTCTACGAGAACGTGGTCTGGCAGGGCGGGCGCATGGCAAACCATCAGATGACCAACTACATCATGCCCACGGCCGCCGACGTTCCGCCGATTCGAGTCCACTTTGAAGAAACCCCCTACGCTTACGGACCGTCGGGAGCAAAAGGGATCGGCGAGCTCCCCATGGACGGCCCGGCGCCGGCGATCCTAAGTGCGGTGGAGAACGCTACCGGGGTGTCCTTCTGCCATATTCCCTTGATGCCCGAGGCCATCTTCGAGTCACTGGCGAAGGCGAGCGTTTGGGAAGCCGAAGGAACTCCTGCATGAGCGTGGTTGCCAAACGCGAGGTGAGCTTCAGCGTCAATGGCCGGCCCGAGAGCGTGCAGGTTTATCCCATGGCTCGTCTGCTTGACGTGCTTCGGGAGAACCTGAAGCTGACCGGCGTCAAAGAGGGGTGCGGCGAGGGCGAGTGCGGAGCCTGCTCGATTCTCCTCGACGGCAAACTGGTGACTAGCTGCCTGGTCCCGGTGTTGCAGGCCCAAGGCAGCGAGATCGTCACGATAGAAGGCTTGGCCGATTCGGGTCAACTGCACGCGCTCCAGGAGGCGTTCCTGCTTTACGGGGGCTCGCAGTGCGGCATTTGCACGCCGGGCATGATCGTGGCGGCATTTTATCTGTTGAAGCAGGTTCCACACCCGAGCGAAGCCGAGATCCGCGAGGGCCTGGCGGGCAATTTGTGCCGGTGCACCGGTTATCAAAAGATCTTCGAATCGGTGGTGCGAGCCTCGAACCACGAAGAAGTGACTAGTGACGAGTGACAAGTGGCGGGGAATTGCCGATTGCAGATTGACGATTGACGATTGAAAGAGAAGATTCCGGCGACCCGATCTTTCAATCATCAATCGGAAATCGTCAATCGACAATTCCTCGCCACTCGTCACAGTCGTCACTGATTTCACATGAGAGCTTACGTCCCCGAGTACGATTTGATCGCTCCGAGGCACCTCGATGAAACGCTCCGCATTCTCGCTCGCGAGCCTGGGGTCTGGCGTCCCATAGCCGGAGGGACCGACCTGATGGTCGTGTTCGAGGCCGGCAAACTTGTGGACCGCAGGCTGATGAGCATTGGGGGCCTGCGAGAATTGATAGGGATTGAAGTAGGTTCCGAAGCCGTCGTCATTGGCGCCGCAACCACTTACACTGAAGTGCGGCGGCATCCTGTCGTGCGGTCGGAGTTTCCCTTGCTGCCGCAGGCGGCGAGTTGGACAGGCAGCATTGCCAATCAGAATCGCGGCACGCTGGGCGGGAACATTGTGAACGCCTCGCCCGCCGCCGACTCGCCGCCGGCATTGCTGGTCTATGACGCGGAGCTGGAGTTGATCTCGGAGGGCAGGTCCCGATGGGTCCCCTATCGCGACTTTCACACCGGCTACAAGACGGTGCTCCTGCGGCCGGATGAGCTTTTGGCGCGCATCCGGCTGCCCCGGCATCCAGAAGGGCTGAATGGGCTGCGCCACTACTGCCGCAAGGTCGGTACGCGAAACGCACAGGCGATCTCCAAGGTTTGCCTGGCAGCGACGACGGCTTTCGACGGCGGGAGAATCACACGAGTTCGCATCGCCGTGGGCAGCGTCGCTCCCACGTCAATTCGCTGCAGGCGCAGCGAAGCGCTGCTCGAAAACCGAGTGCCGGACGCGGAAACCATCGCTGCGGCAAGGGCTGAGATCATGGCGGAGATCAGGCCGATCGACGACTTCAGGTCCACGGCGGCGTATCGCCGGCAGGTGGCAGGAAATCTGCTTGAGGAGTTCTTGCGGACGCTGAATCAGGACACGGGGCGACATTGACTCTGGAGCAGTTCAACTCGATGGCCGATGCGGAAGCGCGCGCTGCGCTCGGTGAGTGTTGCGGCTCCACGGCGTGGGCGCACGAGATAGTTGTTCGCCGGCCGTTTCGTAGCGAGTCGCACCTGCTGGACGCGGCAGACGAAACTTGGCAGAGACTGACGGAAACCGATTGGCGCCAAGCCTTCGCCAGTCATCCCCAAATTGGTGCGGCCCTTGGCGCGGCCCGAACCGGCGGCGACGGTGTGCATGCGCGCTGGTCCCAACGGGAACAGGCAGGAATGGAAAATGCAGGAGAAGCTACCCGGCAAGCCATCGCGGACGGCAATTGCGTTTATCGCGAGAAGTTCGGGTACATCTACATCGTCTGCGCCACAGGCAAGAGCAGCGACGAGATGCTGGCGATCCTCACGGAGCGGCTCCAGAACGACGCCGCCAGCGAGATCCGGGTCGCGGCCACCGAGCAGAGCAAGATCACGAGGCTTCGGTTGCAGAAGATGCTTGCGCCGGAGTGATTAACGGCCGTGAGGCTATGACTGAGCGGCTCTATGAGCCTCGTGGTAGACTGCTGACGCTCGCCGGGACAAATCGAAGTCGTGCAAAGGAGACTTGTCGAAATGAGGAGTCCGCTTCGCCCTGTTCGCACTCTAGCCTTGCTCGCGCCGGTGCTGGCCGCCCTTTTACTGGTCGAGCCGGCGAGGGCGCAAACCGTCCCGTCGAACGGCGCGTACGCGGCCTTGCCCAGCGAGATCCCGGCCCAGTTTGTGCCCGTGACCGAGAGCTTCGACTATGTTCGGCGCGACGTGATGATCCCCATGCGCGACGGGGTAAGGCTGCACACGGTGATCCTGGTGCCGAAGGGAGCCAAGGATGCGCCGATCCTCCTTACGCGCACGCCTTACAATGCCACGGCGCTCACCAGCCACGCCGAAAGCGCCCACCTGGGCCCCATCCTGAACGGCTACGACAACGCCACCGAGGTCATCGTCGAGGGCGGCTACATTCGCGCGGTCCAGGATGTGCGCGGCAAGTACGGCTCCGAGGGCGACTACGTGATGACCCGGCCCTTGCATGGGCCGCTGAATCCGACGCCGGTCGACCACGCCACCGATACCTACGACACCATCGACTGGCTGGTGAAAAACGTCCCGGAATCGAACGGCAAGGTCGGCATCCTGGGCATTTCCTACGATGGTTTCCTGCCCTTGATGGCATTGGTGAATCCTCACCCGGCGCTCAAAGTAGCGGTGCCGATGAACCCCATGGTCGACGGCTGGAAGGGCGACGACTGGTTCCACAACGGCGCCTTCCGCGAGCAGAATATGCCTTACATCTACGAACAGGAGGCGACGCGCGCGGGAGAGGCCAAGTGGTGGACCAGCAACTTTGACGATTACGACATGTATATGCAGGCGGGATCGGCGGGCGAACTGGGGCGCCGCCGCGGACTCGAACAAGTTGGCTTCTGGCGGAAGATTCTCGAGCATCCGAGCTACGACAGCTTCTGGCAGGACCAGGCGATGGACCGGGTGCTGGCGGACCAGCCTCTGAAAGTGCCGGTGATGCTCGTGGACAGCCTGTGGGACCAGGAGGATATCTACGGCGCCATCGCCGTCTACAAGGCGATCAAGCCCAAGGACACTGGTAACGACAAGGTGTTCCTGGTGCTGGGCCCGTGGCATCACGGCCAGGAGATCGATGATGGCAGCACGCTCGGCGCCTTGAGCTTTGGCAGCGATACGGCGCTCTACTTTCGCCGGGAGGTCCTGCGACCGTTCTTGGACCAGTACCTCAAGGATGGCGCGCCCAAGGCCGACGTTGCGCCCGTGACGGCGTTTGAAACCGGGACCAACACGTGGCGTCGCCTGCCAGCCTGGCCAGCCGGCTGCGCCGGTGGCTGCTCGATCCGATCGACGCCGCTGTACCTCAACGCCGGTCTGAAGGTGAGCTTCGCCGCCCCCAAGGCCGGCGATCGGCCATTCGAGGAATACGCTTCCGACCCGGCCAAGCCCGTGCCCTTTCGCGCCCGCCCGATCCGCCCGATTGGCTACGACGAGAGCAAGGGCCTAACCTGGCCTGAATGGTTGGTCGACGACCAGCGTGAAGCTTCCGGGCGTCCGGATGTGGTGGCATTTGCTTCCGATACCCTGAGCGCGCCGGTGAAAATCAGCGGAGAACCGGTGGCTAATCTGATAGCCTCCACCAGCGGCACCGACTCCGACTGGGTGGTAAAGCTCATCGACGTCTACCCTGACGAGGTGGCCGGCCAGCCGGCCTTGGGCGGCTATCAACTGATGGTGTCGGCCGACATTTTCCGCGGCCGCTATCGGGAAAGCCTGGAGACTGCCAAACCGATCGCGCCCGACACACCCTTGCTCTATCGGTTCGCCCTGCCCACGGCGAACCACGCCTTCCTGCCGGGGCATCGGATCATGGTGCAGGTCCAGTCGAGCTGGTTCCCCTTGTACGACCGGAATCCGCAGACTTTCGTACCCAACATCTTCTGGGCTCGGCCGGAGGATTACCGCAAGGCCGTTCAGCGCGTCTTTCACGCGGCCGGGCAGACAAGCTTCATCGAACTGCCGGTGGTCGCGAAGCCTTGAATTGAAGCGGCAGCGTAGGGGCGAGCGGCGCTCGCCCCAAGGATAACCGAATGGGAATCTCGACCCACGTACTCGACACGTCGCTCGGGCGACCGGCCTCGGCGATGCCGGTGCATCTGGAGCGGCGATCGCCCTCCGGAGCGTGGCAAACGGTTGCATCGGGGGAGACCGACTCCGACGGGCGATGCCGGGATCTGGTGCCTAGCGATGATCCGCTGTCTCCCGGAGTCTATCGGATCACCTTCGACACCGAACGATACTTTGACGCGCTCGAAGTCGATGGGCTGTATCCGGTGGTGACCGTGACCTTCATGGTGCGGGAGGCGGCGGCCCACTACCACATCCCGTTGCTTGTGAGCCCCAACGGCTACACCACTTATCGAGGGAGCTAGTCGATGCTTAGTCTGGCAACCAACCGCTACGGCAAACGCGACGTCCGCCTGGTGAAAGTGACGCGCCATTCCGGCGGCTCCGACCTCAAACAGGTCACGGTGAACATCTTTCTGGAAGGCGATTTCGAGAGTTGCTATCGCACCGGCGACAATCGGCGGATCCTGCCCACGGATACAATGAAGAACACGATTTACGCCCTGGCGCGCCACTGCAGCCTCGATTCGATTGAAGAGTTCGCGCTCGAGCTGTTGCACCAATTCCTCGCCAACAATCCCCAGGTGGAAAAGGGGCGCGTCGAGATGGTGGAGACTCTTTGGAGTCGTATCGGCGTCGACGGACGGCCCCACCCTGCTGCGTTTCAGCAGGAGGGTCCCGAGACGCGTACCACCGCGGTTGCGGGCAATCGCGAGAAAATCAGCGTGTCCTCCGGAGTGGACCGCCTGGTGCTGCTCAAGACGTCAGACTCCGCGTTTAGCGGATTCATCCGCGACCGTTTCACGACGCTAGCCGAGTCCGAGGATCGTCTGCTGGGCACCGAGATTCGCGCGGAATGGCGCTACGCGGGGGCCCAAATTCCCTTCAACGATCTCTGGCAGCGCGTGCTCGACACCCTGAAAACGGCTTTCGCCAATCACAAGAGCCTCTCCGTCCAGCACACTCTGTTCGAGATGGGCCAACAGGCGTTGAGGGCGGTGGCGGAGATCGAGGAGATCTATCTCGCTATGCCCAACAAGCATTGCCTTCTGGTAGATCTTTCGCCCTTCGGGCTCGATAACCCGAACCAGGTTTTCGTGCCCGTCGATGAGCCCTCCGGCTTCATCGAGGCTCGGGTCGCGCGATAAATAAGCCAGTGCACAGTCACGCCGGATTTACAGTGTGCGACCGAACGCCGACCACTGGGTGGGGAATTGACGCTTGCAGATTGACGATTGGGAGAGAAGACGTAAACCATTTCGGATTTTCCAATCGGCAATCGAAAATCGGCAATCATCAATTCTTCGAATCAAGCAACCCGCGCAGCTTCTCCGCCTGCCGCGGGTTCTTGCTGATCAGAATCCGGCGCAGCCGCTTGAACTCGTCGGCTTCAATGCGCTGCACCGTGCCACGTCCGCGCTGCGGGCTGAAGGCCAGGATATAGTCAAGGTCGGGGTGGCGGGTGAGCGGATTCTCCAGGCGCACCGCCTCGCGCGGTGGGCACAAGTCGAGCAGCGAGTTCTTTCGCATCGGGTCGCGAGCGCGCCCGTCCGACGCGGCGCGGGCCACGCCCACCACGCGCTTGCGATCCGTCTCATAGCAGAGGAGGATGTCGCCGCGTTTCACTTCCTGGCGCAGATAGCGGAGGCTGGAGGCGCTGCGAATCCAGTCCTCATCCCCGAGTTCGTAGGGGCCACGCGCGCGCGACTTGAAGTACCGGTCGAACTCCCAGCCACGCTTGGTGTTGATCTTAAAAACCCACGCCTTCATGGCCCAAGTCCCTACACCTCGATCACCTTGGCCACCCGCACCGCCGGGATGGCGCGGATTTCGTTCAGCACCTCGCCGCCGACGGGCTGGTCGACATTGACTAGTCCGATAGCCTCGTCCGACGGATTGCGGCCCAAGGCGAAGTTGGCGATGTTGACGCGGCCGTTGCCCAGCAGCGTGCCCACGCGGCCGATGACGCCCGGCACATCCTGGTTGCGGATAAAGAGGATCACCCCCTGGAGGGGCGCCTCCACATCGATGTCGTTGATGCCGAGCAGACGTAGGCCGCCGCGCAGTCCCACCATGCCCAGGGCGGAGCAGATTCCGGTCTCGGTGCGCAGGGCGATGCCGAGGGAATGCGAGTAGTCGGCGCGCCGCGCGCTGCGCAGTTCCACCACCTCGATGCCGCGCGCCTGGGCCTGCGCCGCGGCGTTGATTAGGTTCACGTCTTCGGCGATCTGGCTCAGGATCCCCTTGAGCGCCGCGTTCCTGACGAGAGCGGTGTTAAGCTCGGCCAGACCGCCGTCATAGCTGATCCGGACCTCCTCCAGGCGCTCGCCGGCGATCTGCGCCACGAAAGCGCCCAGCTTCTCGCCCAGGCGCAGGTAGGGCTCGAGCTTCTTGTACTCCTCAGGCGAGACGGAGGGCATATTCACCGCGTTGCGCGCCACGCCCAGCCGCAGGTAGTCGCGCACCTGTTCGGTGATGCGAATGCCGACAACTTCCTGCGCCTCTTCGGTGGATCCCGCGATGTGCGGGGTGGCGATGACGGAGGGATGGGTGAGCAGTTTCAGGTCGCGGGGCGGCTCGGTCTCAAACACGTCGAGACCGGCTCCTGCCACCTGGCCGCTTTCGAGCCCTGCCAGCAACTCCGCTTCGTCAATCAGCTCGCCGCGCGCGCAGTTGATCAGGCGCACGCCCGGCTTCGCCAATGCCAGCGTCCGCGCATTGATCAGGTGCCGTGTCTCAGGCGTCAGGCTGGAGTGCAAACTGACGAAATCGCTCGCGCCGAGGAGATCGTTCAACGCCCGCAGCTCGATGCCGTTCTCGGCCGCGACCCGCGAGGGAACGTAAGGATCGTAGGCAAGAACATTCATGCCGAAGGCCTGCGCCAGGCGCGCCACCTCGGTTCCTACTTTGCCCAGCCCCACCAGGCCCAGCGTCTTGCCGCGTAGCTCGATCCCTTGCAGCTTCTTCTTTTCCCACACGCCTTGCTTGAGCGAGCTGTCAGCGCGCGGCAACTGGCGCGCCAGTGCCAGCAGCAAGGCCAGCGTGTGCTCCGCGACCGCCACAGCATTGCCGCCGGGCGTGTTCATCACCACCACGCCTTTCCGGGTAGCGGCATCGAGATCGACGTTATCGACGCCCACGCCGGCGCGGCCCACTACGCGCAGTCGCGGGGCGCCCGCGAGCATCTCTGCAGTCACTTTCGTCGCGCTTCTAACCACGAGGGCGTCGGCGTCCCGGATTTCGTCCGCCAGCTTGGCGCCGGTTTTCTTCGGCAGGTAGACAACCTCGAAGGTCGGCTCTGCTTTGAGGACATCAAGGGCACTCTCGGAGATGCTGTCGGCAACAAGGACTTTCATAGGTCACCTTCCTAGCCGTCAGCTCTCAGTGGTCAGCTTTCAGGAGGGACATTGGCTTTCTTGTTGACAGCTAATCGCTGATCGCTGATGGCTTGCCTTCAATCGTCAATCGACAATCGTCAATCGTCAATAAACTACCCCACGCCCACCTTTTCCGCTTCCTGCGAGTCGGTACACCGCAGGTAAACCTCTTGGGCCGCGCGAACCCCGCTACCCAGCTCGATCCGTACACCGAGCTTCGACAACACCACTTCCAGGGCGGCTATGCTCGCAAACAGGTCAAGCGTGTCGTAGTAGCCCAGGTGAGCGAAGCGGAAGATCTGCCCCTTCATCGACCCCTGGCCGTTGGAGACGATAGCGCCAAAGTGGTTCCGCAGACCTTTGACGATGGCCCCGCTGTCTATCCCGGCGGGCGCGCAGATGGCGGTGACCGCATTCGACGGGCGCGAACTGGCAAAAAGCCTCAAACCCAGCGCCTTCGCCGCCTCGCGGGTGGCCTCCGCCAGCATGGCCGCGTTGGCCAAGAGGTTCTCGCGTCCGAGCTTGCCAATGTACTCCAGCGCGGCGTGCAGCGCCACCACCAGAGTGGTGGCCGGCGTGTAGCTCGATTCACCCTTGGCGTTGTTCTTGCGCTCTTTCGCGTAGTCGAAATAGTAGCGCGGCAGCTTCGACCGTTCGATGGCCTTCCATGCCTTTTCGCTGACGCTGGCAAACGCCAAGCCGGGCGGCACCATGGTGGCCTTCTGCGAGCCGCCGATCATGATGTCGATGCCCCACTCGTCAGGGCGCAGATCGGTGGTGCCAAGGCCGGTGATGGCGTCTACCACCAAGCAAGTTTCCGGGTGGCGGCGTACCGCGGCCGCCAGCGTTTCCACGTCGTGGCTCACGCCCGTCGAACTCTCGGTGGCCTGAATCATGACAGCGCGAAAAGGGCCGTCCGATTCGAGCCGCTGCTCCATCTCCGCGATCGATATCGTATCGCCGTAGGGCGCTTCCACTTTCACCACGCCGATTCCGTAGGCCTGGGCGATCCCCAGCCAGCGCTCGCCGAACTTGCCCGCCGTCCCCACCAGCACGCGCTCGCCCGGCGATAGCAGGTTGGTCAGCGCGCCTTCCATGGCACCGGTGCCGGAGCTGGTGAAGAGCAGAACATCGTTGCGGGTGTTGAAGTAGGTGCGCAGGTGGGCGAGGGTCTCGCGCATGATGCGGCGAAACTCTTCCGTGCGGTGATGAAGTGTTGCCGCCAGGGCTCGCACCTGCGCTTCGAGCAGGAGCGGCGTGGGACCGGGGGTGAAGATTCTCTCTTTGATGATTCCGGGCATGGTTCCTGACTTCCTTTTCTAAAGGGGTTCGGTTTTGAAGATGAAGGTCATGGAGGCCCGATGTTCTTGGCCTTCACACCATGGAATCGGCAGCAGTTGTGCTCAGTGTGAAGTCTAGCCGACTCGCTGCGTGATGTCAAACATTCCCGATTGACGATTGACGATTTGAAGAGGCGTTGGTATTCAGTTGCCGCTTGCCGCTTATCCGGATTCCGTTGCTGTCACTGCCAACCGACATTCTGCAATCGGCAATTCTCTAAGAATCACTCCTTCCCGTCCGCAGGATTCGGCTTCAAAACGCGAGGGACGCGCGGGGTGATGAACCGAAAACGCCTCCCGATGATCATCTTGACGAGCAGGTGGTCCGTGCTGCGCGTCACGCCGATGCCCACCCCGAGGTTGAACTCCCAGTTCGGACCGAAATCATAGTCAATGGTGGGTACGATCTGTTCCTGCTGCAAATACAAGGGGTCAAATCCCGTCACAGGTCCGAGCGATCCATAGTATTCAAGCCCGGCACTGAGTTTTCGAGTGACCGAGTATGCCACCTTGAAGTTCGGAGAAAACTCCACGCCTTGAGACACGCTCGGTCCGTGAAACGACCGCTCCAGAGCCGGATTGAAGCCCACGTACCAAGACTTCCACTGTTTGTCGACAATAGGACGAATTTCCCAAGTCCAGGTATCTCCGGAAAATATAGGCCGCTGGTAGCCAAATTCCGTCGACAAGCTCACTCCCACCGGCCAATGCCATTTCTCTGGAACGCGAACGCGCGGCCGGATATGATCCCCAACCCACTTGTAGCCCTGATGAGGGCCGTAGCTCGTGAAGATATAGAATCCTGTCTCGAACCAATCGTTCCAGCCTTGGGTTATCTCAACTGTCTCGTGCGTTTGATGTTCATCCGGAAGGACGCCCTGGTCAACGGTCTTGAAACCTTCGAACGTGAAATTGCTGTGCAACTCGACCATGGTGCGCCCTGGCGCCACCGTGTCGGCTCCGTAAACCTGAATCTCGTAGTTGCCTTGCGCATGGAGCGGCAGAGAAGCTAATGCCGTTAAGACGGCAAACTGGACGGCTCTCGGTGTGGCTGTCCAAATCGACGTTCGCGGCATCGCTGATTTGGTCTCCCGTTGCCCCTGGGGTGGTTCGAGCCGGGCCCACTGGTTGCATCCCAGTTGGGCCGTGGCCAGCCTCAATTCTAACCGCCGCCCGCAGATTGTGGCGAAAAAATCCAGTTCATGCTCCCTTCTTCGCCGAAGGCAAATCGCCAGGGCTTCGTAGGCGCAGACATGGCTACTTCCCGGACCACGGCGTTGCCATCCAAATCCGTCTTGACCAAACTTTGTTAAGGGGTTTAACTTAGTATGGAACCGATGAAACGGAAGCAAAACGAGGACGGCAGCAATTCCCACGGCTCGTCCGGCGAAAACGACGTTGGCTTGGGGAGGCCGGCACTGCTGCGCGAGGTGAACGCGCGGCGCGTGCTGCGCCTGCTGCGCCTGCATGGTCCCTGTTCCCGCGCTGACTTGGTGCGGTATTCCGGTTTGAGCGCGCCGACCGTCTCGAGCAGCGTCGCGTACCTGGAGAAGAAGCGGCTGGTGGAACCGCTGGGACTTGGTCCCTCCGGGGGCGGACGCCCGCCGGGTTTGCTGCGCTTCAACGCCAAGCGCGGCTACGTGGTGGGGGCAGACATTGGCACTTCCGTAGTGCGAGTGGCGATCGCCGACCTCAACGGTACCGTGGTCGATAAATGGATCGGCCGCACGCGCTCGCTCAGCACGCCGAAACGCGTGGTGGCGCTGATTCGCTCGGGCATCGAGAAACTGCAGGGGCTCCACCGGATTCCGTCGCCGAAATTGCTGGCCCTGGCAGCCGGTGTTCCCGGCATTACCGACGTGCGCAAGGGCGTGGTGCTCTCCGCGCCTATACTGACGTCCGGTTGGAACGACATCCCGCTCCGCCAGATTCTCGAAGCCGAGACCGGAATCTCCACTGCGATCGAGAACGACGTCAACCTCGCCGCGATCGGCGAGGGCTGGTTGGGGGTCGCGCGCGGCGTTAGAGACTTTGTGTTTCTCACCATCGGTACGGGCGTGGGAGCCGGCATCTTCGTCAACGGCCAACTCTACCACGGCTCGGACTGGGCGGCGGGAGAGATCGGCTACCTTTATGTGCCGGGTACAGGAGAGACGCCTCTGGCGCTGCGCCAGCCGGGCTCGCTTGAGAGTATCATCGGGGCCCGCGGCATTCAGGAGGCTTGGCAGAAGTCCGGCGTCGGACCTGCGAACTTGAACCACAGTCCGGGCCATGCTCCGGGCCGTGCTCACGGCCACTCTCTGGGCCGCGCTCCTGGCTACCATCTGGCCGCGACGGAAATCCTGACGCTGGCGGAGAGCGGGAATACCCAGGCGCAGGCAATCCTGCGGCAGACTGCGCGTATTCTCGCCGACGCCATTACCAATGTTTGCCTGATCCTCAACTCGTCCCTGGTGGTGTTGGGGGGGCGCGTGGGATCGCAACCCGCGCTCTTTGACGCCACCTGCCGCATCGTGGAGCGCAACGAGTTCTGCCGTCCCCGGCTGGCATTGACCGCCCTGGGTAACGAAGCGCCACTCGACGGGGCGATCTGTCTGGCCTTGAAATGCGTGGAGCGGAGAATCCTGCCCTCGACCGTCGAGGCTGCACCGACGCTCGCCTCCGAGGACTCTTCCGGCTTCTTCCAGCCCTTTTTGGGCCTTGCCCCACCCAACTGACGTCCGAAACTCAGACGCCCGTCGGCCGATCTGTATTAGGCACTCGTTGGGATGGCTCCCGAGCCGGCGGACTTGACACATTCCGATAAGAACAGTCGCGAAAAACCCCGATCTTCTGACGTCCCCGCGCCCCGCCCCCGAATCATTCTAGGTTAGCGCTTTGAACTTAAAGGGGTCGCCCGTCGTTGTTTCGCTTGGCTCTGTCTTCGGCTTTTCGCCCTTGTAGGCTAGCATAGAAATGGCAAGAGTCGAGCAAAATATTGGAGCAGGACGGTTGTTGGCATGGCGTCCAGGCGCGGGCTCGTTTCTACGGTGTAGCGTCGGTCGCATGGGCGACCGGCTTTCACGTTGGTGGTTAACGGCGAGAGGCCGGCCTAAGGCCGTCGCCTGGAGTGCCCACATTCTTCCGCCCTCTCCCTTGGAAGCAGTGGAGTAATTGCGAAGGAGTTCCACCACAGAGACACAGCGCGGCCTTGTGGCGCAACCAAAACAACGAACGCGAACACCTGCCTCCGGTAGACATTCGAGGCGTGGAAGCCCTGTGTTTACGCGGCCCCGGAGAAAGGCTCTGAAAAATTCTTGCCAATAAAACAAGAATTTACGACCTTGGTTTACAGAGGCACAGAGAAGAATGTGCAAACGTAAACGAAACGATATCCATCATCGTGTGATTCTCTTTTCTCTCCTCTGTGTCTCCTTGCCTCTGTGGTTAATCTTTTCTTTCAGAGCTTCTTTGGAGGGAGAGGCTAGGGGTGGGGATGTCAAGAATACTGCACATCAGCCCCGACCACTAACCACTCACCACGGTTTCCTTCCCGGTCAGTTCGCATCCGCAGTTGGGGCAGAAATGATCGCCGACACGTACTTCGTACTTGCACTGTGGACACGTCGGGCGCAAGTTGAACTTGCAGCTCGGGCAGAAATTGAAGCGCGCACTAACCGTCTTACCGCAGTGTGGGCACGGGTAAAGCAGCGGCTCGCGCATGAGGAAGTAGATGATGACCCCAATCAAATCCGGGAGCAAAAGGGCGATAAGCGTCCACAGAATGTAGCGCATTCCCCGGCGTTTGGCATCGCGGTTGATGTACGCAATGAGAAAGATCAAGGCCGCGATGCCGACACCCGCCCCGGTCACGACTCCGGCCATCGCCAGCCGGTTGAGGTCAGGACTCCACTCCGGCCATGGTGGCCTTCCACGCGAAATGACGAATTGCGAGATCACGTGAGCGACGACAAAGAGGGCCCCGACAACGGCGACTAGCCAGTCGGGGATCAATCGAATCTCTGCGGCAAACGATGTTTTCTCGTTGGCCATTCGCCAGCGAATCGTTCGCATGGTTGCGTTGATACGTCCATCGGCTTCCGACATGTTTTATGACCTTCCTTCCGTTCGAAGCAGCGGGTCGTTCTACTAAACCACTGGCCGCTGCCTTCCTGCGCGGACCTAAAGCCCCGCCCTTCCGCTTTCCGGGCGATGGAAAGCCAGGACCGCAGCCGCCACAATCGCCGGCAGCAGCCACCACGCTACAAAGCCCGCCTGCCAGACGAGGTTCGGAACCCCGGCATGCTGCCCGAGCCATTCGAATCCGCGCCAAACGGGCTTAGCCGTCGCAATGCCGAGGATCCAGGAAAGGGCACAGCAGACCCAGACGGGCAGCATCCCGGCGCGCTCGCCCTCAAGCTGGTGGGCGCGAAAGCGCACCATAAGCTGGGTGCGCTTCACAAGTTCCGGGTCAACCTGCACCGTCACGGATCGCAGCGACTGCAAGGCTCGCTCCGTGGCATCACTCAGGCCGGCGCAACGCGCGCATTCCTCGATGTGCCGGTCGAGCCAAAGCCGCTCGTCGGGAGAGATCGTCTCGATGCGTGCCTTCGCGATCAAGCGCTCAACTCGCTCGTGTGAGTTATCGTCCATGGTCCTTCTCCAATTTCTCACGCAACGCCGCCAAGCCGCGGTAAAGCCGCGATTTCACGCTGGAAAGTGGCGCGCTGGTGACCGCCGCGATTTCCTCCAGTTGCAGATCCTCCTGGAAGCGCAGCATCAGCACCTCTCGATAGGCGGCCGGCAGGCACGCCAGCGCCGCACGGACGTGCTCACCCTCTTCTTCAGCGGCGAGCAGGTCAATGAGCGCAGCACTCGACGGATTCGCCGGCTCGAAGCCCGGCTTTCCTTCTCCTGGGTCGCCGAGGTCGTCGAGGCTGGCGGGACTGGCGGCGGGCGACTTCTGGCGCCGCAGCATGTCGATCACGAGGTGACGCGCGATGGCAAAAAGCCAGGTCTCAAACTTCGCTTTGCCGTTGTACTGGTAGCCGCGCTCCAGCACCCGGATCCAGGTTTCCTGAAACAACTCCTCGGCCTCCTCGCGCCGTCCGGTGAGATAAAGCAGGTAGCGGAACAGGCGGAACTGGTACTGCCCGATCAGGTGGTCGAGCAACTCCGGGTCACGGCGCCGGAGTCCGCGCGCCAGGCTCTGGGTCTCAAGCTCCATCGAATTGGCAAACCAGCAAAGTATCGCGCTCATTCTAGCTGGGTATACGAGTGAGGGTCGAAAAAAGACGCACGGCAGACGGAGGGTATGGCAGAAAGAGGGAACCGCGAGCGACGGCTACTACTGAGGCTGCTTGGGCGGAAATCGCGACTCGAAGCTTTGCACGGCGTTTCCCGACTCGATCAGGATCAGCGCGCCGGCGCCGGGCGTCGAGGTGATGAGTTTCAGCCCACGCTCCGGCCCCAGCACGCTGACGGCGGTGGCGTAGCCATCAGCCGTAATGCCATTCGGCGCCACCACGGTGACGCTGCTTCGTCCCGTGAGCGCCATTCCTGTCTTCGGATCGACGATGTGCGAATAGCGAACGCCGCCGATCTCGACGTGTTGCTCCGCGTCGCCGGAGGTCGAGATGCCGGCGTTGTGCAGCAGGACAAAACGATTTTG
This sequence comes from Terriglobia bacterium, assembly GCA_035315065.1. Classification (GTDB taxonomy): domain Bacteria; phylum Acidobacteriota; class Terriglobia; order UBA7540; family UBA7540; genus DATFYM01. Next base: position 55,865 of record DATFYM010000207.1, read on the forward strand.
GATTCTAGATATTCTAGATATTGGATTTTGGATTGAAGAGGCGTCGCCCTCCGCCGGTTGCGGTGGCACGGTACCGGTGGGCCGCGAAGAGGGGCCGGCAAGCCGCCCCCCTACAGGTTCCAACGGCGCGATCTCGATGCGCCAACCCGCTCGGTGTGGAGGCGGGTCGCCGACCGCGATGTCGCCCGCCGCGGCCACCAGCGCGTGTGTCACCCCAAAGCTTTGGAGCACCATGAGTGCCTGGTCCGCCGCATCGCCTTTGGCAATGCCGCCGAGGTCAAGCAGAATGCCGGGCTTCAGCAGTTGCACGGTGCGCGCCTGGGGATCGAGCTGTACCTTCTCGTAACCGACCAGATCACGCGCGGCCGCAAGCCGTTCCCGATCTGGCAACTCGTGCCGGCGACGCGCCCGCCGCCACAGCCGTACCACGGGGCCGACGGTGATATCGAAAGCTCCATCGGACCGGGTCGACGCTTCCTCCGCGGCAGTCAGCACGCGGAACAAGTCTTCGCTGACCTTCACCGGCGGACCGCCGGCCTTGTCGCAAAGCTGCCTGAGTTCGCTGCCCGGCTTGTAATCACTCATGATATTATCCAGCGTTTGGATTCGGTCGAAAGCGGCGCGTGAGGCTTTCGACGCCGTGGTGGGGTCCGGGGCGTAGAGTACGATCCGAAAGATCGTGCCCATGTGCGCTTCCGAAAACCCAAAACGGGCAAGCGGAACTGAGGAGACTTCAGAGCCGTTACTTTGAACTGCGGCAGCTTGCTGCCGCTTTCCTCGAAGAGCTGCGCCAAGCCGCGGCTCTCCAAGACAAAGTGATGCGACCAAGAGGCAGGGCCAAAACTTACTTCGAGCTGAATCGACCATGACCAGCGCCGGACGGAACTTCCAACGAACCCTATCGTAGCACGACACTGGCTCGGCGCCGGGGGAGGTTCGTAGAATATTCGGCGACACTTGCTGTAGAGTGCTGCGATCATTCGTAGGGTTGTCTCTCGCGAGTTTCGAGTTAGTTTCCAGTTTCGAGTTTCGAACTCATGAAGCGTCTCCGATTAGGAATGGTGTTCATTGTCGGCGCCGGGCTTTGCTTTGCCTCCGCCTTCATCGAACGCAAGGCGGTTCGAGGTGCTGCCTCATCCTCGGCCTACGGCCAATCGTCGTCGGAAGAGGAAGAAATAATGAAGCCGTACACCGAGACCGTTCCCGGCAGTGGCGCAAAATTCGAGATGGTCCCGATTCCGGGCGGCACGTTCACCATGGGAAGTCCGGCTGGCGAGGCGGGCCGCTCCGAAGACGAGGGCCCGCAACACCGGGTGGCCATCCATCCGTTCTGGATGGAGAAGTACGAGACCACCTGGAACGAGTACGACGTGTTTGCCTTTAGCCGCGACCTGACGAGCGACAAACAGCCAACGCCGGCCGACGACAAGCTCGCCGACGCTGTTACGCGCCCGACGCCGCCCTACTCGGACCCGACTTTCGATTTCGGCCGCGAGGGTCATCCCGCCATCAGCATGACTCATCATGCGGCGATGGAATACACGCGCTGGCTTTCCGCCAAGACAGGCCGAGAGTACCGCTTGCCTACCGAGGCCGAGTGGGAATACGCTTGTCGCGCGGGCTCTGACAGCGCCTTTTATTACGGCGGCGATCCCAAGCAGTTGGGCGATTACGCGTGGTTCCTGGATAATTCGGACGCGCGCCCGCACGAGGGCGGCAAGAAGAAACCGAACGCGTGGGGTCTCTACGACATGCTGGGCAATCTGGGCGAATGGGTGCTGGACGAGTACGATAAGGACTTCTACCAGAGTTTCAAGCCGGGCGAACTGCTGGTGGAGCCCGTGATGCTCCCCACCAAGAAGAAGTACCCAAACGTGGTGCGCGGCGGCTCCTGGGATGACGATGCGAAGCGGGTGCGCTGCGCTGCCCGCCAAGCGTCTAATCCCGACTGGAACTTTCAGGACCCGCAGCGCCCGCAAAGCATCTGGTGGCTCACCGACGGCACGTTTGTCGGGTTTCGCGTGGTGCGTCCGGTGGCAGAGGAAGAGAAGCTCAAAGGGGTGAAGTCCCTGGTGAAGAAGTACGATTTCTGACGGGCACGTTTTCACCAGCGAGTTCGAGTGCTCAGATCGTAGGAGGTAGTCAAATGGCCGATGTTGAGAACCAGCAGTGGGAGACCCGGCTAGTCAAAGGTGGATTCCCTGACCGGGACTTTGACATTCAGTTCTGGCAGGAACAGGGCGACGAGGCGATCTTTCGGGCGGCGTGGGAAATGGTCGAACTGGCAGAGGAGCTCAAGCATGGTGGGAAGCCCACACTACAAAGAACTCTTACAACTCTTACACGATCATCAGGTTGAATACTTGATCGTGGGTGGCTATGCGGTGATGAAATACACCGAGCCGCGGTACACTAAAGACCTCGATCTATGGGTGCACAACTCGCCGCAGAACTCGGTAGCGCTGTTTCACTCACTGGCGGAGTTTGGCGCTCCACTGAATCGCGACGGAGTAACGCCAGAGACCTTCACACAGGACCAGATCACCTATCAGATCGGCATAGCCCCGGTTCGAATCGATATCCTGACACACATCTCGGGCGTTCACTTCCAGGACGCATGGCGAAAGCGAGTCGAGAGCACCTTCTTTGGCGTCCCGGTACAGTTCATTTCTTTGGACGATCTTATCGCCAACAAGAAGGCTGCTGGCCGGAGTGGGGACCTTGAGCATCTTGAGCAGATTCGCAAGAAACAATGAGCGGGGGTTTCGGGCCAAGAAAGAGCGGAAGGGCCTTTCACTAAATCCGGAGCAAGGAGAGTGCGCGAGGATTGCTGGAAATCGGCCGTCCTAGCGCAGGGAGGATCGTATCATGAGAACGGCGAGCGAATCCGCGAGCGTAAATTCATCACGCCGAGCTTTCCTCAAAACCTCGGCGACCATGGTTGGAGGCGCTATCGCCACGACCTTTCGTAATGTACCCGCCGTACATGCCGCCGGCAGCGACGAAATCCGGATCGGCCTCATCGGCTGCGGCGACCGCGGTACGGGAGCGGTGGAGAACGCCTTCAACGCCGCGCCCGGCGTGAAGCTGGTGGCCATGGCCGACGTGTTCAAGGATCACCTGGACGAGAAGCTCAAGTATCTTTCGCAGTTCAAAGAGAAGGTCGACGTGCCGGCCGACCGCCAACTCGTCGGCTTCGGCGCCTTCGAGCGGCTGCTGGCCCTGGACGACGTCAACTACGTGATCCTCGCCACGCCGCCCGGCTTCCGCCCATGGTTCATCAAGGCCGCGGTGGCGGCGGGCAAGAGCATCTTCGCCGAAAAGCCCGTGGCGGTGGATGGGCCTGGCATCCGCATGGTGCTTCAAGCCAACGAAGATGCGCAGGCTAAGGGCCTCCACATCGGCGTGGGCACGCAGCGGCGCCATCAGCGGGGATACCTCGAGACCATGAAGCGCATCCGGGACGGCGCCATCGGCGAGATCACCGAGGCGCGCTGTTACTGGAACCAGGGGCCGATCTGGGTGCACCCAAAGCAAGAAGGCTGGAGCGACATGGAGTGGCAGTTGCGCAACTGGTACTACTTCACGTGGCTCTGCGGCGATCACATCGTAGAGCAGCACGTCCACAACCTCGACGTAGTGAACTGGGCCACGGCCAGCCATCCGATGAGCGCCGTGGGACTGGGCGGCCGGCAGGTGCGCACCGGCCCCGAGTACGGCAACATCTACGACCACTTCGCCATCGACTACGAGTATCCGAACGGCATCCACGTGGCCAGCTACTGCCGACAGATCCCCAACTGCGAGAACAGCGTCTCCGAAGCGCTGATCGGCACCAAGGGTTCCTGCCAGGTGAACAAGTACACGATTACCGGCGAGAAGAGTTGGCGCCTGGAAGGGAAGGACAACCTGCCTTACGTGCAGGAGCACACGGACCTCATTGCGGCGATTCGCGGCGGCAAGCCTTACAATGAACTCAAGGGCGTGGCGGAGAGCACGCTCACCGCGATCCTCGGCCGCACCGCCGCTTACACCGGTCAGAAGGTGACGTGGGAGCAGGCGATGAACTCCGAGGAGAGCTTGATGCCGACCAAGCTCGAGTGGGGCGAACTGGCGGTGGCGCCGGTGGCCGTGCCGGGGCAGACGAAGGTAGCGTGAAGACGTCACTGGTGACTTGTCATTGGTCCGTTGCAAAAGCAAAGCAAGCAGACTGTCAGCAATCAGCGATCAAGCGTGCGTACGATTCAGGATCATCTACATCCACGAGCATTCCAGCATCGTTGACTTCAACCAATAGCGTGGCGTCGCGGTATTTGCGGATGACGGTGTTCGCGCCGGCGTCCGGGCTAAGGTTCGCCAGTTCTGCGAACCGCGAGCGGCTGATGAGCACCGGGTGGCCGCACTGGTTCTGATACGTGGGCAGTACCACCGGCGCACCCGATTTTCGGAAGCCTCGGATCACGGCCTTGACGGTTTCGGCCGCGACTGCCGGGTGATCGACGAGGCACAGGACCACGGCCTCGACCGCCGCCTCCGCATCCCCTGCTGCAAGCGCCGTGAGGCCCGCCTGCAACGACGAAGTCTGGCCGCGCCGGTAGTCGCGGTTCACCACCCATTCCACGCCACCCATCCCGCAAGCCGGGACTGCGAGTTGCCCCTGGATCTCCTCCGCGCGGTGGCCCACCACCGCGACGATACGCTCCACTCCTGCTTCGCGCAGCGTGGCCACAATGGTTTCAAGGAAGGTGCGGCCGCGATACTTCAGCAGGGCCTTGTGCACTCCGAGCGGCGCCATGCGCGACGACTCGCCGGCGGCCAGGATCAATCCCGCGATCGAACCTGGATGATTCTCCGTGCTGGTCGCTGGTGGCATACGCGGTCAGGAAACGGGCTGGGCCTTGGGCTTGTAGGCTAGAGAGGCGACCGAAGACAACGCGTTGCGGCGCACGGCGACGATCTCGGCCACCACCGATACCGCAATCTCCTGCGGGGTGAGCGCGCCGATGTCCAGTCCCACGGGCGAGTGAACGCGCTCCCACTGCTCCGGCCCCACGCCCTCGCTTTCGAGGACCCTGGCAAACTCGATCAGCTTGCGCTTGCTGCCGACCATGCCGATGTAGCGCGCGGCAGTGGTGATGGCCCAGCGCAGGCAGGTCAAGTCGCCCTTGTGGCCGCGCGTGGCGATGACGAGGTAAGTGAGCTCGTTGACGGTGAGCTTGGGAAAGCTCTCCTCCCACGGGCCGGCGTGGGTGGCAACGGCTTCGGGAAAACGCCCTGGGTTGGCAAAGGCCTCGCGGTCGTCGACGATCACCGTCTCGAACCCGGCGATGTTAGCAACTTTGGAAACAGAGAGCGAGACGTGCCCGCCGCCGAAAAGGATCAAGGTCGGCGTGGCCAGGATGGGTTCGACAAAAATGTCGAGCGAGCCGCCGCAGACCAGGCCTTCGTCATACTCCGGGTTCTGGTTCAGGTTGAAGTGAAGGCGGCGCGGTTTCTCCTCGCGCATCACCTCCTGCGCCACCGACCAGACTTCCGCCTCCACGCAGCCGCCGCCCACCGTCCCCACAATCGAGCCGTCATCGCGGATCAGGATCTTCGAGCTCTCGTAGCTCGGGATCGAACCCTGCACCTGAATGATGGTGGCCAGCGCCGCCTTGCGGCCTTCTCTTCGCAGCTTGGCGATCTCCGCGTAGATATCCATAGTCCTCGCCCTTGAGGTTAGACTCGGCTGCGAGCCCCTGTCAATCGCTTGGTAGCGCGGGCCTCTCGCCCGCTCTTCGCTCCCCGGTGAAGGCTACTCCACGCTCGCATCGAAGACCCCGGTCTCGATCCGCCCGCCGTGCTTCACCTGGACGAAGATGCGGTAGAGGCCCGGCAGCGGGAAGCCGTAAGGGAACGATACCTTGGCTTCCAGGTGACTAGTCGTGTCGGATGACATTCCTTGCATTCCGGGCATCGCCGACATGGACAGATCGCCGCCGGGGAGACCCGACTGGGCAATTTCCAGCGCCGCCATGGAAACCGAGCCCGAGGGGTGAACGTGAGCGAAAACCGAGAGGTCGGCGCCGATGAACTCGGCGTGGCCCGGCATCCCCATGTAGGGCTCCATGTCGTCCACCGGCTTCCCCTCCGCGTCTTCGACGACGAACTGGAACGACGTGGCGACCTTCGCCTTCAGCGCCCCGGCCGGCCGCTCCCACACCATGCGGCCACCGTCGGGCAGGTTGGAGATGGTGGACCCGAGGATGGAACCGCTGGCGGCGACCGCGGCCGCAGCAAGGGGGTCGCCGGTCCACTTGCAGTCGTCGCCGGTCATAAGAGCACCCGCGATCTCCGGCAGCGTGACCTCACCCACCTGCGTCTCGGGGAAGCCGCTGCTGTGGACGATGTCCGCAAAGATCCGGTAGCGGCCCGGCGGCATGGCGGGTAGCCGTTCCACGAAGACGCCAGGCTCGATCTGGTCCGGATGCAGATGCCAGAAGGCATCCATTGCCGGCACCCGCACCAGGAACAGGTGCATGAGGTGGTTGTGGTCAGGAATTAGGTCATCCAGCCGGGTTTCCGAGGGCAGCCCGAAGCGCGTCCCCAAGCGCCCGGCCTCCCCGCGCAGCAGCAGCCGCCCGCCCGGCTCGAGCGTCGCGTGAACCAGGGGCGGCTTGTAAACGTTATTCGCGTATCTCGCCGCCTCCGTGTTCCACCACGAACCACCCAGGAAAATGAGGCCCAACACCAGAGCGGCGGCGATGGCCATCACCACGCGGGCGCGGCGCCGGCTGGGCGCGGTGGGCGCGATCCCCGGTTCCAGCCTGGCTTCCCGCGCTCCGGCGCCGGCAATAGACACCGCGCCCGCGGCCAGCAACGCCAGCATCAGCAAAAGGATTCCACCCAGCGGCTTCTGCATGGGCAACACCCGCTGCGCCACGGACGGGACGGGGACCGCCAGTTCCCCTTGGCCGCGCGCGCCCTCGACCATGATGCGCACTTGCAGGGCCCCGCCTTCCATCAGCCACAGGCTGCCGGTAAAGAATTGCGGGTCCTGCTTCGATGGGACGGCGACGTCCGGTGTGGGCGGGTACTCGGAGCCGGCGCCCGTCAGACGTAGCGGCACGATGCACACCTCTTGCACGTCGCTGGACTGAATGCGGATTTCGATCTCGGCCACGCCTGGAATCACCAGCGGCAGGCGGACGGTCACGAAGAGAGGGTAGGGACCCGCGTTGCCCTCAAAGAAAACGTCGGGGCTGCCGACGTGAGCGCTGGCCGGGGAGGAGAAGAAAGTCAAAAGGCAAAAGGCAAAGAGCCCGCCCTGAGCGCAGCGAAGGGGCAAGAGGAAAAGATTCAAAAGAATTGACGATTGACGATTGACGATTGACGATTGAAAGAGAGGCTCATTGGCGACTGTAGACGATGTATTGAGAAGGCCGCGCGGCTTGCCTACTCTTCTCTTCCAATCGGCAATCGTCAATCGGCAATCGTCAATTTTTGGTTGGGCAGTTTGTTGGTTTCCGTTCTTTGCCTTGTTGACTCTCTTCACTTTTGCCCTTTGCCCTTTGATTTTCTTCAGTCTTCTCACCGCCGGACCTCCCGAACCCACTCTCCCCACCCAAACCCCAGGCGCGTACCTACAACGGCGGCGACGAGAGCGATGGCCATTCGCCACGCGAACTCGCCGGCGCTGTGCTCGATGGTCACGAACCGATGCAAAACGCCGTAGGAAGTCGGCGGCTGAAAATAAGCGAAATAATTCGTGCCGAAGACCCAATTGCGCGAGTAGGGTGAAAGCAGAAAGTTCCCGAACGGCCATTGGACAGCTACCAGAACCAGCAGGAATAGCGCCCCGCCGGCCACCGCCTGCGTCCACTTGTTCCAACCCTTCACCCGGGGCCAAAGCAGGTCCAGCACGAAAGCCGGGACGATGAGCAGCATGGGAAACTCCATCGGCACGAAGTGGGTAATCTTCTGATACACCGGTCCCAGCTTGGGTGTGGCGGGGAAGAGCGGCAGGATCCACATCAAGCCCAGCGCATAGGCGGAGTAGATGGCGGCCAGGGCAGTCCCCGCCCAGCGTGTGCCCGAGGCGCGCGCCAGTCCCACCAGCAGCAACGGAATCACGATGGCAACGGCGAGGTAGCACCGCGCGGTGTGCATGAAGACGCGATAAGTGTTCTCCCAGATGGCGGTGAGGCCCACGCTGACAATCATGGCGCCGATATAGAGAAACAACCAGTTGAGCTTGCGGCGCAAGGGCTCGGCCGCGCGATTCATGGCGCCCCGGATCAGCACCAGTCCGCCCACCTCCACCGCCAGGACCCCCAGGTCCAGGGCCATGTGCGGCGGGCTGAAGATCTTCACGTCCAGACCGTAGGCGCTGTGCCACCAGTTGTCGAAGGGGGCCGAGGTCAGCATGGTGATGCCGCCCCAGGCGGCGATAAAAGCTCCCAGGGGGGCGCGGAATCGCCACACCCTGACCGAAGCAGCCACAAGTTCCGGGTCACGGCCGAACGTTGTGGCCAGGATCAGATACCCGCTCGTGATGCCCGCCAGCACGCCGCAGAAGTAGATCAGCATGTGCGCCGGCGTCCAGAAGCTGTCGCGGCCGATCGACATGTGCCATGAGATGTCCCAGTAGCCGCCTATGGTCACTGATGCCACTGATGCCGCCGAGCACCAGATGGTCCAGGGAATGCGCGCCACCCGCACCGACGCGTGTTCTTGCGTGCCCTCCAAGGCTGGCGCGCCAACCGTCACCGTTGTAGCCATTCGGCCCTCCGAGATACCATTATACATCGGCGTGATTGGTTCTCAGTTCTCAGTTTTCGGTTCTCAGTCCCCATCCCTGAGTTCAGATAAAATGGATCGCGAAAGACCCCGATTTTCTGCCATTATCTGCACGTTTTTGTCGGAAAATGGCGGAATTTGGTGCGATTCTGCACGAAAAAGAGGTCCTCAATGCGGGCTGGTTTTCAAATGAGCGGCCAAGGCTCGGCAAAAACACGGTTAGCAAGTCCTTTAGATTGAGCAATCATTCATCCGCTCTGCGCAGAAACTTGGTCATCAACCCTTGTCGGATCAATAGATTGCCCTCACCACGCTTCGCTCTTCCGACAGAGCCCGAAAAGTTCGCCGGACGACCTCGGCGGAAGAACGGTTAGCAAGTCCTTTATATTGAGCAAGCGTTCTCCCACACTTCCCATTAATCTAGCCAACAACCCGTTTAGAATCAGCAGATCGGTCTCGCCACGTTTCAGTCGCCCAGCGAGAACCGAGAAAGGTGGTCCACGCTCGCCGAGTGGAAAGAAAGCACGGCTAGTAAGTCCTTTAGATTCAGCATGCATGGCTTCTCCAATTTCGAGAATTGGCGATCAACCGTCGTCGAATCAATAGCTTGGCCTCGCAGACTTTCCATCGCGCCCGCCGAACCCCGAAAGGGCCGCGAGAAGAAAAAAAACTCCAACACGGAGATCGCAGAAGACTCGCGGAGAAAACGGAGAAGAGCGAGCAACAAGCGGGCGGTCAACCGGAGCACTTCTTCTCCGTGGCCGCGGCGACCCCTCTGCGGCCTCACCGTTAACATGGTGCGTAAGTCCTTTAGAATGAGCAAACCCTTTCTGACCGTCGCACCATGTTACTGGCTCTATGAACGACGACGACAGTCGGCGCTCGCGCTCTGTGTTGGCGTCTTGTTTTGGTTGCGGCCATAAGGCTGCGCTGTGCCTCTGGGTCTCTGGGTTGGAACCTCTTTCGCCATTACGAAGTGAGCGCCGATTAGAGATTGACACGAGCCGCGAGACTTGACACGTTTTAATAAAATCGGTCGCGAAAACCCCCCGTTATCTGGCCTTATCTGCCACCTTCGTGCCCGTTCGCTGCACGTTTTTGGCAAAAATTGGTAAAATTTGGTACGATTTGGTAGCCCCAAAAACGCCTTAAGACAGGCTTTGTTTCCTGTATCCCCTTTGTTTGCAACACTGGTTTCCCGCCAAATTGGCAACAGGGGTGGTGGAAATTGGACTTAACTCCCCCTATTAATGTTCGCGGTTTCACCATAGTTGTAACCGTGAACCGACTCACTGGCTGAGCCCCCCCATCGATGGCGGTCGTCCTGGGGCCGCTCTCGCCGGCGCGGCCGGTTCGGTTTCGATGATGCCCATAGGTCTCGGTCTCCTTGTCCTCAGAAATCGCGCCCTCGATCGCCCGGCCAAGGCGGGCCTGCCTCGTTGGCGAAGCGCTGGCCCCCGAGGGTTACGCTCGCCCGAGGCTATCCATTTCGCCGCGCGTCGAAGCCGCCTAGCTTAGGATAACACAGGAGAACGTATCTGTCACGCTAATTATCTTATGGCCACTCGGCACGCCCTCAGCCCCGGCAGGGGTGGCGTAATTTTAAACTACGCCGCCCCTACCGGGGCTTGCGAGGGTGCAAACGGCGTATCCGTTCCGTTATCTTCGAGAACCTTGAACCAGTCTTGACGGTTGAAGAAACTCCGAACGGTAAGCATGGCATTTACAGAGCGTCGGGGTTGCAGTTGCGGTACACTGTAGATTGAGATGGCGGCGGCTTCAAATCGACACATGGAATTTGAATGGGATGCCCAGAAAGCGGCATCAAACGCCGCGAAGCACGGCGTCACGTTCCCCGAAGCATGACGGCATTCGACGACCCGCAGGAGGTCGCGATTGCCGATCCCGACCACTCGGAGGGCGAATTCCGGTTTCTCAGTATGGGCCTCGCAGCAACCGGGCGGCTACTCGTGGTGGCATACACTGAACGCGAAGGGCGGACGCGTATCATCAACGCCCGTGAAGCCACTCCCAGAGAACGGAGACAGTATGGAACAACACGTTCACCCAAGCGATAACGACGAAATGCGGCCCGAATACGATTTCTCGCACGGCGTTCGCGG
>DATFYM010000208.1:0-21475 GCA_035315065.1 Terriglobia bacterium
CACCAGGTCCAATAACTCCGCATCTTCCACCGCGTCGCACTTGTTCATGTACACCACGATGTACGGCACGTTCACCTGCCGCGCCAAGAGCACGTGCTCCCGCGTCTGCGGCATCGGCCCGTCCGTCGCCGCCACCACCAGAATCGCCCCGTCCATCTGCGCCGCGCCCGTGATCATGTTCTTGATGTAGTCCGCGTGCCCCGGACAGTCCACGTGCGCGTAGTGCCGGTGCTTGGTCTCGTACTCCACGTGGGCGATGGCGATGGTGATCCCCCGCGCCTTCTCCTCCGGCGCGTTGTCGATCGAGTCGAAGGGCCGAAACTTGATCTTCGGGTTCTCCTTCGCCAACACCTTGGTGATCGCCGCCGTCAGCGTCGTCTTGCCGTGATCGATGTGCCCAATCGTGCCGATGTTCATGTGCGGCTTGGATCGATCAAATTTTTCCTTGGCCATGCCTCATTTCCCTCGCTGCTGGAATTCTGTGAATCAGCTCCCTAAGACCGCAAACCCTACTTTGTCAACGCGCGTCCTTGCACCCGCGCTATGACTTCCTCCGCGATATTGGCGGGCGTCTCCTCATACCTCAGAAAATGCATGGTGTACGATGCGCGACCCTGGGTACGCGACCGCAGGTCCGTCGCGTAGCCGAACATTTCCGCCAACGGAACCTTGGATCGAATGATCTGCGTTGAGCCGCGCCTCTCCATGCCTTCGATATGGCCGCGTCGGGCGCTCAAGTCGCCCAGGACGTCGCCCAGGTGCTCTTCCGGAACCACCACTTCCACCTTCATCACCGGCTCCAGCAGAACCGGCTTCGCCTTGTGCGCTCCCTCCTTGAAGGCCATGGAGGCCGCAATCTTAAACGCAATCTCGGAGGAGTCCACCTCGTGATACGAGCCGTCGTACAGCGCGCAGCGGACGCCGGTCATCTCATACCCTGCGAGCACTCCGGTTTCCATCGCCTCGCGAACACCTTGATAAACCGGGGGAATGAACTCCCGGGGCACGGAACCCCCTACAATCTCATCGATGAATAGCAGGTTGAGCTCGGCATCGAACTTGTTCGTAGATTTCTTCCTGGTGATCTCGGCGATTTCGGCGGGGTCAGGGTGAGGCAGCGCTTCGATGCGCAAGTTGACATGGCCGTACTGGCCTCGGCCGCCCGTCTGCTTGATGTATTTCCCTTCCGCTTCCGCCGACCCGCGGATGGTCTCGCGATAAGCCACCTGCGGCCGACCGACGTTGGCCGCCACGTTGAACTCGCGCATCATGCGGTCAACCAGGATTTCGAGATGCAACTCGCCCATGCCGGAAATCAAAGTCTGACCGGTATCCGGATCGGTGTTGACCTTGAAAGTCGGATCTTCCTGCGTGAGTTTGCCGAGCGCCGCACCCATCTTTTCCTGGTCCGCCTTGGTCTTCGGCTCGATGGCGACCGAGATCACAGGCGCGGGAAACTCCATGGCCTCCAGCACAATCTTGTGGTCCTCGTCGCAAATCGTGTCGCCGGTGGAAACGCTCTTGAGGCCGACCGCCGCCGCGATATCGCCGGCGAACACCTCATTAATCTCTTCGCGCTTGTTGGCGTGCATTTTCAGGAGCCGCCCGATGCGCTCGCGCCGGTCGCGGCGCGGGTTGTAGACCGTGTCCCCGCTTTTGACCGAGCCCGAATAGGCCCGCACAAAGGCAAGCTGGCCCACGAACGGGTCGGTCATAATCTTGAAGACGAGCGCGGCAAACGGCGCATCGTCCGCCGCGGGCCGCGTCACCTCTTCTTCGGTACCCGGAACCAGGCCCACCACGGGCGGGACATCCAGCGGCGAGGGAAGGTAATCCACCACCGCGTCCAGGAGCATCTGCACGCCTTTGTTCTTGAAAGCCGCGCCGCAGACCACCGGGAACACCTTCATCGCAATCGTATTGCGGCGCAGGCTGGCCCTGATCTCTTCCTCCGTGATGGGCTCGGCGTGAACGTACTTCTCGAGAATGTGATCGTCAGACTCGCCCAGCGTCTCAATGAGCTGCTCGCGATACCGGTGCGCCTTGTCGGCGTACTGAGCGGGGATCTCCACCTCGTCAAAACCGGCGCCCAAGGTCTCGTCCTTATAGACGATGGCCTTCTTCGCGACCAGATCAATGACGCCCTCGAACTGGTCCTCAGCTCCCTGCGGCAACTGGATCACCACCGGGTTCGCATGTAACTTCGAGCGAAGCTGGCCGACGCACTGCTCGAAATCGGCGCCCACCCGATCCATCTTGTTAACAAAGACGATGCGCGGCACGCGGTACTTGTCCGCCTGCCGCCAAACCGCCTCCGTCTGAGGCTCGACGCCTTCCACCGCCCCCAAAATAGCAATCGCTCCGTCAAGAACCCGGAGCGATCGCTCAACCTCGGCTGTAAAATCCACGTGGCCCGGCGTATCAATAATATTGATACGAATATCGTTCCAGAAGCACGTGGTCGCCGCCGAAGTGATGGTGATGCCGCGCTCCTGCTCCTGCTCCATCCAGTCCATCACGGCGGTGCCTTCATGCACCTCGCCCATCTTGTGCGTGATCCCCGTATAGTAGAGGATCCGCTCCGTGGTGGTCGTCTTCCCGGCATCGATGTGGGCCATGATGCCGATGTTCCGTGTTTTATCGAGCGGCATTTCCCGCGGCATAACCTTAGGTCAGTGACTCCGTCGCAGACTGAGACGCCTCCCCGATCCTCATCGCCACGATAAGGGTCGGGCAGTCTCAAAGTCTATTGAGAAGTAGTGTCGCCGTCGGCGACAGTGAAGCGGATCGTGGCCCTGGGTGGACCGCATCCCGCTTCGATCAGGCTGGTCCCGAAAACTCGGATTTACCAGCGGTAATGGGCGAAGGCTTTATTGGCCTCAGCCATGCGGTGTGTATCGTCCCGCTTCTTAATGGCTCCGCCGCGGTTATTAGCCGCGTCCAGCAACTCCGCCGTCAGCCTCTCCACCATCGACTTCTCGCTGCGCTCGCGCGCATAGCCAATCAGCCAGCGAAGACTCAACGAAGCCTGTCGATTCCGGTTCACTTCCACCGGAACCTGGTAGTTGGCGCCCCCAACGCGCCGTGTCTTCACTTCCAGCGTTGGCTTGACGTTATCCAAAGCTTTCTTGAACACCTTCACCGGATCGTCGCTGGTTTTCTGCCTGATCTGCTCCAGGGACCCATAAACAATACGTTGCGCCACCGATCTCTTACCGTCGTGCATCAGGCAATTGATGAACTTTTGAACCAGCGGGTTCCCGTGAACCGGATCCGGCGCTACCTCCCGACGTTCGACTGTCCCTTTTCTCGGCATATCCTAGCTTTCAGCCCTCAGTTCTCAGCGCTCAGCTCAAAAGGCCCATACCCAATGGTAGCGCGATGCCCACATTGGTCGCAGACGACTTGCAGCCTACGCCCAGAGGGAGTATGGCGTTTTCTCTCGACGGGAAGAAGGTTCACCGAAAATGCCAAACTCCCGTATTCACAAACTAGGTGGCGGTACTTCTTCTCACCGCACGGGAACCTGACTATGTTCGTGCCCTGATATCGACCGATGCTGCCGTTTTCCAGTTCCATACTGCGTCCTCCGCGTATGATGCGGAGTGCCTACTGCTTTCCGCCGACTGCCTAGTCTTACGATGCCTTAGGCCGTTTGGCCCCATACTTTGACCGGCCTTGGCGGCGGTCCCCAACCCCGGCAGAATCCAACGTTCCGCGAATCACGTGATAGCGGACGCCCGGGAGGTCCTTTACACGCCCGCCGCGGATGAGCACGATGGAGTGCTCCTGGAGGTTATGCCCAACGCCCGGGATATAGGTAGTCACCTCCATGCTGTTGGTAAGGCGCACGCGCGCCACCTTCCGCAACGCCGAGTTGGGCTTCTTCGGTGTCTGCGTGTAGACGCGAATACAAACCCCCCGCTTCTGTGGGCACCCCTCCAGCGCCGGGCTTGACGTTTTGTATCGCGGTTGCTCCCGCCCTAGGCGCACCATTTGGTTGAACGTTGGCATTCGTAGTCTCTCACGCACCCTCGAATGATTTTTACAACTCGTGGGCGACCTGACAACGAGGGAATTGCCCCACCGTCGATCCTTACGAGCGTAGCAGATAGTTTCGATATCTGTCAAGCATGACTGCAAAACGAATTTCGAAATTTTCGAAACTCAAAAACAGCCGGCAATCAAGCCTCATTCGCAAGTGCCGAGTCTTGAATTCTCCGGACCTAGCGTAACTCCAGAATCTCCTTCTCCTTGGCCTTACCCTGCTCTTCGAGCTTGGAGGTGAACTCGTCCGTGGTTTTTTGCACATCCTCCAAGGCCCGCTTTTCGTCGTCCTCCGAGATCGCTTTGTCCTTGAGAAGCTTCTTTAGCGACTCATTCGCATCGCGCCGGATGTTGCGGAGAGCGGTGCGATGGTTCTCCATTACCTTGTGCAGGTGCTTCACCAATTCCTTGCGCCGCTCCTCAGTCAGAGGTGGAATCGGCACCCGCAGGATCTTGCCGTCGTTCACCGGATTCAGGCCGAGGTCGGAGGAGCGAATTGTCTTATCAATCACCGCCAGCAACGTCGGATCCCACGGCTGGATGGTCAGCATATTCGGCTCCGGCACACCCAAGGTCGCCACCTGACTCAAAGGCGTTGGAGAACCGTAGTAGTCCACCCTGACATGGTCGAAGAGCGTCGTCGACGCTCGTCCGGTCCGCACGGTGGCGAGTTCATGACGAAAGTCCTCCAACGCTTTGGTCATGCGAGTCTTCGTCTGTGCCAGCGTTTCCTTGGTCATGCTGTGGCCTCCCCGCGCGACACCAGGGAACCGATCTTCTCGCCCATCACCACCCGCTTCAGATTCTCTGGCACGTTCATGTTGAAAACGATGATCGGCAGCCCGTTATCCATGCACAGCGAGATGGCGGTGGTGTCCATCACCGCCAGCCCATTCGAGAGAACTTCGAGATAGCTGATTCGGGCGTACATTTTCGCGTCCGGAACCTTCCTGGGATCGGCATCGTAAACGCCGTCGACCTTGGTCGCTTTCAGAATCACGTCCGCCTTGATTTCCATCGCCCGCAACGCCGCCGCCGTGTCCGTAGAAAAGTAGGGGTTGCCGGTTCCCGCCGCCAGCACCACCACCCGCCCTTTCTCCAAGTGCCGAATCACGCGCCGGCGAATGAACGGTTCGGCTATCTCTCTGATCTCAACCGCCGTGACCACCCGCGTGAACGACCCGGCCTTTTCCAGCGCGTCCTGCAGCGCCAGGGCGTTAATCACGGTGGCAAGCATTCCCATGTGGTCCGCCACCACACGATCCAAACCCTGCGCCGATGCCGCTACCCCGCGGATGAAGTTTCCACCGCCCACCACGATCGCCACTTGCACACCGAGATCATGAACCTCGTGGACTTCCCCGGCGATGCGGTTGACGACGTTGGGGTCAACGCCGAAGCCTTGCGTACCCAGCAAGGCCTCACCGCTCAGCTTCAGAAGAATCCGTCGAAAGACCGGCTCAGACATGCAGAAATCGAAAGTCAAAGGTCAAGGCCCAAAGCCCCAGCCGGCCTCTTCACCTTACCTTTGACTTCTTGCCCTTTGACCTTCTTAAGAACCCGCTGCGGATCCATCCGAACCCGCACTGCCCATTCCCTCACCCACCTTGAATCGCGCAAACCGCCGCACGGCGATGTTCTCCCCAAACTTCGCGATCTTGGCGTTAATCAACTCGCGGATCGTCTGCGCGCTCGCCTGATCCTTGATGAAGTGCTGCTCGTAGAGGCAGTAATCCTCATAGAATTTGGCCAGCCTTCCTTCCACCATGCGGTCCACGACCGCGTCAGGTTTTCCCGCCGACTTTGCCTGGTCGCGCAGAATAGTGCGCTCGCGGTCCAGAACTTCCGCGCTCACATCCTCTTTGCGAACGAAGCGAGGATCGGTAGCGCAGATCTGCATCGCCAGGTCGTGAGCCAATTCCTGGAACTCTTGATTGCGAGCCACGAAATCGCTCTCACAGTTGACCTCGACGATCACGGCAAGCTGTGCGCCCTGGTGGACGTAGGAGCCGATGAGGCCTTGCTTGGTCGCCCGGCCTTCTTTCTTCGCGGCCGCCGCCTGCCCGCGCTTGCGGAGAATCGTGTACGCCTCCTCGATATTGCCCTGCCCCTCTTCGAGCGCCTTCTTGCACTCCATCATCGGAGCGCCACTCATCTCCCGCAGCTTCTTTACCATGTCAGACGAAATATTCATTCCCGCTTCCCATCCTCCCCGCACGCTTCAGGACCAGCTCCGGTCGCGGCTTCACCTCTCGGCTCCACGCGCCCTGGGCGTCGCTACCGCATGTCGCTCGGCCCACCCTCTTCATTCGATTCTTCGCCGCCGCGCCGCCCGCCCACCCTGCGTTTAATCTTGGGGACGCGGACACGGCCGTCGGCCACCTCCTCTGCCGCGACCACGCTGGAAGGAAGAGCATCCTTGAAACCAAACCCCTCGCCCTCGCCCGCCTCGGACCGCATACCTTCGCCGATCGCGGCCGCCTCGCGTTCGCGCTCCAACTCTTCCGCCCTTTGCTCGGCTGCGATCTTCTCCGCCTCCAAGCGCTTCTCCTCGGCGGCTCGCCGGCCCTCGATCACCGCCTCAGCGATGCGCGAGGTAAACAACCGGATCGACCGTAACGCGTCGTCGTTACCCGGAATGACCCAATCCACCAAGTCCGGGTCGCAGTTGGTATCCACGATGGCCACCACCGGGATCCCCAGCTTGCGAGCCTCGAGCACGGCAATCTGCTCGTTGCTTGAATCCACCACGAAGAGAGCGTCCGGCAGGGCGGACATTTCCTTGATGCCCGACAGGTTCTGCTCCAGGTGCTTTCGCTCCCGCTCCAGGTGCAGCACCTCCTTCTTGGTCAGCAGCTCGTAACGACCGTCCTTGCTCATCTCTTCCAGCTCTTTCAGACGCTGGATGGACTTCTGAATGGTGGCGTTGTTCGTCAGCAGGCCGCCGAGCCAGCGGTGATTGACGTAGTACATCCCGCAACGAATCGCCTCTTCGGAGATGGCCTCCTGCGCTTGGCGCTTGGTACCCACAAACAGGACAGTCTTCCCCTGCTCGGACATCTCCGAGACGACCTTGGCGGCCTCCTTAAAGAGCTTGAGGGTCTTCTGAAGGTCGATGATGTAAATACCGTTGCGCTCACCGTAGATGTACTGCTTCATCTTCGGGTTCCAGCGCCGCGTCTGGTGGCCGAAGTGGACCCCCGCCTCCAGAAACTCTTTCATACTGATGTTCGCCAAATGACCTCCTGCTTCGAGCCGTCAGCGATCAACCCTCAGCAATCAGCTAAAGTACCCGTCCGAGTGCCGGCTGATCGCTGATGCTGACGGCTGAAAGCTATCTCTTCGAGAACTGGAAGCGCTTGCGCGCACCCTTCTGCCCGTACTTCTTGCGTTCCTTGGCGCGAGGATCGCGGGTGAGGAAACCGCCCTGCCTCAATTTGGGGCGCAGCTCCGGGTTGAACACGAGCAGCGCGCGGGCTATTCCAAGCCGCGCTGCCCCTGCCTGACCGTGGATCCCGCCTCCGTGGGCGTTCACGATCAGGTCGAACTTGCCGCTCGTTTCGGTTGCCACGAAGGGCTGCAACACTTCGATGCGCAGCGCCTCCGAGGGAAAGTGGTCTCCAAAGGCCCGGTCGTTCACCACCACTTTACCTTCGCCCGGCCTCAGGATCACGCGCGCTATCGAAGTCTTCCGGCGTCCCGTTCCCGAAAATTGTTCCTGCTCGCTCACGCTCAACTCCTTCTTGATTGCCGATTTTCAATTGCCGATTGAGAAAACGATCAGCCGGCAACGCTCAGCCCTCGGCAAGCGGGCCGTGCACGCCCGATCCTCTCTCGCTGATCGCTGGCGACTCTTTCAATCGGCAATCAGCAATCGGCAAACGAAAATGGGAGGATTCCAGCTATCGACCAAGGGAGAGCGGCTCCGGGTTCTGGGCCGCATGCGGGTGCGTGGATCCTACGTACACCTTCAGCCGCTTGGCCATACGCTCCCCCAGACGTGTCTTGGGAAGCATGCCCTCGATGGCCTCACGGATCAACCGCTCGGGGTGGGTTTCAAGCACCTTGCGCGCCGACGTCTCTCTCAAGCCGCCGGGGTATCCCGTGTAGTGCCGGTAAATTTTGTCGTCCAGCTTTTTGCCGGTCAGGCGCACTTTTTCCGCGTTGACCACAATCACACCGTCGCGGTGCTCCGCACTTGGAGTATAGTCCGGAAAAGCCTTTCCCGTCAGCACCAGCGCCGCGCGAGCCGCCAGACGGCCCAGCACCCGACCTTCCGCATCAATAACCCGCCACCGGACTTTACCCCGATGGACTCTCTGAAAGTAAGTTCCCACCACACTCTCCATCAAACCCAGCTAAACGCAAAGGGAAATGCTAACAAATGTCGTCGCCCTTGTCAACGACTTTCGAAATGCAACGGCACACCCTTGGCAAGTTTTCGCCTATCGAACGAGCAGGAAGTATATATTGGAGCTATGCCGGAAGCACGGCAAACTACCGACGCAATACGAAATCACAACCGCGTCCTGGTAGCGGCGGAACGTTGCGCCATTGGCCGCTACAACGCCGTCTGCAACTACACCGCCGGCAAGGACCATAGGACCTACGATCTTGCCCTCGCCATCCTGCACGAGGAGATCGAGCACGAGGCTTGGTTCTCCGAGTTCCTGGGCGAAGGCCCGTCCGGACATTTCCGCCGTTCCGGCACCGGGAGCGACCGGAATTCGCCCTACCTCAAGAAGTTCCTGATCCTGTAGACGGCAGAGAAACGGTCGAAAGTCGGAAGAGAGTCGAAAGTCGAAAGTTGAAAGTCGAAAGCTGAAGATCGGCTATCAGCCCTCGGAAAAAAGGTCCGTTTGTATCGCTGCTAATTTAGCTGATGGCTGACGGCTGATAGCTGCTCTTCAGCTTTCGACTTTCAACCTTCAACTTTCGACTCTCTCTCAAATCTCGCCGTAAAGTGACGCAGGAACGGCGCCTGGTACGTCAGTCTCAGGCCGCGGATCTGCTCGCGCCGCCGCCAGACCTCCAGGATCACCTCGATGACGTAGTCGATGTGGCTTTGGGTGTAGACTCGACGGGGAATCGCCAGGCGCACCAAGTCCATCCTGGCGGCCTCGGCGAACATCAGGGTGCCGATCTCCACCGACCGGATGCCGCCTTCGAGGTAAAGCTCGTCCGCCAGCGCCACGCCAGGAAACTCGGCGGGCGGGACGTGGGGTAGGAAAGCGCGAGCGTCGAGGTAGATGGCGTGTCCCCCCGGCGGCTGCACAATGGGCACGCCAGCGTCGGAGATGTGCTTGCCGAGGTAGGCGGTGGAGACAATGCGGTAGCGGAGGTAGTCTTCGTCGAGCGCCTCCTCCAGGCCCACCGCGATCGCTTCCAGGTCGCGGCCGGCCAGCCCGCCGTAGGTGGGGTAGCCTTCGGTGAGGATCAGCAGGTCCTTCTCCTGTTGCGCCAGCGTATCGTCGTTGGTGCAGAGGAACCCACCGATGTTGGCCATGCCATCTTTTTTCGCGGACATGGTGCAGCCGTCGCCCAGCGCGAACATTTCCTGGGCGATGGCGCGCGGCGTCTTCGCCTCGTAGCCGGGCTCGCGCAGTTTGATGAAGTAGGCGTTCTCGGCGTAGCGGCAGGCGTCGAAATAGAGCGGAATTCCGTAGGTGCGGCAAATGGCGCTCACCGCCCGCGCGTTTTCCATCGAGACCGGCTGCCCGCCGCCGGAGTTGTTGGTGACGGTCAGCATTACCAGCGGCACCCGTCCGCGCCCGGCGCGTACGATCAAGGCCTCGAGCCCCGCCAGGTCCATGTTGCCTTTGAAAGGATGTGAGCTCGATGGGTGCAGGCCCTCGGCCACCGGCAGGTCCACGGCCTCGGCCCCGGTAAACTCCACGTTGGCGCGCGTGGTATCGAAGTGCGTGTTGTTGGGGACCACGTCGCCCGGCTTGCACATCACGTGGAAAAGGATGCGCTCGGCGGCGCGGCCCTGGTGGGTAGGGATCACGTGCCGGTAGCCGAAGATGCCCTGCACTGCGCGCTTCAGGCGGTCGAAGCTGCGGCTGCCGGCGTAGCTCTCGTCGCCTTCCATGATGGCGCCCCACTGGCGCGTGCTCATGGCGCCGGTGCCGGAATCGGTGAGCAGGTCGATGAGCACGTCGTCCGCCGGCAAGAGGAAAAGGTTGTAAGCAGCGGCGGCCAGCAACCGCTCCCGCTCCTGGCGCGTGGTCCAGTGGATGGGCTCCACGCTTTTGATCTTGAAGGGCTCGATGATGGTATGGACGGGCATCGATTTCCTTAAGAGTCGTACTCCTACCTAATCCCTGAATCCAGTGTCCTGTCCCGCATAATTGTTGAGAACCCTCACCCGGCGCTGCGCACCCTCTCCCACGCTCGAACCGAGACATCCTTCATTCTATAACACCTTCCAGCCAGAAACTGACCCTCCCCTCTTTCGGCGAACCTGCGCTGGGCCTCATGCCCCTTTTTGAGATTACCTTCCCGTCGGATCAGCCGATAGGCCTCCGGCGGGGTTCTGTTCTTTGATGGATAAGAGATACTGTCGAGCCTCCAGAGCTCGACGCGCTTACTTGCCAAAAGTGCGGTCAAACTCACGGGGATCTCCCGAGATGAACAGTTTCTTCGAACGCATGACCGTGGTGATGAAATGGTGCTTTGACTTGACCTTGGTGGCCATTTCATCGGCCGTGTAGGTGGCTGGGTTCACGGCGCGGTTGAGCCGACGCTCGGCCTTGCGAAGCGGACTCGATATGTCGGCGAGTCCAACCTGGCCGACGATCATGAGGTCGACATCGCTGCCCCGAATGCTCCTCGGACCTGGCTATCGAACCGTAGATGAAAGCCTATTGGATACGGTCTGCCAGAGGTTTTAGTATCGATTCCGCCTGAGAAGTCGCCTTCCCGTCCATTGAGCGCCGTTCAGTGGACGGCCTACACGGGTAGAAGTGGCCATTTACGATGTCGGTACGGAAGAGGGCTTACCCTACCTGGTCTCCGAACTTCTAGAGGGGGCAACGCTGCGTGAGACGCTGCTGGACTGCCCCCTGAGCGTGCGCAAAGCAATGGAGTACGCGCTCCAGATTGCCGAAGGGTTGGCGCGGGCTCACATTAACAGCGATGCCCACTATGCTCGAATTTGGAGTGAATTCCGGGTAACTTTACCGACTTCGCGGTCACAGTATCAAGCAAGAATCAGCACTTTGTTTAGATGGAGGTCCTCACCCCTGGACGGCCGGTTTGAGGACAGTCTCACACCAATATCGGAATGTAGTTGGGCTATTGGCTGCGTTGGATCGGGAGCCGGATCTATATATACCCTCATTCGCGGCGATCATCATATTCACCATGGACTGTGCCATCCCTTCGGACATGCGGGCAGTTAGCAGTGTCTTGAAGGCATCCATCGGCATCTCTTGGTAGCGAACAGTTCTTCCGATTACTTCTGTAATGACATCCCCTATTTGATTGAATGAGATTTCCTCCGGGCCCAAGATAGGCACCTCGTTGATTCCGCTCCATGAAGAGTCACGCAACAGAGGAGCGGCCACCGCGGCAATGTCCCGCGTGCAGCACATCGGAAGCTTGAAGTCACCTGGCGTTACCCCATAAAACACCCCTTTGCCTCTGATGGACTCTGCCTGCCGTAGCACATTATCCATGAAGGTTCCGCAGGTTAGACTACGAAGACCAACTCCGGTCTTGGCGATCATGTCATCCATCGCTAAGGAAGCCGATATGGGGCCTGCGTCCTTCGGCCAACCACGCCCGAATGACGATATATCGACAATCCTCCTGACTCCATGCGTCTTAAATGCCTCGCAGGCAGGTCGCGAGAAATCTACATACGCCGCGTGGGAACTCTCAGCGCGCGGGTTCGGGGGAACCAGCCAAAAGACGGCGTCAGCCCCCTTAAAGGCTCGGTTCACCACATCAGCTTCGCCGTGAGATCCTTCGACTATTTCCACCGAGTTACGAGTTTTTGCAGAAAGCTTCGACGAATCGCGAGCGATTAGGCGAATTCCGCCGTTAGAACCAGCGAGCAGATTTGCAACCACCTGGGAGCCAATGTTGCTGGTGGGTGCAGTGACAACGATCATCATCATTCTCCTTGTAAACTCTACCGTACCGTTTTAAACCGGAATTTCCACTTTGAACTTCCGGCCGGACCGATAATCTACACCCGACCGCCTCGGACCGCAACGGGCAATCAGATTTGCGCTTCCGGATGCCCTGACCGGTCATGGACAGTGCCATTTTGCATCTCCCGAGAACCCGAAAGACCCCAACTTACCCGTTCTCGACACATACCAGCGACACTTTGCCGTCCCCCTGCCTCTCGCACCACCACGACGTGCTTGCCACCCATGATGTCATCGAACCAACGTGAGAACAAGCGAGCGCTCGCCAACAGACCCTTCGGCACACTCCGCCACCTGCTCGACGCGGACAATAGGGCCAGCCCGAAAAAAAGGGGGTTGACATTCTATAGCCATGGATGTAGAATGTCTACGCCTATGAAACCAAGAACGGAACGTTATCAAAATCGCATTGAGTTGCTGCAAGGCACGCTCGACATGCTCATTCTGCAAATGCTGCAGTGGGGACCGCAGCACGGCTACGGGATCAGCCAGTCGATTCGGGGACGCTCGGGCGAAGTCTTGCAGGTTGAGACCGGGTCGCTTTACCCGGCGCTCCATCGCCTCGAAAAGCAGGGGTGGGTAGCGTCGCAATGGAAGCAGACGGAGAGCAATCAGCGCGCCAAGTTCTATCGCCTGACCGCGGCCGGCAAGAAGCAGTTGCTCTCGGAGCAGGCCCGTTGGGCGCAGATCGTCAACGCCATTGCGGGGATTATGAGCCCCGCGCCCGAGGGGGGACAGTCATGAGCCTGTGGGGTTGGTTATTTCGCCGGCATCAACGTGAGCAGGAACTGGACGAGGAGGTGCAGGCTCATCTACGGATGGCCGCACAGGAGCGCATGGAACAGGGCGAAACTGCCGAGCAAGCTCGCGCCGCAGCCGTTCGCGAGTTCGGCAACGTCAGCTTGGTGAAGGAGGTAACGCGCGACGTCTGGGGATTTCGTTGGCTGGAAACCTTGCTGCAAGACCTCCGCTACGGCCTGCGCCAGTTGAGCCGCAATCCTGGTTTCACCGCGGTGGCGGTGCTGACACTCGCGCTGGGCATCGGCGCCACCACCGCCATCTTCAGCCTGGTCGACGCCGTGTTGCTGAAGATGTTGCCGGTGCAAGAACCGGAGGAGCTTTATCGTCTAACGAGTGTCAGCATCAAGGGAAGAGCGAACGATTATTTCTCATACTCCACCTTCAAGCTTCTGGAGGCCAACAATCAATCGCTCTCAGGCGTCATCGCCTTCCGCCCCATGGAAAATGTTGATTTCGTGGTGAACGGAAACGCCGAGCTTGCCCGAGCGCAAGCTGTGTCCGGCAGTTATTTCACAACGCTGGGCGTGAAGCCCGTACTCGGCCGCACCATTACGGCCGAAGACGACGCTC
Source organism: Terriglobia bacterium (assembly GCA_035315065.1). GTDB lineage: Bacteria > Acidobacteriota > Terriglobia > UBA7540 > UBA7540 > DATFYM01. Next base: position 13,578 of record DATFYM010000208.1, read on the forward strand.
GCGGCGCAAGTCCGGTGGCTACGATCAGCTACGGTTATTGGACAGCGCGGTTCAGTCGCAATCCGTCGGTGGCCGGCGCCAGGATCACGCTGAACGGAGCGGCATTCACCGTAATCGGCGTCACGCCGCCTGAATTTTTTGGTCTGGAGCCCGGCGAGTCAGTGGATGTTTCCATACCGCTGGCCTCCCTTCCCGTGGCGCAACCCCAGTTTGCGGCGACAGGCACGCCGTACGACGTGCTGGCCGCTCCTTTCCGGAATTGGCTTCACCTGATGGCCCGCCTCAAGGATGGCGAGACCGAGACGCGGGCGCTGGCCAATCTGGGGCCGGTTTACGAACAGGCGATGCGCCAATCAGCCGAGGGCATGCGGGGTCTGCCCTTCGACTCTCCCGGAACGAGAAAGGGATTCCCCGAAACCAGGATCCAATTGGAACCCGGCAGCCGGGGACTGACGGCTCTTCGCGAACAGTTCTCAAAGCCGCTGATGTTCCTCATGGCGGTGGTGGGGGTGCTGCTGCTGATCGCCTGCACCAATGTGGCGAACCTGTTGCTCGCGTGCGCCAAGCGGCGCCAGCGCGAGATTGCATTGCGGCTCTCACTCGGCGCCGGGCGTGTGCGGTTGATTCGCCAACTGCTGACGGAAAGCGTGCTGCTGGCGGCGGCGGGCGGCGCTTTCGGCGCCCTCGTGGCTTTTTGGGGAAGCAACGCGCTGGTGAGCTTGATGTTCCATTCAGCCTCCGCCATTCAATTGAACGTCCGCCCGGACGCGCGCGTTCTTGTTTTTACAGGATTGGTTTCCCTGGCCGCCGTGGTTGTTTTCGGACTCGCTCCTGCGTGGCGCGCTTCGCGGCTCGATCTCTCTCAAGCAGTGAAAGAAAGCGCGCAGGGCGCAGCCGCACCGGGGCGCTCCCGAATGGTAGAAAGCCTGGTAATCCCTCAAATTACCTTGTCGCTGGTGTTGATGGTGGGCGCGGGTCTTCTGGTGCGCACTCTCCAGAAGCTCAAAAATTCCAATCCAGGCTTTGATGAGCAGAACGTCCTGCTTTTCTCAGTCAACCCCGGAATGATCGGCTACAAAGAGACCCAGGTTGCTGAACTCTACGATCGGCTAACGGAACAGATTAGGGCGATTCCAGGCGTGAGCGCGGTTAGCTTCTCCACTTTCAGCCCGCTCGCCCGGTGGTCCAGCTTCACCGACGCACGCGTGGAAGGGCACACGCCCAAGCCGGGGGAAAATCCGGCCGTTACCGTGAATTTCGCGGGGCCGAACTATTTCAAGACTCTCCGTACGGCGGTTGTGCTGGGCCGTGATTTTACAGAGGCGGACACGGCCGGTACCCCAAAGGTCGCCGCAATCAACCAGGCGATGGCGCAATATTTCTTTGGCGACAGCAATCCGATTGGCCGGCGGTTCAGCATCCCGGGATGGAAGGCAGATGACAGTGCGCTCGAAATCGTCGGCGTGGTTGAAAACGCCAAAGTCAACAGCCTGCGCGAGCCGTCGCCCCCGGCGGCGTACATGCCCTTTCTCCAGTCGCCGGATTCATTTCTGGCGGTGACGTTTGAAGTACGTTCCGCCGCCAACCCAACGGCGCTGGCTGCTTCCGTGCGTCAACTGATTCAGCAGGCCGACAATCGGCTGCCGCTGTTCGGAGTGAAGACTTTGAGCGAGCAGATTGATGAATCGCTGGTGCAGGAACGCCTGGTTGCGTTGCTGTCGAGCCTGTTCGGATTAGTCGCGCTCTTTCTCGCATGCGTTGGCCTCTACGGAGTGATGGCCAGCCTAGTGGCTCGAAGGACGCGTAAATCGGCATTCGCATGGCGCTGGGGGCCGAGCGGCTGCAGGTGCTGGGAATCGTGCTGGGACGAGGCATGGCGCTGGCGATGATCGGAGTTGTGGTAGGGACTGTCGCCGCGATGGGCGCTACGCGATTGATGGCCACGCTGCTTTTCGACGTGAAAACCACAGACCCACTCACGTTCCTTGCCGCGTCGCTCTCTTTGATCGCTGTCGCGGCGTTCGCTTGCTACATCCCGGCCCGCCGGGCGACCAAGGTCGATCCTATGGTGGCGTTGCGGTACGAGTAAGGCAATGGTTATACTGAACGTCATAAGTGGGTGCCGAAAACCTTCAAGCATGTCATTCTGAGCGCAGCGAAGAATCTCTCTTTAATTCAACCGATCCGCAAGACCAAAGAGAGATTCTTCGCTGCGCTCAGAATGACATGGGAACTGACTTCTGACGCCACGTATAGATTACCGAAGGCCACGATCAGGCCGGTGTCCGCAATTGCCTTCATGAGGGGGCAAATCCTTTGCGCGAGGAGAGATCGCGCGGGCCGCTGATTTTGCCCGCATGGCGAAGGAACCGTTGGTTACCTGTCTCGGATTTGGCCTGCTCGAGCCGGTAGCGGATAATCCGGCTGACCGGCAACCCGGTCTGTCGGCGCCTTTCCTGGAGCCACTCGGCGAGCTCTGCTGTAAGACGGATCGTAATTGTCTGACTCATACGATCAAGATGTAACACAAATGGAGAACGCCGTCGACTTCCGCCGTAGCAATCGTGCTGGAGGCTGGCACGCAGAAAACTCAAGTTATCTGGGGGTTCCATGAGCATCTGGGATTGGTTATTTCGCCGACGCCGGCGCGAAGAGGAACTGGACGAGGAAGTCCAGGCCCATCTGCGGATGGCCGCGCAGGAGCGCATGGAGCAAGGCGAAACCGCCGAGCAAGCTCGCACTTCAGCCGCTCGCGAGTTCGGCAACGTCGTTTTGGTGAAGGAGGTAACGCGCGACGTGTGGGGATTTCAATGGTTTGAAATCTTGCAGCAGGACCTCCGCTTCGGCGCGCGAATGCTGGCAAAGAATCCTGCGTTCACGTGTGTCGCCGTGCTGACGCTGGCCCTCGGCATCGGGGTCAACACCGCAGCCTTTACCGCCTACAAGGCGTTTTTCGGCCGATCTCTCGACGCTCGCGATCCCCGCAAGATGGTCAACCTCGCGCTGATCCTCCACTCGGGCGTTACCGATCCCTGGTTCAGCTATCCCGACTATGAAGCCTATCGGGATCACCTCCATTCGTTCAGCGGACTGATTGCACATGCGAAGAACATTGACCTCCTGACCCTCTCGGGTGCCGGCGGTGTCGTCAGCCAGCGCAGCTCCGAGTCCGGCACGCTGCTGGGAAAATGGCTGCTTCCCGCGGGGACCAGCGATGCGGAGTTTGCCAGCACCATGATTGTCTCGGAGAATTACTTCTCGGTTCTCGGAGCCACAGCCCCGCGCGGCCGCACGTTCGAATCCATAAATATTCCTGTACTTGCGGCCTCTCCCTCGGTTCTGATCAGCGACAATTATTGGCAGAAGCGGTTTGCCAGGGATCCCGCGGTGCTGGGCAAAACCATTCGTCTTAACGGGGTCGCGTTCACCGTCATCGGAATTACGCCTCACGACTTCGTCGGCACCACTGTGGCCGTGCCCGATTTCTGGGTTCCGCTTAGCCTTGAGCCGCTGTTGCACGCCGACGATCATTCACTGAGCGACCGCGAAAACCCTTGCTGCCGCCTATTTGCTCGTCTGGCCCCGGATGTCAGCATGGCGCTGGCGCAGGCGGAGATGACCGTGCTTGCCGACCGCCTCAGCGCCCTTCACGACCCTCACTCCGATTTGGGAAAACCTGCTACCGCACTCCTCTGGCGCGGCTCCCCGTTCCCCTGGCCGCTCGAGCACTACGGCGGATTAAAGTACGCCGTTCTGCTTATCATGGCCGCTGTCGGGATGGTGCTGGTCATCGCCTGCGCCAATGTCGCCAGCCTGCAACTGGCCCGCACTGTATCGCGCCAGAATGAACTGTGCATGCGCCTCTCGCTTGGAGCTAGCCGGCTCCGCCTTGTCCGGCAGTTGCTGACCGAAAGCGCTTTGCTGGGCCTGCTGGCCGGCGGCGTCGCGCTCCTGTTGACCTCGGCCTTGCTGGATATAGCGGTGACCATGGCCGCGGAAGCCTTCCCTGCCGAGTTTGGAACGGTTATCTTCCACGTGACCCCTGACCTGGGAATCTTTGGCTACGTCTTGGGCCTCTCCCTGACCGCCGGCGTCCTCTTTGGGCTTGCCCCGGCGCTGGAAAGCTCCCGCGACGCGCTTTCCTCCGCACTTAAGGTCAGCGCGGGAACTTCGCTCGGTCGCAGCCGCCGGCTACGCGGCTTCCTGATCGCTGCCCAGGTTGCCGTCTCCCTGCTGCTGATGATCGCCGGAAGCATGTTGATTCACAGCTCGATTCGCGCCCTCAAGATGGACACCGGCTATGAAACCAAGCACGTCGTTGATCTCGAACTCCAGTTTCCCGAGGGGTCGAAGTACACCGCCGACCGCAAGCTTGCCCTCGTCCGCGAGCTTCGCACCCGCCTCGCTGCGCTGCCCGGAGTGATTGCGATCGCAGGCTCTCGGGCGCCCAATGGCAGTGGCCTTCGAAGAGCCGCCGTCTCGCTCAATGGTGAAAAGGCCTCGGCTCAAAATGCGCGGGTGCTCTATTACACCTACGTTCAGGCAAACTATTTCCGGACCCTTGGCATTCCCCTGCTTTTCGGCCGGGGGTTTCAACCTCAAGCCGGGAAGCCTGAGCCCTCCGTCATCCTCAGCGAATCGGCCGCCAAACAGCTCTGGCCTGGCCGGAACCCTATCGGCCGCAGCCTCCGTTTGGACACCGACGAGCAGTTCCACAGCAAGAGCGAAGTTCTTCCCGACGGGCCCGCCTACCAGGTTATCGGCGTCGCTCGCGACACACGCGGCACTATGCTTGACGGCAGCGACTCCGAGCAGGTTTACTTACCGTTGCCCGAAGACCGGCTCCAAGACCAGCCAATGCTCATCCGCACCCAGACTGACCCGGCGAAGTTCATGGGTGCGATCGCTTCCGTGGTTTCGTCCGTCGATCCCAATCTAGTGGCAACCTGGTCCACTCTCGAGGAGATGCTCCGCCAGTCCCAGGCCTTTCTCGCCTCCAGCCTGGCGGCCGTCATCGCTTCCGGTGTCGGCCTGCTGGGGCTGCTGCTGGCCTCGATGGGCATTTACAGTACGGTCAGCTACATCGTGGTCCTTCGCACGCGCGAAGTCGGCATTCGCATGGCTCTCGGCGCCAAGAAGCGCGACATCTTTGGACTCATCCTGGGCGAGAGCACGCGGTCCGTGCTTTTTGGATTGCTTGCCGGAATGTCTCTCGCGTTGGGAGCAGGTTATCTTCTGCGCGGCGTGCTTTATGGGCTTCGCACCGTCGATGGCGTCTCGTTTGTCGGCGTTTCCCTCTTGTTTCTGGCCATCGCGCTGGTCGCCGCCTACCTGCCTTCCCGCCGCGCCGTGCGCGTGGATCCTATGGTGGCGCTGCGGTACGAATGAGGAGGGGCAGCCATGAGTTTCCGGAACTGGTTGTTGCGGCGACACCGGCGCGAAGAGGAGCTCGACGAGGAGGTCCAGGCCCATCTGCGAATGGCCGCGCAAGAGCGCATGGAGCAAGGCGAAAGCGTCGAGCAAGCTCGCACTTCAGCCGTCCGCGAGTTCGGCAACGTGACCCTGGTGAAGGAGGTAACGCGCGACATGTGGGGATTTCGTTGGGTCGAAATTTTGCATCAAGACGTTCGCTACGGATTACGGATGCTGGTGAAGAATCCCGGTTTCGCCGCCGTCGCCATCCTCGTGCTGGCTCTCGGCATGGGCGTGAGCGTGGCCATCTTCGGTTTTGTGGACGCGGCTCTACTGGAGCCGCTTCCGTATGCAAATCCCGGCCGGCTGATGTCGGTGAATGAAAGCAGCGTTGAATGGCCGCGCTGGCCTCTCTCCTACCCGGACTATCTTGACTGGCAACGGCTGAACAAATCCTTCAGCTCGCTCGATGTGTACAGCGGGGCCGGTTATCTCATGCGCACTCCCTCCGGTGCGGAGCCGGTGCAGGCCGAGCGCGTGAGCGGCAGCTTTTTCCAAACCCTCGGGGTGCATCCCCTGCTCGGCCGGGACTTCTATCCCGGCGAGGATCGCCCGGGTGGCCCCAACGTCGTGCTCCTGAGTTACGGAGCCTGGCTCCATCGCTTCGGCGCACGGCGCGACGCGGTGGGCCAGACCGTGGACCTGGACGGCAGCGCCTTCACCATCATCGGCGTCCTGCCCCGCACGTTTTCTTTCGCGCCCAGCGGCAACGCCGAGTTCTGGGTTCCTCTCAACAGCTTCAGCCCTCACGAAAAGATGCGGGGCTTCTATGATTTTTGGGGAATCGGAAGGCTGCGCGACGGGGTCAGCATCCAGGCAGCGCTGGCCGAAATGACTGCGATCGCCAAGCAACTCCAGCAGCAATACGCCATAACCGGCCGCAACCTGGGCGCCAGCGTCGTTCCGCTCTCTGAGGTCATCGTTGGTGATGTGCGGCCGATCCTCTTGACGCTGCTGGGCGGGGCCGGCCTGCTCTTGCTGATCGCCTGCGTCAACGTGGCCAGCCTGGTACTGGTCCGCTCGGAGAGCCGCAAGCGTGAAATCGCTATCAGAGGCGCGCTGGGCGCTACAGCGGCGCGGCTGGTCCGCCAGTTCATCACCGAAGGGCTCTTGCTGGCTGGGAGCGGCAGCCTGGCAGGCGTGATCGTTGCCAACGACACCATGAAGCTCCTTGGCCGCCTGGTTCCCAAGGATATGGCGTCAAACATGCCTTTCCTGGAAGGAGTCGGACTGAATGCCCATACGGGCGCGTTCGCCGCGGTCATCGCACTGCTGGCTGCACTGCTGCTAGCGGTTACACCTGCGTTGCGGCTCTCGCTTCAGGAGGTGCGCGACGGACTAACCGACGGGGGCCGCGGCGCGGCCAGCCGGTTGTGGCGCAGGATGGGAGCGAACCTGGTGGTGGTGGAACTGTCCATCGCGGTGGTGCTGCTGGCCGGCGCAGGACTGCTGGGACAGAGCCTCTATCGCCTTCTTCATGTGCCGTTGGGCTTTGATCCGAGCCATCTCGCAACCCTGAGGGTCATGGCTCCCGGCACGGTTTACCGGACTGACGAACAGACCGTAGGACTTTACCGGGAGATTGTGCGACGCGTCTCCAGCTTGCCGGGCGTAGAGTCGGCCGGCATGACTATGATACTCCCGGCACAGTGTAACTGCGCCGTTGACGAGATCCGCATTCCGGGAAGACCGGACCTCGGCGAACATAATGAGGTGGACGAGCGTCATGTGAGCGCGAAGTATCTGCCCACACTCAAGGCGAGGCTGTTGCGCGGACGGTTCTTCACGGACGCCGACGATGCTTCCAGGCCCGGAGTGGCCCTCATCAATCAGACCCTGGCCCGAAAGTACTTTCCCGGCCAGGACCCCGTCGGCCAGAGGATTGTCAATGACGAAGGGGGGCGTCCGTCCGTGTGGGAGATTGTCGGCGTGGTCGACGACGTTCACGAAGGCCCACTCGATGTCGAAACCTGGCCCGCGGAGTATTTCCCCATCAACCAGACACTGGACCACGACTTCAGTCTGGCGGTACGCACCGGGCAAGACGCCGGGGCGCTGCTGCCGGTGCTGGTGACTACCTTGCATCAGATCGACCTGAGCCTGGGCGTATCCGACGAAGAGACCATGAATGAGAAGATTGACGGCACGCAGGCAGCACTGCTGCATCAGTTTTCGGCGTGGCTGGTGGGCGGATTTGCAGCGATGGCGCTGGTCCTCGGCGTGGTCGGACTGTACGGAGTGGTCGCCTACTCGGTGAGCCAGCGAACCCGCGAGATCGGAGTTCGCATGGCGCTCGGCGCACAGCGCAGCTCCGTCTATCAACTCATCCTGAAGGAAGCGGGGTGGCTCACCACGATCGGAATCGCCTTGGGCCTTGTGTGCTCCGTGGGTGCAGCAACGCTGATGCGCGGTATGCTCTTCGGCAC
>DATFYM010000209.1:0-40909 GCA_035315065.1 Terriglobia bacterium
GGCCCCGTCGACTAATAAGCTCTGAGGGTCACGGCAAGGAGGCTTTAGACGCGAAGAGAAGAGAAATCAAAAAGTAAAAAGCAAAAATGAGCAAGCAAAAATGAAGGCGCGTGACACGTCGAGAGGATTCGTGCGTTCTGAAGCCATCAGCCATCAGCAATCAGCTATCCGCTATTCGCAAGACGGCGGGAGCTTCTTGCTGATAGCTGATAGCTGATGGCTGATTGGCTGGCAGCGAAGAGAATAGAAATCAAAAGGCAAAGGGCAAGGGGCAAATGGCAAAAGTGAAGACCTTTTGATTTTTGATTTGCTGATAGCTGACGGCTGAGAGCTGATGGCTGCTTCACTGACGCTGATGGCGGACGGCTACTTGACGGCTGATGGCGATAGGACGCGGTACTTTGGCTAACTTCCGGTCCAATGGCGGCGATATGCGTTCCGCCAGGTGGGCGACATACAGGGCGGCAACGATCGCCGTGAACACGTCCATGGTGTAATGAGCTCGAAGCACCAAAACGGTGGTCACCTCGAAGAGGACAATCACGATGGCTACCAGCTTCAACCAACGTCGCCCCAAACGCGCCAGTTCGGTGGCGCCGAAGACGGCAATGGCGGTGTGGGCGGAAAAGAAGAAGTCGTTGGCGACGGTATAAGTCACCAGCAAAGAAGGAAAGCCGGGATAATGCCAGATCATGTTTGGCGGTTGGGGCAGCGCGCAGAGAGCTTCCATGATCTGCCGCAGCCCGAGCACCATGCCCAAGCCCAGGGCGGGACGGACGCTGCGGCCCAAGATCCACCCGCCAAGCAAGAAAATCGCCAGCCCGTCGATGAAGGCGGAACTGACAATCAGGAGGGCATTGGCAGCGCTGGGGTGTTGGAGAAAATAGGAGTTGAGGGGTGCGGTGAGAACAAGGAGGCCGTCTCCGATACCCGAGGCAGGAAGCGGCCGGGAGCGGATCAGCGCCTGGGTCCCAAACCACAGGCCGACGCCGATGGCAGTAACAATGAGACGGAGTATCAGTGGCCGTGCGGACAGGGCGCGTACTGCGTTACCCTTCGCAGTCTCTGTGGATGCCATGGATTTTAGTCCGATCTTGCGCTTGCGGCTTCACCGCCGATGGTGCATGAAGCACAGCCCATTGCTCCCGCGGCGACGTGTTCGATTGTACCAGCTACAGGAGCTCCGATGCCAGCGTACCGGGGTTCTAACCGAAGAATTGCCGATTGACGATTTTCGATTGACGATTGCAAAACCGAAAAGGCTTGCGTCTTCTCTTCCAATCGGCAATCAGCAATTGGCAATCCTTCGGGGCTATCGTCCGAGCCGGCGCGGCAACCAGGTGGTCAGCGCCGGAACGTAGGAGAGACTCGACTCGCTCGACTCGCCTTTTCGGTTGCAAACGGTCAGGAGTTGCCATAGAATCACGGCACCTCCTGGTCCGAGCGGACGAAAATGGCTAAAGATGCGAATTCGGAGGCCGCACAGGCGGCCCGGAACTCAGGCCCTGGAGAGCGCCTGGAGTCGTGGGGCGAGATCGCAGCCTACCTGAACTGTGAGGTCCGTACTGCGCAACGGTGGGAGAGAGAGGGTCGTCTGCCCGTTCACCGGCTCCTCCTCCAGAAGCAGGGAAGGGTCTACGCCTACAAGTCCGAACTCGATGACTGGCGCCGGAAACGCGACCCGCGGCTGGAGTCAAACCGGGGCTCCGAGCCAATTGAAGACAACGCCGGGCAAACCGGCGACATTAGCCAGAGCAGTCGCGCAGGGATCCGCTGGCGCTGGGTGCTGGCCGTGGGATTATTGGTGGCGGCGATCGTCGGCGCATACTTCGCCTGGAAGCACTATCATCCGGTTAGCAAGAGCGAGAGAATGATGCTGGCCGTACTTCCTTTCGAGAATCTAAGCGGCGACACGGCGCAGAAGTACTTCTCTGACGGATTTACCGACGAGCTGATCACGGAGGTTGCCCACCTTTCGAACCTTGGGGTCATTGCCCGTCCCTCGGTGCAGAACTACCCGCCGGGGACGCACAAGCCTATCGATCAAATCGGCCGCGAGTTGCACGTGAACTATATCCTGGAGGGCACGGTGATCAAAGACGCGAATCGGGTGCGCATTATCGCGCGACTGATTCAGGTGAGCGACCAGACGGATCTCTGGAGCGAAAGCTACGAACGCAACCTGGAGGACATTCTGTCCTTGCAGAGGGACGTGGCCGAGGCCATCGCCGGACAGATTCAGGCCAAGCTCACCACCCAGGAGCGGGCTCGGCTGGCGCCCGCCGGGCCGGTGAACCCCAGGGCTTACGACGCCTATCTACGCGGCCGCTACCACTGGAACAAACGAACTCCGCAAGACATAACTAGCGCCATCGACTACTTCCAGCAGGCGATCCACGAAGACCCGAATTACGCCGTCGCTTACGCCGGCCTGGCGGATGCCTACGCACTACTGGGGTCGGTTCCCAACGACGCGCAGCCCCCGCGGGTCGCTATGCCCCAGGCAGAGGAGAACGTCGTGAAGGCCCTGGCGCTCGATAACTCGCTGGCCGAGGCCCACGCCTCCCTCGCCTACGTGAAGCTCTCTTTTGATTGGCAATGGCCGGAGGCTGAGAGGCACTTCAAGCAGGCCCTCGATCTTAATCCCAGCTACGCAACCGGTCATCAATGGTATGCGTTGTATCTGGTCGCAATGGGCCGCATGAACGAAGCCATCGCCGAGATCGGACGGGCCCAGCAGTTGGACCCGCTCTCCATCATCATTATCGCCGCCGCGGCGCATATTTATAACCAAGCCGGCCAGTACGACAAAGCTCTGGAGCAGTGCCGGAAGGCGCTCGATCTCTATCCCGACTTTTTCCTGGCCCATTACATCCAGGGGCGCGCTTACGAACAGAAAGGCATGGTCCCCGAGGCCATCGCTGAGTTTCAGAGAGCTAACGACCTTTCTCAAGGCAGCGCTATCGTGATCGCGGGACTGGGCCACGCGTACGCCATCTCCGGGAAGCGCCAGGAGGCGCAGAAGTTGCTGGACGATCTCGTCAGCCGCTCGCAGCAGAAGTACGTTCCCGCGGTCTGCATGATGGCTATCTGTGTAGGTCTAGGCGACAACAACCAAGCCCTCCGTTGGCTGAAGCAGGCGCTTGAGGACCGCTGCGATTACGTCATTTACCTTCCACACGAACCAGGCCTCGCCCTCCGTGCCGACCCGGGCTTTCAAGATCTCATGCGCCAGATCCACCTTACTCCCTGACGACCGCGGTGCGGCGGCCGAGAGCGTTGTAAGACCGGTTCCCGATTCACTGTTCCACGGTGTTCATCGAGCGCCGCTACAGGCTCAGGGCCTCGTCGTAGACCTTCAGTGTTCCCTCCGCGCATCGTCGCCAAGTGAACTCCCTGGCGCGGGCCAGGCCCTTCTCGATCATCCCGCGTCGCGCCTCCGCATCGTCGGCGGCCCGCTCGACTTTCTCCGCAATGTCGTGCGGATCGTGAGGATCGACATAGAGCGCGGCGTCGCCACCGACTTCAGGCAGCGACGAGGTTCCGGACGCCACCACCGGCAGGCCGTAGGACATGGCTTCCAGCACCGGCAGGCCGAAACCTTCTTCCAGCGAAGGAAACAGAAAGATGCTGGCGGCCTGGTAAAGCTGGCGAATCCGCGCCGTCGTGACGTACCCGAGGAGGGTGACGCGCGACTCCAGCCGCTGCTTGCGGATGAACTCGTGGACCGCCTCAGCCCCGTAGCCGTCGGCGCCCGCCAGCACCAAGCGGTAGCGGGCGGGGAGCAGTTCCAAGGCGCGCAGGGCGTTCAGTGTGTTCTTGCGAGTCTGGATGGCGCCGATACTGAGCAGCATCTCGTTGCCCCTCCCCACCAGGCTCTCGCGCTCCCGCGCCCGTTCTTTTTCGCCGGTGAGATCGGGTGGCAAATCGACGCCGAAAGGCACCAGCCGTACCTTCTCCGCGGCCACGCTCGAATGCCTTAGCAACTGGTCCGTGGTGAATTGCGAGGGCGTTATCACCAGCGTCGCGCGCGCGGCCGCTTCCAGCAGCAGCGCCGAGAACTTGCGCTGAAAATCGGGCGTCGAATAATCGCGCCCCGTGATCGGGAACAAGTCAATGATGGTCACCACTTCCTTGCGAAAGTGGAAGGCGGGCGGTCGCTGCGCCAGGCTGTGGAACAACTCGGCCTCCCACGGCAGCCAGAAGGTGAGCCCCTCCTGAAACCAGCGCACGGAGAAATTGGCGTGGGGAGCGCGCGGCCGCATCAAAAGCCGGCGCCGCCTGAATCGCGAGAGCCGGTAGCAGACCAGGAACCGGTGCGGCGTATCGAGATCGAGAAGAGATTCGATGAGCCGCCGGGAGTACATGGCCACCCCGGAAGGGTGCGCATCAACTGCGTAAGTGGCATCGAGGGCGATGGTGGACATGAAGAGCCGTTCGGAAAGTCGAAGGGCAAGGGTTAAACAGCCTAAAGCAAACAGTGGCGAGCTGCTAGTGGCGAGTGGCTAGCAAGAGGAGTCGAAGGTCGAAGGTTGAAGAGCCAAGGCGGGATCGCCGTCTTCACTCTTGGACCTTCAACCTTGGACTTTCAACTTCTCTCTAGCTAGCTAGCCACCAACCACTCGCTACTAGCCACTGCGAAGAGCGGGCGGGACGCCCGCGCTCCCAGCCAAATTAGGACGCCACTGGATCACGCCGATCACGCCGGGTCTAAACCTGCCACCTTCGGCGGCGGACCTTCGGCCTTCTTGTCGGGCGCTTCCTTCACCTCAACTCGGCGCTCGATGCCGTATTCCTTCAGCTTGCGGTAGATTGTCGTCTTGCCGATCCCCAGCAGCTTGGCGGCGCGAATTCGGTCGCCGCCGGTTTCCGCCAAGGCATTGACGATGGCTTGGATCTCCAGCTTTTGCAGCGGCGTTACTTCGCCTGGCGGCTCGGCCGGCTCGCTCGACACGGCTTCCGGCTGGCTGGCGGGCTTGGCGATGCGCGTCGGGATGTCCCTCACCTGGATCAGCGATCCCGATCCGAGCGCGATCGCGTGCTGGATGCAATTCTCCAGTTCCCGCACGTTCCCCGGCCAGTCGTAACGCGTCAGGCAGGTGAGCGCCTCATACGAGATGCCCGTGATCCCGCCGTCCTCGCCGTGCCGATCGATGAAGTAGTGCACCAGGCCAGGGATGTCGCTCTTGCGCTCGCGCAACGGCGGCACCCGCACCGAGACCACGTTGAGGCGGTAGAAAAGGTCCTGGCGGAACGCGCCCTTTCTGACGTCGGCTTCCAGGTCGCGGTTGGTGGCGGCAAGGATGCGCGCCTCCAGGGCGGTGGACGTGTTGCTTCCAATGGCTTTGACTTCGCGCTCTTGCAGGGCGCGCAGCAGCTTCACCTGTACTTCGAGGGGAATCTCGCCGATTTCGTCCAGAAATACCGTTCCCCGCCCCGCCGAAGCCAGCAGGCCGACGCGATTCTGATGCGCCCCGGTGTAGGCCCCCTTCACGTGACCGAACAACTCGCTCTCGATCAGCGTGGGGGGCAGGGCGCCGCAATCGACGGGGACGAAAGGCTCCCCCTGCCAGGGGCTGAACTCGTGGACGGCGCGCGCCACCAGTTCCTTGCCCGTGCCGCTCTCCCCCAAAATCAGCACCGGCTGACGCCGGCGCGCCACCTTGAAGATGAGCCGGTAGATCTTCTGCATCGCTTCGGACGTGCCCACGATGCTCCCGAAACCATGGCGGGAGGCCAGTTGGTCGCGCAGGAACCGATTCTCTGCCGCCAAGTCCCGCTTCTCCAGCAGGCGTTGGAACAAATGTTTGAGGTCGTCGGCTTTAAAGGGTTTGCTGATGTTGGAAATGTAGTCGTAAGCGCCGGCGCGGATGGCTTCCAGCGCCTCCGGAATGGTGCCGGAGTCCGCCATCATCACCACGTCGGTCTCCGGATACTTCTGCTTGATGGTTTTCAACAGCTCGATGCCGCTCAGTCCGGGACCGCGTACATCGGCTAGCACGATATCCACCGGGTGGTGTTCAAGGACGTCCAGGGCGCCGTGACCAGAGTCCGCCAGGTGCGTTTCCAGCCGCAGTCCTCTCACGATCTCCAAACAGAGGTTGCGCCAGGAAGCGTTATCGTCGACTACCAGGACGCTCTTACTCATGGGCGGGTTACTTAAGCCATTGCTCTTGCCACAGTACACAGCGAGTATACTACCACCTCGCGCCGAGGCGGAAGGTCAAAAGCGTTTCTCGCCAAGCCGCCAGGTCGCACTTGGCGGCTTTGGAAGAGACCCTTCTGGGGGGTTGAGTTCTGTTTCGGCGGCGCCGACGCCGCACAAAAAAGGGACGGCTTTCGCCATCCCTTTCTTGCCCGCTACGTTCGTCCAGGGCCCCAACAACCGACTCAAAAGAAAGCACCGGCGGACCCGATGCCAAAGACCACCTGCTTAACACCCTTACGCCGTGCGCATACCTCTAATTGGGGCAGTAACGCAACGTTAAACCTGTTAATTGCCGTTTCGCCGCCTGTTACTTCAATGAGCTTAATTGAAATCAACCACGTACGTGAGGGGCTGCGAAAATGTCATGTAAATGTAACGTTACCCCTGGACAATCTCCGCCGGGGGTGGTAGCCTTTCTACCCAAGGCCACTGCTTTCGAGGACTTTGGATATGGCTGCATCGGGCATCAACCAATTAGAGAGAGACGAACTCGAAAGCATCCTCCACTCAGGCATCTTCTCCAAAGCTCCCAGACAGGCCAAACTCCTCGAGCACATTTGCAACGAGTACTTCAGTGGGAGGGCCAGCCAGATTAAGGAATATAATCTCGCCATCGAAGCCTTGGGCAAGTCAGCCGACTTCGACCAGAACCGGGACGCGATCGTAAGGGTTGAGATTCATCGCCTTCGGACCAAGTTGAGAGAGTACTACGAGGGCAGAGGACAGGGGCGCCCCCTTCGGATTGTCATCGACCCTGGGCAATACGTACCACGATTTGTCCCCCGCGAAGAGACCCCCTCCCTTCGGCCTGACGCCAGCGCCGAAACCCCCGAAATCCTCGAGATACCCAACTTCGAGCGTCCTCGCCGGGTGCGTGAAGGAGCTGCCCTCAGTCCGAAGCTGGGTGGTAGCCGCGCCATCGTGGTCCTTTTGGGAGGCCTAGCCCTGCTGGCTCTGGCAGTGACCCTAGTTTCGAGGTTGGGCAAGCAGGAGCAATCCCTCAAAGCCTCGTCCGCCAGCCAGCCAGGGGCTGCGGGTCCTTCCCTGGGGACGGGCGCCTTGGATTCGGTTCGAATTCTCTGCGGTTACCTCAAGGATAAATACATCGACCGGGCGGGGAACACCTGGTCTGGCGACCGGTACTTCTCCGGAGGCACCGCGCTCAGCCAGCCACCGCAATTCATCGCGCGCGCGCCGGATTTGAGTTTGTACCAGACGTTCCGTTCCGGCCAGTTCTCATACGACATTCCCTTGAAACCCGGTCACTACGAGGTTCATCTTTATTTTGTCGAGACCCACTATGGGCCCGGAACGCTCTCGGGGGGAGGGGAGACCAGCCGCCTGTTTAACGTCTCGGCGAACGGGAAGCCGCTCCTGAAGATCTTCGACATCATCAAAGATGCGGGCGGAAACAACGTGGGGGATATCCGGGTCTTCAAGGACGTGAGTCCGGCAGCGGATGGGTACCTGCACTTGAAGTTTGACTCGCTCATCGATTCTCCCATTCTCAATGCGCTCGAAATTGAGCCGGCGCCGCCGGGAAAGATCAATCCTATCCGTATCCTCGCGCAGAATAATTCCTATACTGACCATTCCGGCAATATCTGGAGCCCCGACCGGTACTACGAGGGCGGCCAACAGGCCACCCATGCGACTATCCCGGTCCGCGGAACGGAGGACCCCATCCTCTTCATGGGCGAGCGGTTTGGCTACTTCAGCTACGCGATTTCTTTGGCGCCGGGCAAATACCGGCTCGCGTTGCGCTTTGCCGAAACCTATTGGGGTGTCGTGAATCGGGTCTCCAGCCTGCCCGACCAGAATGGGTCGCTGGAGGGCGGAACGGGAAGCCGGGTCTTTAATGTTTACGCCAACGGTGTGGCCCTGCTGAGGAACTTCGACATCGCCAAGGAGGCCGGAGCGCCCTTAATCGCGGTGGAGAAGACGTTTCATAATCTCGAGCCCGATGCTCAGGGCAAGCTGGTGTTGAGTTTTGTTCCCGTGAAAGATTATGCGTGCGTCACGGCCCTGGAAGTCGTGGCCGAATAGAGACTAGGGACTGGGGGAGAAGGATGAATTATGAACGATGAATGATGCACAAAAGAGAAGACGTCCGTCGTCGGTAGTCATTTGTCCGTGGCAGAGAACCATCCCCAGCTACAAACAACTGACAAGGGAGGTCCTCTCTTCTGTTCATCATTCATCGTTCATAATTCATCAACTCCGCTAGTCCCTCGCCCCTGTGGGCGGCGGTTCGGGCGGATTCTCCGGCGGGGCGGCCACCTGGAAAACAAACGTGGCGTCCTGCCCGATCTTGCTTCCCGGCGCGGGAGATTGGGTGAGAACGGTCCCAACCGCCGCGGCCCCGCCTTGCGGGATCTGGGTTACCTCTCCCACTTTGAAGCCCGCGGCTTCAATGGTACGCCGGGCTTCATCCACCGGCTTTCCCACAAAGTTTGGACACTCATAAGCAGCGGCCGGGGGTCCGAGCGAAACCAGGAAGTTCATCGCCGGGCTATGGGCCTCCGCAGAGGGCGGCGGTTCCTGCGCCACGACCACGTTGCTCTCCGCAGTCTCGCCCGACGGCCCTGCCGGCCAGTGGACCGCCACCACATCGCCGATCGTGAGTCCCCGCTCTACCACGGTGATTTCGGCGGCGCGGCCGGTCGCACCCACCAGGTCGGGTATGGGAGCGCGCCGGGCTCCCAGGCTTACCAGCACGTGAACGCGCTGTCCCACCTTGATGCGGGTACCCGGCGGCGGCTCCTGCGACACCACCTGGTCAGCGGGATGCTCGGCACTGTAGAGTTTGCTCTCGACGATGTAATCCAGGCCCAGGCCGCTTGCCAGGCGCTGCGCCGATTCGCTGGAGCGGCCCACCAAATTGGGCATCGCCTCCTGGTGACCGTGAATCGCAAGGCGAATGGTGGTAATAGCGCTGATCAGCGCCACCGCCACCAGCACCGTAAAGAGCAGGAACAGGCGGAAAAGAGTCTTGATCTGCGACGCGAGACCCATCAGAGTCAATTATGAACGAGGAACCATGAATGATGAACATTTTTCTGGGAGCGCAGAGATTGACGATTGCCGATTTGAAGACACACACTTCGGACCGAGGTCTTCAATCGTCAATAAAGAGCGGGCGAGACGCTCGCGCTCCACGCTATAATGAATGACCGATGACCAAGCCTCGCGTCGCGCTCTTCATAACGTGCCTAGGAGACCAGTTCTTTCCCCGGGTCGGCGAATGCATGGTCCAAGTGCTGCGGCGCCTGGGGGTGGAGGTGACCTTCGACCCCGCCCAAACGTGCTGCGGTCAGCCCGCCTTCAACACCGGCTACCGCGATGAGGCGCGCGCCGTGGCTTCGCGGGTGCTCAGTCTTTTCGAGAACGCCGACTACGTGGTGGCCCCTTCGGGCTCCTGTACCGCCATGGTTCGCGTTTTCTACCCCGAGCTTTTCGAACACGATCGCGAGCGCTGCCAGAAGGCGCGAAAGCTCGGCGAGCGCTTCTTCGAGTTCTCGGAGTTCCTGGTGAAGGTGCTGAAAGTCGAGGATGTGGGTGCGACCTTCGCCCATCGGGTCACCTACCATGATTCCTGCCATCTTCTGCGCGAGCTGGGGATCGAAGCCGAGCCGCGCAAGTTGCTGCGTGCCGTGCGCGGGATCGATCTGCGAGAGATGAACGACTACAAGCTGTGCTGCGGCTTCGGCGGGACTTTCTCCGTGAAGTTTCCCGAGGTTTCCGTAGCCATGGGCGAAGATAAGGTCCGCGCCGCCGCCGCAACCGGGGCCGAGTACCTGGTGGCCAACGATTCAAGCTGCCTGATGCACCTAGCGGGAGTGATTCACCGGCGAGGGCTGACCATCGAGACGATGCATCTGGCCGAAGTGCTGGCACGAAGAAAGTAGACGGTAGACAGCAGACGGGGAGAAAGAGTAGACAGTAGACGGCAGAGGGGAAGGAAAAGGCCGACCTTTTCCCGTCTACCGTCTGCCGTCTGCCGTCTACGGCTTCAAGCATGAGCGACACCGGAGTCCAAAGCAACCAGATCCACGAGTTGGCGCACGAAGCGATGCGCGACGCACACCTGGGCGAAGCCTATCGCTCGTCCACGTTGCGGCTCTACACCCATCGGCTCGAAGCCGCGGCGGAATTGCCGGGGTTCGATCGCCTCCGGGACCGCGCGCGCGAGCTGAAGCGGGAGGTGATCGAGCATCTCGACTTCTATCTCGATCAGTTTTCCGCCCAAGTGGAGCGGCACGGCGGCAGGGTCCACTGGGCCGCCACTGGCGACGAGGCTTGCCGCATCGTGTGCGACATTGCGCAGCGGGCCGGGACACACGAGGTGGTAAAGGGCAAGACCATGGTCAGCGAAGAGATCGAGCTGAACCACGCGCTCGAGGCCGTGGGGATTCGGGCTGTGGAGACCGATCTCGGCGAGTTCATCCTCCAGCTCGCGCACGAGCGGCCGGCGCACATCGTGGCTCCCGCCATGCACAAAACCCGGCAGGACGTGGCCGATCTCTTCGCCGCCCAGGTTGATCCCCACCGCACCGAAGAACCGGAGCAGCTCACGGCCATCGCACGCCGCGCGTTGCGCGAGATGTTCGCCAAAGCCGGTGTGGGGCTAAGCGGCGCCAATTTCGCCGTGGCGGAAACGGGCACGATAGTGGTGATCGAGAACGAAGGCAACATCCGGTTCTCGACCACGGCGCCCAGGGTGCACGTAGTACTGGTGGGCATCGAGAAACTTATCCCCCGCTTTCAGGATCTGGCGGTTTTCCTGCGGATTCTGGCGCGGTCGGGAACCGGCCAGAAGCTGAGTTCGTACACTTCCATGCTCACCGGTCCGCGTCGCCCGGGCGAAGACGGTCCGGACGAAATGCACGTGGTACTGCTGGATAACGGGCGCATCACCACGCTGGCCGATCCCAAGATGCGCGAGGTGCTCTACTGCATCCGCTGCGGCGCGTGCCTGAATGCCTGCCCGGTATATCGGAAGATCGGCGGCCACGCCTACGGCTGGGTCTATAGCGGACCTATTGGAGCGCTCATCACCCCGCAGTTCGTCGGCCTCGATCAGGCACGCGAGCTGCCCTTCGCCTCATCGCTGTGCGGCGCGTGTCGCGAGGTTTGCCCGGTGCGGATCAATATCCCCGACCTGTTGCTTCACCTCCGCAGCAAGGCGCAAGAGGAAACGACGGCGGACACGCCCAAAGCCGGGCACTCGCCCGCGGGCGAGCGTCTCTCGATGCGACTGTGGGCATGGGCGATGCAGCGACCGTGGGCGTACCGAGTGGGCGCGCGACTGGCACGATTGGGACTACGCCTTTGGGCTCGAAGTGACCGGCCGCACGCGGACGGCGGTAACGGCAGCGCACGATGGATCAGCAAGTTTCCCTGGTTCCCGCTCTCCGGCTGGACTGAAGGCCGCGATTTTCCGGCGCCAGCTGCGAAAAGCTTTCGCGAATGGTGGCACGATATTGGTGACAAGCGAACGCGACGTTGCTGAGGCTCGCTCGGGGCGTTAGCGATACGCTTCGCGGCGATGCCGTACGGACAGGATCTGAAGGGTGTCCCCGAGAACGTGAAAACGCATTCGGTAGTCGCCGACGCGCAGCCGATATTCTCTGGGATCGGATCCCTTTAGCCACTTGACGTCACCTTCCTATGTGAATAGGAAGCGCGCCAAGCCCTCCAGAACCCGCAGGGCCGTCTCGCGGTCGATGCGACGCCTTGTCTTCAATCCAAAATTCCAAAATCCAAAATTCCATCCAATCGGCAATCGACAATTCCAGGGCTAACCGTTCCGGCTACCGGTCGTCTATAACAGTGGCCAGGAGGGCCAACCATGAACAAGCGACTTGTTTTGAGTTTGACGGTTTCAGTTCTGTTTCTCAGTGTGGCGATCATTTCCGCCAAGCATCATTCCAGCAGCCTAACCGCCAGCAATGACGACGAGGCGGGCGGGTGTAGCCAGATCCACATGAACTTTGACGACCGGGAGACCGTGCGTAGTGAGCAGCACCTCACCATTCCTTCCTCCCAAGGGCAGACCTTGAGCGTGACGGCGGCTGAGAACGGCGGCATCCGCGTGATCGGCGGCGACGGGAGCGAGTACGACGTCGCCGTGTGCAATGTCGCGGCCGGCGACGACCGCGAGAGCGCGCAGGGGCGTCTGGCTTCGATTTCCGCCTCCGTCCGAAATAACGAGCTCTCCGTCAGCGGCCCCGGCGGCGGCGACTGGACCGCCTACCTGATCATCCGCGCTCCCCGGAACGCCGCCATGGTCTTGGCGGCGCACAACGGCCCCATCAGCTTGCGCAACCTGAGCGGAGCGGTGAAGGCGCGAAGCATCAACGGACCGATCGCCCTCAAGGAATGCTCGGGCGATATCCAGGCGACCACCACCAATGGTCCCATCAGCCTCAGCGGCAGCGGCGGCAAATTGAGGCTGGAGACGCAAAACGGCCCGATTAGCGTCGATCTGAGCGGGTCGCGATGGAAGGAGGACGGCCTCGAAGCTCGAACCGAGAACGGCCCCTTGAGCCTGAAGGTGCCCGCGGGTTATGAGCCGGGCGTGCGGGTGGAGGCGTCCGGGCACTCCCCCATGCGATGCAGCGCCGCTGTCTGTGGCCAGGCCCAGCGGACCTGGGACGACGAGCACCGCTTCATCGTGTTGGGAAGCTCATCGCCGGCGGTGCGGATGTCTACCGTGAACGGTCCGGTCAGCGTGGAGTCGAGTGGGGAGGAAGCTGATTGAAAGAGAAGGTTGAGTCATTGAGCCATCGGGTCATTGAGCCATTGAAAGACAAGAAAGAACAATCCGCTCCTGTTCAATGGCGCAATGATTCAATGACTCAATGACTCAATCTTCCTCGGTGCCGGCATGGGGACGCTGCCTTTGCGTTCCTGCCACAAGATGGCGTTGAGCCGGGCCGCATCGATGGCGTCGGCGCGCGAGAAGTCCATGCGCGCGGAGTCCCAGGCGCCGGGCCCATGGTTGGGGTTCACCTGATACAGCAGGCCAGTTGTCTTGGCTATTGGGTCGGCTTGGAAAGGTGGCTGGGTGCCCGGACCGGAGAAGAGCGGGGCCATGGGCGCGGCCACGGCGTCGTTGTTGTTCATGGGCGGGAGTCCAAGGAGTGCCTCCATGGTGCGTACCATGTTCACCGTGGTATAGAAGGCGTGGTCGACGAAGGGGCTGGCGAGCGAACCGGGCGAGTATTTGCTGATCACCAGCGCCGGGCTGCGGTGGGCGTCGACGTGGTCGGGACCGTCCTGGGCATCGTCCTCGAGAATGAAGATGGCGGTGTCGTCCCAGTAAGAGCTGTGGGAAACCGCTTCCGCCAAGCGGCCCACGGCGAGGTCGTTGTCGGCCACTGAGGCCTCCGGCCGCGGCCCGCCGGGGCGAGCGCCCATGGTGTGATCGTTGGGCAGGCGCAGGATGACGAATTGCGGCAGCTCGCGATCCCTGGCTCCCTCGGCGCGCGCCTTGACGAAGCCCTCGAACTCGTTGAGGAACTCGTCCACGCGGAGCTGATCCGGATACTGCAGGTTGAAGTCGGCGTAGTTGGGGTCGAAGTGGCCCGTCAGCTCCGGCTTGGTGGGAACGTCGCGGGCGATCACCGGCACCAGCCAAGGCCACGGGCTCGGCGACCCGTGCGGCTGGCCCACGTTGGGCGGCAGCGGCTCGCCTTTCTTGATAAAGGTCCGACTACAGGGCTGGCCCGCCACAGCGGGGGTCCCTTCCTGGCGCGGCCGGGCGGCGCGAAAGTCGCCGCACCATTCGGTATCCACAAACTCCCCGTAGTTGCGGTGGGTGAGGCCGGCGCGTGCCACGTCGGCCCAGATGTAGCCGGTGCCGGGCTCATCGACGTCGGGCATCCCCTCGTCCAAGGGAACTCCCTGTCCCACCCTGCCCTCGTAGTCGTAGTCGCGCTCCGAGCCCCGGTAGCTGATCTCCCAGGTCTTTTCCGTGTAGTCGCTGTCGATCGCCGCCATGGACCACACATGGCCGTTTCCGGAGACTTCGCCGCTGACGTAGAAGTTGTCGAGGATGCCGAACTGCCGCGCCAGCGCGTGCTGGTTGGGAGTGATGTCCTCGCCGTAGAGGCAGAGGGTGGGGTCGCCGTTCGCCTCTTTCAGGTCGCCGAACATCTGGTCGTAGCTGCGGTTCTCTTTGATGATGTAGATGACGTGCTTAATGGGCCGGATCGGATTAGAGCCGGCGGCGAAGTGAATCTCCTCCGGCTTTGCGTTCTCACGGTTGCTCTCCTCCGCTTCCTGCGTCAGTTCGGCCAGCATGGCTTCGGCCTTGGGGATACTCACCTGGGCCAGCGATCCGTGGAGGAGGGACGCGATGTAGCGGTGCTTGTGCCCGAGGCCGTAGGAGCCGGTGGTCTTGTCGGGAGGCACGATGGCGGAGTTGGGGCCGGTGCCCTCGCCCTTGCCGGACGCAACGAAGAGGTGAGCGCCCTGGATGGCGAGTGCCGTCGGGTACCACTCGGTGGGGATGAATCCCATTGCTGCCTGCGGCCGGGCGGGGTCGAGCGAGCGGCTGAGATCGAACACGGCGACCGCGTCGGCCGCGGCTTCGGCCACGAACAGGCGTGTGCCGGCAGCATCAACGGCCAGCGCGTTGGGGACAGTGCCGCCGTATTGCTGACCCGGAAGCTCGGTGGAGAGCATGCCTGCCACTTGGCCCGTTGCCGTATCAATCGCCGCCACGCGGTCGGAGTTGGCGAGCGCGACGTACAGATACTTCTCGTCCGGGCTGAGCGCGAGAGCGGTGGGATGCGAGCCGGCGGCGATGGGCGAAGCGGGCGCGAGCAGCGGAATCATGCGGACGACGCGGCCGGCGCTGAGGTCCAGTTCCGCCACCGTCGAAGCGTTCCACAGCGTGCAGTAGGCGCGCTCACCGTCCCGCGTCACGGCGACGCCGTAAGGATACGAGGCGGGCACGTCCTGGTGGGTGCTGAGATCGAAGCGAAAGACCGCTTGGCCGCTTGCGGCGTCGATCAGCAGCGCGTCGTCCGACAGATTGTCTGCCACCAGCAGCCGCTCGCCGGACGCGGCGCGGAATGCGACGAGGCCCGCCGGATAGGGCACTGCCTTGCCGGCCGGCACGCGGCCCGTGAGCGTCGAGTTCTTGCCGGGCGCCAAGGTTTGCACCGGAACGCGGATGAAGCGGTCGGGCGTCGGGCGGCCGTCCGAAAACTTGTAGACGGCGATCCCGCTGCCCGTGTCGCCGGTTACGGTTCCGGCGGCGTCGGTCAGCGAAGCCATCGACGCATACAGCCGTGCGCCGTCCGGGCTGAAGGCAAGGCCGAGAAAGTAAGTCAGGTGAGCGCGGTGATCGAGACGCTGGTCGGGGTAGTCCGAGAGGCGGCCGGTCTGAGTGTCGAGCACAGCGATCGACTCGTCGAACCCGCTCTCTTCCGTTCCGTAACCGTTATTCAGCAAGGCGACGTAGCGTCCGTCCGGGCTCAAAGCGATGGCCGCAGGGAAGCTGTTCGTCTTCTGCGGCTCACCCGGAATTGGAGCCAGCAGCATCTTCCCGGTGGAGAGAGGAATCGGCCGCTTGGGCTCGCTTTGGGCGCGCGAAAGACGCGACGGTCCCGACAAATCCAGCAGGCCCAGTCCGATTCCCAACAAAGCGCCAAGGGCGCAAATCAACCGAGATCTGATCATAGATAGGGCTCCGCCTTCTCAGGCCCCCGCCGAGCACGGGCAACGATGCTTTCGGCTACCAGGAGATTGTGCATCGTATCACTTCCGGCCCGGCAACGCATCCGATGTGGCACCGCAGTTTACCGTAGCAGCGCGTCGCTCTTCTCCGGGGTGGCAAGTCTTTTCAACCGACAATCGTCAATGATCAGTGAAGAGCGGACGAGACGCCGGCGCTCCCAGGGGAGTTAAGCAATCCTTTGACGACGCCGGCCAGTCGGTTGCCATCCAGCCGAAGATCCGACGGCGCCGCCAAGCCAAGTTGATGCATCCAGTAGGCCGGTGCGGGCGGCTGCGCCTCCCAGCGCGCGTCGCGGCCAAAGACCATATAGACGTCCCACGCCGGCAGGCCGCGCGGCAAGCGCAGGAGGGGACCGTAGGTTTTCCCGACGCTCGTGTCAGCGTCGTAGTAGCGGCGGGCGCGGGGGTCCGGGATCCGCTCGCCCTGGTCCCTTGCTGCCGATTCCCACCCGCCGGAACGCAGGACCGGAAGCCACACCACGTAGGCGCGCAGGTTCGGATCGGGGATCTTGCCCAGCACGTCGCGTTCGACTACGGAGGCCCCCCGTAGGCAAACCCCTCACGTCGGATCGACCAGCAACACGAGGCGGACTTGACCCGCGTCGTGATTGAAGTCGGCGCGCAGGGGTTCGAGACCGGTTGAAAGGCGGACGGGCGTGAAGTCGCCCTGCGGGTGGGAGCAGGCCGTGATCGTGAAGGCCAGAGCAGCCAAAGCACTCAGCAGCGCACGCCGCTTGGTCACGAAAACAATCAGCCACTTTCGGGTTTTCAGTCTCCGGTTTCGAGTTTGCAAGGTCGACTCCCGATTCATTTCTGACCTAGATGCAGAGCCGCCACTCCGCCGGTGAAATTTCGATACCGCACGTTCTCGAATCCGGCCTCACGCATCAACGCCGCCAGCCGCTCCTGGTCCGGAAAGCGCGAGACCGAATCCGGCAGGTATTGATAAGGACCGGTAACGCCGGAAATCCAGGTGCCGACGCGGGGCAGGACGCGGTGAAAGTAGAAGCGAAACATTGGTCCGGCCACGGGCCAGCGTACCTGGGAAAAGTCGAGGATGGCGAGCCAGCCTCCTGGCTTCAGCACGCGATGCATCTCCTCCAGTCCTCTCGTATAATTGGCCAGGTTACGGAAGCCGAAGGCCATCGAGACGACGTCCAGGGATCCGTCCCGGAATGGAAGCCTCAGCGTATCGGCCTCGAGGAAGAACGCTGGTCGCCCTTGGTTGCTCGCTTTCCGTCGCGCCAGTCGCAGCATCGGACGGCAGAAATCCGTCCCCACCACCGTGCCGGCGGAAACGCGCGTCAACGCCAGCGAAAGGTCGCCCGTACCGCAGCAGGCATC
Organism: Terriglobia bacterium; assembly: GCA_035315065.1. GTDB lineage: Bacteria > Acidobacteriota > Terriglobia > UBA7540 > UBA7540 > DATFYM01. The sequence continues at coordinate 17,303 of DATFYM010000209.1, forward strand.
GACGGCCACCGAGCCGGGTCGCGCCAAGGCTTCATGCAACTCACGGGCGGTCGCGCGTCGCCAGGCGATGTCGCGCCCCAGCGAGAGCACGTGGTTCGCCAAGTCGTAGCGCGGGGCCACCGCCGCGAACATCTCCTCCACGGCGCGCGCCTTGGCTTGTTCTTGCTGGTCACTCGTCACCTGTCACCCGTCACCGTGTTGAGCGCTTCTTGCTGGTCACTCGTCACTTGTCACTCGTCACTGTCTTAAGCGCGGCGGCCACTTCGTTCATCGATACGTCCGCAACAATCTTCACCTTGCCGATTCGCTCCGGCAGGACCCAACGGATATTCCCGCCGATCGCCTTCTTGTCCTGGGGCAGCAGCTTGAGCACCCTCGCCGGCGGCACGTCGCGAATCGGCGGCAGCGGTCCGACGCGACCGACCAACCGCGCGATCCTCTCGCCTTCGTCCGGAGCCAACAGCCGAAGCCGCTCCGACAATCGCGCCGCCGCCAGCAGCCCCCAGCCCACCGCCTCGCCGTGCAGGAATCGGCTATAGCCGGTGGCTTCTTCGAAGGCGTGGCCGAACGTGTGGCCAAGGTTCAGTACGAACCTCAGGCTCGTCTCACGCTCGTCGCGGTTCACGACGTCCACTTTCACGGCTACCGCCCGAGCCAGCACTGTTTCAAGCAGCTTGGTGTTTTGCGGGCGAAGCGAGTCGATGCTCCGTTCCAGTTGGCTGAAGAAGGGATCACCAACCAGGATGGCGTGCTTCACCACCTCATACAAGCCGGAGCGAAACGCGCGGTCGCTGAGCGAGCTCAGGACCAGCGGCTCGGCGACCACGAGGCGCGGAGGATAAACGGTGCCCACGAGGTTCTTCATCGCGCCCACGTTCACCGCCGTCTTGCCGCCCACGGCGCTGTCCACCTGGCCGACGACCGTGGTTGGCACCTGCACGTAGTCGATGCCGCGCATGTAGGTGGAGGCGACAAAGCCGCCGAGATCACCCGCCACGCCGCCGCCGAACACGATCAGCAGGCTGCGGCGGTCGGCGCCTCCCTTCAGGAGTTGCGCCGCTACGACCTCCACCATGCCCATCGCCTTCGAGCCTTCGCCTGACGGAATCAATACCGTCCGAGCCTGCTCGAGGCCGCCCTCCCTGAGAAACGTGCTTTCCCAGCGCTTCCAAAGCGGCTTCTCGCTCAGCACGAAGACGGAAGAATAAGTCGCCAGCGGAAAACGGCGCAGCGCGCGCCACGCACCCCGGCCCGCGACCACGTCATAGACGAATTTCTCGGATGCCACTTGCAGCGTGTGGAGCATGAAGGAACCACTCTCGGTAGGCGGTAGGCAATCGGTAGACAGTAGGTGGTCGGAGGTAGACGGGGAATACCCTTTCCCTCCACCATCTACCCCGTCGCCTTTCCTTCATTCCGTCTACCGTCTACCATCAACCGTCTACCATCTGCCTCGAACGGGCGCCTCCCTACTTGCGCAAGTACTGGTCCGTCTTGTCCAGCCAATCCTGACGCGGCGGGTTGAAGATGTCGAGGTCCACGGTATCTTCCAGCGCCAAAGCCTTATGAGGCATGTGTGAGGGAATGCACAGAACCTCGCCGGCGTGGACCACGATCTCCTTTCCGTCGATGAAGAATTGCAGTGCGCCTTCGAGGACGTAGGTGATCTGTTCGTTGACGTGGCTGTGCAAGGGCACCACGCAACCCTTCTTCATGAGCACTCGCGCCAGCATCACGTTCTCGCCCACCACAAGCTGCCGGTCGAGCAGCGGATTCAGCGTTTCCAGTTCAACGTCTTTCCATGGGAGATACTTCAGCATGTTTCACCTTCCCCTCGAAGTAGATGGTAGACGGTAGACGGAATGAAGGAAAGGCGACGGGGTAGATGGTGGAGGAAAACGCTCTTTCCCGTCTACCGTCTACTGTCTACCGAACCTCCCCGTCCACCTCCTACCACCTACCGTCTACCGATAACCGACTACCGACTACCAGCGACCGTCACTGTACAGCCTCGCCGCGTTGTCGTGCAAATAGCCGCGAGCGAGCTCCAGCGCTTTGGCTCGGTCACTTCGTCCTCCGCCACCATCTCGCGGCCACAGGAATCCGCAGTTTGGGCATCGCGGCCTACTCAACGCTCAGGGAGACCTCTTCGGCCAGCGCTCGAAAGCGACTGATCCATATGGTAGCGTTTTCATCTTCCTGCGCGGCCTTTTGCTGAAACTCCGGATACGCCGTTTGCAGCAGTTCGTAACAGGCGTTCTGGATCTTCCAGAGGTTCACTTCGAGGGGTAGCGACCGAGCCACTCCCACCGCCGTATCGAGTCCTCCGAGAACTTCCAGATTGGAGGGGTCGGCGCGGAGCCGCTCCGCCATTTGTTCGAGCTTCATTCGCAGTGTGTACTCCAAGGTCGGCACATCAAGTGCAACCTTGGCAGCCTCGGCATCATAAATGAGACCTCGGATGCTCTCGAAATCCGGGTTTTCGCTAGCGAAGGCGCGACGCAGTTGCGTGTTCAAAGCAAACTCAGCCGCTGCGTGGAAGGCTCGGGGAACCGCCAGCGACGTTCCCAGCTTCGCCAACGTTCGCGTCATCGACATCAAGTGAGGGTAGAGACTGTCAAACGCCGCCTCGGCTTCCGTCCATTCCGATTCGATGATGCGGCTCAGGATCCTGCGCTGTTCGTCTCGGAAGAGGACCGTCAGCGAGTAGGTCCCGCCTTCGAAGTTCTCCTGCAGGAGCCGGCTCACGTCGTCCAGATTCTCTTCGGAAAAGGCTTTCGTCAGCGCCTGATCCAACGCCGCGTAATCTTGGTCTCCCTCCACTTTCAGGATGCCGCCGACGGGGTTGAAGTCGCCGCGGTCGAGGGCCGCGAAGGCCAGGGCCGCCGACTCTTGCGTGATCTCCGACGTGAAGCGCGCTCGTCCCACCGCGAGCCTCCGCTCCCGCTTGCCGTCTTTGGCGAGGTTCGAGCCTGCCTGCCGCTCCACTACGTAATCGTAAACATGGGTATCCGTCTCGTAGGGCTCGAAAAGGGACCGAATGGCGTAGTGACCTCCGACCTTCCGCAGGTTAACAAAGGCAGGCCTCACGAACTTCTGGTAGATACGGCTGCCATCCTGATGCTCGGGGATATTGCTCTTGGCCTTGCTCAGCTTTTCCATGAATAGGGTTTCACCCTGGTTACCGAAAAGCTGATCGGCCAGTTGCGCCGCACGGCCGGCATACTGCATCACCTGTACGGTCTCAATTCCCGACAGCTCGTCGAAGAACCAGCCGCAACTGGTGTACATCAACATGGCGTTCCGCTGAAGCTCCATCAGCTTCCAGACGGTGATTCTCTCGGCCTCGCTAAGCGGGACAGCGGCGTGCCGGGCGAGGAATCGATCGCGGCTTTCCGCTGACCGGTCCAGAAGGACGTCGACATAATCATTGCGCGCCGCCCAGGGGTCCTTGAGAAACGCCCCGGCTTTCTCCTCGAAAAGCGGAGCCAGGGTGTCGCGAAGCCAATCAAAAGCTTCGCGCAGCGATGCGCGCCATTCCTGGTTCCAACCCGGGTGGCCGCCGGAGTTACAACCGCAATTACTGCGCCAGCGCTCGACGCCGTGGACACAGCTCCAGGAGCTGTTTTCAAATACCTCCACCAAGTGAGTTGCCGGGTGCCGTTCGAGATAAAGACCATAATTGATAAGTTCGGCGAGCTCATTGGACTCGATCTGGTTCAAGGCATAGGTCAACGCCATTTCACCGTACGGGTGGTGGTGACCGTAGGTCTCGCCATCGGTGGCGATGTGCACCAGTTCGGGCCAGGGGCGGGTCTCCTCGGAAAACGCCCCCAGGAGTCGTTGCGCAAACTGTTCGCCGTTGTCAAGCAAGCCCTCAAAGGCGATGGCCCGCGAAATAGGCCCATCGTAAAAGAAGAGACTGATGGTTCTCCCCGAGGGCAGTCGTAGGCGGTAAACCATGGTCGGGTCAATTTGCCCTTTGCCGACGTCCTTCCAATTGCGCCCTCCGATCTTTCGCACACGGCTGGCTTGATTCGGGGCGAGTATGGTGAACTTCATTCCCACTTGCGCCAGGATTTCCAGCGTCGGGAGGTCCACGGCTGTCTCGGGTAACCACATCCCCTCGGGTCTTCGCCCAAACCGATGTTCGAAGTCGCGCACTCCCCAGAACGTCTGGGTGTATTTGTCGCGTTCGTTGGCCAGCGGCATGATCATGTGGTTGTAGGGCTGTGCAAGGGCGGATCCGTGTCCGGAAAAAGCCTTGCCGCTTTCGGCATCCGCTTCGAGAATGGCGCGATAGACAGGCGGATCGTTCGCCTGAATCCAGGAAAGCAAGGTGGGACCGAAGTTAAAGCTGATCTTGGCGTAATTGTTCACGATTCTGACGATTCGTTTTTGTTCGTCCAGAATTCGGGAAGCCGCGTTCCGAGCATAGCATTCCGCATCGATCCGCTCGTTCCAGTCGTGGTACGGATGCGCGGATTCCTGGAGCTCAACCGCCTCGAGCCAAGGGTTTTCGCGCGGCGGCTGGTAGAAATGCCCGTGAATGCAGATATAGCCCATAGTTTGACCTTACGGCAACGGCTGAAAGAGCGCAAACGTTTTAGGACGTTTTAGGACAAAATCTCAACCGTAATTCTCCGGACGACTGGATGTCATCGGGAAGGGAACTCCCCGGCCCTCGCCAGCGTTGGTCGATCGAGTCCGGGCCTGACATCGTTCGAGGCACTTAAGATTCTTGCGGGCGCGCATCGAGTGCGGCGGCGAATTTCTCATGACGCACGGGTCTTAGGAAGAAGCCGATCAGCAGGCATCTGGAGCGCTACGCCGAAATCGGTCAGAAGTTTTTCCTCGGCACAAAGATGAGCGCGGAATTCGCGAATGATTCGGCTTCCGAGCATGAGCAGCACGATGGGGTCGGCCGAGAGTTCGTAAGAGGCGATCTGCCGGTCGAATCTGTCCAGGTCAACGCCGAAGCGCTCGTGGTACCCGCAAAACTCCCGGCGGGCGGGGGCGTCCGAGCGCCGCGCCAACAGCGATTCTGCCGTGCGGCAGTGTTCGACGGCTGCGGACGCGAAGGACTTCAGAAAACCCCGCAGATGCCCTGCCGCGGCACAGTGTCCGGCCGGCGTAGTCTTGAGCCGTCCCAGTTCGGCCTCAAAATCATCAACCCGCTCCTTAATCTGCTCGTGCTCCGAGGTCCAGGACTCGAGATAGAACTCGACAGTCTGGGCCTGACCCGCAGCCATGTCTGCAGGCGAAGCGACGATCGCCGTCTCCGCTTCCAAATACCGGCACGAGAACCCACGCCGCTCGAGTGCCAGCACTACCTCTCGCCGCGGCGGGTACGAATGCGTGGAAAATTGCCCGGGCAGATGGCCTGTCAGGTAGCCGCCGGGCTGGGTCTCACAATCCACGGTAAACAGGTCCCCACCCGCAACCAGAGACGTGTTGAAGGCGTAGTTCTCACGCGTGTTGAAGAACAAGCGGGAGCGTGGGAAGGCCAGATGATAGACGCTGACGATGAAGCGGTAGTCCTCGTCCGAGACGGTGAAGTGGGAGGGCTTCTGGGAAGCGAGCACGCCCCGCGCCGGCTTCAGCCGCGGGATCCCGATGGCGTGTGGCTCCAGGCCATAGGTCCGCCGCAGGTAGTTGCCATGCTCAACGACCGCCAGAACTTCAAAGCGCCAGTCGTAGAGTCCCAAGAGCACACCCAGGGCAACGCGGGGCAGTCCTGCCGCGATGGTCGTGTCCCAAAGATTCAGGCGATCTTCATAGCGCCGTTTGGGCGTGTCGAGGAAGTGCCAGCGGTCGAAATGGGGTTGGTGGTAAGTCTCCTGCCATTCCACTACCCAGTCCAGCCCGGCCTCCCGCAGGCGCTGGTATTCGTCTTGGGTGTAGACGGGAGCGCAGAGAGCTACCAGCCCGCCGCCCGTCGCCGTCAGTTTCCGGCGCGTCAGATCAACGTAGGGCAGGAGCCCATCCGGACCTAAGTCGGGGTCGTCAGAAAGCACCAACTCGATCTGGCGATGACCCCAGGAGAGAATCAAATCCAGCTCGCGGCCGAACTCGTCGAGTCCCAGCCGTACCCTCTCGGCAAGCGGATTGCTCTTGCGATATCCGCAGTAGAGGCAGTCGTTCTGACAGAAGCTGGTGAGGTAAACGGGGATGACGAACTCCACTTCGCGGCCCGCGACACGTTCACGGACCTCGCTGGCCGCGGCGAGGATCTCCTCCCGGCCTTCCGGACGGCGCCCCCACGCGATCAGGGCCGCCGCATCCTCGGTGCTCAGACCAGCCCCGCTGGCGCTTGTCTCAGCAATCGAAGCAATTGAACGGCGAGGCTGCCCAGTCTCTAACAGCCCTTCGAGCCGAGCTTAGGCCGCCGGGAATAGTCCGCTAAACATGGTTCACGTTCTCAAGCTCCATTTGGACGCCGTCTTGGCTTCGTAACTCCCTGCATAGCGTCTAGACTGGCAGGGTGCTGAAAAATGCCCTTGGGCCTTCGTAGAGGCCGGCTTTAGCCGGGCATCTTATTGAATTCACAGTGCCGCCCTAAAGGGCGCCGCTACGAAAACCGTTCGAAACAGGGTTTTTCAGCACCCTGCTAACTAACGCCACGCCTGGGTTCCTATAAGGGAAGCACGGTGCCGATTCCTGCCGCAACGGCTCTGCGGTGGACCAGAATCGCGACTGCCATGTCGTCGAGGGCGAGGCCCAGATTGATTGCCATGGTCCGCTCGAAGTGCGATTGCCGTCCCTGCTTCCTTCCCGTTGCGAGTTCGCCCAGATCGGCGTAGGGTTCGGGAGTGTCGCGAAAATAGCCCGCTTGCCGGTAGTATCTCATCTGCTCGCGGTCATCCGTGGCGATCTTGTCGGCTTCACGTAGTGCCTCGCCCTGCCAGTAGGAATCAAAATCCACCAGGCTGGCAAACGCTCCGGGGTTCAGCCAACCTGCGGGAATGGTTGCTTGGGGGTGTTTCGAGATCGGGCCCGATGTAACCACGATATCCAGCCCTTCGACCGCCGCCGAAACTTCGCTGACCGCTTCCGCCTTTACGCCGAGTGCGTGCGACATTTCGGTGGCGTATGCCTCGGCCCTCTCCGGATAAATGTCGTACGCCTTCACGTGCGTGATCGGGAACAAGCACGTCAGCGCCTCCAGATTGCTGCGCCCCTGAACGCCACACGCGATCACACCGACGGTCGAACTGTTTTTTCGAGCGAGATACTTGGCCGACAACGCTGTGGCAGCCCCGGTGCGCTGGGCGGTGATCCATGTACAGTCCATCACGGCCGTGGGGATGCCTGTCTCCGGGTCGTTCAGAATGAGCAGACCCGCGATGTAAGGCAGTCCTTGATCCCTGTTCCGGGGGTAGCCGGAAACCCACTTGATTCCGGCCGACTCCAGGCTGGGAATGTACGCCGGCATAGCGTGGATGAAGGCATCCGGGCGCGGATGGATGCCAGGTTTGGGTGGCATCTCGACTCTGCCCTCGCCCTTCTCTCGGAACATCTGCTCCAGGGCTTCGATGGTCTCCCGCATGGAGATATGGAGGCTCTCGACGTCGGCCCGGGAGAGATACAAGAGCGTTCCGCTCGCCATAGCAGCGACTCCTCTGCACGAGTCTCGATTGTCCCTAGCCTATCCTTTCATCCCCTGGGGGCGCTGTGGCCACGCTCCTCTGGCCAACCACCAGACTTCGCCTTCGGCCCATAACCACGCTGAACCCTTCGCGGCCGCAATTCTCAGGGCAGCAGTTCGGTAGGAGAATCTGTCCGCCGGGGAATATCAGTTGCGCGAAGCCGCAGAGAGTGTGCGCGCACCTGTGCGCTTCGCCGCCGCCCAGCGTTTCTTGGCGGACAAAGAGAGCCTTCTCCTGCCTTCTTCGGAGAGCTTCCGGCTTTGCTTCCCGGTCGCTTCTGCAACCTCTCGCGCCTTGGGAGTCGGAGTCGGCGCCGCTGGTAGAGTTGAGGGTCCTTTCATGGCTGCCTTAGCTTGATCGATGTTGCTGACGGCGGCGCGCAGCAGATCGCGCGCGCCGGCGACAGGCTCACCGGCCTTGTATTGGTCGATGACCAAAGCCAGCAACAGCTTTGCTTTGTTCAGTCTTCTTAAGGCCTTTTTAGCTTTCATCTGACGCTCCATTCTGAATCCGAAGTGTAAACTCGTGGATTCGTCTTTGAGACTAGCATGATTTGTGGGCTGATACATCGTAGTTTCCCATTTCACGAGCGACCTGGGCCGTTCCCGTGCAACGACGCCATGAGGATCTCGCGCAATTCATCCGTGGTGAGCACGATCGGGTTACCCTTTGTGCTGCTCGCCCTGGAGGCCCCTTCTACCAGGATCGTGACGTCCCTTTCGTCAATCCCATAGGATCGGAGAGGCGCAATCCCCAGTTCGTGGCACAACTCGCTCACCCATCGGACTCCCTCTTCCGGTCCGGCGTGCGGCTCGCCGGTGAGAACGCGAGCCACAGTTTCGTAGCGACGCAACGCCTCGCTCTCCGGCGCGCGGCGACGCAACGCACGAATGTTGATCGCCATTGCATGGGGCAACAACGCCGCGCAGACGGTGCCGTGCGGTGCGGGAAACATTCCTCCTATGGGCGCAGCAAATCCGTGCACCACTCCCAAGGCCGCGTTGGCGAGCGCTAGGCCTCCCAGGAGACTGGCCAGCGCCATATCGGTCCGCGCCTCGAGGTCATTTCCCTGGTGATAGGCGCGGCGCAGCGAGCGGCTGACCCGCCCCAACCCTTCCCGGCAGAACCCGTCGGTGAGGGGATTGGCCCGGACGGAAACGTTAGGCTCGATCAACTGGGTCAGCGCGTCGAGCCCGGTGCTGGCAGTGACCGCCGGTGGCAAGCCCAGCGTCAGCTCGGGATCGACAACCGCCAGCCGCGGCAGCATCAGTGGGCTTCGCAGGCTCACCTTGACCCGATGCTCAGGCAGGGCCAAGACGGCGTTGCGGGTAACCTCAGAACCGGTGCCAGCCGTCGTCGGGACAGCGATGAAAGGAGCAGGGCCATGATTCAGGGGCTGGCCTCGACCGACCACTTCCAGATAGTCCAGAGGCTCCCCTGGATTGGTGAGCAGGGCGGCGATGGCCTTGCCGGCGTCGATCGCGCTCCCGCCGCCGAAGCTGATGACGAGGTCGCACGCCCCTTGTCGAGCGCTTTCGAGGCCGGAGCGGACCAGGTCGAGCGTAGGCTCACCTGCCACGGTGAATGGCAGGCACGAGACTCCCGTCGATTCAAGTTGCTTTACCAGCCAAGCGGAAGGCTCCGAGCACCGTCTGGTAACGACGAGGGCGCGCCTTCCCATTTCTTTGGCGGCTGGCACCAACTCGCGCACCGTGCCGGCTCCGAAGAGGATGCGGCTGGCAGTTCCAAACTCAAATCGCATGGCCCCTCACCAATCCCGATCGTCCGGAAACACGTTGGCATAACTGGCGCGGGTACGTGGCTCCGCTAGCATGCTTTCGACCTTGTCTCGCCATGCCTGGTAGTGTGCGGTCTCCCTATGAAGGGCCGGCGCGTCACTCGTCCGGTAGACCTCCACCAGCACGAAGCGGGTGGGATCATCCTGCTGCTGGACGACGTCAAACCGGGCGATGCCGCTCTCTTTTACACTGTTGCCCGCATTCTCAATGGTCGCCTCCTTGAACTGTTCCACGAATTCCGGCTTCACCCGGACGTGGACGTGAACAATTAGCATTGGACCTCCTCCTGGGAAGAATTGACGATTGACGATTGACGATTGACGATTGAAAGAGGCGGGTACGCACGCCGCACGGCCCTTCCGATACGCCATCTACCATCGTTGTGATCCCTCTTCCAATCTTCAATCGTCAATCGTCAATCGTCAATTCTTCTCAGCGGGGCAAGCGTGTGGTTATTGTCGGACTTTCTGAGCGCCCATGGCTCACTTATTCCACCACGCTGATCGGGTACTCGTTCTCGCTCAGTACATTGTCCCCCTGCTTCAGTCGAAGCACCAGTTGATAGCCGCCGGGAGCGATATTGATCGGCAGCGTGGCGTAGATCTTGGGCAGTTGGATGACCCCATCGGAGGGAATGGGATCCTTCGCGTCGGCCGCGGCCAGCGCGGTGTCCTGGCCTTGGCCGCGGAGACTCACTTCGCACCTCGCGCCAGCTAGCTGCCTATGCTCGTCATTCACCACCCAGGGGTCGATCGCCATGTCCAGTCCGGCCTCAGCCAGGTGCTGCGAGTCTTTCCCCAGGCTCCAGACGATTCGATCGAGGTCCGCCTCGATCAAGATGGGTTGGAAGGCGCGCCGTACGGCGAAGTAACCCAGCTTGGGTTGGCGCGCGTAGCTCACCACCGACCAGGTGATGCCCGGCCAGCAATCCACAAACTCGAACTGGAAGAACGATCCAATTTTCTTGTACTTCTCGCGGCGGTAGTGCTCGATGGCGTACTGGAGAAGCTCCGCTTGATAGCGTTGCGAATTCTCCACGAAGGCGGCCCAGTTGGTGGGCATGGGAATCTTGGCCACCTTGAACGTCTGGTCGTACTGGAAATCGTGATAGGCCATCTTGGCCCAATCCGGCGGCCACGCGTCGCCGACCATTTCTTTCACTTCTTCCAGCGAAGGCAGCGCCTGCGCGCCCAGCTCCGAAATGATGGGCCCGCCCGGCGGCGATCGGTAGTTGTGGTAGTCGCCGCCATACCACCCTTCGTAGTAGTGCTCGTTGAAAGCCGATACGGGCCGCACCGGCCGCGACGAGTCCTCTTGGGCGCCCACGCGGGCGAGGAAGGGATCGAGCACATTCACGTTGTACGCCGTGGATTCGTTCTGGCACACCCAGGTGATGATCGACGGGTGGTTGTAGAACTGCCGGATCATGTCGCGAAGCTGGCGCGCCGCCTCCAGCATGAGGTCGTCGGTGTGGGTGTAGTCCCACTGGAGCGGGAAGTCCTGCCAGGCGACGATGCCGGCGCGGTCGAGCGCGTCGTAGAGTTCCTCGCGGTTCACCTGGACGCACACCCTTACCCCATTGATGTTGGCTTGGCGCAGCAGCTTGACGTCCTGGGTTATGCGGTCGGGCGTGTAATGCGCCAGCCACATATCCGGCACGATGCTGGTGCCGCGGATAAAGAAGCGCATTCCGTTCAGCCGCCAATCGCCCGTCTTCTCGTCGAGGGTGATGGTGCGCACTCCAAATCTCACCTCGCGCTGGTAGACGGCCGCGCCGCCGGTGGTCCCGCTGGTGGACAGCGTCAGCCGGCAGGTGTAAAGGTAGGGCTCGCCCAAATCCCAGGTCCACCACAGATGCGGCTGTTCCATCGGCAGTACGAGTACCGCCGTAGCTTCCGGAGTAGGGAGATTGAGATCTAGTGAGACCTTGGCAGTGTCGACCCCGGGGACCTCCGCCGTCAACGTATACCACCCGGGGCTCGTGGCGCGCACTTCCGCCGTGATGAAGATCTTGGCGTCCAAGCCCTCGTCCTTCTCGTGGCCCGGCGTTAGCTTGCGATCGTAAAGGTAGGGCTGAAGCTTGACGTTGCCCAGCCACGCTGCATGCCGCACCTCGAGCGCCACGCTGTTCCAGATGCCGGCCGAGGTGCCATCTTGCCCGACTTTGGGATCGTCGGCGCCTCCCGGTTTGCAGTCCCAATGCGTGAGCACCCCCTTGATCACCCGCTTGTGGTCGGGCCAGACCGTGCCCGGTTCCTCGAGTGGCGCATCGACGGTGACCATCAGATGATTGGCGCCGCGCCTCATTTTGCCGGTGACGTCGAACTCGAAACTCTGAAAGTAACCCTCGTGCTTGCCTGCCGGCTCCCCGTTCAGGGCCACGTCAGCAAAGTAGTCCACACCATGGAATACCAGAAACACGCGATCCAGAGCCGTGAGTTTCCGCGAGAAACTGAAATCGCGCTCAAACCTCACCCGTCCGTTGAAGTTGGCGAGGCCCTGGAGGTGCCAATTGGAGGGTATGGGCATGGTCCCAGGCGCCGGCAGACTAGTCGTGCTGGCCGTGTCATCCACAATGGAGCCGTTCGGCTTCAAGGTGGTGCGGGCAAGAGGCGTGTACTTCCAGTTTCCATCGAGCGAAACGATTTGGGGGCCAATTGGGAAGCCAGCTTGGCCGCTAGCCTCTACACGCACCGCCAGCGCGGACGTCAGGAAAAGCAGCCCAAGCAGTACCAAGCCTTTCATCGGAGTCCTCCTCGATTTTAGATTGAGCAAGCCTTCGCCCGAAAACGTGAGAGTCTACGACCCGGGGTGGATTAACCCCACGTCGGCGAGTCCGTTCAGGATAAACTGGACCGCCACCGCCGTCAGGAGCAACCCCATAAATCGCATCATGATACGAATCCCCGTAGGGCCGAGGCGGCCCCGCACTCGGTCGGCGGCGGCCAGCACGGCGTAGGAAGCGATGGAGGTGATGGCGATGGCCACAAACACCGGAATGGTTTGCCACCACCGGCCCGATTCACCCATCAACACCAACACGGTGGAGATGGAACCGGGCCCGGCCAGCATCGGGATCCCCAGGGGGATGACGCTGACGTCCGCTTTGTCGCAGGCCTCTTGCGGCTCGCCTTCGACTTCGTTAGTGGGCGACCGGCGCGCTTGCAGCATGTCGATGCCGATGAGCAAGAGAATGATGCCGCCGGCGATCTTGAAGGCCGGCAGCGTGATGCCGAAGGCTTTGAAGATCAGGCTGCCGGTGAGCGCGAACAGCGTCAGCACCAGGAAACACGTCCACGCCGCCCGGCGCGCCACGCGGCGCCGCGAGAGCGGGTCTTCATCAGCGGTCATGGTAAGGAAGGCCGGAATCACAGCGAAGGGGTCTACCAGGAAGAAGATCGAGGTAAACGCGATCAGCGAGAACTTGACGACGGCAGCGAGGGTTGCCTCCATGGAGCTCTCGGGTGGTCAGAGGGCAAAAGACCAAAGACAGAGATCAAGGACCTATCCAGAATCAGAAGTGAAGTCGAACCATTAAAGTGTTATTGGCCGTAATTTGCACTGTGTTCTCGCCTGGCGAACCGCCGGGCGGCGGCATCACCTTGTACACGTGCGGGCCTGCCGGCAAGGGCACCGTCACTGGGCTTAGTCCCGACGACTTGCCGTCGATGAGGACCTCGAGGCCGGGCGGGGTGGTTTCGATGCGGAGCGCCCCCAATACGGCCGTGAGTTCGAAGTTGACCGGTTGTTCGCCTCCTGCGGTGACTTCGACTTCCTGAGAGGCAGTTTGATAGTTGTCAGCCACCAGCGACACGCGGTGCTTTCCCACCTGCAACTGGGCCGGGTGGGGCGTCAGCCAGCCATCTTTGAGATTACCATCGATCAGTATCTTTGCCGGCACGTTCGACCGAATATTCAGCGTTCCCATCCCGGCGGACTTCGAAGCCTTTTCGGGAATGGGTTTGATCGGGCGAGACACCGGTGGTTCAGAGGGCGTTGCTCCGGTGGTCTCCGGAGCGGAGAGTTTGTTGTCGGCTGGCTTGGCCCCAGGGGACTGCGCCTGGCCGGGCGGCGGTTGCTCAGGTCCAATCTGGCTGGCCGGAGGAGTTGCGGGCAGGTTGCCCGCAACGGGCGGGGCGGCGTGCTTGCGATACAGAATCAGGCCAACAATTAGCGCCAGCACCAGCAGGGTCAGCGGCAGCAGCCACACCAAGGGCGAATGTTTCTCCTCGTGCGTGTCAGCGACCACGGCGGGGCCTCGCGGTGGGGCCACTGTCGCGACTGCGGTTGCAACTGTCCCCTTGCCGGGGGCATCGGTAGCCGTCGCAGGCTGAAGGACGGGCGCCGCGCCCACAGCGCCGGGGCGCGCAGAAGCAGTGGCCGCGGCAGCGGGCCCCGATGTCACGGCCAGGGGACGGGTCAGCACCACGGTCTCGTTGGAGGCCGCCATCGCTCCCAGGTTTCGATAATTCTTCAAGTCGTCCACCAGTTCCCTGCAACTCTGGTAGCGATCGTCGGGCGACTTGGCCAGAGCCTTGCTCACCACAAAATTCAAGCCCGGATGAATGGTGGGATCGAGTTCGCGCGGCGGAATCGGCGTGTCGTGAACGATCTTGTAGATCACGGTCGTCACGCTCTCGCCGTAGAACGGCTTCTCACCAGTGAGCAACTCGTAGAGAATGACGCCCAGCGCGAAGATGTCCGAGCGTCCGTCGAGGGTCCGTCCCTTAGCCTGCTCGGGCGACATGTAATTGGGCGTGCCGAGCAGTTGTCCGGCTCGGGTGGTCAGGTTGGTGGTCGCACCTTTGGCCGTGCCGAAGTCCGTCACTTTCACCAGCCCGCTGTCAAGGATCATGATGTTGGCGGGCTTCACGTCGCGATGGACGATCTTGTGCAAGTGGGCGAAATCGAGCGCACTGCCCACCTGCTCCACAATCGGAGCGATGGTCTCGAGGGGCAGGATCCTTTGCTCCTCCACCAGTTTCTGCAACGACTTTCCCTGCATGTACTCCATGGCGAGATAGAGCATGCCCTCTTCCTCGCCAAAGTCGTAAACGGTGATGATGTTGGGATGAGTGAGCGTGCCCGCCGACTGGGCCTCGAACTGAAAGCGAGCGCGGAACGCCTCGAAGTCGCCTGGCGCCAAGCCCCGCGAAAGCATCGTCTTGATGGCGACCGTGCGGTTGATCACCGGGTCGTAGGCCTTGTAGACTACACCCATGGAGCCGCGCCCGACCTCTTCCACAATCTCGTACCTGCCTGCCCTCTCCATAATTCACCCCGGAGATTCTGCGCCGTGTCCGCCCGGCCGGCAGTCCGACCGCTGGGCCCGGCGCTCGACAACCCCTTGAGCCGACCCGAGAATGGGATCCAAGCGCTTCCGCAGGAAGCGTTGCGAGTCCAAAAAATCGCCTAGCAAGGACCGATGCAAGAGAAGAGTAGCGCGTGCCAGTCCCCAAGTCAATCGGCGTCACGAGGTGGGCTGCGCGAAGCGCCTTGGAGTGCGGCGGCTTCACGCCGCCTTGGCACCCGATCAACCAGGAAGGCGGCGGCTTCACGCCGCTTTGGCATCCGACCAACCAGGAAGGCGGCGTCAAGCCGCCGCACTCCAAGGCGCTTCGCGCAGGACCCTGCCGCTGCCTGCCGCGGTCAGCGGGTTTCTTTGCCGGCCAAGACGTTCCTCTTGTTCGCCCTGGCCAATTGGTCACTTCGTCCAATTTGGTTGCGGCCCGAGGCCTCGCCAGGTTGTATACTTTTCACTCAAGCACAAGGACGCGGAGAGGCGGAGAAGAAGAAGGAACCGAATAATCATCGGTGGCCCGCTGCCCTTGGTCGCTTGCCTTTTGGGCTCGTTTGCCAAACGGAACGACGCCGGGCAAAGAACTAAAGCCAAACGATAGAGGACGAAGTCAGCGATCATGGTTGGTACCACGGTCTCCCATTACCGGATCCTGGAAAAGCTCGGTGGTGGGGGCATGGGTGTGGTTTACAAGGCTGAGGATCTGGTCCTTGGCCGGTTTGTCGCCCTGAAGTTCCTTCCGGAGCAGTTGGCGCACCGCTCCCAAGCTTTCGGACGCTTCCAGCGCGAGGCGCGCGCCGCCGCCGCTCTGAATCATCCCAACATTTGCACCATCCACGAAATCGGCGACCACGAGGGGAAGCCCTTCATCGTCATGGAACTGCTGGAAGGGCAGACGCTCAAGGAGTTGATTGGTAGCGGAGCAATCCGCGCTCCCGCGGGAGGTCCAAGCCCTCCTCTACCGGTTGAGGCCTTGCTCAATCTCGCCATTCAGATTGCCGACGCGGTGAATGCCGCACACCAAAAAGGGATCATCCATCGGGACCTCAAGCCCGCGAACATCTTTGTCACTGGTCGTGGCCAGGCGAAGATCCTCGATTTCGGCTTGGCGAAACTAACCGTAGGGGCGAGCGGCGCTCGCCCGCCGGAGCAGGCCGAACGCCGTTCGGCCCTACATGACGCGCCGACGGCGGATGTCGATCTCGAACACCTCACCGCTCCCGGGGTGCCGATGGGCACCGTTGCCTACATGTCGCCCGAGCAGGCGCGGGGGGAGGAACTGGACGCCCGCACCGATCTCTTCAGCTTCGGCGCCGTTCTTTATGAAATGGCTGCGGGTAGACACCCATTCCCGGGCACCAGCAGCGCAGAAATCTTCACCGCCATTCTCAGGGACCGTCCGATGCGCGCTTCGCAGTTTAATCCCGCGCTGCCGGCGAAGCTGGAAGGGATCATCACCAAGGCGCTGGAAAAAGACCGCAGCTTACGGTATCAGACAGCCGCCGACTTGCTGGCCGATCTCAAGCAACTGACGACGACGGTAGGGGCGGGGCTTGCCCCGCCCTGGGCGGGGCTTGCCCCGCCCACGAGCGGTCGGGAAGTGGCTGTCCCGGTAGGGGCGCCGCAAGCGGTGCCCCTACGGCGTAGATGGCTCGCAGCAGCCGCTACGCTTGCCCTCGCGGCGCTGGGCGCAGTCCTCTACCTGCGTAGCCACCGTCGCCAACCCGCCTTAACCGAGAAGGACACGGTTCTCCTCGCTGACTTCACCAACCAGACGGGCGACGCGGTTTTTGACGACACCCTGAAACAGGCGCTGGCGGTGGCACTGCGCCAGTCGCCCTTCTTGAGTGTCCTTTCCGACGATCAGGTGGCGGCGATGCTGCGGTTGATGCAGCGCCCTGCCGGCACGGCAGTTACCGGGGAAGTGGTGCGCGAGGTCTGCCAGCGCGTCGGCAGCCGAGCCTACATCGCGGGCTCGATTGCCGAGCTCGGGAGCCAGTACGTGCTCGGCCTGAAGGCCGTAAGTTGCACGGGCGGAGACGCGCTGGCCGAAGAGCAGGCGACGGCAGCGGGCAAAGAGAATCTGCTGAACACTTTGGGCCAGGAGGCCGCCAAGCTGCGCCAAGAGCTGGGCGAATCGCTCGCCTCAGTACGGAAGTTCGATACGCCGCTGGAGCAGGCCACCACCTCTTCCCTCGAGGCTCTGAAAGCATACAGCGTCGCGTTGAGGGTCCGAAATGAGCAAGGCATTGCGGCCTCGCTGCCATTCATTCAACGGGCCATCGAGCTGGACCCCGGCTTCGCCTCCGCCTACGGAGAGCTCGGCTCGATCTACTACGACCTCTGGCAGCCGGCGCACGCCGTTGAGTACATCACTAAGGCATATTCATTGCGCGAGCGCACGAGTGAGCGGGAAAAACTCCAGATGACGATGCTCTACTATAGATTTGCAACGGGTGAACTGGGAAAGGTAGATCAAATCTGCCAGGAAATAATCAAGGACTATCCGAAGGATGGCGCCCCCTACCATGAACTGGCCGAGGTTCGCGCTTATGAGGGCGATTACGCAGCGTCTGTCGAACTGTTGCGTCAATTTATACGCTTCACACCCAACAGCGTTCTCGGTTACACCAATCTGGGTTGGCGTCTCATGGCGGTAGGCCGCCTCGACGATTCGCGGAAGGCCTTCCAAGAGCCGCTTTCGCGCAATCTCGACGAAGAGTCTGTGCACTTGGGCCTCTACGGTCTTGCTTTCCTCGCCGGGGACGCCCAGGGAATGGCGAGCCAAGCCGCCTGGTTTGGGGGCAAGCCTGATATCCAGCATGAAATTCTCTCGTTCGAGGCCGACACAGAGGCCTATGGCGGCCATCTCGCGAGGGCACGTGAGCTGACCCGGCGAGCAGTGGATGGGGCCGTGCATGCCAACAGCTCGGAAGCTGCCGCGGCAGCCCGCGTGAACGCCGCGCTGCGAGAGGCAGCCTTCGGCAACGCTGCTGAGGCTCGCTGGGAGACGGAGGCAGCCCTTAGGCTCGCGCCGGATAGCCGGGACATTGAGGCTCAGGCAGCGCTCGCCAACGCTTGGAGCGGTGATGACGGCGGGGCGCGTAAGCTGGAGAGTGATCTCAAAAAGCGATTTCCCCTCGATACCCTCGTTAATGGCTATTGGCTTCCCATCATCGACGCACGGACGGAACTTGCGAAAAACAATCCGGCTGTAGCTGTGGATCGTCTGCAGACCCTTCAATCTCCCTTGGAGTTTGGGTCAATCCCCAACTACGCGAACGGTACCTGCCCGTACACCCCGTACACACGGGGGGAGGCCTACTTGGCCGCTGGCCAGGGCAGCGCGGCGGCAGGCGAATTTCAGCGAATCCTCGATCATGCCGGCCTCGTCCTGAATTGCGCCACCGCCGCGCTAGCGCGTCTCGGCCTTGCTCGCGCCTATGCCCTGCAAGCCGGTTTCCCCGTCACGGTGGGCTTCAGCCGCGCATTCTTGGCGCGGTTGTTGCACCCGCACTCCGGAGGCCGCCGGGTCGAAGCCAAAGCCGGGCCGGAGGCCGGCGCTGCGAGCCCGGAGTTCGAGGCCAAGGCCCGCGCCGCCTACGAGGATTTTCTGACCCCGTGGAAAGATGCCGACCCCGATATTCCCATCCTGAAACAGGCAAAGGCGGAATACGGTAGACTGCAAAGGGAGGGTGGCCCCTAGTGTTGCTGTAACATTCGATTTTTTCTTACAATGTCTGATCCACCCAATCTGGGGTCTTGCAACGACCCATCAAAGAATGGGCGATTGCAGATTGACGATTGACGATTGGAAAAAAAGAAGGCAGGCAAGCCGCGCGGCCCCTTTTCATTGGCCATCTACAATCGTCACTGAGCTTCTCTTCCAATCGTCAATCGTCAATCGTCAATCGTCAATCGGCAATTCTTCTCAAGGAGGCGTGATGGCAAAGATGAGGGTAGCGCAGGTGGCGAAGCCGGGAGCCGACTTCGACCTGGTGGAGCGTGATGTGCCGCAGCCGGGTCGCGGGCAGGTGCGGGTCCGCGTTCAGGCGTGCGGGATCTGCCACAGCGAAATGTTCGTCAAGGAAGGCCAGTGGCCGGGAATCCAGTACCCGCGGTCGCCGGGTCACGAAATCGCCGGCATCGTGGACGAACTGGGCCCGGAGGTCCCGGACTGGAAGAAAGGACAGCGCGTCGGAGTGGGTTGGTACGGCGGACGGTGCGGCCATTGCCCCGCTTGCCGCCGCGGTGACTTCATCAATTGCGCGACCATGCCGATAACCGGCATCAGCTTCGACGGCGGCTATGGGGAATACATGCTGGCGCCGGCGGCAGCCCTGGCCGCGATGCCCGATGAGCTCACACCGGCCGAAGCCGCTCCCCTGCTCTGCGCCGGTGTCACCACTTTCAACGCGCTGCGGCACAGCGGCGCGATGGCGCCGGATCTGGTCGCGGTACAGGGCATCGGCGGCCTGGGACACCTCGCCATTCAGTTCGCCAACAAGCTCGGGTTCAAGGTGGTGGCCATCGGGCGCGGCCCGGAGAACGCCGATCTCGCGCAACGGCTCGGCGCCAGCACCTACATCGATAGTCGCGCGCTCAACGCTGCGGAAGAACTCACGAAGATGGGTGGAGCGCGCGTGATCCTGTCGACGGCGCCCAGCGGCAAGGCCATGTCGGGGTTGATCGACGGGCTGGGCAACAACGGCACGATGATCGTGATAGGCGCCAGCATCGAACCGATCGAGGTGGCGCCGGTGCAGTTGATTCGGGGAACTAGAGGCATCCAGGGTTGGGCTTCCGGAACGGCGGTCGACTCGGAAGACACCCTCCGATTCGCGGCCATGACGGGCGTTCGGCCGATGATCGAGCCGTATCCCCTGGAGCGGGTCAACGAGGCTTACGGGCGAATGATGAGCGGCAAGGCGGAATTTCGAGTGGTGCTAACCATGGCGGCTTAGAAGTTGTGAAAATTAAACACAGAGGCACGGAGACACAGCGCGGCGTGTCAACACAGAGGTCACTGAGGCTTCACAGAGGGAACAGAGAAGAAAGCGGTGAAGGAAGCGTGCTGCTCTCGGTCTTCTCCGTGACCTCTGTGAGCCCTCTGCGAACTCTGTGTTGGAGCTTTTTTTTCGCGCGCCGCGAAGGATCTTAATGCTTATATTACAGAGAAGAGCATGAGGGTCACACGAAGATATCGGTTGTTTACAGGCGTTCCCGTTTTTCTCTGTACCTCCGTGTCTCTGTGATGGAAGCTCTTTCGCATCATTTCAGGCATGTCCCCACGTCGCATCCGTCGTCTTCGCCGCGCTGAGTTACCCATCGACACCATCGCGTTGGCGCGCTATCTCATCGGCAAGACGCTGGTGCACGATCTCCCAGAGGACGCGGACGGCCCCGGCGTCAGAATGAGCGGACGCATTGTCGAGACGGAAGGCTACGTCGTCGGTGATGCGGCGGGGCACGCCTTTCGCGGGCAAACGCCACGCAATAGCTCGCTCTTTCTCCGGCGTGGGCACGCCTACGTCTACTTCACCTATGGTTCGGCGTGGATGCTCAACGTTTCCAGCGAGACGCCCGGGATCGGCGCCGGGGTCCTGCTGCGGGCCATCGAGCCGCTGGAGGGGATTGCCGCGATGGAACGCCACCGCGGCACGACGCGACTGCTCGACCTCGCCCGCGGTCCGGGCCGGCTCGCCGCCGCGCTACGGATTGACAAGCGATACGATGGTGTCGACCTTTGCGCCCGGGGACCGCTGTGGCTCGGTGCCGCCGTCAAGCCTACAGGAACCATCGGCGAGTCCGTGCGCATCGGCATCACGCGCGAAGTAGAACGGCCGCTTCGCTTCTTTGAGCGCGGCAATCCGTTTGTGAGCGGTCCCAAGCGGTTGAATGTGATTGACGATTGACGATTCGAAAACAAGAGGGGAATCCACAGATTGCGCAGATCTCACAGACTCATGATAAGAAGGCAAGAGAAGCGAATGGTGTTGTTTTGCCCTGTATCTGTGTAATCTGGGAAATCTGTGGGTTGTCTTCCAATCGACGATCTGTCCCGCCAGGCGGGATCAATTCCCCCACCCGATGATCGTCGCTCGCACCTTGTACGGGCGCTAGGGAAGGATAAGGACGTTCGACGCGGCGGGCTTCTCCAGTTCCGGCGACGTGAACTGCCCGCGGAGCATATCGAGAAAGGCGCGGCCCTTGGGGCGACCGTTCTGGCGCACATAACCAAGCTGGGCCATTGACATGAGCACATCCCGGACCTCGGAATCGCGGACGCTGCTCATCATCGCCTGGGCCTGCTTCTTCTTGAAATCGGTCAGCGCGGTCTGGAGCGCCTGGTAGAGTTCCGTCTGGAGTCGATAATCCGGTAGTTTCTCGTAGTAAATGCCGGTCGACAAAGTTCGGTAGGTCTCCGCCAGCGACTTGAGGACCGCGATCACATCGGAATCCACCAGTGGACGGTGGTCGCGCGCGAAAAGGCAGATGGCGTAGGAGAGCGCCGATACCAGCTCGGCGTGGGTGGTGATCCAGTCGCGGTCGAGTCGCGTCTCCGGAAAAGGACCCTGCGACCAGTCCACGGAGTCAGCCTGCTGCCGGCGCTGCCAGTCGTACGCGCGGCTGGCGACGAGATGCGGGCAGTCAGACGGGCAGGCGATTGTCACTTCGCGCTCGGTGCCGCAGCAGACCGAGCAGATGTTTTCCCCCTTGGCGGGACAAAAACGTTTCGCCTTACGCTTCTGGCAAATGGGACAAACCAATCGATCCTCCAGCAGACCGCCCAAAGTTTACTACACTCTCGGAAGAGCTGTCAGCCTTCAGCTATCAGCACTCAGGAAGAAGTCGAGAGTCGAAAGTTGAAAGTCGAAAGCAAAAGTGCAAGCCCGGCACCAGCTTCCGTGAAGTTTCAAAAACGTCTTCACTTTCGACTTTCAACTTTCGACTCTCAACTTCTCGCGAAGCCCGATAGCCAAGTCCTGACGGCTGACACCTTTTTTGGGTTACACTCAAACCTATGCTTGGTGACTCCACCCCCTCTCCCGACGTTCTGGTCATCGGCGGCGGTGTGATCGGTTGCGGCATCGCGCTTCGTCTGGCGCAGGCGCGCCTGCGGGTGGCGGTGATCGAGCGTGGCGAGCCGGGTGGCGAGGCGAGTTCGGCGGCCGCCGGCATGATCGCGCCGCAGGGCGAGGCCACCGGGTTCGACGCGTTTTTCGACCTTTGCCAAGCCAGCCGCGACCTCTATCCCGGCTTCGTCGCTGAGGTTGAGGACCTCGCCGGTTTCGCCCGAGGCGGGATCGGATACCATCGCGAGGGTGCGCTGCTGCTGGCTGCCGATGAGAATCAGCAGGCGGAGCTGGACAAAATCTATCGCGCCCAGGCGAGCCACGGACTTCCCATTGAGCGCTTGGCGCCGGAAGAAGTCCACCGCCGCGCTCGCGGCCTTTCGCCCCACATTACCGGGGGCCTCTTCGTTCCCGGCGACCACTGGGTGGACAACGAACGGCTCGCATCCGCACTCGCCGTCGCCGGTCAGCGTGCAGGAGTGACGTTTCACACTCACACCGCCGTTAGCCGCCTCATCGAGCGCGGCGATCGCCCAGGTACGATCGAGGGCGCGGAGATTTCGGCCTCCGGCGGCGCGGACGACAACCCCGCCGCGCCGGGATCGATCCTGTCTACGGGCGTTTCCGCGAGCGTCTCCGCCGGCTGCTTCATCCTGGCCGCCGGTTGCTGGTCGAGTGAGCTGGCTGCCTCGGTCGGCGTGGACCTCCCCATGCAACCCTGCCGCGGGCAGATGATCGAGTTTGAAGCTGACGGAGCTGACCGGAGGCTGCCCCTGGTGGTGCGGGCGGGCCACCATTATATGGTGCCCCATGCCACGCGCATCCTGGCGGGGACCACTGCCGAGTACGTCGGCTTCGAAAAGGCCGTCACCGGCGAAGGTCTGCGGTCGATTCTGGAAGGTGTGGGACGCATCGCGCCCCTGGTGGGTGGCCTTCGCTTCCGGCGCGCCTGGGCCGGCCTGCGTCCGGACATGGCAGACCATCGGCCTGTCCTCGGCTACGGCAGCGTTTCCAATCTGGTCTTTGCCACCGGCCACTTCCGCAACGGCATTCTGCTGGCGCCCATCACGGCGAAATTGATCTCCGAATTGGTCCTGACTGGCTCCAGCTCTGTTTCGCTTGATCGCTACGGCCCCGGCAGGTTCGCACCCGTATCGACCTTGTAGCGGCGGCGTCCTCACCGCCGATCGTGTGAGAAATTTAACGCAGAGGCACAGAGACGCAGAGAAGACAGTGCGGACAGCATGAAGATGTCGTTTGTTTCCGGAACGTTCCCATTTTTCTCTGTGCCTCTATGTCTCTGCGTTGCAAGCTCTTTCGCAATTACTTCACAAGTTCGCCCCCAGCGTGGATTCGAGGGCAGGCGCGAGGCCTGCGCGTACCAGTACCTTCGGTGGGGTTCGAGTACCATCGCGCCGCGTTAAAGTCGCGCCCGAGTTCGACCGATGATCTGGGTAGATGAAAACCTCCACCAGCGTCGACGACTATGACCCAGCGATCACCCAACACTTGACGCTGGTTGCTGCTTTCGGGCGGCAGGCGACGATTCGAATCGCGTTGACTTGACCGGAAGAATCGCTGCTTGCCGCCTTCCCCCCGTCATCAAGGCTTGAAATGACCGCGAGTCACAAGCTAGACCGAAGTAGACCGAAGTTCCTGCTATTAATTCCGTAAAGTGGTTTGAATTGAAGGTGATGGCGGATTTTCGACCTCCGAGTGTAGTCATGTAAGTGATGACTCTGTCGATTTGTGTATAGATTATTTGCTTGTATTGTGGCACTTTT
>DATFYM010000210.1:0-19046 GCA_035315065.1 Terriglobia bacterium
GGTCAGTGCCGGCGTCGTCGCCCGCCCAGAACCTCGGATTGCCCTTGCGGATTCGTCGGTAAACACCAGGCGACCATCTTGGGATATGTCGCTCATGGCCTCACGTGGCGTTGGAACGACGACGGCAGCGGCGGGATCAACTGCCCGCGAGCCCGACTGCGCTTCGCCAGAACGTCATCTTCTCGGTTTTCGCCGCACTTATTGTTCGCCGGGAATTAATCTTTGTGTAACAGCTCTGAAATATTTAGTTAGTATAGAAAAGAGGGCGGCCACTTCTGCGGTTAGGCCGAACGACCAAATGGAGCGGGTGCTTCCATGAACGTGCTTGATGCGTAATCCTGATTCCTGGCGGTAAGTCAGTGTCAGGTTTTACGTCGCCCCGACAGGAGCTTCATGTTCATGTGAAGACAGATACTCAGGGTGATGCCGCTGGAAGCGATTGGGTCACTGCTGCCGTGGCATTTACCGAACGTCTCGACTTCTGTGCTGTGCCGACAGAATCTTGGACCCGCCGCATGGAGGAAAAGCAATGAACTACCCTGCAACTCATTTATCCAAGTGGATGATTATTTTCGTCGTGAGCGTGCTGTTTCTTGGGCTAACGAAACAGGCCTGGGCGCAGGCACAAATGGGCGCGATTGCGGGAAACGTGACGGACCCGTCCGGGGCCGTCCTCAGGGGCGCGCAAATTTCGCTCGAGTCAAAGGACTTGAATGTCGTTTCCGGCGAGCAAGGCCTGTTCTTCATCAATGACCTCGCTCCTGGTAGCTACACGCTGACGATCACTTATGTCGGGTTCGCGCCATTTAAGAAGACCGTGGACGTAGCCGCGGGCCAGACGATCAATGTGGATGCCAAGCTCCAGGTACAATCCGAAAGTCAGACGGTTTTGGTGACCGCGCCCCGTGCGGGGGGCGAAGCAGAGGCGATCAACGTCGAGCGGACGGCCGACAATATCGTGCAGGTGCTGCCGGCGGAAGTCATCCGGAGCTTGCCGAACGCGAACATGGCGGACGCGCTGGGCCGGCTGCCCAGCGTCACGCTGGAGCGCGACGAGGGCGAGGGGAAATACGTGCAGGTTCGGGGAACCGAGCCGCGTCTTACCAACACCACCATCGACGGTATCAACATCCCTTCTCCGGAGCCCGGGGTCCGGCAGATCAAGTTCGACGCCATTCCGGCCGACTCGGTGGAGTCGGTGGAAATTAACAAGACGCTCCAGGCGAACATGGACGGTGACGGCATCGGTGGTTCGGTGAACCTCGTCACCAAAACGGCGACCAATATTCCCACCATCTCGTTAGGCGCTATGGGCGGCTATACACCCATCATCAACGGGCGCGGGCTCACGGAGGTAACGGGCACGATTGGTCAGAGGTTCGGCGCCAACAAGAACTTTGGCATCTTGGTGGGTGGCTCGTATGACTGGAACGGGCGGGGCATTGATGACATCGAACCTGTTCCCGACGTGGCAACATTGGCCAATGGCTCGACGCAGAGTTGGAAAGACGGGATGGACATTCGCGAATACCAATATTTCCGGTCGCGCTGGGGAGTGAACGGGAGCACCGACTATAGAGTTGGGCAAGGCTCGGATATTCACCTTCGGTGGTTCTATTCGGATTTCAAGAACTATGGCGACCGGTGGGCCTACACGCTGACCGACAATACGCCGGGAATTCAATTGCTCGCCCCTGGCAATGTCGGCTGCCCGACGGATAGCTCGGGTACCACAACCACGCCGTGCGCGGCCCCGCCGACATTCAACGCGCAGCTCCGCAATCCCGACATTGGAATCGGCAACCTGGTGCTCGGAGGCTCGCACGTTCTAACCACGACGTGGTTCTCGTGGGATTTGTCCGCTTCGCGCGCTTCCTACGCTAACTCCCCTTACTCGACGGCGGTCTTCAGTAATACTCTAAGTTCAAGCCTGTGCCAATACGATCCGACTGCTACCACGAATCAATACCTGCCGCAGTGGTCGGCGGCTTGTTACACGGAGGGATACAACCCCTCCAATCTTGCCTTGAACAACATCAATCGGGATCTGGGGATTTCTGCGCAGGTGAATCTTCAGGCGGCCGGGTCGGTGGGCAAGCGCTATCACCTCGGTTCGCGTTCGGCGACCATAGAATTCGGCGGAAAGTTCCGCAATGAGCACAAGTTCGCCGACACCTACGTGCTTACACTCACTCCCACTGGCACGATCCCGCTTACGACTTTCCCGAACCGGCTGACCAACACCAATTACTATAATGGCGGCGAGTATAAGCTGGGCTACAACGCGAGCGAGGAAGACGCGCTTGCCTACGCAAATTCGAACCCGAGCGCCTTCACGTCGAGCAGCACACAGGGACAAGATGCCTCGGAATTCGACTTGATCGAGAAGGTCGGCGCCGGCTACGTGATGAACACTGTCGACCTCTCCAGCCGCCTTCGATTCGTCGCCGGATTGCGCGTTGAGAGGACGAGCGACAACGTAAACAACTTTTCCATCGGTAAAGGATGCACAACCGCCACGTGCATAACACCGAATATGTTCTCGGGGTCCTATACCACGCTCCTCCCGAGCGCCTCGCTCAAATATGCCGTCGGCTCGAACAGTTATCTGCGCTTCGTTTATGCGCGGGGACTTTCACGGCCCGACCCGCAGGATATTGCAGAGACCCTGAGCTGGAGCGTGTCGGCAAACGGAGCCAACCGGTACGCGGTGAGCTTGGGCAACGCGAATCTCAAGGCCGAGACCGGGGACGATATTGACGTTCTGTTCGATCACTACCTAAACCCGTTCGGCGTAATTTCGGTAGGATATTTCTATAAGTATCTACAGAACCCCATCGTATCGCACAGCTTCGACCTTAACAATTATCAGCCGCCGGGCGGGCCGCTGGGCAATTACTTGGCGACGCAACCGGTGAATGCCGGGAGCGCCTGGCTCACCGGATTTGAGGCGGCCTACCTCGCGCACTTTTCGTCTCTGCCCGGGGCATGGGGCGGGCTTGGACTGTCGGCGAACTACGGCTATACGGCGTCGAGGACAACCGGTATCCCGGGCCGCTCCGACCATCCGCGACTACTGCGGATGTCGCCCAACGCCTTCAACATCAGCCCAACCTACGACCGCGGTCGCCTCTCGCTACGCGCCGGCCTGTCGTACAATGAGGCCAATATCTATAGCTACCAATATTCGGACGGCGCGCCAGGCGGGTTGAATGGGCCGCTGAGCGACATCTACTTTTATTCGCATTTGCAATGGGACGCGCAGGGCAGTATTCGGCTGGCGCACGGGCTGAGCTTTGTGATGTACGGACTGAATCTCAACAACGAAGTGTTCGGGTTCTATCAGGGCGGCCCGCAGTACATGATCCAGCGTGAGTATTATCAGCCGACCATCGCCGCCGGCTTCCGTTGGTCGCCGGTGCGGGAGAAATGAGGGGACACAGTGCTTCACTTCTGTCGTCCCCTCGTGTGAGCAGTAACCGATTCAGCCTGACATTTCACTCCCGACCCGCTACGGCGCTTACATTATCAATTACTAATGTAATCTAAAATATTCTTCTGGACAATACGAGCCTCTATGTGTAGCATAGTTCTTAGGGCTGGCTTCGCACCGAATGCGGCTGTCGGTCGAAGGAGAGATGGGTCCGGCGGCATCGTATCGGGCCGAAGCAGGCCGACGAGGCTTATAGCATGTCGTTAGTGGAACGTGAATCGACACCTGCGCGCGTGCCGGCTAGCCAAGCTAACGGCAAGAAATCGAAAGGACCTACCACTCCAGAAGGCGAGGCACGGATGCGAGTGACCAGTGACGAGTGGCGAGTGACGAGCGAGAAAATCGTCGTGCCTAGCAAAGGAAACAGGAGGACAAGAGGAGGCGTTGGTTCCGAAAAGGAGCGAAACGAAGCCAAAGGTGACGGCTCCCCCGCCCGGAGACGCTGGGAAATGAACGCGACAAGCTTCTCCGGGAAGGTCCCCCCGGAGCATAAAACGACGGTTGAGGGGGAGATCGCGGCCAAAATGAAAAAATGGGTCAAACAGACCTGGCAAGTCTATTAGAATCATTAACATGACCCTTAAAACAAACCTGGAACAGACCCAGTAAGTCCTTTAGAATTGAACTGTCACAAAAAACAAACCTGGAACAAACCCAGTAAGTGCTTAAGCGCGGAAGTGACCCAAAAAACAAACCCGGGAACGAACCTGGAATGGAAACTGGAAATTCGAAACTGGAAACTGGAAAATGGAAACTCGAAAAGCCGAAAGCAGTCATAGCGTCGATTGCAGAGATCGCAAGGAGATCGGAGACCATCGAAGTCAAGAACTTGCTTAGAATCAGTATAAAGTCGATATGTCCATACGATCTGGAAATTGGATTCCGATTGCCGACCTTCCCATGTTCGAGGACTGCGATCCCCCCGGTTCTATTCATGTCGCAACGCCACCACGGGATCGACCCGGGTCGCCCGGCGGGCGGGGAAGTAACTGGCCGCTAAGGCCACGCTGCCGAGCAGGGCGGCAATGGCCGCATAGGTCAGCGGGTCGTTGGACCTCACGCCGTAGAGCAGGCCGGGCATCAGCCGGGTCAAGGAAAGCAAGGGAAGCGTGATGACCAATCCCACGGCGACTCCAAGCAGGGCCAGGGCCATTCCTTCGCCCACCACCAGCTTCAGCACGTCGGCGCGCGCGGCTCCCAGCGCGACCCGAATGCCGATCTCGTGCGTCCGCTGGGCGACGGAATGGGCCACCACGCCGTAGAGTCCGACGGCGGCCAGCGTCAGCGCCAGCAGCCCGAAGGTGCTGATGAGGCTTGCCGCCATCCTCTGCTGCCAGAGAGAGAAGGCCATTTGCTGCGGCATGGTTTTGACGCCGAAGACCGGCAGGTTCTTGTCAAGGGACGCGATCGCGCCGCGCACCGCGGCCGACAGGCCCGACGGAGCGGAGGCGGTGCGGACGACGATGGTCGGCCGTCCGTCGTAGTTCTGGAATAACGGAACATACATCAGCAGCGGGGCGTCGCTTACCAGCGAACGATATTTGCTGTCGGCCGCCACTCCCACTACTTCCAACGGTGGACGGGATGGGCCAACGAGGTCAGGCCACGAAATGCGCTTGCCGATGGGATTCTCGCCGGGCCAGAGATGCTCGGCCAGTTTGCGGTTGAGGATTGCCACGCCCGGCGCACTGAGAATTGACGATTGCTCCCGCCTTGCGGGATCGATTGACGACTGAAAACAATGAGACTCGGTTTTCCCATCGTTATCTTGTTTGCCCGCCGCGCCGGCCGCCGACTGGCGCTTTGCGTCTTCAATCGACAATCGACAATCGTCCCCGCCAGGCGGGGTCAATACGTTCCCGTCCTGGTCTCGAGGCACAGCGGCTTCGCCGTCGTGCTCCGTGAAATCCCGTCCTCGGAGGAGCGGGATTCCGAGGGTGCGAAAGTAGCCGGGAGCGACGGTATCAATATCCACGCGGAGCCCCAACTCCATTTCGTGGCCTCGCAGCACCTCCTGACTCGGTTCCTGTCCGGGATAGAAAATGGACACGCGGCCGCTCCAATCCTCCGGCGGAACCGTCATGGCCAGGCTCGCCGAAATCACTCCCGGCAGCGATTGGAGGCGATCGAGCAGTTGCCGGTAGAAGGATTGGCCCTGCGCCGCGGAGTACCCTTGCCAGGTGAGGTTCACGGACATCAGCAGTACGTTGCGCGTCTCGAAACCGGGGTCGGCGGTGAGTATCTTATTCATGCTTCGCAGCAGCAGGCCCGCACCCATCAAGAGTACGAAGGAGACGGCGACCTGGCCGGCGGCGAGAAGGCGCTGCAACCGCGAGTGCCGGCGCCCACTGCCCGGCGCCCCTTGTTTCAGCGAACTTGCCAAGTCAGGCTTCGACGCGTGCCAGGCCGGGATCAGCGCAAAGATGATGCCGGTGAGCATCGCGGCGAGCAACGTGAAGCCGAAGACTCGTGCGTCCAGGCTGGGGGCAAGATTGCGGACGAAAGTCGAAGGCTCGGTGAGGGCGATCGCCGTATGGAGAACCCAAGGAGTCACCAACAACCCCAGGCAGGCGCCAGCCAGGGAGAGCACCAAGCCCTCAGTCAACAACTGGCGGATCAGCCGTCCTCGCGTCGCTCCCAGCGCCAGACGAACTGCAATCTCTCGCTGGCGCCCGGTGGCGCGGACCAGGAGAAGTCCGGCGACATTGGCGCAGGCGATCAGCAGCAACAGCGCGACCCCGGCAAACAAAAGTCCGAGAAGACCGGTGAGGCTGGCTCGATCGTCGGGATCGAGACCCACCCCACGCGTGATCGCGACCGTTCGACCCGCGTTGGTATTGGGGTATGCCAGTTGGAGTTGCCCAGCGATGCCCTTGATCTCAGCCTCCGCTTGCTCCGCGGAAACGCCGGGTTTGAGCCGTCCGAACACCCCCAGCCATCCCCATGCCCGTTCATCAAAGAAGTGGTGCCCGACGGTCCTGGGCATGGCTTGGTTCAACATGCTCATCGGCACCCAGATATCGATCGGTTCGCCGGCCATCGTGCCGGTGAACGGCTGGGGAGCGATACCGATCACGGTGAAAGGGAACCCGTTCAGATCGATTCTCGCGCCGACGGTGTTCGGGTCGGCGCCGAACTTCCGCTGCCACATTCCGTAGCTCAGCACCGCTACGGGATGCGCCCCGAGCTCGGTGTCGTCCGCCGGGGCAATCAAGCGGCCGCGTTCCGGCTTCACACCCAGAACGGAGAAGTAGTTGCCTGTTACCACGTCGCCGACTATTCGTTCGGGGGTGCTGCGACTGAAACTCATGGCGGCGCCGGCATGCGCTGCCAGGCCGGAGAACGAGCGGCTGCGATCGCGGTAGTCGGCGTAGTCGGGAAATCCGAGGCTATTGAGCTGGTCGTTCTTCTGCATCCGAAAGAGCGACACGAGCCGCCCTGGATCTTCGATGCCCGGCAACGGCCGCAGCAGAACGGCGTCGACCAGGCTGAAGATCGCACTGTCGGCGCCGCTGCCGAGAGCGAGGGTCAGCACCGCCACCAACGCAAAGCCGGGACTCTTGCCGAGGGCTCGGAGTGCGTATTTCAGGTCTGGCATCAGATCTGGCAACAGTATCGACATGGGAATTCTCCTCGAGTATTGCGGGGCCGAGTCTCGATCCGGAACTTCGAATCTTGGCCCCTCGGGCAATCGTCAATCGGCAATCGTCAAGTGCGGCAGCTTGCTGCCGCGTTCTATCGCGGTAGCGCGGCAACGAGCAGCGAGAACAAAGCGGCAGCAAGCTGCCGCACTCCAAAAGTATCAATTCCTTGCCGTCACCGTTTTCGTCAAGGTCGCGCCCATGCTCTCGGTCCGATCGCCGAGGAAGTGGGTGGCGAGGTTCTCGGCGAGCAGGGGATCGCGGGCCGCACCCGCCATGGCCCTTTCCGCGTGAGCGTGCTGGCCGGGCTTGGCACCTTCCAGCGCGATGAGCGCGGCAGCGAATTCCATCTGCCCGTCGTTGGCGTGGAGGCTGATGGCCTTCTCCACGGCGCCGTAGCCATCCAGTCGCGCCACCATCTCAGATTGAGACGAGCCTTCCCCACGACTGCCGGGCATCCATCCGGTCTGCTTGTAGCATTCCACCAGGTAACCGTAGTCGAACCACGCCAGGGCATCGGGTCGGCCGCCGGCTTCGGAGGCGAAGGCGCGGTCGTGAAGGCGGCCCAGCAGTTCCTTGGCGATGAAGCGATCGTGCTGCGCGTAAAGGGTCGCGCGCCGCAGCGTTTCCATTCGCACAATCACCGGCGTCTGCGAGTTGAGTAACGCCAGTGTGTCGGCGACGAGATGAGTGAGATCGTAGTTTGCGTCGGCTGCTTCCCAATGGGCGTTGATGCCCCAGGGCAGCGACCGCGAGTTCCCAATGCTGAGCGAGTGGCAGAGGAGCGGTGGGCCTGCCTTGAGCCTGGCCGGTACAGCCAGCAGCAGAGCCAGCGCCGTGAGTGTTAATCCAGATGACCAAATCGTCTTGCGATTCATATGTCGACCTCCTTGTTTTTGTGTACTGGCCTCTTTCGTCCGTCAAGACGCCGGGGAGGTGGTGAGTGTTAACGAGACCGCGAGTGGGAAGTGACGAGTGGGAAGAAGAATTGACGATTGACGATTGCCGATTGACGATTCGAAGACACGTCGATGGTCAGCCGTCGGTTGCAGCAGCGGACTCCGAATAAGCCGCAACTGACGACGGACAAGTGGCGACTGACAACTGACGTCTCTTCCAATCGTCAATCGTCAACCGGCAATCGTCAATTCTTCCCCACTTTCTCCTTGACTTGGCTCTGCCGCTTTGATAGCCAACTCAGGGAAACAGTGACGGGTGAACAGTGGAGCCCCGAGCTGACGGAGTCTGTGATTGAGAGGGGAGACAACATGGAGAAGGCACCGGGAGTATCACGGCGGGAGTTCCTGAAGGAGTCGGCGCTGGCGGGCGCGGGCGTGGCGGCCTGGGGAGGATTGGCGCCGGCGCGGGTGCTGGGAGCGAATGACCGGGTGCGGGTCGGCATCCTCGGCACGGGCGAGCGCGCGCAATACGTGGGCCGTCTTTTCAAAAGTTCCGGCCTCGCGGACCTGGTTGCTGTCTGCGATGTCTACGGCCCGCGCCGCGATGAAGGGCTGGAGCTGGCTGGCCCGGACGCCAAGGCCTATGTTGATTATCGCGAGGTGCTGGACCGCAAGGACGTGGACGCGGTACTGATCGGTTCGCCCGACCACTGGCATCAGCAGATGCTAGTGGATGCAGTCCGCGCCGGCAAGGACGTCTACTGCGAGAAGCCCATCATGCATTCCATCGAAGAAGGTGTGGCGATGGTGCGCGCCGTCCGCGAGACCAAGTGCGTGGTGCAGACGGGCATGCAGCAGCGGAGTTGGCCGCACTGGATCCTGGGCAAGCAGATCGTCGACTCCGGTAAGCTCGGCAAGGTCGCGTTCGTCTACTCGTACTGGTATCAGAAGTACGCGGGCCGGGAAGGGAAGTTCGATGCCGTCGATACGGCGCAACTCGATTGGAAGAAGTTCCTGGGCAGCGTGCCCGACCAGCCTTTCACGGAAGAGAAGTTCTATTGGTGGCGCTTTTATTGGGACTTCGGCGGCGGCATCCTCACGGACCTGCTGACGCACTGGATCGATGTGATCCAGTGGTACCTGGGACAGCCGGCGCCCCGAACCGCCACCACCACCGGCGATCTCTATCTGCTCCACTGGCAGTGTCCCGACACCATCACTGCGGCGTACGAGTTTCCCGGCGGCTTCAATGTCATCTTTAACGGTGCGCTCAACAATTCCATCGACGACGGCGGCATCGAGTTCCGCGGCACGGAGGCCACGCTCAAGATCGACCGCGCGCATCTTGCCGTGTATCCCGAGGGCGTCAGGTGGGCCGCGGACCGACTGGGGCCGGAGCCGGAGATCTTCGTGCGCTCGGAGCACGACGGCACCGTGGACCACGTGAGGAACTTCCTCGAGTGCGTGCGCAGCCGCCAGACACCGAACGCCCCCATCGAGGCGGGCTTCGAGGCGGCCCGCACTTCGTGGATCGGCAACCTCGCCTTTCAGCGAGGCATGAAGGTGGCTTTTGACCCGGCGACGAACAAGATCGCGTAGTTGTGCAATGGTCAATCGCCCGGCCTTGCACCACAGAGACACAGCGCAGCCTTATGGCCGCAACCAAAACAAGACGTCAACACAGAGGCCGCAGAGGGGTCACAGAGACCACGGAGAAGAAATAACTCGGTTGACGTGCCCGTTGTTGCGCGCTTTTCTCCGTTTTCTCCGCGAGTCCTCTGCGATCTCCGTGTTGGAGTTTTTTCTCGCGCCCCGCGAAGAGTCTCAAGATTGGTGAAAAATTCTTGCCAAAAAAGCAAGAAATTACGACCTTGGTTTACAGAGGCACCGTGCGGCGTGGCCGCAAGTGAGAGTCAAAACGCAAGAGTTGGCCTTTCAAGGTTGGCGACCAGCGCTCTACGGACGCGACCCCTCACCCGTCCCGCGCCGGCTGGTGAAAGCGCCGGACGCGGTCCACCCTCTCCCCTGGGAGAGGGCAGGACTCAAGGACTCACGAGCCTAGCCTTCTCCCAGGGGAGAAGGTGGCCGACGGAGGAGGCCGGATGAGGGGTCTCTTGCCAATGGCTTAGCGTGAAAGGCCAAGCACGCTCAAATCCTTGCCAAGAAAACAAGAAATCACGACCATGGTTTAGAGAGGAAGTTGGGACAAAGGCGAAACAAACGACATTCTCGTATGAGTTACGTTCTGCTCGCTGTGTCTCCGTGCCTCTGTGTTTAATCTTCACGCTCTGGCATTTCATTGGCGATCGCCGGCAGGCAAAACTCACGCCGTTATTCGCACCACGGCCAGGTTATCCTTCATCTGCTTTTCGTCCACCATATTGGAAATCGCCGCCGAAAGGTGGGGATTGCTCAAAGCCCACTTATAAGCCTTTTGGTGGAGGTTGAGGTCGCCGGGCACGAGCTGATGGAGCAGCGCGGCGCGCTCCGGGACCGGCGTCGTGGAACGGTCGGGATTGAAGACGGCCTGCGCGGTCTTCATGGCGATGACGCCGAAATTGCGGCGATGCGCCTCTTCGATGGCTGGCGCCACATAGTCGTGGTTCATGATGTTGTACGCGACCATGGCCGCCGAATAGACGCCCGTTTCCATCGCCGCCCTCAGGACGTGGGCGGGGTCGTTGTGCGCGGAGACGCCGAGATAGCGCACCTTGCCCTGCTGGCGGAGCTTTTCAAAGGCCTCGCGAATTTCGGGGATCCGGACCTCGTCCGGCGACGAGGCCCAGTGCGGGCACATCATCAAGTCCACGTGGTCGGTCTGCAAGCGGCGGAGGCTGCCCTCCAGCGACTTGGCGATAGTCTCGACGTAAACGGCGGTGCGATCGATGCGCTTCGGATAGTGCCGCTCCACCGCGTTGGAGATCGCCGCCATCTCCACCTGCCGCATCTGGCCCGTGAAGTAGCTGCCGAAATAGTTGGGAACGGTCACCTGGCGTTGGGCGATATCCTCGTTGGCTTCGCGCAGGATGGCGGCTTGTTCGTCGCGATTGAGGCTGGCGAAGATCGCCTGGTAAGTGTCAAAACGAGTGGGAGCGAACCGGCTGATCTTGGTGTTGACGAAAACGCGGTCGCGCTTTGCGCCCTGAATGACGGCCGCGTAGCCCTCTTCACTCTTCCCGCCTCCGTAATCGGGCGCGGTATCGAGATAGTTGAGCCCGAGGTCGAGGGCCATCTCCACGTGGCGATTGTTGTCGGGCGCAATGGGGTCGCCGCCGCACACGATCTCGGAGATCATGAATCCGGTGCGGCCGAGCTGGCGGTAGCGCATCTCCGGATGCCGATTGCGCCACTCCTCGCCGATCGCCGCTTGTGCGCTGTCGGCAGGCGGCTCCGTGGTGGAGGGTTCCGGCGGCGGATTGCCGGCCCTCGTTGCAGCAGCGCCTGCCGCGAGTGCCGCAGTGGTCCAAACAAAGTCACGTCGCGTCATCAGGGGAGACATGATCAACCTCCTTGGCCCAGTCGCACTTGGATCGGTCGAGGCCATTCTACCCTAACAACGTTCGGCAAGGAAGCGGCCGGCCGACTCCAACCGACTCCACCGCCCGCTTCGCCAGCGCCCTGCCGTGCGGAAAGGCTCGGCCCTT
The DNA here is from genome assembly GCA_035315065.1 of Terriglobia bacterium. Lineage (GTDB taxonomy): Bacteria > Acidobacteriota > Terriglobia > UBA7540 > UBA7540 > DATFYM01. The sequence goes on from DATFYM010000210.1 coordinate 11,678, forward strand.
CCCGATCGGAGACGAGCTATCAGCCATCAGCCATCAGCTATCAGCCATCAGCCATCAGCGATCAGCAAGACAACAAGACTTCTTGCTGACGGCTGAAAGCTGAGAGCTGAGGGCTGAACCGTCACCGAAATATGATAAATTCACAAGCGTAGAGCTTCGCTGTTCGGTGACCGAGGATGGTGCATCAGTGGTCACCGAACCGGTTGTTGTCAAGATGCGGGGGTGGCGGAACTGGTAGACGCAAGGGACTTAAAATCCCTCGGCCTGCAAAGGCTGTGCGGGTTCGATTCCCGCCCTCCGCACCAAATTCCCAAGGTGGTGGTTGCGGCGCGGTCGTGGTACAAGCCTGGCGAGGGGACAGTGTTCGGCGGCGCCCCGAGGCGCGGAAAGGCTCAGAAGGTGTCAAAAATTAAACGTCATTTATTTCGAGGAGTTTCCCATTCTTTTGCGCCGCTGTCTCTCTATGCTGGAAGCTAGCTCGCAGTCGCTTCACAGCTTCTCAGCCTTTTCATGAAATGCCTCTCATGAGCAGGCCCCGCCAAGCGGTCCATTCGCGGGCGGGCGGCTGTGTATTCTTTTCTAGTTAACGGGGCGGTTCATGGAACTAAGGTGCTATATGCGCATGGCACTTAGGTGCTATTGACGAAAACCCGGGAGGCGGTTATTGTGCCGGTCGGGTTGTAGGGATTGGGTTTTGCACGTTCGCTTGGCGCGCAGCGCCGATTCGCAAATAAGTAGAGTCAGGGCTTCACGACGATTGTAAACGGGGAGGGGACCCCTTCCAGGCCTGAGCCGGGGCAATTCGGAAGCCGGGCTAGCCGACCGAACGGAAAGGACTTTCTTGAAAGCGAAGCACGCAACCTCCTGGTTGTGTTCCCCCACAATGCAACCGATGGTTGCGGAAAGCCCGCTAATCTCATCGGCTATGCCTGTCTGGAGTCAATTCGCCAACACAAAGTCGGGGCTCCTGATGAGCGGCAATGATAGCGCGCGGCGCGTTCACGGTTCGTACGACCGAGCGGTTCGCGGCTTGGTCCTCGACCTTTTGCGCTTCCGTAAAAAGGAATCATGTTGAGGAGAAGGTTCGATAGTCTACAGGAGATGAGGTGAAATCTTATGAGAACCTGGACGCTCCGTTTCGCGGTTGTCTTCACGTTGCTGTTTTGTTTCGTACCAGGTCCGGTATCGGTCGCACAGAGAAACGGCCGGATCCTGATCGGTCAAACCCCCCGCTTCGTCTCGACAGCTAATGATCTTGGTTCGGAAGAGTTGTCGAAGCCGGTCACCATTCACGTCTGGCTGCAGATGCACAATGTGGAGTCGCTGCGGGAATTAGTGAGGCAGCAACACGATCCCACATCCGGGCATTATCACTCCTGGCTGACTCGGGAAGAGTTCAGTGCGAGGTACGGCCCGACGGCGGAAGAGGCCGCAACGGTACAGAAGTTCCTTTCGGCCCACAACCTTAATGTCGTTTCGGTTGGCGAACGTAACCTTTATGTGAAAGCAGAAGGAAGTGTCGCCGACGTTCAGAAGGCCTTCCAGACGCAGATTCGTCGATTCAATGTGCGTGGGGAGACCTACCGGTCGAACACGACCGATCCTGTGCTCGAACGATCCATCGCCCCACTCGTTAGCAGAGTGAGCGGGTTGACCGATTATGGTTACAAACCCCACCTCGCGCGGCCGCTGAATCCTGAAACCGGCCAACCGTTCCCTGCGGTTTCGCTTTCGGCGACGCCGCACGGAGCGTTTTTTGCAGCGAATTGCTTCCGGCCACCTCAGACGGTGAGCCTCAGCACCGACGGCGCCCTGCCCAAAGCCTTTTACAGCGGCAACAGGTACGGGTCGGACATTACCAGTCCAGAGCCTAATCTGCCGCCCTGCGGCTATCAACCTAGTGAAGTACAAACCGCCTACGGCCTGAATGGTGTTTATGCGGCCGGCCTGGACGGCACAGGGCAAACCGTCGTGATCGTGGACGCATACGGGTCGCCTACGATTGGGACCGACGCATCTGTCTTCTCTGGCTTTTACGGACTGGCGCCACTGAACCTGACCATTTATCAGCCCGGTGGGACTCCGGGCTTCAACTCCGGCTGGGCAGGCGAGACCACGCTCGACGTGGAGTGGTCGCATTCGGTAGCTCCGGGCGCCAACATCGCATTGGTCGAAGCCCCCAGCAGCAGCTTCGGCGATCTGGATGCAGCGATCGCCTTCGCCGTAGAGAACGGCTTAGGGAATGTCATCTCCAACAGCTACGGAACTGAGGAAGCCAACCTCGGCGGGAGCCCGTTTACACCTCTGGATGACTTACTTCTCTTCGCAGGGTCGCTGGGCATCTCGGTGAACTACTCTAGCGGTGACAGCGGCGACTTTGCGGCAATCGAGAGGTTTACCGATGTGTCGTACCCGGCGAGTTCAATTTACGCGACGGCGGTCGGTGGGACCAGCCTGGCGCTGAAGGCCGATAATACCATGCTCTTCCAGACCGGCTGGGGGAATAACGAGACTAGGGTTGCTAACGTTACGGACGCAAAGGGCTACAATACTCCGGTCAATCCCCCTCTCCATTTGGGCTTCGTCTACGGTGCCGGCGGCGGCACCAGTGCGGTTTATACCAAACCGGCATTCCAGAACAGCCTGCCCGGCAGTTTCCGCAAGGTGCCCGACATTTCCTATCTTGCTGACCCCTACACGGGCGTGGAGGTCATCTGCAATACCGGCAGTTGCAGCGGCTCGGGGAACAGCCTGAACGTGTACGTGATCGGTGGCACCAGTCTCGCTTGCCCGATGTTCTCCGCGATGTGGGCCATTGTCAACGAAAAGGTCGGGGTCCCACTGGGCCAGGCGGCCCAGTCGCTCTATAGTTTGCCGGCCGGCGCCATCACTGATGTGGTACCGCCAAGCCCTGCCTTTAACGTGTTTGGCTTCATCGCCAGCGCGGGCGGGAGGACTACCGCTGAAACCGCATCTCAATTGGCTCAACCGCTCGGATCCGCTACTCCATTCTTTAGTGCCCTGTACAACGGCACGAGCACCCGCTGGTATGTCCTGACGTTCGGCACAGACTCTTCGCTGTTCACAGCCCCCGGCTGGGACAATGTGACAGGCTTGGGAACACCGAACGGGCTACCTTTCGTGAATGCGTTCTAGCCCTGCGGGGAGAGTACGGGAGACCACAGGAACGTTGATCTGACACGGACGCAGGGCGGGCGATGAATCACCCGCCCTGCCCACAAGGAGGGATAATGTCGAGACTCAGGCGCGCGCTGCTTTGCACGACGGCTTTAACGATAGCATGGGTGGCTTTGCCCTTGGCTTCCCGGGCCGAAACCGTCACGGTCTATAGCAACTTTGGGGCGGGCAACTCCTATGACTGCTGCAACAATGGCATTACCGAATCTGGCGCTAATTCGTTCTTGGGGTCCAACTTTCTTCAGGCCATGGCGTTCACGAACGCCACCGGCCAGAACATCAACCTGACGCAAATCGACATCGCGGACGGGGTCATCTTGGGCAACAATTCCATGACCCTGAGCCTGTATGCTGATAACGGAGGCGCGCCCGGGGCGGTGCTGGAATCGTGGGCCGTGAACAATCTGCCTGGCTACGGGACCTGCTGCACCATTTCTACCGTTTTCGATTCTGTGGGCGTGGTGCTTCAGATCGGCGGCACCTATTACCTGGCTCCAGCGTCCGATAGTGTTACCTGGGAAGCCTGGAACGCGAATATCACCGGCTCGAGCGGTGCCGGGGCGATCTCTGCCGACGGCGGAGTAACTTGGATAGCCCAGTCCTATAGCCCAATCGGTGCCTTTGACGTGATGGGAACGGTTCCAGAACCCAGCGCGGTGCTCCTTATGGGTACCGCCCTGATAGGGATTCTTGCCGTATTGCACATCGGGTTGCGACGCGCTGGTTAAGCGAGGGGGGATCTCACCCGAACCCGCTGATTTTGAGGCCTCCTCCCGTTGCCCCGTTGGGGCCGAGGGGCGGGGGAGGAGGTCTTGTCGAGAATCACGCGGGATAGGTCGCTAGGCCGAGGCATGCTCTGTGGCTCGGTGCTGGAAAATCTCGATATAGACGTCGACCAGCGACACCGCCGCCGGCGTGATGCCCGGGATGCGCAGCGCCTGGCCGAGGGTGAGCGGGCGGACGCGAGTAAACTTCTCCACCACTTCGCGCGAGAGTCCGGAAACCTTGCCATAATCAAACCAGTCCGGGATGCGCCGGCTTTCAGCGCGCTTCATGCGCTCGATCTGTTTCTCCTGCTGCTGGAGGTAGCCCTCGTACTTGAAGTCGGTCTCGATGCGGCGCGCCTCTTCGCGGAGGAGCAAGCTGTCGCCGGAAGCGACCGCGGCTATATAGCTGTCTTCGTTCTCCGTCGGCGGTGAGGACACCGCCGCTACAGTCGGAGTTTGCCTCAACCCCTCGCCGATCCATTCCATCAGGTCGTCGATCTTGACGTCTTGGCGCTTCAGGAGTTCCTCGCCGGTGAGCGTGGAAGCGCCAAGGAAGCGGTCGCCGGCCATCATGTCGAGCCGTGCATAAACCTCGCGCCCGGCGCGGGAAGCCGGACCGAGCCGCGTGTTCGCGAGAAACCGCGTCATCGCCGCGATGCGACGCTGCTTGGCGGCGAAAGCGTCATAGTCCTTCTGTCGGATGGCGCCGACGCGGTAGCCGATCGGCGTCAGCCGCTCGTCGGCATTGTCGATCCGTAGGTGCAGCCGGAACTCCGCGCGCGAGGTGAACATGCGATAAGGCTCGTCCACGCCCTTGCTGACCAGGTCATCGATCAGAATGCCCGTGTAGCCCAGTGCGCGTTCGACGACCAACGGGTCCTTCCCTTGCACGCGCAGCCCGGCATTGATACCGGCCATGATGCCCTGGCAGGCGGCTTCCTCATATCCGGTGGTCCCGTTGATCTGCCCGGCCAGGAACAGGTTCTGAATCTTCTTGGTCTCCAGCCACGGGTTCAGCTCCGTCGGCTGCACCATGTCGTACTCGATGGCGTAGCCGGGCCGGATCATGTCGGCGCTCTCGAGTCCGGGGATCGACTTCACCATGGCCACCTGCACGTCGATGGGCATGGAGGTAGACATGCCGTTCACGTAGATCTCGTTGGTGTCGAGACCCTCGGGCTCCAGGAAAATCTGGTGCTGGGGCTTGTCCGCAAACTTCACCACCTTGTCTTCAATCGACGGGCAGTAGCGCGGGCCGATGCTCTTGATCTGGCCGGAATAGAGCGGCGAGCGGTGCAGGTTCTCGCGCAGGAGGCGATGTGTCGCGGCGTTGGTGTAGGCAATCCAGCAGACCGTCTGCGGCTGGCTAATGGCCCGCGTACGGAAGCTGAACGGCGTCGGCGTCGGGTCGCCCGCCTGCACTTGAAACTGGGAGAAGTCAATGGTGCGCGCGTCGAGCCGCGGCGGCGTGCCGGTCTTGAGGCGCCCGCACTCGAAGCCGATCCGTCGCAACGCCTCGCCCAGCATCACCGAGGGCGGTTCCCCGGAGCGGCCCGCCGCGTAGGTCTGCTCGCCGCAGTGGATGAGCCCGTTCAAGAAGGTGCCGGTGGTGATCACCACGGCTCCCGCTTCCACCGTGCGCCCGTCCCGCAGTTGGATGCCCCTCACGCGTCGCGGCGGCATCTCGGGGCGGCCGGCGTCGTAAACGTAAGCTGGGCCCGGAACTTCTTCCAGCAGCAGGTCCACCACTTCCGCCTGCTTGATGCGCAGGTTGGGCTCGGCTTCGAGCACCTGGCGCATCTTGATGCGATATTGTTTCTTGTCCGCCTGGGCGCGTGGCGACCAGACAGCGGGTCCGCGACTGGTGTTGAGCAGCCGGAATTGGATGCCGACCGCGTCGATCACCTCGCCCATCACGCCGCCCAGGGCGTCGACTTCGCGCACCAGGTGTCCCTTGGCGATCCCGCCCACCGCCGGGTTGCACGACATCTGCGCGACGAGGTCGAGGTTGATGGTGTAGAGAGCGGTCTTCAGGCCCATGCGCGCCGCCGCCATCGCCGCCTCGCAGCCGGCGTGACCCGCTCCCACCACCACCACGTCGTACTTCTCGGTAAAACCTAGCGACATTCCTGGCCCCAACCTCAGATGCACTGCCGTCGTAGCGACACTCCCTATTGTAACAATTTTGGCGATCAGCGCTATCGTCAGTCTGGTGATTATTTGGAGGTCCGCAACGCCTGACGGCAAGATTTCTCCCACGACTTGACGTTAAAATAGCTTTCCTTATGCTACCGGGAAAACACGCGTATGCTAGGGTTCGCGAAAGTCTGTGAGGCGGTGGGAAGTACCACCCGAAAGACCGAAAAGGTCCGGTTGGTGGCCGAGTATCTGCGCTCCGTGCCTCTCGACGACGCGGCTCGCGCGGCGCTTTTCTTCACCGGTCAGGCGTATCCCCGCCGCGAAGAACGCACGACACAGGTAGGCGGTTCGCTCATCTGGCAGGTGGTGAGCAAACTGGCAGGCGCAGAGCGCGCAACGCTGGAAGAAGTTTACCGCCGGCACGGCGACCTCGGCGACATGGCGCGGGAGGTGCTCGCGGGCAAGACAAGCGCCGAGGGCTTAACGCTGAGGGAACTCCAATTGGCCTTCGACGAGCTGGCCGAAGTTCGGGGCCTCTCGCCGCGAATGGATCGGCTGGAGGCATTGCTCCGGCGCTCTCGTCCACTGGAGGCCAAGTACATCGTCAAGATTCTCACCGGCGAGCTGCGCATCGGCCTCAAGGAAAGTCTGGTGGAGGAGGCAATCGCCCACGCCTTTGGCCGGCCTTTGGTCGAAGTGCGGCGCGCCAACATGCTCACCGGCGACATCGGCGCCACCTTGATGCTCGCTGCCGCTGACCGATTGGCCGACGCCAAGCTCCGGCTGTTTCACCCCATCGGTTTTATGCTGGCCAGCCCGGCGGCGACTGCCGAGGACCTGATGGCATCGTTTCCGGACGGCGCTCTCGTGGAAGACAAGTACGATGGGATTCGCGCCCAGGTCCACAAGCGCGAGACTAAGGTGAGGTTCTTCTCCCGCACGCTCGACGAAATCGTGGAATTCCACGAGCTGAGCCTGCCCTTCCAGGCCCTGCCCGGCGAGTTCGTCCTCGACGGGGAAATCGTCGCCTGGCGCGCCGGTCGTCCTCTGCCCTTCACCGTGCTGCAGCAGCGCCTGGGTCGCCGCCAACCGGACCTTTGGCTGCCGCTGGAAGTGCCGGTCAGCTTCGTTGCCTTTGACCTCCTCTACCACAACGAGGGGGTCTTGCTGGACGCGCCCCTCACGGAGCGGCGCCGGCGTCTGGAAGAGTTACTGGCTGGCGCGGCTGCCCCGGCCATCCAGCTCTTCCCGCCTCGGCGATGCAG
>DATFYM010000211.1:0-15101 GCA_035315065.1 Terriglobia bacterium
ACCATCGCAATTTCCTGGTGGCGCGGGTGCAAATCACATCCGATAATTAACATGTTCGGCTCCTTTCCCGGCAGCCTTGGTCGTGACCACTACCAAGCTTACCGGTTGGAAGGAGCCGACGCCATTATGGAATCAAGGCGCTTCGCGCATTATGGCGGAGAGACCTGCGGGCAGTTTGCGAAAAGACCCTTACACCTTGGGCACAACGAGGAGGGTGATCGAATGTGCGGGGAAGGTTGTGCTGAGGGTGCTGGTGGTGCTCCCCGTCGCCGGCGGGGTCACCGTCACATCGGGCTGCGCGACGATTCCGGCCAGATTCGCGTTGCTGTAGAGGAAGGCCTTCGCGGGGCCGCTCGGGGCGAGGTTCGCGAGCGAGAGAGTGCTGGTGAGGTCGCCGTAAGTCTTGTTGATCACCACCACGGTCACGGCGTTGTCGGAAGGGCGGAGCGCCCCGTAGACCGAGAGCATACCTTGATTGGCGCTGGTCGAGGCCAGAGAAATGTCGCCGAATTTCGAGTTCGCTCCGTCGTAGTTGCGGTAGACCTCGAATGCCATCAGGCCGGGGACCTGAGACGCGTCCGGAGGACCCCATAGAGTCGCCAGGTCGAGGCCGTATTCGCCGAAGATGCCAAGAATGTCGGCCTGCGCCAGGGCGCCGTTGATGTGCTCCTGGCCTCCCCAGTTGTACTCCGAGATCGCCGTCTTGGTGCCGGGATAGTTGTCGGCCACCCACTTCTGCATCATCGGAATCACTTGCGGAGCCTGAAGCGGGGGCGAGCAGCTTGAAGTGTAGTTGGAGTCGGTGACGTAGTTGGGTTGAGGGTAATTGGGATCGGTATAGGTGGGATCCCAGAAGACGCGCGTCGAGTTAAGCCGCGCCTGCTGCTCTGCCGTGTCTCCCGCGGTCGCGAGGCCGACGCCCGAGCCGTTATACTCAGCCCCAAAATAGGTGTGCAGGTCCAGGTAATCCAGCAGGCGGGGGGTGTTGTTCGCGGCCGCGTACGCTGCGAATTGCTGGAGATAGTACTCGATGAGGGGGGTGCCTCCGTGCGCCTTCCGATCGACGGGATTGTCCCAAGGCACATAACAGGGCCCGGTGCTCCACCCGCTCTCGATGTCCTGCTTCGAATAGAAGAAAGCCCACCAAAAGGAGATCACCGGTCCGGCGACCTCGGCGGTGGGATCGGCAGCCTTGATGGCCAATGCGGTGGCAATGTCGTTGTTGGTCACCTCGTCGTAGGTGAAGGGCAACGGATGCACGTCGTGGTGGGTCGCGTCCCACCAGTCGGGCTCATTGTCCAGGTCGTAGATGGCTACGCCGCCGTTCGCCGCCGTACCGAACTTCTGTACCAGAGAAGTCACCCAACTGCCAGTCCACGCGGGACCCTCCGCGATGCTGGTGATGGTGGGATCGTTTCCCGTGATGTTGCACCCATTTGAATTCGTGCAGCCTTCGACCCCGTCGGGGTACACGCCATTGCCGCAACCCCTGGTGGCGTCCACATGCTGCTGATTGGGATACTTCGACGCCGGGAACCCGCACGACGTGCTGTCCTTTGCCACCCAGCCGAGCACGGGGACCGTGCCCAGGGTGATGGCCCCGATCGAGTTGTTGCTTGTGACCAGGTCGTTGAACTCGCCCGTGGGCCCCACGCCGTAGGAGTTGGGTTCGTTTTCGAAGAAATAGTCGGCGGCATCGTTGCTTACGCCCAGTTGGTAGTTGTAACGGGAGGTATTGTCTCCACCCCAGCGAATGACGGCAGGGTTGGCAGGCCCGTCCACGGAATTGACAAACTGGTACGCGTTCATGCCATAGATGTAGGGATTAATGGGATGCGTCTGGTTGCCGGCGTCCACCGTCAGCGCCGGTCCTGCCGCGGCCGCCGCAGGCTGTAGCGTCACCGTCGCGGTGCCCATTTTGGTTGCATCGCCAACGGCCGTCGCCGTCACGGCGACCGAGGCGGGCGCGGGGTAAGGAGTCTCGTAAAGCCCCGAGCTACTGACGGAGCCCACGCTGCCCGTCCAGTTCGACGGCCCCGCCACCGACCAGTTCACCTCTGTGTTATAGCTGCCCGTCCCGCTCACCGTGGCGCTGAGCTGCAGAGTCGTGCCGATGGTCGCCGTCGGCGAGCTCGGAGTTACCGATACTCCGGTGATCGCCGGGCCGGCAGGTTCCGTCGGCCCCTGACTCGTGCTGCCTCCGCCGCACCCTAACGTCATCACGCACAAAGCGGCGCTGGCAACTCCTGCGACCGCACTCCATCGCCTTCCAGCCATGTTCAACTCTCCCATCGTCCGGGAAACCGCCGCCGCTCTCCACCGGAATAGAACGCAACCACGCGCCGGCAACTTACGCGGAGCACTGTAGTCCGCGCTGACGGCCGGAATCGTGGCAGAGTTGAGCTTCCATTGATGTGACGCCGGTCACGCAGCCAATTTGGCGCGGACGTAGCAACCCAGAAGAAAGCTCACCCTCGACGGAAGCGTTGCGAACCGAGGCCGTTGGGTGTAGAGTCTTGCTGCTCATAGTAGTGCAGCGCCGGTCGAGCCGGCCGAGATTTCTGGCTTGATGAGGTGAGATCGATGAGAAAACTCTGGCAAGGATTCGTGGTCTTCGCCGGCTTGGCGTTATCTCTTTGCTTAGTCATCCCATCCGAGACGCGTTCGAATTTCGTCCCTCTGGAGGTCCCCCCGGGTGCGACGACGGCAGCCATCGCCGCCTCAGCGAGCGCACCGGGCCCAATCGCTTCGCCCGAAGAGGTGGGCCTCTCGTCGCAGCGTCTGGAGCGTATCGGCGAGACCATCCAGAGAAGCATCGACGCGGGGCGCGTCGCCGGCGCCGTAAGCCTGGTGGCCCGCCACGGCAGGATCGCCTATTTCAAGGCATTCGGCATGGCCGACCGGGAAGCCAAGAAGCCCATGAGCGCGGACAACATCTTCCGGATCTGCTCCATGAGCAAGCCGATCACGACCGCCGCGGTGATGATGTTGTACGAAGAAGGCCGCTTCACCCTGAATGAGCCGGTCTCCGACTTCATTCCGGAATTCAAGAACATGAAGGTCCTGGACCCGCCCTTTCCTCAGGACAAGACTTCTCCGCCCGGTGCCCTGGTCGACGCTAAACGCCCCATCACCATCTTCCACTTGCTCACCCACACGTCGGGGCTGACTTATCCCTGGAATGCCCGGTTAGGCAAAGCCTATGACGAGGCGAAGCTCGGCACCGGGATCCTCCAGCAGGAAGGGTCCACCGGGGATTCGGTGAAAAAGCTGGCGGCACTTCCGTTGCTGTTTCAGCCGGGCGATGCCTGGGAGTACAGCTTGTCGGACGACGTGCTCGGCTACCTGGTGGAGAAGGTCTCCGGCATGCCCTTGGACCGGTTCCTGGAGGAGCGGCTCTTCAAGCCGCTGGGAATGAAAGACACGTACTTCTTCCTGCCCGGCGACAAGGTGGCGCGCCTCGCCACCGCGTACACCTATTATGCTGACAAGGGACTCCAACCCTTTGCCGAGGGCAAGGTGATCAAGGAAGGCAATTTTGCCTACTCGGCGGATTATCCGTATCGAGGGCCGAGAACGTACTTTTCCGGCGGAGGCGGCCTGTGCTCCACGGCGGAAGACTACTACCGGTTCTGCCAGATGATGCTGAACGGCGGGGAGCTGAACGGGACACGCGTCCTGAGCCGGAAGTCGGTGGAATTGATGACCCTCAACCACACCCAGGGCAAGACCGATGGGTTCGATTACGGGCTCGGCTTCGGCGTTACCAGCGATTCCAAGTATCTGACTGAACTAGGCTCGCTGGGCGCGTATTACTGGGGCGGATTCTTCTATACCAGCTTCGTCATCGATCCCAAGGAGGACATGATCGCCATCTTCATGGGACAGCTTCATCCCACGGGCGACCTGGATGTTGACGGGAAAGCCATCCGACTAGCCTATCAGGCGCTGGACGGTAGTCGATAGACGGCAGACGGCAGGAGGGGGAAAGACTTCCTTCATGCCGTCTACCGACTACCGTCTACCGATAACGATAAACCACCGCCTTCTCCACGTTGATTCGCTGTGGCGCCACTCTCCAGAATTTGCCTTGATCGTTTTCATCGCCGTTCAGCCGCCGGCCCGGTATCCAGGTCCCATTGGAAAAGGTTCCCTCTTCGATGTAACCAATGCCGGCATGAGGGGGTCCGGCGCTTTTGGGCGAGAACAAGACCCGAAATCCGCGGCCAACGCCCAAGAATTCATCGGGACCGGTGGCAATGATGAGCCCGTATCCGGTCTTGGCTTCGTCGCCGAAGATTTCATCCAGGCTCACCGCAAGCTGATATCCGTTCATCTCCACGGTAGTCTGGGGATGGTCCTTGTCGAGCAGAAACCCGGCCATCTCTCCCGTGCCTTCGTGCTTCAGGACGATCGGCGCCACCTGCGCCAAAACCTCATAGCTCTTGCCCAAATCGTTATCCGGGTCCTGCCAGGAATCAATTCCGAAAGGCGAAAACCCGATCGTATTACGCTCGCCAAGGGCATAGAACACGTTGGCTTCGCCCGCCGCGCCTCCTCTGGTTTCCGGCACCAACATCGGGTTGCCGGCGCGATTGTATCGGTCGCACCACTCGGCGAAGTTCGCCGCATAGATGTCGGGCGCGTAGATGTCGATGGCGCCGCCTGCCGCCTTCCAGAGGTCCATCACTTCGGGCAAGGGGCCCCCACTGGGATACTGGCCGGGGGAAGCCTTGGGACCTGCGAGCCAGGTGTTCACATACATGGGGATCGGATACTCGGCTTTTCCGGCGGCGGCAACGTGGTTGACGTATAGACCGTAGTGCCAGGCCATGAAGATCTTGTCGGTCTCGTGACTGGCGCCAAACACCTCCTGCCAGGCGCCGGACGCCTTTGACCCGGCCGCTTCCCAAACCTGGCGGAACTCCGGAATCAATGTATCTCGATGCTGCTCGAGATAGGCGATCAACTCCTTCGGAACCTGGCCGTCGAATGCCTGGTTGGCAGCGGGGCTTCGGTCGCGGGAATCTCCCAGAACCCCGACCTCATTCTCCACTTGCATCATCAGGACCGTGTGGGCGTCGCCATCCACCTCGCGGATGCGGCGCATGACGGCAGCGAGGGCGCGGGCATCGGCATCCCTGGTTTCCGTGCCCAACGGGCTGAAGATTTCGACCGGATTGCCGTCCTTCTCGATGACCCGCGGAAACCGCCCTGTGTCCCGCTTCACCCACACGGGAGCGTAGCTCGACATTCCGTTCTTCCAACTGGCGAGCCAGAGAAAGACGAGGCGCAGATTGTTTCGCCTCGCATCCTGAATCAAGCCGTCGAGAAGAGTAAAATCGAACTTGCCTTCCTGGGGCTCAACCAGTTCCCAGGAGAGCGGCGTGAGCACGGTATTCAACGGGATTGCTGCCAGCCGCGGCCAGATCGGCCGCATGTAATCGAGGCTCGACGAGCTGGAGTTGTGCAGTTCGGCCGCGAGCATCAGAAACGGCTTACCGTCCACAATGAGTTCGGTGGCCGTTCCGTGTTTTTCCAGGTGCGGGATGGCTGAACTCTGGGTTTGAAACGCGAAAGCGGGGGAGCAGAGCAACGTGAGAGCGCTTAAGATCCAAAGTCTCATGTCAATACCCTATTCGAGGCGAAAGTCCAAAGTCCAAAGTCGAAAGTTAAAAGTCAAGAATCACGGGGCCTTCTTGCACTTTCGACTTTCAACTTTCGACTTTTGACTCGTCTTGTGCCTTTGCCCGGTTTCTCTTATCATAGAAGAGGCGCCATTTCCGAATAACGGACGCATTCCTATGCCTTCTGACATCGTGAAGAAGCTTCAAGATGAGATACAAGCTTTGGAGCACGAGCTTAACCACGAGCTGCCGAAAGAAATCAAGGTGGCCCGTGCCCACGGCGACCTGAGTGAGAACGCCGAATTCCAGATGGCCAAGGAGCGCCAGCGATATGTCGCGGCGCGACTGGTCCAGCTCAAGCAGCGGGTCGCCGACTTGTCGCTCATCAACATGAACAACATCCCCAAGGACAAGATCGCCTGGGGATCCAAGGTGATTCTCTACGACCTCTCCCGCGACTCCGAGATCGAGTACCGCCTGGTGACCACGGAAGAAGCCGACGTGGCCAAGGGGCTGATCTCCACCTCGTCGCCTATTGGCCGCGGCCTCATGGGGAAGCAGCCAGGCGACACGGTCCGCATCGTCACGCCCAACGGCGCCCGCGAATTCGAGGTTCGGGAAGTAGTCACCATTCACGACCAGTAGCAAGTAGGGAACAGGGAACAGGGAATAGGGAACAGCAGAATGGGTCTGGGTAGCTCTTCCCTGTTCCGCTTTTTCCTGTCCCCTATTCCCTGTTCCCTGCTCCCTATTCCCTGTTCCCTATTCCCTATTCCCTGTTCCCTACTTCAGGCCGAGCCTGCACGCCTCGTCCTCGCGGCTGACGCGCTCCTGCGCCGCGTAGGCGCGATTGCGCCGCGCCAGCTCGTCGAAGTCCACGCCGTGCGCGTCGAACTCCGGCCCATCGACACAGGCGAACTTCACCTTGCCGCCCACGGTGACCCGGCACCCGCCGCACATCCCCGTGCCGTCCACCATGATGGGATTGAGGCTGGCCAGGGTCCGTACGCCCCACTCGCGCGTCAGCGCAGCGGCCGCGCGCATCATGGGGATGGGCCCGATTACATGGACGAGGTCGGGCGCCGCGGGTTGGCCGGCCCGCCAGTCGCGCGTCAGATCCACCACCGTGCCGTGTAATCCCGCCGAGCCGTCGTCGGTGGACCACCTCACCTCGTCGGCCGCAGAGTGAAGTTGCGCGTCGAGGATCATCTGCGCTTCCGACCGTGCCCCGCAGAGCGCCGTCACGCGATTGCCGGCCTCCCGGAAAGCGCGCGCCACGGGCAGCAGTTCGGCCACGCCCACACCGCCCGCCACGCAAACCGCGTGCCCCACGCGTTCCACTGTCGCCGGCAGGCCCAGCGGCCCCAGCAGGTCGGCCAGTGCGTCGCCGTGGGGGCCGGCTTCGAGCGACGCCGTGGCGCGACTCGTCTTTCCCAACACCTGCACCACCAGAACGATGGTTCCCTTGTTCGGGTCGCCGTCGACGATGGTCAGCGGGATGCGCTCGCTCTCCGGCGTGGGCCGTAGGATCACGAACTGCCCGGGCTTCCAGTGGTGCGAAATCTCCGGCGCCTCGATCTCCAGCCACGCCACCTCCGGCGTCAGCCATCGCTTCTCGATCACGCGGTATCCGTGCGATGCCGGAGCTATGGTCTTCACAGCGTGCTCCGGTGCGGCGACAGTCCCGCCGGCTCCATTTGGCCCGCCATCGCGTGACTGCTGCTCACGCAGGGCGCGATCGATGGCCGCCGCCGCCGCCCGCCCGTCGCGCATAGCCAGGATCACCGTCGACCCGCCACGCACCACGTCGCCGCCCGCATAGACGTGCGGCAGGCTGGTTTCGCCACTGGCGTCGATCACCACCTTGCCGCGGCTGGTGGCCAGTTGCGGGGTCGCGCGCTGCACCGTGGGGTTAGGGCTCTGGCCTATGGCCATCACCACCGTATCCACCGGGACGCGATATTCCGACCCCGGCTGGGGCACCGGCGAGGGCCGCCCGGACTCGTCCGGCTCGCCCAGCGTCATGCGGATACACTCCATCTCGCACACGTTGCCCTGCGCGTCGCCGAACAGTCGCGTCGGGGCGGCCAGGAACTCCAAGTGGACGCCTTCCTCTTCGGCGTGCCCGATCTCTTCCACCCGCGCCCGCAGCTCCGCCCGCCCGCGCCGGAAAAGGATGGTGGTCTCGCTGCCGAAGCGCCGCGCCCAGCGGGCCGCATCCATGGCCGAATTGCCGCCGCCCACCACCACCGTGCGCTGGCCCACGCGCACCGGCGTATCCGCTTCAGGAAAGCGATAGGCCTCCATCAGGTTGATGCGGGTGAGGAACTCGTTGGCCGTGTAGACGCCGGTGAGGTTCTCGCCCGGAATGCCCATCAGGTGCGGCAGGCCCGCACCCGTCCCCAGGAACACCGCCGCGTAGCCCGCCGCGAACAACTCGTCGAGCGTAGCCGTCTTGCCCACGATGAAGTCGGTGTGGAACTCCACCCCCATGCGGCGCAGGCGCTCGATCTCCTCGTTCAGGATTTCGCGCGGCAGGCGGAAGTTGGGAATGCCATAGGCCAGCACGCCCCCCAGCCGGTGCAGGGCCTCGAACACCGTCACCCGATAGCCCTTGCGCACCAGGTCGAAGGCGGTGATCAGGGAGGCGGGTCCGCTGCCCACCAGCGCCACCCGCGGACCGGTGGCCGGTCCCGCCGAGGGATTGCAGGGGCCTGCCGCCTCGGCCTCGGTTGGCGCCGCCGCCCGGTGCTGGTCGGCGATGTACCTCTCCAGCGAGCCGATCGCCACCGGCTCCAGTTTCTTCCCCATCAGGCAATCCTTCTCGCAGAACAATTCGTGCTGGCAGACGCGCCCGCAGATGCCGGGGAAGTGGCTCTGCTCGCTGATCTTGGCAAAAGCCGCTTCGATGTCGCCGTCGCCCAGGGCGAGAATCATCGCTTTGATATCAATGTGCAGGGGGCAGGCGTCGATGCACTTGGGGTCCTTGCACTGGAGGCAGCGCAGCACTTCCACTTTGACTTGTTCGGGCGTGAACCCGAGGGCCACCTCGTAGCAGCCTTCCAGGCGGACGTCCGGCTCCAGCAATAGCACGTCCTGGCGTGGCGCCTTCGGGTTGGGCTTGCGCTTGGGCTTGGTCTCCGACGGTTTCGCGTCCAGCGGCTTCGCGTCGACGGGACTAGGATTCGGTGCGTTCAGGGCGTTACCTCTCTCTCCGCCTCCAAGGATTCCAGGCTGGGCGCGTCACTTTTGCCACGTTATGTGATGCCCCTTTCATGGTTGCCGGGTGCGCTTCCTGGCCGGGTAGGGCGCTGGGAATAGGGAACAGGGAACTGGGAACAGGGAACGCTGCCCCTGAGCCCGAATTCCCGGTAGAGAGATACCTTCCTTCCATCCAAACTTCCGGCAAATCGGGATTAGAATCGCTGTAACCAACTGATAACAATTGTATAAGTTCGTTGGGTTTGTTTCGCCAATTTCTCCGTCATGTTATTGACAACAAATGTGTTAGCTGTGTTGGGTTTGTTTGGGTCTGTTGGCCTCCATCCCAAATCGGCAATACAGAGGAACCCTTCACTGGTCCAAACTTCTCGAAAATCGGCCCTGAAATCGCTGTAAGCGATTGATAACATGACCGATAGTTTGAGTGGCTTCGTTTCTCCCATTTTTGTCTTATCTATTTGACAATAGTGGCGTTAAGTCC
Source organism: Terriglobia bacterium (assembly GCA_035315065.1). Taxonomy (GTDB): domain Bacteria; phylum Acidobacteriota; class Terriglobia; order UBA7540; family UBA7540; genus DATFYM01. The sequence goes on from DATFYM010000211.1 coordinate 9,331, forward strand.
ATTGGCTTCGTTTGGCTTCGTCCTCGGTTCGGGGTGCTTCTGCGAGCCCCGAGTCCCGTCTTTTCGAGTTTCGAATTTCGATTTTCCAGTTTCCAGTTTCCATTTTCGAGTTCCCGAATTCAGCAATCGGGAAGGAAAAGAACGAGTGAGTTTTTCCCGCCAACCAGCACCTATCTGTAACATAATAAGAGGTCCCACGCCAAATATTTCGATCGCCCGAGAATGGCTCATCTTACAGAAAAGACGTGAGATATCGATCGAATTTCGTTTAAGCGTTTTGTTTTCAACAGCTTCTCCATCAGGTTCGCTTTCATCGCCAGAATCTGAGCAAATCTGGTAATCTGTGAATCGCCGTTGCTCTTCATTCGACTCCTGGCCCCTGGCTTCTGGCGCCTTCTTCCAATCGTCAATCGAAAATCATCAATCGTCAATTTCTTCACCCTTTACCCTTCACCCTTCACCCTTCACAATTTCCGGGCACACCTTGGTCGGCCACTCGACTAGCTTAACCGACGAAGTAAGTATAAGGCGGGGTACTAGATTTGTCAAGGGGCGAAAATGGCCCGGCGTTGATCGAGAGGGGGTGTTGACTCCATGCAGCCTGTCTGTACTATAATGTGCTTACAGATGCTTCGATTTGAGTGGGATCAGGCGAAGAACGAAACCAACAAGGCGAAACACGGGATCGACTTCGAAACCGCCCAACTCGTCTTCCCGCGCAGCTCGCCTTACGATCATCCCGTTTTGCGTCACGTTTGTTGAACGGCTGACTGACGCCGAGCAGCGGTGGCACGCAATCGGATCGATCGAGAACATCATCGTTCTGGTTGTGGTCCACACGTATCGGGAAGAGCATTCCGATGAGGTAATCCGCATTATTTCCGCTCGCCCCGCGACCAGGCATGAAAGGAAACTCGATGTCCAAGTTATCGGTGAAGAGGCGTAAGGAGCTTGAAGTTCTGGCCCACAGGCCGGATGACGAGATTGACCTCTCCGACATCCCTGAAAATTCGGGAGATACCATCGGACGCCGTGATCGGCAAGTTCTATCGACCCAGGAAGGCCAGGGTAACGACTCGACTTGATGCTGACGTCCTAGCGTGGCTGAAGGCGTCAGGGGAAAGGTATCAGACTCGGATCAACAGCTATCTCCGGCAACTGATGGACCAAAGCCGGCAGCCGTGAGTTGAGTACGGCTTCTAACGGATGAACTTGATGGGAGCGATGCCGAGCGCTAGGAGCGGGTCAAACTCGCCGTGATCGCTGGTGACGAGCTCGGCGGAAAGCTCCTCAGCAAGCGCAATGCAGATACAATCGGGAAGGGAGATCCGGCCCCGTGCCTTATGCCCGCCGACACGCTGCCAAAAACGTCGACTCATATCGCGACGCCCTTTGTTTGCAATACTGGCACGCCATCTCGGTAGAGTGAGGCAATGGCTGCCCGCGCGGTTCGAGGATCAGAACGGCGTATAGCCTGATAATAGACTTCACACAGATTGAGGGAATGAGCATAACAAACGGCGGTAGGATCGGAAAGTAGAGCGGCGACGACAGCCCCACCCGGTTCTCCTTCGGTGTAGGCTACCATCGCACAAGCATCGAGGACGTAGTTCAAAAATTACGTTCCTCCCGCTCGATCTCCGCTCGCTTCTCTCTTGCGAACTCCTCCGAACTGCCGATTTTGCCTTTGAAGGCTCCGAAACCGGTGAGCCCTTTCGCTTGGGTGGCTGCTGCCGATTTCTTGGATCGTGCGCTCTGCTTGTGAAGCGCCGGCTTTTCAGGGGTGATCGTAACCCGCAGGTGGCGGCCTATCAGTTCCGCCTTATGGCGCTCGATCTCTTCCCATGTGCCTTCGATCACGTGTGACGACATCTTTCTTTGCTCCGGACCAGGTTCATTATAGCAGGTATTTCGTAAGACACGGCGCGTTGATGAAGGGTGGAAGCGAGCTGGCGGGGGGTGAGGGACGGGATCCGGGAAAAGTCGATGCTCATACCATAACCCCAACGATCGGTTGGTCGAGACGTCACGCTGGGAGGCAAGCGTTCGCCATCGTCCTGCCTTGGCAGCAGTTCCTCGATCACCATCTGGGCAACCTCTTGCACGTTTTTGAGGGCTTCCTCCCCGGTGTGCCCTCAATATGCCCCCAAGTCGCGGCCCGCCACACATCTTCGTCGGGTTCGACAACCACAGGGAGACGTAGGGCTTCATGGGCTGGCCCTCCTTTCGAGTCGCAATTCCCACCTTCCAGTGCGTCGCCCCCGCTTCCTGCCGGCCGGGAGGCCGCGAGAATTAATTTGGAAGGGAAAGCCGCAGGCCAAGGGGGGGGGCCCGCGCTTGCTATTCCGAATTCGGAATAGTGCAGGATCGTGGCCGCCACGCCTTCCTAAAGAGGTCCGGTCGGCAGGAAATGCTGTTGCTGCCAAAGATCTATGTTCTGATAGATCTTCGCCAGGGCAAGCGGCAGTAGTCGGAACTCAATTTGCAGCACAGCCCGCAGCTTCCTAATGACCCGAACGCTCAATCGACCGACCGTCAAAGACTGCAGGAAAGCATCTAGCAGCAGGAGCTTCTGGTGGTCCATGACTGGCTCCAGCCACACCCTTTTTAGTAGACCAGCAGCGAGCTTTATCGCTGCGTTCTCATCGGTCGGACTCTGCAGCAGCGCCAAGAAGCGGTTCACCTCGCCGGTCACGCGCATGGCGTTTTGCGTCAAAACCCAGAAAAAGTCGTCCACATTCATGTTTACGAGAAGGTAATTGGCCAACGCTAGCTTTCTCAGCGCATCGTGATATTCGTCATCCGTCACGAGTCCCCGAGTGCGCATATCAGCCAGCACGGACTGCGACCAAACTCCCTGGACCTGCCATTCTTTGGCTGCGATCTGGCGGACACGTAGGTCGTCAGAGTACAGAAGCGTGCTGCGTTCCTTGGCGGCCAAAACCGCCGCAATCCCGTCTTGTCCCAAGATTTGTGTGAGGAACTCAAACTGCTTCTGTTCAATATCCAGGGCCATGATTGACGGAATTACCGTAGCGGACTCGACAAAACTGCGCATAGCCTCTACGAAGTTGCGTCCCGCGTCTAGATTCGCCTGAGTGACATCCGCGCGGACGTAGCTCCCCGCCTCCTTGCCGACCGTCATGAATGGCCTTGCCATCAAGTAGTCCTGCGCTAACGTGGCATTCAGAGCGTCCAGGACAAACTGCGGGACGTAAATCTGGCTGAATCTCTGCCTCAGCCTCTCAAGGATCTCAAGGTACCCGAGAGTTAACAATGCGGTTAGATCGAGGGTGATGCTGGAAACGGCGGCAAGAGCGTGGACTTCTCCCAAGGCGTCGAGGGCCGAAGGGGTGCCAGCAATTACGCATCCGTCGGCGCGCCCGATGAGTCCGGCCCAGGTCCTTACAACAGTGCTGCCGCTGAGCCTTGCAATGGCTGGAAGGGGAAAAGGCTTCTCACGGTATAGGTTCATTACCGTCGTCACCAGCTTGTCTCGCTCGTCGATGGCGACGAAAATCTTGGAGAAGTCATTGGGCGTGACTTCGACCTTCTGAAGCTCGAGATTGCCGGGGAACCACGTGGAAAAATTGTTGAGGCTCTCCTGAAAGGCGAAGACGTACTTGCTCTGCACATCAGCAATTTCGTAGACGAGCTCTTCATACGGACCCTCTCGCAGAGTAATTGTGTCCCCTTTTTTATGTCCCAGTAGGGCGAGAGCCAGCGGGTCTGTCGCAGTCAACTCGCCCCGTTCCCTGTTGACGGAGGTCTGCGCCAGGATGGTGAAGACCTTCGTTTCACCTTTTTGGGTCAGGCGCACGGTGGTGTCAATTCCGGCGACTGCTGGTTGAAGCAGCTCCTTGTCCAGCTCTTCGCGGCTCATAAACAGGCCGATATAAGCCAGGTGCGCTTCAGGGCGGCCAAAATCCAGGCTCCTGGCTCTGTAAATGAGACGAAGCACGTCAGGCAGTCCGAGAAAGACCCGAGCTTCCGCAACGTGGAACAGGGACTCTGCGTCATCCTCTAATTCCTCGAACCGAAGTTCTGAGAGGATTTCGGGCCGAGTCCCTGTTGCCCCTACGGATGTCAATGAGGGCGGTTGTCACCCTATGAATCACCCTCGCAGGCTCAACCTGGGCTAGTTTAGAGCGAAGGTCCCTTGCACGATCGAGGTCGCCAGCGAACTCCAGAATAACGGACTCAATTTCGCTGATAACCGGTATCGGATCGCCAGCGCCTCGGAGTTGCTGTGCTATTGGCAAGGCCTTCTTGTATGACCCAGAGTTGAAGAGGGAGACTACGTATCTACGCAGCAGAGGATGTCGTGACTCGAATCAACGATGGCTTCGTAGATTTCGGCAGCTCTTGCCCACTCGCCCACCGCGCCGTGAATGTTGGCCAACTGTAGTAGAATCCTGTTCCGCTGATTTACTGAGGCCGCGTTTGTCAGGGCTTCTTGCAGAAGCTCGATCGACTCCTTGCTCCTTCCTTGGAGGTATCGCAGGTGAGAGAGCAAACACAGACCCTCCGGATCTCTTGGTGTTGTCGGAATGAGGGTGTGTAGGATTGACTCAGCGTCTGCCGGGCGACCAGTGTCTGTGTAGGCTTGCGCGAGTAGGCCGGCCAGATCGATGTCACGGGTAGGGTTCAAGGCATCCAATTCCCATCGCGGCTTTAGCAGTTCGATTACTCGTTGTGGCTGACCACTGTTCAGGTAGGCTCGCGCTAGCGGGACAACGACCGATGCCCTTTCCGCTTGGCCGCTCAGCCTTTCGAAACAGGTGATCGCCTCCGAAGACCTTCTTGATTGTAGGAGGAGGAGTCCTTTCGTGTGTAAAGCAGTATCGTGAGTTTCATCTTCGAGCAACACGCGGTCACAGTCCTTGATTGCATCCTCGACGCGATCCAGCATTCCGCGAACGTTGGCCCTGTTAGCCAGGACCCCGTGAAACAGCTCTCGGGATTCGCAACCGTCCAGGCATGCAGCCGACTTCGTCAAAAGTTGTTCCCCTTCCGCAAGCCGGCCTGCGGCGTCTCCTACGAATTGTTCGACCAACGGTGGGTCGTCACGCAGAGCCTGCTGGACGGGACGAATGATTGCTACGGCAAGAAGTTCGTAGGTTTGAAACTCTTCGAGGCCGGTTCGGAGCGAGGCTCGAAGCCACGACTCCGCTCGACTGAAGTTGCCCCCTTCGAATGCGATCTTGCCAAGAGAGAATGTGCATTCCGGATCCTCCTCAATCCAGGTTTCTTCAGCGATCAGGCGATCGATCTCGGCCTGATGTCCGAGGCGATACAAGGCTTCTAAATGCATGGCGGTCGCGTGCGAATCTCTTGGAGAAATTCGGCGGGCCTTTGCACTGAGGTCGAGTGCCTGTTGGAACTGTTTGCCCAGGAGCGCGGCCAGTGCCCCATTTGCCAAAGCTTTCGGGCTGTCGGGTTGATATACGAGCGCGGCCTGAAACATCTGCCTGGCGGTGTCGATCTCGTTCAGGATCAATGCACACAAAGCAAGGTTGGTTGCTATGCGGAACCGCAGTTCATCGGAGACCGGCACCCCTTTCGTCTCGCTCTGGAGTTGCTCCAAAGAGGAACGGGCCGAGGTCGCTTTGCCCTTTAATATCAGATTTCGTGCTGATTCCGATGAAGCTGGTCACTGATTCCGATTTGATCCCGGGCGCCGGTTCCGACGTGATGCCGGTCACGGTCGGAGCGAAGCGACGCTGGCGCAGTTATGGTGCATGAAGTGACCGGGATGGGTCAACTGTAAT